>JBBSCF010000126.1:0-7147 GCA_038250545.1 Candidatus Limnocylindrales bacterium | reverse complement strand
GGCCCGGGCGATCAGCTCCGGGATCCGGACCCCGCCGCCGATCTCCACGAGCTCACCGCGCGAGACCACGACGGCGCCGCGCCGGCCCGCGAGCCCCACCGCCAGGAGCAGCGCGGCGGCGTTGTTGGTGACCACCAGCGCATCCTCGGCGCCGGTGAGGGCCACCAGGTGGTCCTCCGCGGCCCGGAACCGCGCCCCGCGGCGGCCGGTGACCTCGTCCAGCTCCAGGTAGCCGTAGGCCGTCGCGCCGGCGACCGCGGCGAGGCGGGCCGCCCGGGGCCAGGGCGCCCGGCCGAGGTTCGTGTGCAGGACCACGCCCGTCGCGTTGACGACGTGGGGCGGCAGGACCAGCCGCGGGTCGACCGCGTCGTCGGCCAGCGCGATCACGGCCTCCGCCAGCTCGGCGTCGGTGAGGGGATCGGCGCCGTTGGCCAGCCGCCCGCGCTCCGTGTCCACGACGCGCCGGACGAGCGCCGTCAATCGGGCGGGCTCGGAGGCCTCGACCTCCGCGCGGACGACCTGGAGCACGCGCTCGACGCTGGGCGGGACGGGGTGGTCGGGCCGGGCAGACGGGCTCATGCCGGACGACGCGCCACGATGTCGTAGTAGTGCCAGTGGGTCGGGCCCTTGAACGAGTTGCCGTCCTCCTCGACCTCGTCGAGCGCGACGATCTCCAGCCCTTCGAGGTGCCGCTCCACCTCGGCCCGCGGCAGGAACGTCGTCCCGGGCTCGGACGCCCACGCGTGCCGGTCGCCGAAGAGGTTGACCACGATGAAGCCGCCCGGCCGGAGGGCGGCGCGCGTGCGCGCCCACAGACGCGCGAAGGCATCCGGGGCGAGGTACGAGAGCACGTAGGCCGAGTACAGGAGGTCCAGCGGCGGCAGCTCCACGTTCCCGGCCGGCTCACCCGCCACGGTCAGGCGGTCGCGCGCCGCCGCGGGGACCCGCGGGAGGAGGACCTCCGCGGCCGCCGGCGCGTTGTCGATGGCGACGACCCGCCAGCCCGCCTCGAGCAGCGCCATGGTCTCCGTCCCGTCACCGAACCCCACGTCGACGGCCGTGCCGGGCGGGACGCCGGACGCGGCCATCGCCTCCTTCCCGCGCAGGAACAGCGGCCGGGGCTCACGACCCAGCGTGTAGCGGTAGTAGGCGGCCCAGTCGGGCTCCTCGTCGTCGGCCGGCTCGTCCGTGGTCTCGGGTGCGGGCGCTGCGTCTTCCATCACGCGAGCGTACCTCTCCGGCGCGGCGGGGCGCGTCCGGTGGGACGGCCCCTTGCCCGGCCGACACCGGCTGTGCCGCGGTGATGGGAGGGCGGCGAGGCCGCGGTCCGCCCCTGGTTCGGAGTCACGGGGACCGCGTCGCGAGCGTCACACTCGCAACAGCCCCCCGGAGGTCCCCGTTGGTCACCGTCGCCAGCCGCCTCATCGGAGCGTTCGTCGTCCTGGCGCTGGTCGCGGGGTGCGACCAGCCGACACCGACACCCGTGCCCGCGATCCCGGCCGCCACGCTCGCGTTGCCCTCGACCCCGTCCGCCGTTCCCACGGCGTCGGCCACCACGGCGCCCTCGCCCAGCCCAACAGGCCCCGCGGCCGCCGCCCGGACCTACCAAGGGGCCGGTGAGATCGGCGACGTGCTCTTCCCGGCCGATGGACGGATCATCCTCGTCGAGCGGGACTGGACCGCGGACCGGTCACGTGTCGTGGCGCTCGACGGGGCCGGCGCCGTGCTCCCGGGCTGGCCCTGGACCCAGGGCGACACGGGCGACCCGATCGCGACCGCCGCGCTCGGCCCCGACGGCTCGCTCTATGTGGCGGTCAGGGGCGCACAGGGGATCCCCGAGACCTACACCTGGACGCTCCATCGTCTCGACACCCAGGCCGCGGAGCTCCCGGGCTTCCCCGTGGTGCTCCCCGACGTCCCGTTCTGCGCCCTGACCGTGGGCGCCGGCGGGATCGCCTACGCGTCCTGCGAGCGTGACAACGAGGCCACCGGCACCACCACCACGATGATCCGGGCGGTGCGCCCGGACGGCATGACCGTCGTCGGCTGGCCGATCGCGATCGGGGGGAGCGGTTCGATCGCGGGCTTCCGTCCGGACGGCGCACTCGTGATCGCGGTCGGCGGACCCTCCGCCACCATCACGGCCGTCCTCCCCGACGGCAGCACCGCCAAGGGCTGGCCACGCTCGGCCCCCGATGGTGACACCGTCGTCGTGGATGCGGCGGGCCGGGTCCACGTCACGGCCTGGGACTGGTCCGATGGCGAGTGCGGGCCGGCGGCCCGGACCACGTACACGGTCCTGGGCCTCGATGGGACCACCGCGCCCGGCTGGCCGATCAAGCTCAAGGGCTGGGCCTCGGAGCCCCTGGTGGTGGACGACGGGTCGATGACGATCGTGACCGGGGACGGGCGGGCGATCCGCTACGGCCGGGACGGGACGGTGGCCGACGGTTGGCCGGTCAAGAGCATCGGCGTCGACGTGGGCTGCTACAGCGGCAGCCGGCCCGTCGCGACCGGCGCAGGGCGAGTGGTCGTTCTGGGCCATGGCCGCGCGACGCTGCTCAGCGCGGGCGGCCGCATCGCGGGTGGCTGGCCGGTTCGCCTCCCCTACGCGCCGGCGATCATCTGCCCTGACTGCACGCCGGGACCCACCGGCCCGCTCGATCCGGCCGTGGGCAAGCGCGGCATCTACGTGGCGGCCTACCGGGCCGACCGGCCGCGCCTCATGGCGCTCGACCGGGACGGCACGCTGCCCAAGGCCCGCCAGCACGCCTTCGGCAAGGTGGGCGACACCGTCGAGTGGCTTCGGGCCGCGCCCGACGGGCGGATCTGGGCCCTGCTCACCCGCTGGTCGGACGAGGCGCAGGCGACCATGTCGTTCCTGGTGCCGGTCGCCGAGGACCACCCGGCTGGCGGCTGATGCGGTGGGTCCCGGCACTGGCGCTCCGGCCTCGATCTGGCCGGCCTCGACGCCCGGATCAGGTGGCGGATGCCCGCAAGGGCGTGGCGGGAGCGCATGGGAGTCGAACCCACCGCGCGACGCCGGGCGCCGCGCCACCGGTTTTGAAGACCGGGCGGCCCACCGGGACCGCTCCGCTCCCCCGCGAAGGCGACGCTCGGTCGCCACGGGCGGAGGGTAGCGCGTCGGGTCGCAGGCATCGGTCCAGCCGCGGTGCTCCGCCTGCGGCGCATCGGGGTTCACCCCGGGTCTCGGGGGATTCCTTGGGGATCGGCCCCGAACTCTGGACCTGGCGGGCGGGCCGCCGCGTTCGGGCCGGCGGCGGTCGCGTCTATGATCCGCCGATGAGCGCCCCGCCCGAGCCGCCGCCGCCGATCCGCCTCACCGAGCTCACCGACTGCGGCGGCTGCGCCGCCAAGCTGGGCGCGGACCTCCTGGGCGAGGCCCTGGCCGGCCTCGGTGCGTCCTCAGACCCCGCTCTCATCGCCGGCCTGGAGCCGCCCGACGACGCGGCCGCCTACCTCGTCGCGCCCGACCTCGCGATCATCGGGACGCTGGACTTCTTCCCGCCGCTCGTCGACGACCCGGTCGCGTACGGCGAGATCGCCGCGGCCAACGCGCTCTCGGACGTGTTCGCGATGGGCGGGCGGGTGCTGTTCGCGCTCTCGATCGCGGCCTTCCCGGAGAACTTCCCCAAGGCGGCGCTCGCGGCGGTGTTCGAGGCGGCGGCCGCGAAGGTCCGCGAGGCGGGAGGCGTGCTGGCAGGCGGCCACACGATCCGCGACCCGGAGCCCAAGTACGGCCTCGCGGTCATCGGCGCGGCACACCCGGCCCGGCTGTTCCGCAAGGGCGGCGCGCGGCCGGGGGACACCCTCATCCTCACCAAGCGGCTCGGGACGGGGCTCCTCGTCTCGGGGCGGCGGTCCGGGCAGACGTCGGACGCCCACCTCGAGGCGGCGATCACGCAGATGCGGGCGCTCAACCGGGCCGCCGCGGAGGTCCTGGCGCGGTTCGCGGTCCGCGGCGCCACGGACGTGACCGGGTTCGGGCTGCTGGGACACGGCCTGGAGATGGCGCGGGCCTCTGGGGCGCGGCTGGTCTTCTCCGCGGACGCGCTGCCAGCGCTCGATGGGGCGCTGGACGTGGCGCGGGCCGGAATCGAGACGGGTGGCGCGGGCCACAACCGCCGGTTCACCGCACCCGCGCTCATCGTGGGCGAGGGCGTGGCTTCGGAGCTCGTGGCGCTGGCCCACGACCCGCAGACGTCGGGCGGGCTGCTGGCGGCGATCCCGGCGGCGGACGTGGAGGCGGTGCTCGCGGCGCTGGCGGACGCGGGGGTGCCGGCGTGGCCGATCGGCCGCGTCGAGGGCACGGACGCGGAGGGTCCCGGGGTCGAGCTCGGGTAGCCGCGCCAGCGGACCGGGGCGCCCAGGTGCCGCATCCACGAGGTGCGACCCCATGCCGTCGAGGTCAGTCCTCGCGCAGCTCGGTGTCGGCCGCGGCGAGGATCGCGTCGATCTCCACCTCGACCGCCTCGGGCACCGGATCCACCACCGGCCCGGCCAGGATCTCCTCGACGCGTGCCCGGGCGCGCTCGTACATCGTGGGCTTGCCCAGGTTGTGCCACGCGTCGTAGGTCGCCCGCGAGATCAGCGACGGCTCGTAGAACTCGCCGCTGCGGGCGGCCGTCCGTGTCGCGGGCATGGCCAGGAAGTTGCCGCCCGGCCCCACCTCGGCGATGTCCCCGAACAGCTCCGCGCCCTCGCGGCCGTCCACGCCGCCGTACAGGCGCAGCGCGAGGTGGGCCAGCTCGTTGTCCACGAGGATCTGCTCGAGGACCAGGGTCTGGTCCCCATCCAGCTCGCCGTAGCCCACCACGATGTCGGCCCCGGCCGAGATCGGCGGCAGCATCGTCAACAGCTTCTCGACGCACGCTTCGGGGCCGATGTCGTGGGCATCGGTCGCGCAGCCCGCGGCCATCGTGGGCAGGCCGTAGAAGCGGCCCATCGTGGTGAGGGCGGCTGACTGGATTCCCATCTCGGGCGTGCCGGCGAGGAACGCGCCGCTGCGGAAGTCCATCGACCCCACGGCGCTGCCGTACTGGACCGGCCTGCCTGGGTTCGCGACCTGGAAGATGACGAGCGCGGAGAGCGTCTCGGCGTTGGCGAGGGCGATGTTACCGAGCAGCGCGGCGGGGCCGGTCGTGCCCGGGACCGGCATCGGCAGCACGGTGACCGGGACGTCCCATGCCCCCAGATCGAGGTACGCGTCGAGCATCTCGCCCTCGTGGACGAGCGGCGCCACCGGGCAGTACACGACCGACGCAAGATGCCGCTCGCGCGCCGCCTCGCGGCCCCCGGCCAGCGCCTCGATGATCGCGCCGAGGTACGGCGCCTGGGCGCGACGGTGGAGCTCGTGCTGGCCGTGCTTCGAGAGGGCTGTCAGCATCGCCGCGAACTCGTGCAGCGGGCGCGAGGCGCCCGGCCGGTCGTTCGCGGCCACCGGCGGCCAGCCCATGACCGCGAGGTCGCAGGCGCCGAAGACCCGCATCGCGTCCACGATGTCCCCCCGGCGCCCGTAGCGGCGCTCCCCGGTCGCGAAGTCGCGCATGAACGCGGCGGTCCCGTCCAGCGCGAAGCGGGTCGCCGCGGCGGGCATTGCGACGTCGTGCTCCGGGTTGCGCGCGCCGAGGGTGAAGGCCCGGGGTGCCGTCGCGAGCGCCGCCTCCACCAGCGAGGGCGGCATCCGGACGAGGCGCGTGTCCGCATCGACCTCCGCGCCGGCCCCCGCCAGGAGCGGGAGGGCGACGTCGCCATGGACGCGCACCCCCACGTCGGCCAGGATCCTCAGGGACTCCTCGTGGACCCGCGCCTGTTCCCCGACGCTCAGGAAGGCGGCCTCGTAGCGCATCGTCAGCTCCCCCGTGCGGCCGCCTCGAGGCGGGCCAGCTCCTCGTCAACGCCGTCCGCGAACGGAAGCGGCACGTGGCCGGCGATGGCAGCCATGGCCACCTCGCGTGCCTGGCCGATCACGTCCGGCTTGCCCGCCGCCTCCCACCGGTCGTAGGTTCCGTGGGAGCCCAGGCGGGGCATGAACCACTCGCCGCCACGGACCGCGTCCCGGGTCTGCGTCCGGGCGAGGAAGTCCCCCACCGGGCCCACCTCATCGAGCGCGGCGAGCACGTCCGTCTCGCCGATCCCGGCCCCGATCCCGTCGTGGAGCCGGCGGCACATGCGGTAGACCTCCACATCCATGACCATCTGCTCGAGGCACAGCGTCGACGCGCCGCCCAGCGACCCGGGCCCGATCAGGATGTCCGGCCAGGACAGGACCGGCAGCGACCAGTTGAGCGTCCGCTCGTAGGCTGCCTGGGCGCCCGTCGCGAAGTGGTCGGTGCCGCCGTTGCTCGACGTGACCGGCAGGCCGTAGAACCGGCCCATCTCGGTCGCCGCGGCGCCCAGCAGCGCGTGCTCCGGGCCACCGCCGCCCCAGCGCCCCGTCCGCGGCTCCATCGCCGCGAGGGCCGGCGCGTAGATGACGGGCGTGCCCGGCGACGCCCCCTGGACCAGGACGATCGCCCCGAGCACCTCCGCGTTCCCAGAAACGATCGTCGAACGCAGTCCGGTGGGCGCCGAGGTCCCCATCATCGGCATCGGCATGATCGCGATGGGGATGTCCCAGCCGGCCGTCGCCAGCCAGGCGTCCGTGTGCTCGGTCTCCATGGCGAGTGGCGAGACCGGACAGAACAGGACCGAGAACGGGTGGTCCCGCCGCACGGCCTCCTTGCTGCCGAAGATCGTCACGAGCAGCTCCAGCAGCCAGCCGGCGTCCTGCTCGGTCGCGATCTCGTCCTGGATGTGCTTGCTGAACAGGCCGAAGGCGTTGCGCCAGTGGGCGACGGCCGGGCCCGGGCCGCCCGTGCTCTCGATCCCCGAGGTCACCATCCGCCAGTACGAGCCCACCTCGTCCATGGTGTCGACGAGCTTCGTCGCGTCGGCCCAATCATCCCAGGTGGGGGCCCGGCGCAGGTTCTCAACCGGATCGAAGACCGCCGTGGACTCGCCGTCGGGCATCAGCGTGCAGTCGCCGGCGTTCATCTCGAGCCGGAAGCGCGGGCGTCGCCCCCCGAGGGAGAAGCGCTTCGGGGCCGAGGCCAGCGCGGTCTCCACGAGCGCGCGCGGGAAGCGG
>JBBSCF010000125.1:0-7224 GCA_038250545.1 Candidatus Limnocylindrales bacterium | reverse complement strand
GGATCGCCCCGGCGTGTGATCGCCAGACGGGATCCGCGCCTGGCCGCTCGCCTCACGTTCGTGGTCAGCTGGGCGGGACTGCGGGGCGCCGTCTCACTGGCGGCGGCGCTCGCGCTTCCGCAAGCATTTCCGGAGAGGAACCTGATCCTCCTGCTGACGTTCTCGGTCATCCTGATCACCCTCGTCGGCCAGGGACTGACGCTGCCGTTCGTCCTGCGACGCGTCGGCTGGAACGGCGTCGAGCCGGGCGCGGATGAGGCGATGCTCGCTCGGTCAGCCGCCTACGAGGCGGGCCTCGACGAGATCAGGCGTGTCCGTCAGGACTGGCCGACGCACCAGCCTCTCCTGGACCGACTCGAGTCGGGCCTGCGCGATCGTGGCCGGCATCTCGCGACGGACGATCCCGACGAGACCGCTGGGCGGCGCCAGGAGCTCCTCGAGCACCAGGAGATCCAGCGCGGGGTCATCGCAGCGCAGCGTCTCGCGGTGATCGAGCTTCGTGACCACGGCGAGATCAACGACCAGCCACTGCGCGAGGTCGAGCGAGAGCTCGATCACGAAGAGCTCCGTATGGAGGGGTGAGCGGCTCGCGTAGTCTACGGCTGTGGCGGACGGCGTCCAGGGCGCCGCTGATCGATGGGAGACTCGGTCGGCGGCGGCGCATGTTCTGGCGGTCGCGAAGTCTCAGGCGCCATAACGGCGGATCCCTTCGAGCTTCGTGCGCTTGACCAGGAGCGTGTTGACCGCGACCAGGAACGAGCTGCCGGCCATGCTGATCGCCGCGATCTCGGGCCTGAGGATGAGCCCGAACGTCGGGTAGAAGAGGCCCATCGCGATCGGGAAGGCGACGGTGTTGTAGCCGACGGCCCAGAACAGGTTCTGCCGCATCTTTCGGACGGTTGCCCGACTCAATGCGATAGCCCCGAGCACATCGACCGGGTCGCTCTTCATGAGCACCACGTCAGCCGTTTCGACCGCAACGTCCGTCCCGGCGCCGATGGCGATGCCGACATCCGCCTGGGCCAGCGCGGGCGCGTCGTTGAAGGCGTCGCCGACCATCGCGACCGGCTTGCCGCCTGCCTGGGGTTCCCTGACCTTGTCGGCCTTCTGGCCCGGCAGCACTTCCGCGAGGACCGTATCGAGGCCGAGCTCGGCAGCGATCCTGTCGGCTGTCGCCTGGTTATCGCCGGGCCTCCCATCCAGATCATCAGGACATGGGCCGGGTGTTCGGGCAGTGTGCCGAGTTCGTTCTGAATGACATACAGGGGGTCCGACGAGTCCGACGCCGAGGAAGTTCACTCTTCGAGAACTGGACCACGCCTGCGGGCAATGATGAAGCGAATGGATGCGCCGACCGACGCAGACCTGATCCCACATCGCTCCGCGAGCCGCATGCCTTTGCTGGGATCTTCGACCGTCACTGTAGGCATCGGCATCGACGCGTTGCGGCGATCGCAGTAGCCGCTCTCCGTCGCGCCCGGCGCCTCGAGGATGTGCGCGCGGACCAGACCCATGTCGAAACCCTTGGGCGTCGCCTCGAGGAGCACGTCGACCGCATCGCGCAGGAGGCCCCAGGTCCGTGGCAGGATCAGTAGCGCGATCAATACTGAAGCGATCGTGTCAGCGGTCGTGACGCCGGTGACCACGAGACGAAGCCGGCGACTGGCGGGATGACACGTCGTGCGGCTACGTCATTCCGATGATCAGGCCCGCCCGACTCGATAAGCCGGCGTCAGCCAGGCGATCGAAGGCAGCGTCCGGCTGCTCCGGCCGGGACGACTGACCATCGGTGAGATCGGCAATGTCGTTAGCTTCATGGCTCGGCGACCTGGCGACAAAGTCGGGTTGCCGAGAGCGCCTCGACAGCACATCGTCCCTCAAGAAAGCCAATCGGGTCAGCTCGGCCCTGATGAGCAGCCGGCACGGCTTCCCAGACTCGCCGCCACTGCGCGACATCGGAACAGACCCGGATGGCGTCGTCGAGGGGGGAGGCGCCGTACTCCGGAAGGGCTCGGGGATCTGCATTCCGGAATGCCGCGGTACAGGCGTCGTCGGTCTGCGCTGATGAGCAGGCCGCGACGATAAGGGCGATCCCGAGGACGGCCGCGCGTGCGATCGTCATGCTGCGCGCTGGCTGGCTGGAGTCCGGATGGCCGTCTTCACAACTCTCCGCTCCGCATCGCGGCCGCCTTACTGCGTCGCATCTTCGTGACTTGCTTCAGAGACATCGGCGTGGTCGGGCCCTCCACCCACCCTAACGGACGGTGATACTGGTGTTGATGCGCCCCTCGCCGACCACGTCGTGATGAGGACGCCCAGCACCACGACCACGAACGCCGGGCCTAAGAGGCGACGAGGTGTCTGTGAGAGTGGTTCGTCGTGACTTGCTCGTCTGAAAGCGTCGCGCCACCTTCGATCGCCTTTATCGGCAGCAGGAATGATTGTATCCGCGGTGCCGCAACACACGGGCACTTCGGCTGTCGGCCTGAATTTCATCGAGCTCTCGACCAGCCAGGCCGATCAATGGCGGTGGCGCGCGCCCAGGCGCGCGCTTCTACTCAGGGCGCCGGCGATCCGGCCCTCAGTGCTTCCTCGCCTGGCTCCTCGACGAGGGCGAGATCCGAGTCGGCCTGATGACCCGGATGAAGCGGGCACACGTGCCAGAGGTGCAGATGCAGTCGGACAACGTCCTCTTCCTGATCGCCGTCGCAACAGGGTCGGGCCGATGAGAATCTCGCGTGTTCGCGTGGACCAGACGACCGGACGGCCTCGTGCCCGCTGGGTCTCGGGCGCCGGGGGCACTGGCCGACGGCTCACGCGCCGGCGTGCATCGACAGGTCGGCAACCGTCGCCGCCAGCCCGACGCCGATCACAAGCAACACGATCGTGTTGCGCTCATGACGGTCAAGAAGACCCCGGTTCACGGCGACCACGCAGACAAGGTGCCAGCGCTCAGCAGACTCCACGACAGCGGTCGGACCGTGTCTGCGTCCGATGAGGTCATCAGTGGACGGTTCAGCGGCTGGAACTGGTGGATCCCCGCGTGGCTGGGTCGGCTACTCCCCCAGGTGGAGGTTGAGCGTGAGGTCGCAGAGCCGCCGTCGACCCGGATCCTGCGTTGACCCGTGGTCCTGGTAACGGATCCTGGGCACGGAAGTGCCGCGCAGTGGGCCGCGTCTTCTCACAAGGCACCCAGAGTGCGCTCATCTGACTCTCAGGCGATCGGCGTGTTCTGGAGTCCGGGACCAACCGGGTGGTGGTCAGCTCCGACGTCGCATACCAGAGGAGATACAGATGGCAGCCAATGCTCCCGCGATCCATACCGGACGCTGGCGCAGGGCCTGGGAGGCGTTCGACGAACGCGTCGGCCTGAGCGGGCTGGCATATCCGGTTCCTGCCCATGCCAACAGTATCGGCTACATCCTGGGCGGAATCACCTTCTTCGGCTTTCTGATCCTCGCTGCGACGGGGACGTGGCTGGCCCAGTTCTACCACCCGACCCCATCGACGGCCCGGGAGAGCGTCGTCTACATCATGAATGTGGCGCCGCTCGGTGACCTCGTCCGCGGCGTCCATTTCTGGGTCGCCAACATCGTGATGGCGACCGTGCTCCTGCACATGGGCCGGGTGTTCGTCACCGGCTCGTACAAGCGACCCCGGGAGGTCAACTGGCTGATCGGACTGGGACTTCTTGGCGTGACGCTCGGCCTGATCTTCACCGGCACCGCCCTCAAGTGGGATCAGGAGGGGTTCGAGGCGCTTGGTCACAACCTCGAGATCGGGAACCTTCTCGGCGCGGTCGGGTTCTGGTTCTCCACGGACTTCGCTGCGACCAGCCGGCCGATCATCGGTCGTCTGGCAAATGCTCACATCTTCATCCTGCCGGCGATCGGCACGCTGTTGCTCATCGCGCACTTCCTGCTCGTGAAGCGCCACGGGATCTCCTCCCGCCCCGCTGACGCCGACGCGGCTGTGGACGGCGCGCCGGCCCCGGCCAAGGGCGGCTCTGCGTTCAGCGCGCATCTCGTGCGGATGGCGGGATTCGGCCTGCTCATGCTGGCGGTCGCAGCGGTCCTTGCCATGATCGCGCCGGCCGGGCTCGGACCTCGGCCGATCCCGGGGACGGAGACCACGAAGCCGCCGTGGATGTTCCTTCCGTTCTATCCGCTCGAGGACTGGTTCGGGCTGTCGGCGCTCCTCTGGGCACCCGCCCTGCTGTTCGGCGCCCTTGCCCTGTTGCCATTCCTGGACCGGAATCCCTACCGCTCACCCAGCCGACGCCGGGTCGTCATCGGGATCGGCGTCATCGCGGTGATCGCGATGGTCGCCCTCGTCATCTACGCCCTCGTGACCGCCCCGCAGGCGCACATTCAGGGAGCGATGTGATGGCGGCCGTGCTGTTTCGCCTGGGCCTCGTGGCCGTCGGACTTGGTGCAGTCGAGACCGGGCTGGGCGATGCCCTCGTCACGGGCTCGATTGGCGGCTGGATGCTCGTCCTTCTCGTCGGGCTCCCTCTGATCGTGGCCGGCACCGCCGGCTTCATGGCCCCGCTGTTCGGCGGGGCACAGGAGAAAGGTTCCATCGATGCGTAGATCTGCGCTGCTGGCGATCGGACTGGGGCTCGCCCTCTCGCTTGGGTCGGTGATCATCGTGATGGCTCACTCGGGCGAAGGATCCGGGATCGCCGTCGAGCCCACGAGCGTCACGGCCGGGAACACGGTGATCCTGGCAGGCACAGGTCTTGAGCCGAACAGCGATCGCGTCCTCGTGCTCGCGGGAGGGAACCTGACCATCGCGTTCGGCACGGTGACGACCGACGCCGACGGCGCGTTCTCGAAGGAGCTCACGATCCCGAGCCACCTGCCGTCGGGCACCTACGAGCTGCAGGCGATCGGCGATGAGACGCTCACGACATCGCTCGACGTCACGACGGTTGCCGGAGGCGCCGCCTCGACGCCGGCAGCCAATACTGCGAACGAGACCGTGGTGGCTCGAGATCGATCACCGGTGGAGCTGGGGCTGATTCTCGCCCTGGTGGCGATCGCGGCCGTCGTCGGCGTCGCGCTGATCTGGCGTGCAGAGCGGTTCGGAGGCGCCAAGGTCACCCCTTGATCAGACGTGCGCGGCCGGCCCGTTCTCAGACGGAGATCAGCCGGTCCTCATCGAGGAATCAGGTGGATCCATTGAACTGGGACCATGTCGGATCTGCTGCTCGTCCCGCTGCTCGTCGCCGCGATCCTGCTCCTCGCCGACCTCCTGCTCGCGGGCGGGGCGATGACCATGACCGGGATGTCGGCCATGGCCGGTGTTGTGGCACACCCACTTGTCGCGGGCATGCTCCTGCTGCTGATCGTGGTCCTGGTGATCGTCCTCGGCGGACACCCGTGACGATGCCGGGATCGCCGGCGGACCCACGACCCGACCTGACGGACCGCCAGGTGGTCGACGTCGTCGTGGATCGTGGCTATCGGCCGAAGAGGATCACCGCCCGTGCCGGACGGCCCCTGCGGCTGGTCTTCAGGCTCCACGACGCCGATCCGCGCTCGGCGCGGGTCGTGTTTTCGGAGCCGCGGCTCAACCGCCTCCTGGAGCCCGCCGGCACCACCATCATCGATCTTCCTGCCCGTGGGCCCGGCGAAGTCCGCTTCACCTGCGGCATGGGCCGCTACCGTGGGCGTATCGCCTTCGTCGACGAGCGAGCGTCGTCGCACCTCGCGCAGATCCGCGCACGGGCGGCACGGCTCCGATCCCCACTCGTCACGGCGCTCGCCTGGTGGATCGTCTCGCTTCCCCTCATCGCTCTGATTGGTGCGATCACCTTCGACCTGGCGGCCGCGGGAATCGCCGCAGGCGCAGCGCTCGGGGTCTGGCTCGCATCGTCACTGTGGGTCCTTGGCCGTCGGGGAGGACGGATCTGAAGTGCTGCGCATTCGGTTTGGGCTCTGGCGCACGCTCATCGTCGCCGCTACGCTGGCGGCCGTCGCCTCTGGTTGCTCGGGGGCGGGCGAGAATCCGGCGGGATATGGGCCGGGCATGATGGACGGCGGCGGCATGATGGGCTTCGGTGCGGCGGGTGCGGCCAGTGCCTCGGTCGCGCCTTCGGAAGCCGACCGGCTGGGGCGGGCAGTGCCCGCCGGCGCAGTCGTCGACCAGTCGACATCAACGGTGACGTTCTCGGGCGCGGACGTCCAGCTGACAGCGCTCGCAGCGCCGTCGGATGGACCGGACGAGACGTTCCGGATTGCCGGTCTGACGAACCCGACGATCGTCTTCCCGGCTGGCGCCCGCGTCACGCTCGAGCTCATCAACGCCGATCCGGGGATGCCCCACAACTGGCTCATGACGACCGCCGACCCGCCGTTCGGGCCGCTGGGGATGATGATGTCGTTCGTGACGCCGGGCGCAGCTACCGAAACGCTGCCAAATGCCGGAGACTCCGCGATGCCGGCGACGACGATCACGTTCGCCGCTCCACCGGCCGGGCGGTACACCTACCTTTGCTCGGTCCCCGGCCACGCCGAGAAGGGGATGTTCGGCACGCTGATCGTGCTCGGCGGAACCTGATCCTGAACGACCATGGACCCCGAACACCGCGACAACCACACAACCCACGCCATGAGTGAGCGCAGCCCCCAGCCGGACCACGGCAGGGGCATGGACCACGGAAGCGGAATAGACCACGGTGGCCACGACCGCCACGCCGGTCACTCGGTCACGATGTCCGGAATCGCTTCTGGCTGAGCCTCGCCCTCACGATCCCGGTCCTCGTCCGGAGCGATCCTCGCGATGTCATCGGGGCGGTCACCCTGTCGAAGGCGATCTACCGGAAGATGCTCCAGAACCTGGTCTGGGCGACCGGGTACAGCCTGATCGCCATCCCCATCGCGGCCGGCATCCTTGCTCCCGTGGGATTCCCGCTGCCGATGGCGCTCGGCGCGGCGGCGATGAGCCTCTCGACGATCATCGTCGCGGCCAACGCACAGCTGCTGCGGCGCCTGCACTTGCGCCCGGCCGATGGCGCCGCGAAGCGCCTGGATTCATTACCTGCGTGAGCATGGTCGACAGCTCCCGGTCCGCTCGACCGGCGTTTCGGCCAAGGGCGCGTAGGATGGCATCGGGCGCGCACGCTTCCGAGCAGCCGGTCGAAGAGCGCCCGCGGAGGCAGACATGATGGACAACGGATGGGACATGGGTTCGGGCGGCGGCTTCTGGCTGATCGGCGGC
>JBBSCF010000124.1:0-7372 GCA_038250545.1 Candidatus Limnocylindrales bacterium | reverse complement strand
TCACGCTGCCGGATCGTCACGCCATCGCCGGCCTCGTCGCCGCCCGGTCCGTTCCGCAGATGGAGGAGCGGATCGCCTAACCTACCCGTGCCGAGGAGCCTGTGCCGTCAGAGCTTTTCCAGCAGATCCGGGACGCGACCGAGCCCTCTGGCCGTTGACACTTGAGCCCTCTGGCCCCTTGATTGCCTCGCGGGCCGCGCGCACCATGAGTCTGTGGAAGCAGCAGGGGGCGACGTGAAGGGTTCGGACGGGTAGGGGCTTGCGGCGGTTGCACTCGCAGTCCTCTTCGGGGTCTTCGTCCCCATCACGCTGCTGGGGCCGCCACCGGCCGAGTCCGCGTGGATCTCGATGGCGATCAGCGCGGTGGTGTTCTGGGCGCTGGCCGATCGCCTCGTGGGCCACGGTGCCGCGAACGCAGCGTCATGGCGTTCGGCCCCACGCTTCATTCTCCTGGCACTCCTGGTGCTCGCCCTCGGTGTCGCCTGGGCAATCAGAGGCATGGACGCGGAGTGGCGGGTGGCGCTTGTCCTGGCACCCGTGCCGATCGTCGTCAGTGCCTACCTGCTCGGCCGCGGCACCACGCCCGTCGCCGCCTGACGCAGATCACGCGGTCGTCCTCGCGGCCGTCCTCCTGCCTTGGCCACACATCTCGCCGGCGAGCGGTTCGATGCGCCCGATGGGCCGGGGCTCGGCGTAGTGGTCTGCGGCTTGCGATCATCAGCGGCGACGAGCGCATGCTCGAGCTCGGCAGCGCGCCGGAAGTCCGTGTGAGCGGGAAAGGACAAGCCATGGAGTGGGTCACTCGAGAGCACCCGCACACCGATCGGATCGCTTGCCCGTGGCTGATCCGCCGGTTCATCGAGGAGGGTGCCGTCATCACCTACATGCCGCGCGACGAGGTGCTGCCCTACGCCGAACGCACGGGCGCGATCAGCTTCGACGCCCCCGGGGCGCGTTACACGCACCGTGATGGCCTGTGCTCGTTCGAGGTCCTCGTGGAGGACTACGACCTGGGCGGCGATCCAGCCCTCGCGCTCGTCGCGAAGGTGGTCCACGGCGCCGACGTCACCGACGACGTGGGCATCACGCCGCAGTCGGCGGGCCTCGAGGCGATCGCGCGCGGGTTCATGGACCTCGGCGTGTCCGACCAGGAGCAGCTCGCCCTCGAGCTCCCCGTCTACGACGCGCTCTACGCGTGGGCGAAGCGCGAGGTGGCGAAGGCGTGACCGTAGCAGGGCCGCGGGCTTCATCGACCTGCCGGCCCTCGAACGACGTGCCCGCCCCGTCGGGACCTACGTCCTGCTCGGGCTCTACGCGGCCCAACGCCCAACCCCGCCCAGCCGCTGTTCGCGGGTGGTCGCGTGGCTGGTCGCC
Organism: Candidatus Limnocylindrales bacterium; assembly: GCA_038250545.1. Taxonomy (GTDB): domain Bacteria; phylum Chloroflexota; class Limnocylindria; order Limnocylindrales; family CSP1-4; genus CAIXZV01. The sequence goes on along the minus strand of JBBSCF010000124.1, from coordinate 5,998 downwards.
GTCTCGTTCGCCGAGATCACCCGGATCCGGGCGGCCGTTGATGCCACACGGACGGCGGTGGCGCCGCCCCGGGTACGGACACCGCGGGTACGGACACCCCGGGTACGGACACCGCGCGGCCGCCGGCCTGATCTGGACCGGCACCCCGCGGGCAGGTGTCCCCGCGGGGTGTCAGGCCGCAGGCAGGCGGACCGCGAAGGTGGCACCCAGACCGGGCCCAGGACTCGCGACGGCGACCGACCCGCCCATCGCCTCGACGAGGGACCGCGTGATCGCGAGGCCGAGGCCGCTGCCGCCGGCGTCCCGGGAGCGCGACGGATCCGCCCGGTAGAAGCGCTCGAAGACCCTGGCCGCCTGCTCGGCCGACAGGCCCGGGCCGTCGTCACGCACCGAGATCACGACGTCCCCGCTCTCGATTGCCAGCCCCAGCGCCACCCGACCACCGGCCGGCGTGTAGCGCAGCGCGTTGCCAAGGAGGTTGTCGAGCACCTGCGCCAGCCGGACCGGGTCGGCCCGCACCGTCGCCGGCGCCACCGACCCGAGGACGAGCCCGACCGCGCGTTCCGCCGCCGTGCCACGATGCCGCTCGAGGGCGTCGGTGAGCAGCGTCGGACCATCGAGCACCGCCAGGTCCAGGCGCAGGTCCTGGGACTCGGCGCGCCACAGGAGGGCGAGGTCGTCCACGAGGTGCTCGAGGCGGGCGGTCTGTTCGCCGAGGACCCTCCACGCTTCAGGACCCGGCTCGAAGACCCCCGCCGCGAGCCCCTCGACGTACCCGCGGACGGACGTGATCGGTGTCCGCAGCTCGTGGGCCACGTCGCCGATGAGGTCGCGCCGGCGCTGCTCGTTCGCCTCGAGGCTGGCGGCCATGCCGTTGAACGCCGTCGCCAGATCCCCGAGCTCGCCCGGCGCCGCGGCGACCGGCTGCGAATAGTCTCCGCGGGCCACCCGCCCACTGGCGGCGGCGAGGTCGTCGATCGGGCGGGCGATGCGGGTCGCGACGAGGATCGACGCGACGACCGCGACGACCACCGCCACCCCCAGGCCCAGCAGCAGCGCCGAACCAACGGCATCGCCAAAGGCCGAGCGCAGGAGCGGATCCATCATCCCGGCCCCGCTCCCACCCATCATGCCGCCGCTGCCACGCATCCCCACGGCGTCCTCGAAGGCGCGCGGCGCGGCGAGCCAGACGCCCGCGACGACGGCGATGATCCCGGCTCCCGCAACGGCGAGGTTCGCCGCCAGGAGGCGCCACCGGAGGCGGCCGAGGTCGGGTGCGCTCATCGGTCGGTCGCCCGCAGCCGGTAGCCCACGCCCCGGATCGTCTCGAGGTAGCGCGGGTTCGTCGGGTCGTCGCCGAGCTTGCGACGCAGGTTCCCGACATGGACCTCGAGCACGTGGTCGTCGCCCACGAAGTCGATGCCCCAGGCGGCGTCGAGGAGCTGCTGGCGGGTCAGGACGACTCCCGGGTCGCGCCCGAGGGCCTCGAGGACCCCGAACTCGAGCGTGGTCAGCTCCACCGGCACGCCGCCCACCGTGACCTCGTGGCGCGCCGGATCGACGACGAGGTCCGCCACGCGGATCACGCCCGGTCGCCCAGGTTCCGGTGCCGGCCGCCGTCGCCGCAGGAGCGCGTCCACCCGGGCCACCAGCTCGCCGGGCGAGAACGGCTTGACCAGGTAGTCGTCGCCGCCGACCCGCAGGCCGACGATGCGGTCGACCTCCTCGGTTCGCGCGGTGAGGAAGATCACCAGGGGGTCCGCGAAGGCCCGGATGCGGAGGAGCACCTCCAGCCCGTCGAACCCGGGCAGCATGATGTCCAGGACGACGACGTCGGGTTCGAACATCCGCACCTGCTCGACGGCGGCGGGTCCGTCGGCCGCCTCGGCTACCACCATGCCCTCGCGCTCGAGGAAACCCCGCACGATCGCACGAATGGGCGCCTCGTCGTCGACGACGAGGACACGGGCCGGGCTGGCGGTGCTGGTCATGCGCTCCTCTGGTGGACCGTCACGCGGCGGCGATCCGGTGACCCCCTCCACGCATCGTACGGCGGCGGGTCAGCCGACGACGGTGATGGTCCCGCGCATGCCGGCCTCGTAGTGGCCGGGCGCGTGGCAGGCGAAGGCGTAGGGACCGCTGCCGTCGAAGGTGACGGTGACCGCCTTCGTCTGCATCATCCCGATGTCGGCGACCTCGGGCGTCCCCTCGGTGTCGGCGGCGACGGCATCGGCCGGGCCCACCATGAACTCGTGGACCAGGCCGCCCACCGAGGTGACCTCGAACGTCACGGTCTCGCCGCGGGCGACGGTGATCGCGGACGGGCTGAAGGTGTAGCCGGGACCCGCGATCACGCGCACGACGCGGGGCGCCGCAACCGTGCCGGCCACGAAGCCCGCGTCGCCGGGGCCCGGGCCGGTGGTGCCGGTGCTGCCGCGGCCGCCCATCGTCCCGGGCTGGGCGCCGCCCATCATCCCGCCGGGTCGGTCGGCGGTCCCTGCCCCCAGCATCCCGGCGGGGCCGAAGCCACCACCCGCGAACGTCGCGGCGCCCACGCCGAGCAGGAGGACGCCACCCACCACGAGGGCGGCGCCGAGCACGCCGAGGCGGCCGCTCATCGCCGGGCCTCGAGAATCTGCCTGGCCGTGGCGTACTCGTCGGCGGTGACCTCGCCGCGCGCGAACCGGAGCCGCAGGGCCTCGACGGCGTCATCGGTCGCGGGCCCGGGGACCTGCGCGGGACCTGTGCGTGCTGGCTGCCCGATCCTGCCGATCGCCCACGCGATCAGCACCACCACGCCCACCACCAGGAGGACGCACCCGAGGAGGGCCAGGAGCCCCCCGAAGCCGAACCCGAGTCCGGCACCGTATCCAATCATCCGATCAACTCCATCTGCAGATCGCCCCACCCGGGGGCTCGACGTCAACGATGGAGGCGGCGGCTCAGGCTGGCCGCTCGACGGGCTCAAGATCCCCTCAAGATGCGGAGCCGCTGCTTGACCAGGCCGCGTGGTGCCCGGTCGCGTCGCCCCGCCCCAGATGTCCCACCGAGCCCCCAGCCGCCCCCCCGGTCCACCGGTGCCCGCCACCGCAGCCGCGCCGACAGCCGCGTCCGACCCGGTCGATGCCCTGGACCCGGACGAGCTCCACCGCCTCGCGCTCGAGCGGCGCCGCGCCCGCATGGGCGGCTCCGCGCCGGCCCCCGCGAACCGGGCCGTGGCCGCCGCGTCTCCCTCGACCCTGACCCTGCCGGTCGCGGGCATGACCTGCCGGGCCTGCGAGGTCCGCATCGCCAGGCACGTCGGCCGGCTGCCCGGGGTCGAGAAGGTCACCGCATCCGCCGTCCACGGGCGCGTCGTCGTCGAGACGTCCGGTCCTGTCTCACGGGCCGCCATCGAGGGCGCCATCGACAAGGCCGGCTACGAGCTGGGCGGCACGCCCTGGCTGGTGTGAGCGCTACCCCAGGGTCTGGCTCACGGCAGCGGGCGGCATCCTGCTGGTGGCGGCGATCGCCGTCGTCGCCCGGGTGAGCGGCCTCACCGAGCTCGCGTCCGCGACGGGCGACCTGGGCAGCGGCGGCCTCGTCGTCGCCCTGCTGCTGGGTCTCGCCGCAGGCGTGTCCACCTGCGCGGCCCTTGTGGGTGGCCTGATCCTCGCCCTCTCAGCGTCGTACCAGGCCCGCCGGACCGCCGCGGGTGAGGCGGACCAGGGGTTCGCTGCGGGGATGCGCCCCGCCCTCGTCTTCATCAGCGGGCGCATCGCCGGGTACGGGGCTCCTGGGCGCCCTCCTGGGCGCGATCGGTGCGAGCGTCACGATGCCTCCGCCGGTCACCGCGATCCTCATGGTGGCGGTCGCGGTCCTCATGACGCTCCTCGGCACGCGCCTCACCGGGCTCTCCCCGCGCCATCGCTGGATGGTCGCCGACGCTGCCGATGGGTCTCGGGGCCACGCTCGGCCTGACCGATGGCGGCGGCGGGGCCTACTCCGACGGGCGTGCCGCCGTCCTCGGGGCCGCGTCCTTCTTCCTGCCCTGCGGCTTCACGCAGGCCGTCCAGGTGTACGCGCTCTCGACCGGTTCGCCGCTCCTCGCCGGCGCGATCATGGCCGTCTTCGCGGTGGGGACCGCGCCCGGGCTCCTCGTGCTCGCCGGCCTGCCGGCCCTCGTCCCGAGCGCCGAGCGGCCCACGCTGCTGCGCCTCGTGGGTGTCGTGGTGATCGGCTTCGCGGTCGTGAACCTCGGCGCCGGGCTTCGGCTCGCGGGCGTCGCGGTGCCGGTCGTCGGGGCCGCCCCGGTGGCCGCCGCGGAGGTCCCCGCCCCCGCCGCGGGCGTCACGGCCGAGGGGGCGCAGGCCCTCACCACGTACCAGGACGCGGACGGCTACAGCCCGGCCAGCGCCACGATCTACGCCGGCCTGCCCACGACCTGGACGATCCAGTCGTCCACCCTCCAGACGTGCGCCGCGTTCTTCGTGGTCCCCGACCTCGGGATCCAGATGATCTTCAAGAAGGGCGCGAACACCATCGACCTGCCAGCCCTCCCGGCCGGGACGCTCAACTACTCGTGCTCGATGGGCATGTACGGCGGCCAGATCACGATCGTCGAGCGCCCGACGGGTCTCGTCACCACCGGCGGCTGAACCCGCGCCCTCCCCAGCGTCGTCGCCCCGATCACGGCACACTGGCACCACGCACGTCCCGCCCCAAGGAGACCACCATGGCCGAGCATCGCACCGTCGCCCCCAACGAGGATCCCGTGTGCGGGATGACCCCGGACATCGAGCAGGCCCGCGCGAAGGGTCTCGTGACCACCTACGAGGGCCACGAGTACGTCTTCTGCGGCAAGGGCTGCATGCTCGAGTTCGGCGACGACCCCGAGCAGTACCTCGCCGTCGGGTTCACGCCCTCGATGTAGCGGCGCGCGCGGGCTCAGCCCGTGGCGTCGGCTCCACCGTACCCGCGCAGGGGTAGGAAACGGCGGTCTCTCGCACGGCCGCGCCCGCAAACCCGGGTTGGCGCACACACGCCCGCACGACGAACCCGGTTCGCATCCCCACCTGGGTACGGGCGGCATCAGCCCCCGGTGAACGCGCCGCGGATGCGGGCCGCCAGGCCCTCATCGACCACGGTGTCGGGGTCCCTCAGGCCGTCCAGGCTGGCGCGCACGCCCACGAGGGCCGCGTAGAGCGGGGGACACGTCGGGCAGCCGGCGAGGTGCGCCTCGACCGCGGCAGCCGTGCCCTCGTCCAGCTCCCCGTCGAGATAGCCGGACACGTGCCGGCGCGCCCGCCAGCAGCGGAGTGGCTGCTCCAGGCTCGCGCGGCGCTTCGCGTCGTCGTCGGCCAGCGCGCTGACCAGCATCATTCGTCCCCTCCGAAGCCGCTGCTTCGCGGCCGGCAGCCCGATGTCCAGGGCCTCGGCGATCTCCTGGCTCGTCCAGCCCACGGCGTCGTGGAGGACCACCGGCACGCGCAGAATCACGGGCAGCCGCGCCAGCGCGTCCTCCAGGTCCTCACGCCGCTCCGCGCGCTCCAGGACGGCCTCGGGCTGGACGGTCCACGCGTCGTCGGACCACTCGCGCTCCACGGACTCGATGTCGAGCGTGTCGCGGTGGACCCGGCTGCGGTCGATGACCCGGTTGACCAGCGTTCGCCGGAGCCAGCCGCGCAACGCACTCGGCTCGCGGAGTTGGTCGTGGCGTCGCCAGGCCGCGATGAGCGTCTCCTGGGCGCAGTCCTCGGCGACCTCGGGGTCGCGGGTGAGGCGGGTCGCGAGGCCGATGAGCCACGGGAGCTCGGCGATGAGCGTGTCGCCCAGCTCCCGGGCCGCTTCGGTGGTCAAGGTGGTCCGTGCTCCCTAGGCTGAACTTCCAGCGCTGATCGCGGCTGATCGCGCCCGTTTCCCGATCAGATACCTCCCCAATTGGGCTGTTGCACGGTGCGGGATGTAGCCATGAATATGGTTGACATCGGTGTCGTATGATGCGATAATTCGTGCATGG
>JBBSCF010000123.1:0-7516 GCA_038250545.1 Candidatus Limnocylindrales bacterium | reverse complement strand
TTGCGCAGCTCGCCCCCGATCCGGACGCAGCCCCAACGCGGGTTCTCCCGGGCGAGGCGGAGGATGAGCGCTCGGACCTCAGGATCGATCGGGGGCCGGCCAGGATGACCGGTCCGGCGGTAGGTCCACTTCCGCTTCACCCGCTCGCGGTGCCAGCGCAGGAGGGTCGCCGGGGTGACGAGGAAGGCGACCCAGCGGTCCCTCGGGATCGCCCGGCTCACGGCCGCGATAAGCGCCCGGTCGATGAGCCGGAGCTTCGGCTGACCGCCGGTCCGCTGGAGCACCCGGAGTTGATGGCGCAGGACGAGGATCTCGAGATCCTTGGACCCGTCGTCTCGGCCACCTTGGTCACCGCTGACAACGAGTCGGGCGAGCGCCCGGACGACGATGTAGATGAGGAACCACATCAGCAGAGCGTACCGGGGGCTGAATGTGAATCGGGGTTTTCGACCCCCACGGGCACAGCTCGCCTCGATCCGCGTGCGCCGGTCGCCCTCGGCCTCCCGCTCGAGAGCCTGCGGCCGATCGAGATCCCCGCGGCCGTCAGCCGTTACGGCACGCCGCTCCGGGCCGGCCGGCCGCTCCGCGTCGTCCCGGCCTGAACCCGCACCGGCGCACGAGCCACGCACCGGCGACCCGCCGCCGTCAGGTCAGCCTGCGGCCTCGATGTCCCCCACGAACCAGAAGGCGTCGAAGCCGCAGCCCCCGGCCGGGCGCGCCACCCAGGGCACGGTCCCGATCCAGTCGGCCGCGGACATGTCCATCTCGGCGAGCCGGTCGCCGCTGCCGCCGACGACGACGGCCTGCCCGTCGGCGATCGTGACCGTCTCGCCCGAGACCCGGCGGAACGTGACCGTGTGGTCGGCCGGGTTCCACCGCACCAGGTCGGCGGGCCACACGAGGAGCGTCACCGCGCGTCGCCCGGTAATCGTCGCGCACGATCCGGACAGGTGGATGACACCCTCGTTCCGCGCCATGTCGCTGCCGTCCGACGGCGGCACGACGGCCAGTGGACCATATGGTCCGCCGGCCATCGTCGCCGTCGCGCCCGCTGAGGCCGTGGCCGGCGTGGGGGTGGCCGGGTCCGGCACGGGCGTGGCCGGTTCCGGCAGGGGGGTCGCCGGGTCCGGCGTGGACGTGGCCGGGCTGGCGTGTGCCGCCGGCCCGGATGCAGCTGCGGGCGGCGACCCCTGCCCCGGAGCTGCCGGGGCGGGGCCGCAGGCCGCGAGGATGGCCACCAGGGCCACAAGCGCCTCGAGTCTGGCCACCTGGGATGCAGTCGTCACGAGGTCACTCTGTCCCGGTCCCGCAGGATCGCAACCCGGATGCATGCCGTCACGACGTCCGGCCCGGAGGCTGCCTGCTCACTCGTAGATCGCCACCTGCACGTCGAGCGCGTTGTCGAGCAGGTCGGCCACCGACCACGCATCCCGACTGTTGCACCAGCCCTTCTGGAGGCCGAACGCGCGGTAGTCGCGGAACCACGGCCCGCCGCTGTCGCCCGGAGTGCTCGTGATGCCGGTCATCTGGACGAGCCGGTTGTTGTAGACGCCGCTGAGGGTGCACTCGATGGACACGTCCCGGACGTCGAAGTCGCAGTCACGGTAGTTCGAGGCCCGGCCATACTGGCAGACCTGCTCGCCGACCGAGATGTTCGCCCGCGCCTCGAGGTACAGGACGGGCCTGACCGTCGACGAGCTGGCGTAGAAGGTCGCCTCCTCGGTCACGTTCGTCGTGTGCCACTCGAAGTCGTCGTACTCGCCGCGATGCTGCGCCTGCCTGGTCGTGCTGTGGATGCCGTGGCCCGGGTGGTTGATCTCGTTCATCGTCGGGCAGTGGCCAGCCGTCGCGATGCCCGTCTGCGGATAGTTGTTGAGGTTGTAGACGGTGAACCCGCTCGTGCACAGTTGCTCCCGTTCTCGCGCATCCACATGCCGCCGAAGGAGGTGGTGTCACGGAATCCCGACGGGTCGGCGAAGTCGACCACGACACTCGAGCGGAGGTCGGCCGGCAGCCCGGCGAGCACGTCCTCGGCTCGAGCCGACAGGCCGTCTTGGAGGGCCACGGTCACCGGGATGACGCCGCCCCCCGTGATGTTCACCCGGGTGACGATGTTCAGGTATCCCTGGTCCTCGGCGGCATGGTGGACCTTCTCGGCCCTCACCTCGAGTTCGAGCAGCGAGTAGGGCTGCTTGTCGGCGATCGTGATCTTCACCGGGGCCGTTGCCACGAGGTCCACGAGCCAGGAGCCGGCAGGTCCCTTCACGTAGAGTGTCGGAGATCCGCCGGGCCTGGTCGCGAGCGTCGAGCCGATGAACACCTCGGGGTGCTCGCGGGCGACCACCTCGGCGACCTTGCCGACGGCGTCCGCCGCAGCCTGCTGGGCGGCGGCCTCCTCGATCGTCCAGCCCCGCGCCTCCGCGATCGCCGCGAGATCTGGGTTCGGGTCGGTCTCCGGTGACACGAACACGGGCTGGTCGGGATCCTCTGCCCCCGACGCGACACCGCCGCTCGCCGTGAGCACGAGACAGATGGCCACGAAAATCGAGACAGCGCGGACCCTTCGAGGCACCTCCCCCCGGCCATCTGGCCGGTGCGACTCAGGCCGGTCGACACGACCGACGCTGCCCCAAGTGTACGCCGGCTGTCGAGCCCTCTGGTCCGGATGTGTTGGTCCGGATGCCCTCTGGTCCGGACCGGCTGGCCGGTCAGGCCGCCGCCGGATACACGGCAGGCATCGATGGCCAGCCGCGGAGGCGGCGCTCGATGGCGTCGATGTCGGCCGCGTACGCGCCGTGCGCCGGCCATGCGTCTGCCGCGTGCGGGTCCACACGCCCCCGTCGATCGTAGCGAACCCCGCGGTCGCGGTCGCCTCGGCGAGGACGTCGCCCGCGAGCAGGCCGCGGTCGAGGATGGCCGAGGCGGTCACCTCGATCGCGCGCCTGTTGGAGGTGACGATGCAGGCCGCGTATCGGTCGGTCGTGTCGAGCAGCGACCGGTAGGCCCACGCGGTCGCGCCCAGGAGGGCGTCCTGCGCGAGCCTCTCGAGGGGCTGGAGGTCGTCTGCTGCGCGGAGCCAGCGGGCGGTGTGGGCCAGCGCGTCCGACCGGAGGGCGTGGAAGTCGGAGTACGCGCCGTCCGCGGTCTCGCCGGCCACGATCCGCACCGCGACCTGCCCGGCGGCATCCACGGCGAGTTCGACCGGGGCACGGCGGGGGATCGCCGACCCGCGACCGTGGTCCGGACCGTAGACCATCCGCCCGCAGACGCGGTCGAACACGGACGCCTGGACCCCGGCGACCCACGGCAACGTCCCGCGGTCGGGAGTCGCCACTGCGACGGCAAGCATACGCGGCACCACGGGCGTCCGCCTCGGGCGGGCGGGCTGTTCAGCCCAGATGTGGCGCAGGCGCGCACCCAGCATCGAGGAGCCGTCGGCGAGGGCCGTGGCAAGCACGACCTGGCAGCAGGCCGGCCTGGGCAATGCAGTCGACGATGGCGGGTGAGGACGGCGTTCGCGAGGATGCCCACGGTCCAGAGCACGAAGCCAAGTCGACGAGCAGGCCCGCGGTGGGAGGACAGGCAACTGGTGAACCCGGCAGTAACGGCGTTGACCCCAGCCGGCCGGGCCGCGGCGCTCATCCTCCTGCGGGCCCGGGCGATCACCCCCGGCCGGAGGTCGGACCTCGGGCTCGGGTAGCCCCTGGGGAGGGCGGGCGACAACCTCGGCGGTCACTCGGACCGCACACATCCGGCTTGCCGTCATGGGTGGCGCGGCGTACGGTCGGGAACACTTGGGACCGATGGACGGGCCGGGCAGAGAAGAAGCCGGACCCCAGCGGAGCCCGGCTTCAGAGTGCCTCGAGAATGGTCGGGGCGAGAGGCTTTGCGCCGAGACAATGTCCGGACCCGTGATCACAGCGTTGAACGTGCCGAGCGAGCGGCCTGGTGGTCGGTGCACGCAGATGTGTCGTTGACTTCCACACTATGCTTGACGCTATGAACGACACGGTTGCGGGGCCGGATCACGAGGCGCTGTTCGCCGTGGCCAGCGCCCAGGCGGGCTGCTTCACCGCCGCGCAGGCAGCAACACACGGCTTCAGCTCGGCGCTGCTGGGCCACCACGTGCGGTCGGGCCGCTTCCTTCGACTCACGCGAGGGCTGTACCGGTTCCGGGACTACCCCGCCCAGCCGGGTGACGAGGTCGTCGCGGCGTGGGTCCGCCAGGCGCCCGACGCGGTCGTGTCCCACGAGTCGGCGCTCGAGGTCCTCGACCTGGCCGACACGATCGCCGACCGGGTGCACCTCACGGTGCCCCGGAACCGCCGCCGCCTCGTGCCCCAGGAGGGCGTGGCGATCCACACGACCACATTCCCGCTGGGGCCCACCGACGTCCTCACGCGGCGCGGCATGCGGGTGACGGCGCCGGCGCGCACGATCGCCGACGTCGCGGCCGCCGGTGTCGCGCCCGACCAGGTCACGGCGGCCGTGCTTGCCGCCCTAGCGCGCGGCATGACGACCCCGGCCCTCCTCCGCGAGGCAGTGAGCGTCCGGGGGCGGCGGGTCCAGCGGCTGGTCGAGTCCGCACTATCGGGCGCTGCGGGATGAGGTACGCATCCGCGCCGCCCTTCCGCCAGGCACTCGAGGCACGGCTCGGCGCTGCCAGCCGGGCCGGCGGGCCGTCGCTGGCCCGGCTGCGCAAGGAGGTCGTCTTCGACCGGCTGCTCGCCCGCCTCGTCGCGGTGGCCCCCGACCGTTGGATCCTCAAGGGTGCGCTCGCGCTCGACTACCGGTTCGGGGATCGCGCCCGGACGACCAGGGACGTCGATCTCGCGGTGCGTGGCGACGAGGCCTCCGCGACCGCGGACCTGCTCGCGGCCCAGGCCGCCGAGCTCGGTGACTTCTTCAGCTTCGCCATCGCGCGCACGGGGACGCTCGACCGGCTCACGGACGGCGCCGCGGTCCGCTACCACGTGGTCGCCGAGCTCGCCGGCCGCGTCTTCGACGAGTTCGTGCTCGACGTCGGGTTCGACCCGCCCGCCGGTGTCGATCCGGACCGGCTCCACGGTCCCGACCTGCTGGCCTTCGCCGGCATCGATGCGGTCACGGTCCCCGCGCTCCCGCTCGAGTTCGCGGTCGCCGAGAAGGTCCACGCCTGCACCCGGTCCTATGGCGAGCGGAGCCTCGCGAGCACGCGGGTCAAGGACCTGGTCGACCTGGTGCTGGTCGCGGGCGAGGCCAGCCTCGATGCCCGGCGCCTCCGGGAGGCGCTGGAGGTCACGTTCGACCACCGGGCGACCCACCCGCTGCCGCCGCGGCTGCCCGGACCACCGGCCGACTGGCGCGTCCCCTACGGCCGGATGTGCCGCGACATCGGGCTTGATCCGGACCTGGGGGCCGGGCATGAGCTCGCGGCCGGCCTCGTCGATTCCGTGCTCGCAGCCGAGGTCGTCACCGGGACGTGGGATCCTGCCGCCCGGAGCTGGCGGGCATGAGCGCCCCACGCGTGGACGCGGTGATCACCGCCGTCGAACAGAGTGATCCGGAGCTCGCGCGCTGGATGCGGGTGGCCCCGACGGGCTGACGGCGGGCGAAGGCGAGGAGATCATCACGCAGGCGGGTCTCCAGCGGTACCTCTGGTACGACCTGCCGCGGCGGGCTCCGGATGACACGTGGCGGCCGGTCGCCGAGGCCACGGCCGTCCTGCTCGCCCTCCTCGACCTCGACCGGTACGCGGCCATCGCCCGATCGCCCACGACGGCGGCCGTCCTCGATGCCTGGGAGGAGGCGCCCGCGAATGGGTTCGCCGCCTTCCGGGCCGCCGCCACCGCCTCGGGCGTCGAGCCGCCCGACACCGAGCTCCTGGCCTGGGGCGAGGTCTTCGGCCCCGACGAGGCCGCGGCGCTGCAGGCTGTCGAAGTGGCCCTCGAGGAGGCGATCGCGGCTGGCGGGCTCCAGCCCGGCAGGGGGCCGTGGCGGAAGGTGGCCGCCGGGATCTGTGACCGTGTCCTCCTGGCCCCTGCTGCTGGAAGCGGGGCGACCCGTGTGGCGGCAGTTCTCGGCGAGCGGGCCGACACCTGGGTCGCCCAAGGACGCCCAGCGGCCCTGCGCGCGTGGCGCGAGGCGGCGCGCGTGGGCCTTCACGGGTTCGATGCCGTCACCATCGAGGCATCCGAGGCCGTCGCCTCGATCGCCCCGATGCGCTGGCTCCTGGAGCGGTGCCGGGAAGGCGTGCCGCTCACGCAGGCGCTCTACCTGCCACCCGCCCTGGTGCAGGAGGCCGCTGACCGGTTCGGCTGGTGGCCATTCGACGGACGGCCCCGGAGCGAGGTCGACGTCCACCAGCTTGGCGTGCTCCGCGACACTGCCACGCGGCTGCACCTCGTCGGACGGCGGTCTCGGCGGCTCAGCACAACCCGACGCGGCGCGCTGCTGGCCGACGATCCTACGGCGCTCTTTCGCGAGGTCGCGGCGACGCTCGCGTGCGAGAACGACTACCTCGCGATGCTCAGCGAGCTGGTCGCACACCGCCTGCTTGCCGGCCCGGCCGTCGGACAGGCCCTCGAGCGCGACATCGGGCCGGTCATCGCGGCGCAGGGCTGGCGGGCCGGCCGCGAGCCGGTCACCGCGGAGCAGGCCGGCTCGAGCGTCCACCGCGCGCTCTACCACTGGCGCCTGTTCGGCCTCCTCGCGGAGACGCGTTCGCGGTGGGAGGACGGGAAGCAGGTGGAGCTGGCCGTCACGACGCTCACCTCGGCTGGCCGGGCGGCCGCGTTCACCTTCCTGCGGGCACGCGCGACCGCACCCGGACGCAGGTCGTCAATCGGTCTCGGGTAGCCCGTGGGGATCGAAGACCTCGATCCGATCACGCGGCGGCCCCGTGGTACTCGTGGATGAGCCCACCGAGCAGGTCCCGCCGGCGGATGTCGCGCGGGTCAACCGGGATCGGCTCCTTGCCCGCTCCGAGCGGCGAGGCGAGGCCGAGAGCGCGGTGCGGTCGCCTGCCGTTGTAGTGGTCCGCATAGGTCCGCAGCGTCCGGTCGAGATGCCGCCGCCCCCAGATCAGCGTCCAGTCGAGGCACTCGGCTCTGATGGTCTCGATCACCCGTTCCGCGTGGGCGTTCGCGATCGGTGCCCGGACCGGGGTGCGGATCACCCGCATGCCCTCCGAGCGCAGCACCGCGTCGAACGGCCGGCTGAACTTCGCGTCCCGGTCGCGGATGAGGAACCGGACGGGGCTGGCGCGGCCATCGAGCGCCATGGCGAGGTTCCGGGCCTGCTGGGTCACCCACGCTGAGCTTGTGATTAAACCCGTGGGCCCGTCTTCTTGATCGCGGGGTAGCGCGGCGCCGGCCCGCGGAGACTGCCCTTGGGACGTCCGGGGCCTGCCTTGGTGAGTTTCGGCGCTCTGGCCGGGGTGCCGAGGAGCTGCACCAGTCGACGGAAACCCCGGCGGACCCGGGTCGGGCTGAGCCGGCCCGGGTCGCGTGGGGGCTCCCAGGGCAGGCGGCAGTCG
>JBBSCF010000122.1:0-7537 GCA_038250545.1 Candidatus Limnocylindrales bacterium | reverse complement strand
GACGCGTGCCGCACGCCGTTCGCCCGAGCCCGCCGGCAGATGCAGCAGGCGTACCTCGGCGACATCGAGGCGCGCTTCACCGCACCCGTGCTCGAGGTGCCGCTCCTCGACGGCGAGGTCATCGGCCTCGACCGTCTCACCGACCTCCTCGCGCCGGCCATGGGGCCGGTCGCGGTTCCCGCATAGTCGGAGACAGCGATGCTCGCATCCGTAACCCAGGACCCGGCGGTCGCCGCCGCCACAACGGCCGCCGAGATCGACGCCCTCACGGCGGGCGCGACCTTCGGTGCGGCCCTCCGGGCGACGCCCGAGTTCACCGCCCTGCTCGAGGCGGGCAAGGCGCTCGACGACGACCCGGTCGCCCGGGCAGCCATCCACGCCTACAACGAGAAGCGTGAGGACCTCCGGGTCGAGGCCGCCATGAACCTGATGACCGAGGAGCAGGCCGCCGAGATCGGCCAGCTGCTCGAGGCGATGCACGCAGTGCCATCAGTGATCGCGTATGTCGCGGCCACGACGGCGTTCGGTGACCTATGCCGGGAGACTTCGGCCGTCGTCAGCGGCCTCATCGGGATCGACTTCGCTGCCAACAGCCGCTCCGGCGGCTGCTGCGGCGGCTGAGGGGGACGTCATGCTCACCACCGAGATCCACGAGGCGGCCGTCGAGCTGGGTCTCAGCCTCAACGGCGCCCCGGCCGTGTCCGCGTACCGCGCGGCGCAGGCGGCCCTCAACGCAGACCCGAACGCCGAGGCGCTGATGGACGAGCTGCGGTACCTCCAGGGGACGTTCATCGCTGCCCAGCAGCGCGGTGAGACGCCGGCACCCGAGGCCATGGAGACCCTGCGCATGTGCCAGGCCGACGTCCGTGCCAACGAGGTCATCATGGCCCACCTGCGGGCCACCAGCGAGGTCAAGGAGTTCCTGCCGCTCGTCGCCACGGAGGTCAGCCGGGCCCTCGGCTCCGACTACGCGAAGCTCATCGCCCCCACGAGCTGCTGAACGGCCGGGCGCCTCAGCGCGCTGCCGAGCTCCCCAGCGGCGAGGCCCTCGTGGTCACGCTCTGGAATGGCCCCTACGTCTCCACCATCAACGCTCGCGTGTGGCCGTCTGCGGACGTCGCCAACGCCGCGATCGAGGACGACCTCGACAACTGGGCCGAGGGCCTCACGCTGCAGGCACTCCCGCCGGAGCGTGCTCACCGGGCGCTCGACCACCCGGAGCCCCTCGGACCGGACACCCGATCGAAGGAGGGGGCGAACAGGACGCCCCGGTCACGGATCAGGAACTTCCGATCGGACAGCGCGTCGCCGAGCGTCATGGCGAGGTTGCGCGCCTGCTGCGTCACCCACGACGAGGTGGGGTGGGCGGTGACCCCGGCGAGGTGCACCCGGCGTGCGTCGAGCTCGATGAAGAAGCGCACGTAGAGGCGCCGGAGCGACACGGTGTCGACGGTGAGGAAGTCCGTGGCGAGGACGCTCGCTGCTTGCGTGCGCAGGAACGTCCGCCAGGAGTGGCCGAACCGGCGCCCCGCCGGATCGAGCCCGGCGCCGGCGAGGATCTCGTGAAACGGTTCGACCGTCCGATGTACCAACCGAGGTGGAGCGTCCCAACTCCCGCTACACACGAGGTCACGGTCATGCTCGCAACCGCCATCGTTCGGACGCTCTCCGGGTCGCTTGTCGCGGCCGCTCTCCTGGCGACAGGCGCGATCGGCGCCACGGTCGTGCAGTCGCACGCGTCCGACGCAGTCGCCCAGGTCGTCATCGCGACCCCTGCCGCTGCCGCGGTGCCCGCAACATGGACGATGCCGGCTCCTGTCGTTGCACCGGTCGCGAGCCACCAGCCCGTACCGACCACAGCGCCGGCGGCAACGCCCAGGCCCACGCCGCATGCGACCAAGGCACCCGTCCACCACGCCGTGCACCACGCGAGCGCGACGCCGCGCCCGACCGCGGCACCGCGACACCACACCTCGGGTTCCCACGACGGGCACGGGTACGGCGGCGGTCACGGCGACTGCTGGGACTGAGCGGGCCGGTCTTCAGGCTCGGCTGTCGAATGACCCGGGCCAAACGACCCTGAGTCGGTCGGCTCCCCGGGGCCCACGATGACGGCCTGGCTCGCCGTCGCGCCGGCAAGCGGTCCGCACGTCCCCTGGAGGACACCCTCCATTCCCTCTCTCGCCGCCGCCACCGCGGGCCCGGCCGCCCTCATCGAGCGTGACGAGGCGGCCCGCCGTGCCGTGGCCGACGTCCTGGCCGGCAACCGCGACGCATATGCGGAGCTCGTCGAGCGCGACCTGCCCGCCGTCACCCGCGTCTGCTACCGGGTGCTGGGCGACCGTGACGACGCCGAGGAAGCCGCCCAGGAGGCCTTCGTGTCCGCCTACCGCTCGCTTCCAGCGTGGCGCGGTGACGGCCCGTTCGCGGCCTGGATCTGCCGGATCGCGCTCCACATCTCGCTCCGGCGTGCGCACCAGACGCGCTCGGTCGACTGGATCGATTCCGTGACGCTCGACGGCGCCGACGAGGTGCTCGACGGCGGGGGACGGAGGGTCGCCCGCCACTTCCGCGACGCCTCGCTCGACGCCGCAGCCGCGACGGACCCTGGGCAGATCGCCGTCGCGGTCGAGCAGGCGGCGCTGGTGCGCGAGGCGCTCCGTGGCCTCGAGGAGCCGTATCGCGAGACCGTCGCGCTGCGCTATTTCGCGGGCCTGACCGTGCCCGAGATCGCGGAGGCCTGTGACCGCCCGCAGGGCACGGTCAAGACGCACCTCCATCGCGGGCTCCTGCGCCTGCGCGAACGGCTCGATGCCGCGGGAGCCGAGCGATGACGCGGTCTGATGCCTTCGACCCGGGCGAGCTCACGGCGATCCGCACGACCGCGGACGAGCTCGAGCGCTATGCGCGCACGACCGATGTCGTGCCGCGTCCGACCGCCGCCGCCAGCATTCTCGCGGCCATCGCCGCCGAGCCGACGCCCGCGCCGCTCGTGGCGATGGCGGCCGCCACCCGCGCCCGGCGCCCGGTGGCGATCGTCGCGGCGTTGCGCGACGCCTGGCGCGTCACATGGAGCGGTTCGCGGCCCATCGGCATCCGGCTCTCCTCGGGGCTCGCCGTGCTGCTCCTGGTGGCAGTCGTCGGCACGACCGGCGGCGTCGCGGCGGCGGCCGCGTGGAATGCGCTCCAGCCAGGGCCGACCGTGCCGCCGACCCCAACGAACCTCCCGGTCGTGGTCCCGCCGATCAGCCCGAGCCCATCGCCCGAGCCGGCGCCCACGGCCATGGCGACCGATGCCGCGACGCCTGCGCCGAGCCCATCGCCGTCACCGAAGGCCACGCAACGCGCGACCCCGAGGCCTACATCCCGCCCGACACCGCGTCAGACACCGCGGCCCACGCCCAGGCCGACCCACCCGTGGTGGTCGCCGATGCCCTCCCACCATCCCGAGCCGACCCACCACGGTGACATGCCCTGAGCCCGAGAGCGTGGCGGACGGCGAGCGATGGGAACCCGCCGGCGGCGTCAGTCGTCGTCCTCCCCTCCCCACGCCTCGATCGCCTCGCGCCCGATGAACACCGTCATGCCCAGGGCGGCTAGCGGGTCCGCCCACCACAGGCCGAACAAGGCGTTCGCGCCGATGCCGACGAGCAGGAAGAGCGACAGGTAGAAGCAGGCGTCGGTCTGGAAGGCGTCGGCGGTCATGGCCCTGCTCCCCAGGGCGATCCCGACGCGGCGCTTCTCGCGGGCGAGCCACCACATCACCGCGAGCGATGCGATCGCGAGCGCGATCCCGACCGCGGAGGGCGCTGCGCGGTCGCCCGAGAGCAGGGAGGTGATCGAGTTCCAGGCGATGTAGACGGCCAGCAGGACCAGAGAGCCCGCGACGAGCTTCTGCGCACGGCGCTCGATGCGCTCGATCCGCTCCTCGTCGTCCTCATCGGCATTCCGCTCAGCGAGGAGGCGCCAGATCATGACCGAACCCGACGCCGACTCGACGAAGGAGTCGATCCCGAAGCCAATGAGCGCGACCGACCCGGCGGCCAGACCGGCCGTGATCGCGATGAGACCCTCGATGACGTTCCAGCCGACGGTGAGGTACTCGAGCCGCAGGGCGCGTCGCAGGAGACCGGGGCGGGCTGCCGTCGCAGGGGCGGGTGTGGTGGTCACGCGTGGCTCCGTTCTTCGAGGCGGCGGCGGTCCGCGGTCTCGAGCTGGAAGGTCGAGTGCTCGATGTCGAAGTCGTCGGACAGGCAGGCACACAGGGCATCGAGGACGGTCGCTGGCGCTGCGTCCTCCGCGATCACCACATGGGCCGACACGACGTTCATCCCCGACGTGATCGTCCAGGCGTGCAGGTCGTGGCAGTCGACGACGCCCGGCGCCTCGAGGATGTGCGCTCGCACGTGGTCCATGTCGACGCCCTTGGGCGTGGCCTCGAGGAGGACGTTCGTCGCGTCGCGGAGCAGCGAGAACGTGCGCGGCAGGATGAGCAGCCCGATGAGGACCGAGGCCGCGATGTCGGCACCCGTCCAGCCGGTCAGGGCGATCACGACCGCGGCAACGATCACGGCGACGGATCCGGCGAGGTCGCCCATGACCTCGAGGTAGGCGCCACGCATGTTGAGACTCTCCCTCTGTGTGTTCCGCCGGGCCGCCGAGATTCCGGGTCCGTGATCGCGTCGTCCTCGGGGCGGCCAGCCGCCTGATCCCACGCGACCGCTGAGTCGTCTCCCTCGTCACCCCGGCAACCTTCCTACGGTGGCATCGCGAGCTCGTGAAGCGGAAGTGGACGTCCCGCAGGGCCGGCCGCCCAGGCCGGCCGCCGATTGGCCCCGACGTTCGGGAGCTGATCGTCCGGCGGGCCCGGGAGAGCCCGCGCTACAGGCTGCGTCCGCCTGCAGGGTGAGCTCCAGAAGCTCGGGATCCGCGTCGGAGCGACGACCATCCGGACGTTGCCCCGGACCGCGCGAGCGGGTCCCGCCCCACGGCGGGCCGGCCCGACCTGGACCCGAGTTCCTGCGGGCGCAGGCGGATGGCATCATCGCCTGCGACGTCTTCACCGTCGAGACCGCGTGGCTCCGGACGCTGTACGTCCCGGCGTTCATCGAGCTCGGGGAGCCGGCGGATCCACCTGACGGGCTCGACCGCCCACCCCGACTCGGCATGGGTGACGCAGCAGGCGCGGAACCTCGCCATGGACCTCGACGATCGCCCTCCGGTTCCTCATCCGCGACCGGGACGCCAAGTTCCCGGGGACGTTCGATGCAGTTGTCCGTTCCGAAGGCGTCAGGGTGATCCTCACGCCGGTCCGGGCCCCGAACGCGAATGCCTACGCCGAGCGGGTGATCGAGACCATCCGGGCGGAGTGCCTCGACTGGTCACTGATCCTCGGTCGGCGCCACCTGGACCGGACGCTTCGGACCGATGCCACCCACGACAACCGCGGCCGACCGCATCGCGGGCTCGCGCTCCCGATGCCACGATCCGAAGGCGCGTACCCACTGCCCGTCAGCCCCCGAGACGTTCACCGGCGGGATGTCCTCGGCGGGCTCATCCACGAGTACCACGGGCTCGCGGCGTGATCGAATCGAGGTTTTCGACCCCCACGGGCCCTCTGAGGAGGAGCCCGCCAATCGAGGATCGACGATCGCCCTGCCCGCGTGCCGTGGCCCTGATCCGGTGAGCTTCGAGTCGTCCGCCAGCCGGACTGCGCCGCGTCGCACGATCTTGCCATCGTGACGGCGCAGCGTGCCCCGCGGCAGCGCTTGATTTGAACCCCGCGAGGCGCGCGCACGATCGAACCGCCCTCAACGTCCCGGGCGACGCGCGAGGGAGCGCGATCGGCTCATGACGACGCTGCCGATGACGACAAGCCCCCCGACCAACTGCAGCGGGGCGATCCGTTCGCCGAGAAGCGCCACCGCGAAGAGGACGCCCAGGAACGACTGGAGGTAGCCGAACAGGGCCGCCCGCGAGGGCCCCACCCGCTCAATGGCGGTGAAGTAGAGCAGGTTGGTCACGATCCCGGTGAGGACGACCGCATAGGCGAGCGAGCCCCAGCCCGCGAGCGTGACCCGCCCATAATCCTGGCCCACCAGCGAAGGGAGCGCGACGGGGAGGAGTAGGAGGCTCCCCGCCAGCATCTCAAAGGTGAGGATGCGCCACGCGCTGTAGCGGCCCATGAGGTGCCGGATCGGCAGTACCGAGGCGCTCGCGCAGAATGTGGCCCCAAGTGCCAGTCCGGCGCCCAGCAGCGGCGTCTGCCCGAGGGCGGCATTCCCGCCGCCGCCCACGATAAGGACGACGCCGGCCATGCCGGTCAGCGCGCTCAACCAGTGGCGGCGCCCGAGGCGCTCCAGACCCACCGCCGTGGCAAGAAGGGCGGTGATGAGGGGTCCGGTCGCACCGAGGAGCGCGACGTCGCTCGCTCCTGTGTTGGTCAGGGAATAGACGAAACAAATCTGGTTCAGCGTGATGCCGAGGACGGCGACGGCCAAGAGCGCCGGCAGGTCGGCCCTCGCCACGCGCAGCGTCCCCTCCCGCCAAAGCAGGATGGCGGCCATCGCCAGGCCACCGAGTCCGAAGCGGAGCACGGGGAAGGCGAGCGGGCTGATCTCCCCTATGCCGAACTTGACGACGGTGAAGTTGAGGGACCACAGCGAGACGGCGATGAATAGGATGAGATCGGCCGACGGCACGCGAGCTCGCTCCCGCGCGCCGGCCGCGGGCTCGGTCACGACAACCATTGTGGGAGCACCGCGCGCGTCGTGAGGGGTCCGCGCCGCATGGCGCCGAGTCCCCCGCCCGCGGGCTGGTCCTACCCTCGTCGGCGGATCACACGTGGCGTACCGCGAGAGACGCGGTGCGGCGCGAGCCCGTGGGGGTCAGAAACTCCGATTCGCGATCGGACCGCCGCCCGCCGCCTCGCGGTGTCGTCGAGCTTCGCGGTGGCCAGCGGCGCGGCGATCTGCCACTCGTGCACCTCGGCCCGGAAGCTGAGGCGCGACCCGGCCTGGTGAAGACCTTCGGCGCGACCCGTGCCGTCGATGGCATCGACCTCTCCATCGCCGAAGGCGAGATCTTCGGGGTGCTGGGGCCCAACGGCGCCGGCAAGACGACGATGCTGCAGATGCTGGCGACCCTGCTGCCCATCGACAGCGGCGGCGCGACGATCTTCGGCCACGACGTGCGCCACGAGCCCCATGCGGTGCGGCAGCTGATCGGAGTCAGGCCGGCCCGGTGATCGTCGGCACGTCGCCGTTGCGGCCGCCGGCTAGCCCGACGGTCGGGGCCGCCGGGTTCGAGGGCTCGCGTTCGGCGCCGTTTCCGGGCTCGTTCAACGCTCTCGCCCGGCCATTCCCACATGCTGCTCTGTCACGATCAGGCGAGGCACCCCGCCGCATCCCCCGGGATCGCGGTGCCGCACACGGATAGGCCCGAACGAGTCATGCTGGCGCTGCGCCGACGTGCTGACGCCGGCGCGCACGGGTGGTGCATTCGCGGAGGGGAGGAGAAAGCAGATGGTCCACTGGAT
>JBBSCF010000121.1:0-7644 GCA_038250545.1 Candidatus Limnocylindrales bacterium | reverse complement strand
TGGTCGGGGCGAGAGGAGACAAACCGCCAGGACCGACCTTAATGTCCCGGTTCCGCTCCCGCTCGAAATCGAGCTTATGGGTGCGGATCTCTGGCTGGACACCTCGACTGCCTGATGCTGATGAGACTACGGTCCCAGGGCCGCGATCGGGATCACAGCGACGCCATCGGCCCGCTGGTAGCCGTAGCCCCAACCGGTGATGACTCCGAGTACGGCCGGCTTGCCGTGTTTCTCCCGGTCGACTCGGGCGGCGACACGCAAGAGCGTCGCAGCGGCTGTATCGATAGCGGCCTGCCCGAGCTTCACCTCGAACGCTGCCCACCTGCCATCGCGATGTTCGACGATTGCGTCCGCTTCGAGGTCGGTGCTGTCGCGGTAGTGGAACACCGAGGCGTCCATCGCCTGGGCGTAGATCCGAAGGTCTCGAACGACCAGTGACTCGAACAGGAGTCCAAGCGTCTCGACATCTCGAAGAAGCCGGTCGGGCCCCGTGCCCAGAGCCGCGACTGCGAGCGAAGGGTCCACGAAGTGTCGCGTTGGCGCACTTCGCAAAATCGTCCGTGAACGCAGGGCCGGCGACCAGGCTGGCAGGTCCTCGAGCACGAAGAGCCGACTGAGCGCCGCCAGATAGCTGAGCACGGTGTGATGGTCGATCGGGCCATCTACTCCCCCGACATCCGCAGCGATCGCCCGCGCCGATGCCCCCGTCGCGACGTTGCGAGCCAGCGAGCGGAGGACGCGTGCAACGTTCTCTGGGTCCCGCGCGACCCCATCGACGCGCACGAGATCAACGCGTCTCGTCTCCTCCAGATACCCGCGCAGGGCGATCGATGCCTCGTCGATCGTACTGCCCTGGAGATTCGGCCAGCCGCCGACCGTGATCCGCTCGGCAAGATCGTGGATCGTCAAGCCCGGATCGGTCGCTCGCAGTTCGGCGCCATCGAGGAGACCTTTGAGGGAGATGTCGCCCGTTGAATAGCCCGCCTCCAACAGCGACATCGGTCGCATGCGCAGGCGGCTGAAGCGGAGGGCACCGCTGTGGCGAGTGACGTCATCGGCTGGAACGGCTGAGCCGGTCAGGATGAACTGGCCCGGACGACCGCCGGTCGCGTCAACCTCGCGGCGAACCTGGTTCCAGATCGCCGGCACGAGTTGCCACTCGTCGATCAGTCGTGGCCGATCGCCGTCGAGGAGCAGTGCCGGTGCCAGAAGTCCTGCCGCCCGCGCATCGTCATCAATGTCGAGTCGCACCTCGCTCGCGGCCGCCTGGCGGGCTGTCTCGGTCTTGCCGCAGCCGCGCGGGCCCTCGATCACCACCGCGCCGGTGGCGGCAAGGCGGGCAGTGAGCTCGAGGTCGGCGATCCTGGGCCGGTAGTCGAAGCCCGGCTCCGCATAGAGAGTCTTTGAGGCACCCATTCGACGCCAGTCTAGGCACCCAAATGTGTTCCGTCAAGACACCCAAACGGGCGGCTTGCAGGCACCCAAGTGAGCGCTCGCGCCACGCAGCGTGGGCCGTGGGGGTCGAAAACCAGATTCGTTCACGCAGCGACGCCGTGGTACTCGTGGATGAGCCCGCCGAGCAGGTCCCGCCGGTGGACACGTGGGGGGCTGACCGGGACGGGTCCGCGCCTTCGGATAGCGTAGGTGCGAGGTCGAGGGCGCGATGGGGTCGCGCTCGGTTGTAGTGCTCGGCATAGGTCCGAAGCGTTTGATCGAGGTGTCTTCGACCGAGGGTCAGTGACCGGTCGAGGCACTCGGCCCGGATCGTCTCGATCACCCGCTCGGCGTAGGCGTTCGCGTTCGGGGCCCGGACCGGCGTCAGGATCACCCTGACGCCTTCGGAACGGATGATCTCATCGAACGGTCGGCTGAACTTGGTGTCCCGGTCGCGGATGAGGAACCGGATGGCGGCTGATCGATCTCAGGAGCGAGTTGCGTCGGGTTATCGGCCGGATCCGGTTAGTCGCCGCGCCGCCATCGCCGTCACGCCCAGCAGGACTGCCTTGGCAATCGGGTTCGAGAAGATCCCGTCCGGCGCAAACATCTTCTGCAGAAGGCCCGGCTCCTGAGCGTGCACCTGCCCAACCGCTGTGGCGAGCACCGCGGGATCCGCCGTCGATCCCTGAGGGGCCGCGGGCAGTCCGAATTGCAGTGCTTTCGCCTGGAGAAGGCTGGCGAATTCCGTCCGCTGTTGTGGGCTGAGCTTGGCAAATGCGGCTTCGGCCGCCTGGACGTACTGATCTTGCGGGAGCTGGGTCGCAACCTGCCCGTATGTCTGATCGACCTGCTGATCCGGCACCTGCGCGTGGTTTCCCTGGTCGAACTTCGTCATCAGGTCAGTGAGGTCGCCGGGAAGCGACCCTCCGAGCATCTCGGAAAACTGATTCATCGCATCGTCTCCAACTACGCAGTTGGACCGCATCGAGCGCCGAACCTCGGCGACTCGCCCGCACGCTGAAGTGGGCTTGGCCCACGATTGCCGACGGAACCGCTATTTCTTGCGATCACCCTTCTCGCCCTGACCAGGCTTGGTGTCGCTCTTCGCATTGTGCCGTTGGTCGGCCGCAAGCGATCGGCCGACGTCGACCTGGTCGTCGGTGAATCGTCCTTGATCGTCTCGCCGGATGTAACGCTTGTCCGAGCCGGTGTCAATCAGTTCGCGCTTCTTCTGTGGACGGCCAGTAAAAGTGTCACCCGCTAAGCGGCCAGTGATTTTGTCACCCTCGATCGCATGGAGACGAGGGAGATCATCACTTTGGACGCCCGAGCCCAGCACCGCCTGTTCATCCTCAACCATGTCCTGACGGGAGGGCTCACGGCCGACGAGGCGGCACGTGTCCTGCACCTGTCGGTCCGCCAGGTCCGTCGCCTGCTCGCCCGCTATCGGGTCCACGATGCCGCGGGCCTGGTCCACGGCAACCACGGCCGGCGCCCGGCCCATCGGATCGACGACCAGCTCCGGGCTCGCGTGGTGAAGCTCGCCACGACGACGTATGCCGGGGTGAACCACACCCACCTGGCCGAGCTGCTCGCCGAGCGCGAGGGCCTCGAGGTCGCCGAGCGGACCCTCCGCCGGATCCTCGCCGAGGCGAACGTCCGGCCGGTCCGCACCCGCCGTCCGCCGCGCCACCGGAGCCGGCGCGAGCGGATGGCGCGCGAGGGCCAGCTCCTGCAGGTCGATGGCAGCCGGCATCGCTGGTTCGGACCCGAGCTCCCGTTCGCGACGCTGGTGGCCGGCATCGACGACGCGACCGGGCGGGTGCCCGGCGGCACGTTCCGCGCCCAGGAAGACGCGGTCGGCTACTTTCTGACGTTCGCCCAGACGGCCGAGCGCCACGGTCTCCCGGGCGCCGTCTACTCCGACCGCCACGGGATCTTCATCGTCGAGAAGAACCGCGCCCCGACGCTCGCCGAGCAGCTCATCGGCAAGCGCAGCCTGACCCAGGTCGGGCGCGCCCTCGACGAGGCGGCCATCGGCTGGATCGGGGCGCACTCGGCCCGGGCCAAGGGCCGGGTCGAACGGCTGTGGGGGACGCTCCAGGACCGCCTCGTCGCGGAGCTGCGCCTCGAAGGGATCACGACGATCGAGGCGGCCAACGCCTTCCTGCCCGACTTCCTCGACCGGCACAACGCGCGGTTCGCCGTGCCCGCCGCCGACCCCGAGCCGGCCTGGCGGCCGTGGCCCGACGGCCTGCGCTCCGACGCCGTCTTCTGCTTCCATTATCGGCGCCTGGTGGCGAACGACGCGACGATCAGCTGGCCGGGCGGCGATCTCGCCCTACCGCGACGACCCGATGGTCGCAGCTGGTCCAGACGGTCGGTCGTCCTCCAGGAGCGCCTCGACGGCAGCCTGTGGGTCGAGCACGAAGGTGTGTGCTACCCGGTCCGATCCGCTCCGGCGGATCCTGGCCAACTGCGCGCCCGCGACCTCCGGACGCCCTCCGCTCGTGACCTGCCGGCCGAACTGACGGAGCTGCGCGACGCCGAGAAGTCTCCGGCGCAGGAGCCCACCCGAGACGTGGTCCAGCGGCCACGCCCGGACCATCCATGGCGTCGTTCTCGGGGCCGCCGCCGATGACAGTGCGTAGGCTCGACCCCGCCTCCGCGGAACTGCGAAGGTTCGGTCCGGAGACGGGTGGCTCCCGCTGACAGTCGCCTCGCCCGCACGGCGATGGCCTCTTTGACAAGTGCCCTCGTCCCCGGAGCGAGCGGACCGGCCGTGGCCTCATAGCGCCTCTATGTCAAGAGGCGAGGACGCGACGATGGGCCTGATCGGCAACCAGATGGCGGTAGACGACCTTCGCGAGCTGGCGCTTGAGGCTGCGCAGCGCCTCACGGGACGACTTGTGCTCGCCGAGCTTGCGCTCGTAGTGGTCGCGGCCCGGGCCAGGGTGCATCGTCTGGACGCGGGCCGCGAGGTGGAGCGCGCTGTTGAGCGCGCGGTTGCCGCTGCGCGAGAGGCGGTGGCGCGTCACCTCGCCGCTCGAGACCTCGATCGGCGCAGTGCCGGAGTAGCTCGCGAAGCAATCGCCGGAGGCGAAGCGGCTGACATCGCCGACATGGCCCAAGATCTTGGCTGCCAGGACGTCGCTGATGCCGAAGACGGTCGTGAGCGTGGTGCCGCTGGCGGCGACGGCCGCCGCGCACCGAGCCCGGTTCTCGACGAGGGCCCGGTCGGTCCTGCGCAAGTCGGCGACCAGCGCACGAGCCATCACCTTGCGATCGAGGTCGACGGTGGTCTTGGGGCGGATCCGGTTGAGCAGCCTCGCGGCCGCCTCGGTCGAGAGCTCGGTCGGGGCGCCACCTGGCAGCAGGTCACGCAGGAGGCGGTGGAGCCGGTTGACCACCCGGCGGCGCTCCTGGGTCAGCTCGTCGCGGCGGTCGGCCAGGAGCCGCAGCACCATGCTGTGGTCCTCGGGGCCGACGCGGCGCAGGTCGGGCTGGCTCTGGGCCACCCGGGCGACGCTGGCGGCATCGATGCCGTCGGTCTTGCGTCCGTGGCCGCGGGCCAGCAGACGAGCCCGGGCGGCGAGCGTCGCCGGCACGTCGAGCACCGTCTCTTCGCTCGCGACGAGTCGCTGTGCCAAGAGGTGCCCCAGATCCGCGGCACCCTCGACGGCCCAGATCCGCTCGGGCCAGCGCTCCGCCCAGCGCAGGAGTCGCTCGAGGGTGGTCTTGGTCGCAGGCACTCGCAACTCGCCAACGGCGCGTCCTGCCGGATCGAGCGCGACGGCGGTGTGCGACGACTTGTGGGGATCGATGCCGATGGTGATCACCTGACGCCTCCTCAGACTGCTCGGACGATGGAGCACCGCGGCGGGCAACCTGAGTTCGAGGGAGCGTCTCACGCCTCTATCGAGCCACGCCGGCGGCGGTCGGTGGCCGGCGGGCACGCTATGAGCGAGCCACACCGTGATAGCGGGCAAGGAGCGTGGGAGCCAGCCGGTCACCGACCTCGCACCCTAACGGCCCGCGCGGCCCAGGTGCTGGAGTCATCTAAACAAGTCAGGAGCGTGGCCTTGACTCAACGCACTGCTGCCCGCCCGGCCCGCGCCCATCGTACTCACCGAACGGAGGCGCGACCATGACCGCGATCGGCATCGACACCCACAAGGCGACACTCGCCGCCTGCGCCGTCGACGCGCTGGGCGCGCCGCTCGCGGAGCGGACGTTCTCCAACGACCCGGCCGGCCACCGCGCCCTCGCGGCCTGGGCTCGGGCGGTGGCTCCGGACGCGGTCGTCGGCCTGGAGGGCTCGGCCAGCTATGGCGCGGCGGCCGCGCGGTTCCTCCTCGCCCAGGGTGAGACGGTCCGCGAAGTGCCGCCCCAGCTCAGCCGCCGCGAGCGGATCCGGACGCGGCGGGCCGGCAAGAGCGACCCGGGAGACGCCCTCGCGATCGCCCGGGTGACGGCGCGGGAACAGGAACTGCCCCCTGTTCGCGTGGCCGACCGGACCCGCGAGATCGGGCTCCTGATCGAGGCTCGGGAGGACAACGTGGCCGACGCGACCCGCGTCCGCAACCGGGTCCACGCCGACCTCGTGGTGCTCATGCCCGGCTACCAGACCGAGGCGAAGAACCTGGTCGCCGCCGGCCATCGGCGCACGATCGCCCGTGGCTTGCGGCGGCTGGGCGGTGTCCAGGCCGAGCTCGCTCTCGGGCGCCTGGCGAGGCTTCGAGCGCTCGACCTGAAGACGCGCGCGCTCGCCGCCAAGATCGCGGCCCTCGTCGGAGCCCATCCCCTTCTCGGCGTGCCGGGCGTGGGTGTCCTGACTGCCGCCAAGCTGATCGCCGAGACCGGCGACGTCCGTCGGTTCCGCTCGCCCGACGCGTTCGCCGCCCTTGCCGGGGTGGCGCCGATCCCAGCCAGCTCCGGCCAGACACAGCGGATGCGCTTGAACCGCGGCGGCAACCGGCAGCTCAACCGGGCGCTCCACACGATCGCGACCGTCCAGGCCGCCCATCACCCCCCGGCCCAGACCTACCTCGCCCGCAAGCGGACCGAACAGAAGTCCAGCCGGGAGGCGATCCGAGCGCTCAAGCGCCAACTCGTCCGAACCGTCTTCCGGCTGCTACGCGAGGGGGCACCGGGTCTCGAGATGGCCGCTTGACAAGATAGGAGCTTGTTCGTCTTGATGCCCTCGGCGGCGAGCCGAGCGATGGCCTCGAGGCCCTCTTCGCTCATCGGCACCTTGACGACGATGTTCGGCGCGAGTTTCGCGAAATGACGTCCCTCTTTGAGCATGCCTTCCACATCGTCGGCGACGACCTCGGCGCTGACCGGGCCGGGGGTGATCCCGCAGATCTCCTGGAGGACGTCATCGTAGCTGCCGCCCACCTTCGCGAAGAGGCTCGGGTTTGTCGTCACGCCATCAAGGACGCCCTATCTCGCGGCTGTCCGGATGTCATCGATCGCTGCTGTGTCGAGGAAGATCTTCATCGTCGATCCTGTCTGTTCTCCGCCGGGCGGGCCGGACGGGCCGGGCGGCTAGATGTCTTGATGGGGAGGTCGAGTCAGGCCTCGGTGAGCAGGTCCGCCCCCTCGACCTGGACGGGACGGGAACGAACGGGCCGCTGGGCCGGACCACGGAGGACGGCCCCGGACGTCACGTCGAACTGGCTGCCGTGGCAGGCACACGTTACCGTCGTTCCCTCGAGCTCGCCGCTGGCGAGCGAACACCCGGCATGGGTGCAGGTGTCGTCGAATGCGTACAGATGACCGGTCGGTATTCACGACGTTCACCTTGGTTCCTGCGACGTCGAACACGCGCATCTGCCCAACGGCAACATCATTTGCGTCACCAACTCTGACCAACATGGCTTCTACCTTTCTGGCAGGTGGGCGAGCAGCGATTCGAGCGGTCGGCTCCGTCCTTGTTTGAGCGTGACGGCAAGACCTGGAGGGCCGACCAAATCGACATGAATGTCGCGTGAAGACCTGCCGAGTGCGAGCGCGGCCGGGTCACGGGTAGAGCCCTCGCAGGCGGGTCGCCTCGGCCACCCGCTCGACCGCGATCGCATTCGCCGCAGGCCGCGGCGCGATGTCAGCCGATCCGGCTCGCTCCCACACGGGCCCCGGCCAGGACGGCATCGGCTGTCGCCCGGAGCAGACCGCGACTTTCGGTTGAGCGTTTTCCATCGCTAG
>JBBSCF010000120.1:0-7646 GCA_038250545.1 Candidatus Limnocylindrales bacterium | reverse complement strand
GTCAAGCGAGTTGTGTGCAGTCCCGGATCCAACCGGCGACGGTCAGCCCACTCCCCGGGCCCCGGCCTCGTCGCCGGGCTCGGTGCCCGCCCCTGCGGTGTCCCGCCGGGTGGCCTCGTCGTCGGCCTCGATGGCTGAGCGGATCACCGCAGCGATCGCCGCCACCAGAGGATCGGAGCCGCGGCCCCTTTCCCAGGCCCGACGGTCCGCCGGCGGGGCGATGGGGATGCGGACGACGCGGGTCGACTCCGCCGCCGGCTGGTGGCCCAAGCCGTGTGCGTCTGGCCGGTCGCCACTGTCCCGGTCTCCTGGTCGCGTGGTGTGCGCTCCTCTCCTGGTCCGGGGCCGGGAGTGCCCACGGTCGAGCCATTCTGCAGACGACCGACTGGATCGCCTGCAATCGGCGGTCTGGCAGACCTGCAATTTGCCGTCTGGAGCCTTGACGTCGCGGCCTCCGGGGCCGAGACTCGGGGCATGGACTACCTCCCGCGCGTGGTCGACGCCCAACTGACCGCGGACCTCGAAGCCGTCGGCGCCGTGGTGCTCGAGGGCCCGCGGGCCGTCGGCAAGACGGAGACGGCCCGGCGCGCCGCGCGCAGCGAGATCCGGGTCGACGCGCCCGCGGCGCGCCAGGCATTCGCGGCCGACCCGGCCCTGCTCCTCGCGGGCGCCACGCCTCGCCTGGTGGACGAGTGGCAGGTCGAGCCCGACCTCTGGAACGAGGTCCGCCACGAGGTCGACCGCCGGCGGGCAAAGGGGCAGTTCATCCTCGCCGGCTCGGCCGTCCCCCACGACGACCCGGCTCGCCACCCGGGCGCTGGCCGGTTCATCCACCTGCGGATGCGCCCGATGACCCTCGCCGAGACGGGCCACTCGACCGGGCGAGTGTCGCTCGCCGCGGTGCTCGACGGGCAGCCCCCCTCGGCCCCCGACCCCGGCCTGCGCGTGGCCGACCTGGCGGAGCGGATCGTCGTCGGCGGGTGGCCGGGCCACCTGGGGCTGTCGGCCGTCCAGTCGATGCGGGCGATGGCCGGCTACATCGACGACACCTGCCGCGCCGACGTGCAGCGGCTCGACGGGGTGCGCCGCGACCCGCGCGGCGTCCGCAGGCTCGTCGACTCGCTCGCCCGCAACGTCGGGACGCCCGCGTCCATCGAGTCCCTGACCGAGGACGCCACTGGCGCGGACGGCGGCGTGCTCGCGGAGACGGTCGGGACCTACCTGCGCGCGCTCGACCGGCTCATGATCACCGAGGACCTGCCCGCGTGGCGGCCGGGGCTCCGGAGCCGGGCGCGCCTGCGGGCCGCGCCCGTGCGGCACCTGGCCGATCCGTCCCTGGCGGCGGCCGCCCTCGGCGCGGGCCCCTCGCGCCTGCTGCGCGAGATCAACTGGATGGGCTTCCTCTTCGAGTCGCTCGTGGTGCGAGACCTGCGCGTCTACGCCCAGGCGCTCGACGGCCGGGTCTTCCACTACCGCGACAGCAACGGCCTCGAGGCCGACGCCGTCGTCGAGCTGCCCGACGGACGGTGGGCCGCGTTCGAGGTCAAGCTCGGGTCGAGCCCGCCGGTCGTCGACGCCGCCGCCGCTGGGCTGCTCCGCCTGGCGTCGGTGGTGGACGGCCCGGCGCCGGCGGCCCTCGGGGTCATCACCGGAACGGGCTACTCCTTCGCGCGGCCCGACGGCGTCCTGCAGATCGCGGCCGGCGCACTTGCGGCCTGAGGCGACCGCGGGTGCGGGGCAACGTCGGCTGAGAGTGGAGCGGGAGCCTGAGCGGCTACCGTCGTCGCCGCTCGATCGGGACCCGGACGGAACGTATGGCGTCCGCGCGGTTGAATCCTGTCGGGCGCGCCAAGACTCCCCGCCTGCCGCACCCTTCGCGGCCGGGGTGGTCGAGCCATCCGGTCTGGCGGACCCGACGCCCCAGAGCGTGCCCGGTGTGCGTGCCGGGATCAAGCGAGTTGTGTGCTCTCGTGGCGGCTCCGCCGGTCGATGGCTCCTCTCCGCAACTCGCGCCGCCGCCCTCCCGGTGCCCAGCGAACGTGACGGTGGCGGACTGATGAACGCTGATTCGTTGACGGCGACTCGGCCGCGCTACACCGTGGCCGACAGGGGCATCCTGTCACTGCGTCCGTCAGTAAGGAGCCCTCGTGCACCGACTGTCCGCCATGGCCGTAGCCGCGACCTTGACACTCTCAGGGTGCAGCGTCGTGGGCGGAAGCACGATCACGACGGGGGAGGATGGTGTCCGCACGTACACCGTCGATCACGGGATGGGCTGCAGGGCAGGTCCCGACGCTGCTGATCCCAACACGGTCCTGCGTGGCACGCTCGTCTCGGACCCTTCTCGTGCCGTTGACAGCGTCTGGCTCGCGACGGCTGCGGGTGACGTGCACGTCGTGTGGCCGGACGTGTGGATCTTCTCCTTCGGGAGCAGTGGCGTGTCGGTCGTCGACAAGGACGGTTACGCCATAGCCGTCGAGGGCGATGAGGTCGTCCTCCAGGACCACCGGTTCGGAGAGGCGGGCGGCACCGAGCCCGATCCGTACATCGCCTCGGGGCGGATCGGCACGAACTGCTATCCCCGCCGCTGACGTCGGAGGACCACCGGAGAAACTGCGACGCCCGCCGGGATTGCCCGGCGGGCGTCGCTCGTGCCTGGTCGGCGAATCAGCACGCAGACGTGGTGCAGCATGTGATGAGCAGGTCCTTCTCGATGACCGACGGCTTGCTGTAGGTGAGCACCTGGCCGGCACCCATCGGGATGGCGATTGTCACTGCGACGACCCCGAGGAACGTCCCGCCCGTGAACGCCGGCGAGCGGCTCTCCCCGTTGGTGCCATGAGGAATGCTCAGCACGACAGGAGCGTGTCCGCACGATGGACTTGCGTTTTTGGCGTTTAGGACGACGATCGCCGCATGGACGGCGACCCGATGACCACGACGGCGGTGGCCCGGATACTGGGCTGTTCGCGGCAGCACGTCGTGGACCTGTGCGCGACCGGGCGGCTGCCGTGCTCCACCACGGGCGTCCACCGACGCATCCGGCGCGCCGACGTCGACGCCTTCATCCGGTCCGGGACGCGGTCCCGTCTGCGACCCGAGCAGCGCCGGTCGCTGTGGATCGGTCGGGCGATGGCGGGAAGGATCGCGCGTGATCCGGTGGGCTCCCTCGCCCTGGGCCGCGAGAACCTTGCCCGTCTCCGGTCGGTCCATCGGCGGAGTGGGCCGTGGCTCGACGCGTGGGAGGCGATCCTCGACGACCCGGACGCGGTCATGGCCGTCCTCACCGGGACCGACGAGCGGAGCGTCGAGCTGCGCTCGAACGGGCCGTTCGCCGGGCTCCTCTCCGACACCGAGCTGCGGGAGGTGGTGGAAGCAGCCCGTGCCACGGGTCGAGCGGCGTCTGGGACGCGAGCACCTCGACCACCTGCTGCGTGCGGCGTCGCAGGTCGTCGGTGACCGGGAACTGCTGCGTCCCCACGCTCGAACCCGGTCGGGCACTCGACTTCGCGACCGGCGACGGTCGGAACGCCCTCTGGCTCGCCCGGAACGGATGGCGCGTCACCGCCATCGACTTCTCGCAGGTTGCCCTGGACCGAGCCCACCGATCGGCCGATGCGGCCGGCGTCAACGTCGACGGGGTGCTCGCCGACCTGCTGGAGTGGCGCCCACCCGTGCGCGCCTTCGATCTCGTCGCGATCGTGTTCCTCCACCTCCCGGCGGACGAACGACGCCGAGCCTACGCCGCCGCCTGTGGGGCCGTGGCGCCGGGAGGGCGACTCATGGTGATCGGCCACGATCGCTCGAACCTGGCGGAGGGCTCCGGAGGTCCCCAGGACCCGGCCGTGTTGTTCACCGCCGACGAGATCGCGCACGACCTCCCTGGCCTCACGGTGGAGCGGGCCGAGCGCGTCGTGCACGAGCCCCCTGATGAGGCTCGCACCATCGACGCCGTCCTCGTCGCGATCCGCCCGCCGGACCTGACGCGAGGCGCTCCGAGCGAACGTCCCGGCCCATGGTGCGAGCGTGCGTCTCCGCGATCTGGCCGGCTGTCCGGCCGAGGTCTCGTCAGCCGACGCTCACTTGTACGCCGACGCCCGCCGCGAGCACGCGATCGAGACGTTCGACGACCTCACGGATCTCGGCCTCGGTCGTGCCCCGGCCGAGGCTGAACCGGATCGCTCCCATGCCGATCTCAGGCGGGACGCCCATCGCCGTCAGGACGGGCGAGAGCTCTACCGAGCCGGCGTGACAGGCGGAGCCCATCGAGGCGGCAACGCCATCGAGGGCCGCCAGAATGTCGGCGCCCACCCGGCCAGGGAACGAGACGCTGAGGGTGTTCGGCAAGCGATGCTCCGGGTGGCCGTTGAGGACGACGTGCTCGCCGAACCGGGCCACCAGCAGGTCCCAGAAGAGGTCGCGCAACCGCAGCATCTCCGTCATCGGGGCGAGGTCGGCCGCGAGCTCGCAGGCGGCGCCGAGGGCGGCCGTCAGGAGCGCGCTCTCGGTCCCGGCCCGCCGACCCGACTCGTGGCTGGCGCCGTGGATGAGCGGCACGGGGCGCACGCTCCGGCGGACGTAGAGGGCCCCGACGCCCTTCGGCGCGTAGAGCTTGTGCCCGGCGATCGAGAGCAGGTCCACCCCGAGGTCATCCACCCGCGTCGGGATCTTGCCGGCCGACTGGGCGGCGTCCGTGTGAAACAGGATGCCGCGCTCGCGGGCGATCGCGCCGACCGCCTCGATCGGCTCGATCGTGCCGACCTCGTTGTTGGCGTGCATGACGCTCACGAGGATCGTGCGGGGCGTGATCGCGCGGCGCACGTCGTCGGGATCGATCCGCCCTGTCCGGTCAACCGGAACGTAGGTCACCTGGGCGCCGAGGGTTTCGAGGAACCTGGCCGGCTCAACGATCGCCGGGTGCTCGACGATCGTCGTGATGATGTGTTCGCCCTGCTCGCGGAGGGCGAAGAAGATGCCCTTGAGCGCGAGGTTGTTCGCCTCGCTGCCGCCGCTCGTGAAGACGATCTCGTCAGGGGCGCAGCCGAGGAGCACCGCAACCTGGACACGGGCCCGGTCGACGACGGCGCGGGCCTCGCGTCCGCCGGCGTGGAGAGCCGAGGGATTGGCGAACGGACCCCGGAGAAGCGGCTCCATCACGGCGATGACGCGGGGATCGATCGGCGTGCTCGCGTTGTAGTCGAGGTAGATGTCGGTCATCCCGTGTCCTCGCGTCCGCTCCGCACCGGCAGCCCGGCGAGCCGCCATTCCGGGAAGCCGTCCTCGAGCCGGCGGGCCCGTCTGCCGTGGCGTTCGAGGAGGGCGACGCCCTGCGGCGACATCGCGCAGTAGGGCCCCCGGCAGTAGGCGACGATCTCGAGGTCCGCCGGGAGTTCGGCAAGGCGCACCTCGAGCTCGGGGAGCGGGATCGAGAGGGCGCCCGCGATATGCCCGGCCTCGTATTCCTCGGCCGGCCGGAGGTCGACGACGATCGCGTCACCCGTACGGACGCGCGCGAGCAGCTCCTCGCGGCTGACGGCCTCAACGGGGGTGCCCAGGAGCCGGCGCGCCGCCTGCTCGGCCTCGGCGAGCCCGCCGGCCACGGTCCGCAGGGCGGTAAGCAGGCCGTAGACATCGTCGTTCGCCAGGCGGTAGTGGATGCGGTTGCCGTCCCGCCGCGACATGACCAACCCCGCCCGTCGCAGCGCCTGGAGATGGGCCGATGCAAGAGCGACCGAGATGTCGCCGCGCCCTGCGAGGACCTCGACCGAGCGTTCTCCCTGGGCGAGCAGGTCGAGCATCTCGATGCGATGCGGGTTGGCCAGCGCCTTTCCGACCAGCGCGAACGCCTCGTGCAGCTCGGTCTTCGCCGCCCGGCCCCCCAGGCCGGGCTCAGTCGGTCGCTCGGTCACGCGCTGCGGGTTCAGGGCATGCTCCATGCTTGCTATTCTACGACTTGTTTGAATAGATGCACTCGAGTTCGTCCCGGCTCGACGATGCCCGAGGGAGATCCACGGTGAAGATGCTCATCATCCTGAACGAGCCCGCCTACGGCAACGAGCGGACGTACAACGGGCTGCGGCTCGCACTCTCGCTCGCGAAGAGCGCGGGCGTCGAGCTCCGGGTCTTCCTCATGGGCGACTCGGTCACGGCAGCGAAGCCCGGCCAGAAGACGCCCGACGGCTACTACAACCTCGAGCGAATGCTCAAAGGCCTCGCCCCGAGGTCGGTCCCGGTCGGAGCCTGCGGGACCTGCATCGATGCCCGCGCGATGACCGACGAGCCGCTGGTCGAGGGCGTCCACCGCTCGACGCTGGCCGAGCTCACCGAGTGGACGATCTGGGCCGACAAGGCCATCAGCTTCTGACGCACGCTCGAACGTGACGGCCGTGAGGTCGAGCGCGTCATCGTCGGTGGCGCCCCGTGCACGGAGGTAGCGGAACACGGGCAATCGGTATCGCTCGCAGGCACGGGCGAACCCCTCGACGTCGCTGATCCTCGCGTCGTCGAGGGCTCGACCATCAGCCGCCTCGTCGACGGCCGGCGCGATCTCCACCTCGCCTCCCCAGTGCTCGTTTCAGGAAGTGTCTGCTACGGGAGACAACGCCGTGGAACGAATGAACTGGACACGGGCCGAACACGGAACCCAGGGGCCAGCAGGAACGACATCTTCTGGTCGGCTGAGTCAATGGGCGAAGCCGATGACCTCGACGCCGGCCGCGCTCACCCGCTTGTGATGCGTGGACGCTCCCGACGGAGGATGTCGGCGCACACCAACGCACCGACCACGACGATCAGGACACCGACGAACGGGTTGTCGTGCGCTGATGGGCCGAGCAGAAGGCCAGCCACGAGCGAGACGGCCAAGTAGGACATCACGAGGGATCCCAACGCGATCCCGAGGCGACGCACGACGACGATCATCCCTACCCCCTGCCGTCGCCACTCATTGGCGCTCGCCCGATCCTTGGCCTGTCTCGCACTGCCGTCAAGAGGCGAATGATCGAGGCTGGCGATACGCCGCACCGGCGACGTTGGACATACCAACCGTTCATGACGCACAAGTCAAGCCATCGCCTTTGACAGTCCCGTCCATGAGAAGTCGCCGAGCGCCATGCGAACGAGGACTTGCAGCACCGCCTCGTCCCCGCGGGCTTGCGGCCGAGACGGCCGACCCCTCCCTGAAGGCGAATATGCGGAGTCGACGCCGGACATCGACTCGGACAGACCCTACGCCCTGACCGTTGCAGTGCAAAGCGGTCACCATCCCGCCCGCACCAGTCGAGGGCGCGCCGGTACTTGACTGACGAGATCGAAGCCGGGTGCCCGTGGCCGTGATCTCGATACCCGCGGTCATGCCGGCGCGAGACCAAAGTCTCAGGCGTCGCTCATCAGTGGCTCATCCAGCCCCGCGACCGTGGTCAGGAGCCAGCGCGGCCAGGCGATCGGGTGCCGCGTGCTGGCCGGTTCGGCCCGCCGGCGGACCCGGCGAGACCGCCCGCATTGACCCTGAAGGAGAACCCTGGATGACCGACAACATGCTGATCTCAACCGATCCCGTGTGTGGAATGCCCGTGGATCCGAAGGGCGCGATCCGCGTTGACCACGAGGGCACCTCGTACGGCTTCTGCGACCCCGCCTGCGCCGAG
>JBBSCF010000119.1:0-7702 GCA_038250545.1 Candidatus Limnocylindrales bacterium | reverse complement strand
TCATCCGCTTGGACAGGCGGGTCCATCGCGGATCAGCGTGAATGTGATGGTTGGCACCGAGGCCCGACAGGCGTGGATGCTCGCCGCAGCGTCCAGTCGCGCGGATCGTGACGACACCACAGACCGTGCACAGCTTCACCCGCCAATCGTCGGCGGGCAGGCTGGCGCGGTCTATTCGCCCACGGTGCTACGCCTGCGGGAACCATGTCGGCCGGAACCGCACAGTATCAGGAACATGGACAGGCGGTCGATCCCAGCAGGGCAGCTCGAGGCAAGTTTCGCGCGCGCGGCGGTATCGGTCGCCGCCCCAGTTGGGTCGGGTGCCGGCCCATCGTGACGTCTCTTGCAGGCGGTCAGGCCCCGGGATCGGCGTCCGCGGCGAAGGCCCCGTCGATCTCAGCGAACGGGATCCCTCGGGCGAGCCCCTCGAACGTGCCGTGCTCGGCGATCTCGGTGGCGGCGACGAGGAACGGCCCCCACGCCACCCGGGCGAGTCCCCCGCCGACGCTGATCCTGCGGACGCCCAGGTCCGCCAGGGCTGCGACGGTCGTGAAGTCGCTGCCGACGAGCACGTTGACCGGTTTCGGGGCAACCGCCGCGACGACGGCCGCGATCTCATCGAGGGTGCCGAGGCGAGGGGCGTAGAGGCAGTCGGCCCCGGCGTCGGCGTATGCCTGCAGCCGACGGATCGTGCCGTCCAGGTCAGGCCGACCGACGACGAACCCCTCCGATCGACCCGTGAGCAGCACCCGGCCGCCATGGTCGTCGATCGCCTGCCTGGCAGCCCGGATCCGCGCAACGGACAGGTCGAAGGCGAACAGTGGCTCCGACGGATCCCCGCTCGAATCCTCGATCGAGAGCCCCGCGATCCCCGTCTCGCTGGCGCGGCCGACGTTCGCGGCGACCCCGTCAGGCTCGATCGCGAACCCACCCTCGAAGTCGGCATTGACCGGGACATCGACCGATGCGGCGACCGCCCGCAGGTGCGCGAGGGCCTCGTCGAGCGTCACCTTGTTGTCGGCCTTGCCCAACGTCCAGGCAAACCCTGCGCTCGTCGTCGCGAGCGCCTTGAACCCGAGGCCGGCAAGCAGGCGGGCGCTGCCGATGTCCCATGGGTTCGGCATCACGAAAATGCCCGCTTCGTGGAGCGCGCGGAACGTGTCAAAGCGATCTGTGGGACCAAGCATCAGACCAAGGGTAACAGGCGCGATCCGGACGGGCGGGTCGGCGCCATGACCTGCGGTCGGTGACTCGCACGCAGGTCGGCGAGGTGACGTTTCACAGTGCCCGGACGAATGCCCACGAGCGCGGCGGCGTCCCGGACGGATCCTCCAGCGGCGACGAACGCAGCGAGGACGTCGACCTGGCGCGGGGTTCGAGTGCGCGGGAGTGCACCGCGCAGGTAGCCGTCCCTCATGCGCTTCGTGCCGTCGCCGGGAGGAGATCCCGGTGTGTCCGGTTGATCATCACGAAGCGCAGCGATTGCTGAGTTAAGGAGGGTCTAGCCCTCTCGCCCCGACCAATCCTTCGTGGCCGTGGCCCGCACGAGCGCGGCGCCGCGCCCGATGGCTGTTGGTCGGCCGGCCGCTCGATCCTCCTGCGGTGCGCACGCGGAAACCTCCCCGTGCCCGTGCGAAACGGCCCACGCCGTCGCGGACCCGGATAGTCCTCCGCACCGCTTACCTGGCGCTTATCTCGGTCGGGCCAGGCGACGACGGCCGGGGTTGACTCGGTGACTCCGAGCCCGGCGGAAGAGCGCCGCCCTCGGTTCGTGACGACGGTGTCCTGCGCCTCGAACGTGATGCCGGGGGGATTGACCACCCGTCCGCTGCCGACTTCGGGCCCAGGGCAGCCCGCCCCTGTGGCGTACACGCGTCTGACCGGTCGCCGCTGGTGAGAGACGTCCTCCTGGTTGCCAACACCGCGGCGCCCTACTCGCGGGCCCTGCGGGTCGGCCGCAGCCTCGCCGAGGCCGGTTGGGAGGTCGAGATCGCGGCGGTCGCCGGCGACGGACGGCCCAGCGAAGAGCGAGACGGCGACGTGGTCACGCGCCGCCACGTCCCGAGCGGCCCGCTCCGTGGCTGGGTCGGCCCGCCGCCGCCAGCGCGTCACCGACCAGACTCCTCAGGGCCCTGGCGCTCAACCTCGACAAGGCGCTCAAGGTCGCGCTCTGGCCCCTCCACGTCCGGGCGTGGTGGCGAACGCTCCGGCGCGAGCTCCCGCCGGCCGCCCTCTACCACGCCTTCGGCATCCTGACCCTGCCTGTCGCACTCGATCTGGCCGCTGCGGCGAAGCGCGCCGGCCGGCGAAGCCTCGTGGTCTACGACGTCATCGATGCGATCCTCGACTCGAACAACTACGCCAACGTGCCGACCCCGATCCTGGAGCGGTACCGTCGCAAGGAGGCGGGCTGGGTCCGCCGTGTCGATGCGGTCGTGACCGTCAACGACGTACTCGCCGATCATTGCCACGGCCTCTGGCCGTTCCGCGAGCGGCCGACCGTCCTGCTCAACTGCCAGCCACGGTGGACGCCGCCGGTCGAGCGTCCGGACCTCATCCGGGAGGCGGCCGAGCTGCCAAGGGAGCGCCAGATCGTCGTCTTCCTGGGGAAGCTCGGGCGGCAGCGCGGACTGGAGATGGCCGCCGAGGCCGTCGTTCGGCTCCGCGACGCGGCGCTGGTCATGCTCGGCGCGAGCGTGAATCCGGGGTGGGATGCCGCGCTCCGTGCGAAGTCGAACGATCCCCGGTTTGCCGGTCGGCACGTCGTCCGGCCGCCGGTCCACCCTGACGACGTCCGGCTGTGGGCGGCGTCCGCGGACGCCTCGATCATCGCGGTCCCGGCCAATTCGCTGAATCAGCGTCTCTCGACGCCCAACAAGTTCTGGGAGAACCTCGCCGCGGGAACCCCGGTCGTGGTCGGACGCGACCTGGAGGTGATGCGGGCGATCGTCGAGGCGGATGGACTTGGTGCCATTGCCGATCCGGCCGACCCTGATGACCTGGCTCGCGCACTGCGTGAGGTCCTGGAGCAGGCGCCGGACGACTACACGGCGATGCGCGAGCGCTGCCTCATGGTCTCGCGCGACCGCTACAACTGGGAGACGGGGCGGTGCAGCCGTACCTCGAGCTCGTCGCACGACTCGCGGCCGGTCCGGGGGCCTCGGCCGGAGGTCGTTGACTCGCCGCCGGTCACGGCGGGCCGGCGGAGGAGGACGATCTTGCTCGACGGCGTCGCTCCGGCTGCGAGCGCCAGCCGGTCCAGGGCGAGCATGGGCGGCCCGAGCCAGCGAATGCTTCCCGGCGAGGTTTTCGCCCGGCGGGCGACCCAGCGCCACCAGCGCACGTAGCGGTCGTACGCGGCACGAGAGCCCGCCTCGATCGGGTTGTTGGCCATGGCCACCGCTCCGCGCAGCTCGACGAGCTCGAGGCCGGCGGCCAGCAGCGGGTCTCGGTAGGCCGCGAGTGTTCGTGCCCGGGAGGTCTGGGTCTCTTTCACCGGGCGCTCATACGTCGGGTCGAGCAGGATCGGCTCGACCAGGATGAGCCGGCCACCCGGGGCCACGAGCGTCGCGATGCTGGCCAGCGCCCGCCGGAACGCCTCGTCGTCGGTCAGGTGGAGGAGGACGTTCATTACCGACACGAGGCCGTACGATCCGGCCGGCAGACCTGCGTCAGGGGCGCCGATGTCGGCGGCGACGAACCGGTCGCCGTGGGCGCCGAATTCGCCCTCGAGCCGGTCGACCGCGGCGGGCACGAGGTCGCAGCCATCGACCCGCGGTACGCCCAGGTCGTGCCAGACCCGGACCCAGTAGCCGGTCCCGGCGCCGATGTCGAAGACCGACATCACCCCATCGATGGCGTGATGTCGGCGGACGAACCAGCGGACGCGGCGCTCCAGCGCTCGGTACAGCCAGGTGTTCAGGTCAGCCGGGAGGCCGGACTGTCCGACGCTGGACAGGTCGCCGCGAGCGTGCATGCGTGACCAGTGGCCCCGGGGGTCATATGCCATCGGCGTCAGCCTACCTGCGCGCAGGCGTCTCGGCGTCCCACCGATCGGCCAGCCAGCGGAGGGATCCCGGTGCGAGCCTGACACGGGCGGCGCCGATGCGACCGATCAAGACGGCCGCCGGAGCGTCGAGCGCGATCAGCTGAACCGGTTCGCGATCCGTCCGGGCACCGCCCGACGCGGCCAGGATCGCCTTCGTGAGAAGCTCCTCGCCGGTCGGAGCCGGGCGGTAGAGGAGCCGGCGCAATCGGGCCAGCGGGCCGCGACCGCGGGGGCGCGGTTTCGGCGGCGGGATGGGGTCCGCTTCGACGAGTCGTATCGGCGGGTCGGCGTCCGGCTCCTCGATCAAGCCCCCCTTCCTCGCCGGGACGACCAGGACGAGCCGCTCCCGCAGGTCCGCCGGGAGGTCGGGGACGACACGCAGCGCATGGTCTCGACTGGTCGCGACCAGCACGCGGGGCAGGGCCGCCGTGGGGCTGATGGTGCCGGGCGGCGAACCCGGTCGTGGCCGCGCCTCCAGCTGCGCTGTCGCACCCGCCTGGATCGCCGTCCGATAGGTCTCCAGCGCCCCCCTGGCGACGGCAACCTCCCCGACCGCCGCCACCAGCCGAGCGCGCGCGGTCGTCGCATCCACCGCGAGCCGGCCGTCGAGAACTGCATCGATCGCCGCCGCGAATGCAGCCGCATCGTCCCCGGCAGCGACGCTTCCGAATCCGCCGGACAGCTCGACGATCCACGGGACACCGCCGGATTGCCGCGCGGCCACCGGAAGGCCGGACAGGATCGCCTCGGCCGCGACCACCCCGAACGTCTCACGCGGGCTCGGGTGGACGAAGACCGACGCACGGGCCATCGCCGCCGCGACGGCCGAGCGTTCGAGCCAGCCTTCGAACGTCACCAGCGGCCCGATACCCAGGCTCACCGCGCGCGCTTCCCACCGCGCGCATTCCCCGGCCGTTCGCTCGCCGCCGACGAGGCGGAGATGGACGCTCAGGCGCGATGCCGCGAGACCGGCGAACATCTCGAGCAGGAAATCGATCCCCTTGTGTTCGCCGAGCGACCCCACCCACAGCAGCTCGTCCGGATCGCGGCCGGCGGGATCGGCCATCGGGAATGCACGATCGGCGACCGGGTTGGGCAGGACCTTGATCCGCTCGACCGGGACAC
Organism: Candidatus Limnocylindrales bacterium; assembly: GCA_038250545.1. Lineage (GTDB taxonomy): Bacteria > Chloroflexota > Limnocylindria > Limnocylindrales > CSP1-4 > CAIXZV01. Next base: position 2,529 of record JBBSCF010000119.1, on the reverse strand, counting down.
CGAGCAGGCTCGCAACCCGGCTCGCCACCGATGGACTCACGCCGAGCAGTCGGACGCCCGGCGCCAGCAGCGTTCGGTAGCGCTCCAGCGTCGCGGGATCCGCCAGCTCGATCTCGATCATGCTGGAGTGCTCGGTGACCACGACCGGGATTCCCAGCTCCCGACCGATCTCGGTGGCGACGATGCCGTCTGGTAGCCCGGTGTGGGCGTGGATCACGTCGGGACGCCAGTCCATGACGAGCCGACGCACGAACGGTCGCAGCGCCGCCAGGTGATCCTCGACGAGCGCGGCCGGATCGTCCGCGCCCGGCCGGCGGACGACAGGGACGCGTGCGACCGGGACACCCGGGGCACCGCGAGAAACCGGCACCACGAACAGGGCGCCCGGCGTTGCCACATCCTCGTAGGCCGCTCGCGCAGCCGCGAGCGCGGCATCCCGATCCTCGAGGCGCCCCCTGATCAGGACCCGATCGAACGAGACGACCCGAGCGTCGACTCCCGCACTCGCAGTGGCGCGAACCAGATCCGCCACGAACGATCCGCGCCCCGGAGCGTCATGCGACGGGTACCAGCGGGCAACGGTGAGGACGCGCAGAGGACGCTCGGTGCTCGGATGCATGACCTAAGCTTCTCACGGAAGCGGGCCGCACGGCCGTTGTCTGTCGCGCCATCACTGCTGGCTCGATCCTCCGGGCTCGGATACCTCGACGGCCGAAGTCGGCGCCCCTGAACCCCCCGCGCCGGCTGGAGGCTTCTCGAACAGCCGTCGCCAGGCGACGTGGCGGTCGATGCCGTCGAGATCGGACATCGAGAAGGAGAAGTCCGGGTCCATCTCGGGCAGGCCCGGTTGCGATGGCACGGTCCGGCCGATGCCGACGGGCGGCGGTGTGCCGGCACGGACCCGCAGGGCCACCGGGAGGCCTCGCTGTCGCGAGATGCGGAGCCAGGTCACCTGCTCGTCGAGGGGGCGCAGGCGTCCCCGTCCGCGCGGCGCGCGACCGAGGTACGGCTCGAGGCCGTCGATCACGGGCTTGAGCATCGCGGCCACTGACGTCTGCCTGGTCACGGCGATGTCGAGTCCGAGAGCCTTCCGGGCCGGGGCTCCGCGCCACGCGGCCGCCACCGCGTCGCGCCACGCGTCCTTCTCCGCCGCGGACTCGTCGCGGGGCACCGACGAATGCGTGACGACCAGGTCCGGCTCGCCAGCGAACGGATTGTCGACGAACGGCCCCGCCGTCCAGACCACCGAAGTGCCGAGACCCGGCGTGCGTCCGGCACGCTTCGTCGCGACGATCGTCTCGATCCCGACGAGACCGCGCGGAACCGTCCCCGTGTCGCGCAGCGCGTCGAGGGCCAGGCGCACCATGTTGTCGAGGTCGATGAGCGTCCGGGCGGGCTCGAGTTCGAAGTCGAGCCGGACCTCCACGACGCCGGTGCGTCGCCTCCCGACCCTCGTCGCGACCCGGCGGCGCCACTCCGCATCGTGCGGCGGGTTCTCGGCCGCCTGGGGCGATCCCTCGACCCACTCGACGGTGGCCACTCGTGCGGGCGGGCGAAGATCGAACGGGGCCCAGGCAAGCCGGGTCCGCCAGCCCGGCAGGCCGAGACACCACTCGACGAGGATCATGCGGACAAGGTCGCCGTCGCGGGTCAGGGCGCGGAAGAGGGGGCTCGCGCCGTCCTTGCGATGATCGACGATCCAGGAGCCGTCCGGGTCGAGATACGCCTGAGCGAAGGGGCCTTCGGGGGTGCCGTCGAGCCGGTCGAGGATGATGAAGCTGTTCCCTGGCCCGAGGGAGCGGAGGAGATCGGTGAGCAGCTCGACCGACGGGTCCTCGTACGTGCCGCCGCGCTGGCACCGGGCGCTGATGCCGAGGAGCGTCACCGGCTCGTGCGACGTCCGGGCGCCGGCCTGGCCGTCGGCGACGATCGGCGGGTCGCCCATCACGCGAGCGGCATTGCGCCTGTCGCCAGAGAACTACAGGAGACAACGCCGCGGGGCGAGTGAACTGGACACGGTATCCTGGAGTTCGCGGTCGACTCCGCGTCGAGCACTGCGCTACTCGGCCGGTTGGGCGCTGTCTTCAGGTTCAGGCAGCCGCGGGCCGAGGATCCACACGAGCTGCGCCGTCGTCTCCACCCCGACCTTGGACCGTGCGTTCGCCAGGTGGTGCTTCACGGTCGAGTTCGACAGGCCCAGGCGGTGGGCGGCTGCCTTCTCCGACCCGGCCACCAGGACCGCCGCGACCACCACGACCTCGCGGTCCGTGGCGCGCTGCGCGGGGCGGTGGGACGACCGTCGCGTCATGCGCTGCGGACCAGTTCGAACGGCTCGGGCGGCTCGGCGAGGCGCATGACGATCGGAAGGTCGTTGGTGGCGGGGCTATCCCTCTCGCCCCGACCAATCCCTCGTGGCCATCCCGCGCCCGATCGTGGCGCCCCGCCCGATGTCCGTTGGTCGGCCGCTCGACCCTGCTGTGACGCGCACGCGGACACCTCCGTCGTGCCCATCGCGCGGACGGCCCACGC
>JBBSCF010000118.1:0-7740 GCA_038250545.1 Candidatus Limnocylindrales bacterium | reverse complement strand
GGCGATGCCGTGGCGACGATGCTTCGCCAGTCCCCCGACACGTTCCGCGCTGTCCACGTCTCCTCTCTCCAGAAGGTGCTGGAGCAGATGCGCGAGGGGGAGATCGACGGCCAGTTCGATCGCGGCTCTGCGCTCGAGGCGGTGTTCCTGAAGGACACCGACATCTCGAACATCGAGACACGGCTCGCCTCTGGGGAGTGGAAGTCCAAGGATGTAGTCCTCCTGCCGAAAGCGGCGGCCGATGAGTACGTCGACGCGGCGCACGGGATCTTCCGCGGCTACGACAATGCGCTCGGGCTCTGGAAGGCGGGCGTGCTCGTCTTCACGCCGCGGTGGTACATCCTGAACATGGTCGGCAACACCATGCAGTACGGGCTGCTCTCCGGTGGAGACATCCGCTCGGTGCTCCTGGCGGGTCTGGGGAGGTTCGCGGCGCCGACCAAGAAGGGGCGCGCGCGCTACGCCGAGCTGAACCGGCGGTTCGCCGATTCGACCCCGGAGGAGATCGCCTCCGTCTCTCAGGCGTCAGAGATCGGCGTCGCCGAGGGCGTCTCCCACCTGGGATGGATCTCCGACCGGCTCTTCGAGTTCAACCAGAAGCTCGAGGGCGTCATCCGGCGCGCGGCCTACATCAACTCGGCCAAGCGCGAGCTGAAGAGGGGCGGCAAGCGCAAGCAGACGCGCTCCGCCGAGCAGCTCGCCGACGCGCTGGACGAGATCGACGACATCACGCGCGAGGCGGCGCTCGGCGAGGCGCTGCGGTTCCTCGGCGACTACCGGCAGTTCAACCGATTCGAGCGCGGCTTCGTCCGTCGCGTGGTCCCCTTCTACTCGTGGCTCCGGGTGATCTCACGGCTGACGCTCGGGCTCCCGTTCCACTCCCCGCTGCGGGCGCAGGCACTTCAGCTCATGGCGACGGCGACTCAGGCCGAGTGGGATCCGCTCGAGGAGGCGCTCGAGCTCGGCCGGCCGCTGTTCGCCCGCGGCGGGATCGAGCTTCCAGACGAGATCCCGGTGGTCGGCGGCATGACCCTGCGGACCACCTCCCTCAACCCCTTCAACACCGCGGCGGAGCTCTACGTCGCGCCGGCGGAGGCGTTCGCCCGCCAGGGGATCTCCGCCGGGCTCTCCGAGTCTGTCCAGACCCTCGCGACATCGCTCGCACCGGGCGCCGCGGCGGGCATCGAGGCCATCACCCCCGGCTACCAGGTCTTCGGGAACCGTGCTGTGTCGGCACCCGAGGGCTACGGCGGGTTGATCCGGTCCTTCGGCGGCTCCTACCTTGAGCCGTCCGGCACCGGCTATAAGCGCGTGTCCGGCCCGCAGGTTCCCTTCATCGAGAACCTGATGCAGTCCCTCCTCCCCTACTACGGGTCGGCCGCGCGACAGTTCGCCGCGGGCGGGAAGAAGACCTACGACACGACGACGCTCCCCTCCATCGTGGCGTCGCGTCTCGGCATCACGGCGCGCGTACCGGGGGTATTCGACTCGCGCCGCGGGCAGGTCTTCCGGTCCCCGAACCCAAAGTTCCCGCCGATCACCGAGTCCGCCTTCCCCATCTCACCGATCTCCTCTCTGCTCGGCTTCCCGGTCGAGTACCGGGACGAGATCGCCGAAGCCCAGCAGCGGCTTCGTGATATTGAGTCGGCGATGGATGCCGCCGAGCAGACGAGCACCCGCAGGGCCAGGCGTCTCGCGCAGGAGGCCCCCTGATGGCCTACAACCCCGACCCTCGCCTGCTCAACGCCATCATGCGGCACGCTGCACCGGGCGATCGTGCGATCGCGCTAGCGACGACGCTCGTGGAATCGGGGGGGCGGCTCGATGCCGTGGGCGACAACGGGCAGAGCTTCGGGCCCTACCAGGAGTACACGGGTGGGCGCGGCGCGGGCATCGCTCCATCCCAGCGCCAGGATCCCGTGGCATCAACCCAGCGGTTCCTCCGCGAGCTCGCCACGTTCCGTGCGAAGGGGCTGACCGGAGGTGAGCTCGCCTACGCAACCCAGCGCCCTGCCGACCGCGCTGGCTACATCACCAAGATCAACGCGGCCCTCCCTGTCGCTAGGCAGCTCCTCGGGGGCGTCGCCGGCGGGGCGACGGCGAGGGCGTTCAGGCCCGCGCCGGGACTCTCGCGCCCCGCCGGGACGCCGCAGGTGGCATCGCCGGCGGGCATCCGGCTGACGCCCGCCCTCCAGGGGCGGCTGCAGGCTTACCTCCAGGGCTCGAGCGACGACGTGCTCGCCGGCCGCACCCCGCGCGACGCTCTGCCGATCGTGCGGGCCATCGCCGCGGCGAGCTCGAGGGTCGCGCCCGCGGCGGCGCCGTCCCCGGTGATGGACTTCCAGGGGCGAACCACGAATAGGTCCGCTGCTCCGCTTGCCGCCGGGGGCGGGTGGGGCGGATCCGAGGCCCCCGCGCTTGAGATCGCGAAGATCAGCGGACTGCCGATCACGAGCCAGAAGCGCGATCGCCAGATGACGGCATCCGGCAACGTCTCCGATCACTGGACCGGATCCACCAACTCCTACGCTGTGGACCTCGGCACCTCCGGCGCCGCCGGTGACGCTGCATTCAAGAAGATCATGGCGGCGCTCGGGCAGCCGAACCTCCGGCCCGGACAGTGGTACAACCTGAACATCGGCGGCTACAGATACCAGGTCGGATGGCGCACTCCGGGCCACTACGACCACATCCATGTGGGGGTCAAGAAGCTGTGAGCCCGAACCCGGATGCTCCCCGCGCGGGGGAGCTTTCGTGGCGCCTTGACCACGTTGAGAGGGAGGTTGTGAAGATGTCGGTGCAGGTGGATCAGATCCCCCTGCTGTCGGAACGGACCAAGGTGCTCGCCGACCGGCTGGAGGCGATCCAGCGCGTGCTGTGGACCATCGCCGCCGGGCTCGTGATGCTGGTGGTCTCCGTGCTGATCGCAGCGACCCAGCTCGGCGGCGCGTGATGATGGCGACCCCGCGTCACCTCATCGTGGCGTTCATGGTGATCTTCACCGTCGCCGTCGTGTCGGTGCAGGTCGTCGTCTCGACCAACGATCGTCAGCGGACGGACATCGCCGTGGACTCCTGCGAGCGCGGGAACTTCATCCGCGCCTACCTGGCCTTCGACAACGGGGAGACGATCAGCGTCCTCAAGGGCAGCCTGCGCGTGGTGCCGGACACGGCCGACGGATCGTACGTCGAGACGCGCCGCCGGTCTCTCGAGCAGCGCGAGGCATACGAGGCCCGGCTCGTCCCGTTCGACTGCGAATCCCTGCGATGACAAATGAGGAGCTGACCGTGCTCGCATACCCGCCCCTGCCCACCGCTCGCGTGAGCTACGGCAAGCCGGGCTACCAGGATTGGGCCTTCAACCTCCCCGACGCGCAGGGCATGTACCCGCGCCCGCCGGGGCGCCATGCCGCGGTGGACTGGTTCGCGGCCGGCGGCACGCCCGTCAATGCGGCGCGCGGCGGGAAGGTCGTGGAGGTCACCCCCTCGCGCGGCTCCACCGGGCAGGTGTTCGGGGGCGTGGTGAAGATCGAGGAGGACGACGGGACGGTGTGGGTCTACCGCCACGTCTCCCCCTACGCGGTGATCGGGCAGGAGGTGGAGGCGGGCAAGACGATCGCCGTCGTCACCGGATGGCTCTCGGGGCCCTCGCACCTCCACATGGAGGTCTGGCGCACGCTGGCCGGCGGATACAACTTCGGCAACGCGATCGACCCGCGCTCGTACACCTACACGCTCGTCTACCAGGGCGAGGGCAAGCCGCCCCCGCCCGACGGGAACACGCTCCGCCTGGTGGTCAACAAGCGGCTGTGGGCCGGCTGGGAGGAGGCCGACGGGGCGATCGAGTGGATCGCCAAGAACGGCCTGGAGAGGAGCGCACATGCGGCCCTCGCATGGCAGGGCAACGTCTGGCGCGGCGCGACCGACGCGACGAACGTGTGCAAGTCCCTGTACAGACGATTCTTGGAGGTCTGATGTTCGACAAGGTGAAGGTGCTCGGCCACGGGTTCCTCGTGGCGTTCCTCGTGGCAGGCATCGGCGGAGTGCTCGAGCTATCGGACACGGTGGACTGGGAAGGCGTCGGGCTATTCGGTCCCGCCGCCGCGCTCCTGATCGGTACCGGCGCTCAGTGGGCGCTCGGCTATCTGAAGAAGGAGAAGACCGGCTACGGCATCGGCGTGCAGAAGCCGTCCGACCAGATCCCCGGCGGCTCCCCCCTCCCCACGGGCGCCATCGACGAGGTGATCCCGCCCGGCTAGAATCCCCACCGGCTCTCCTCGAGCCGTGCAGGGCCCCCGCGAAGGGCCTCTCCCCCAGGGTCACGGGCCCCGGAGGAGGGGCCCTTCGTCTTTCTCTTGACGTCGGATACGAGAGTGGTAAGCTCGCCTACCACACGATCCCGACCAAGGAGAACCCCATGTGCGATCGCCGACTCCCGTGCGGATGCACCGAAGAGGATGAGTGCTCCGAGTGCTCCCCGTGGGGCCCTGACCGGGCCCGCCTCCTCCCCGTTCTCTCCACCCGCGAGCGCAACGCGATGGTTCACCTCGCGTTCCTCGCCACGAACCCCGGCTTCAAGTGCTCGGGCGCGGGCTACTGCGTGCCCGAGGCCGCGATCCACGTCGCAGCCTCGATGGCGACGTGGGAAGCGCCGGCCCCCGAGGGCTCCCCGTGCATCGACTTCCTGATCGAGCCGGAGATGGCGATGGGCCTCGCACAGCGCCACGCGCTTCGCACCCCCCACGACCTCGCCGAGGACCGCCGCGACTGGCGCCTCGAGATGGAGAGGGACGCCCGTTACGACCGAGAGGACACCTAGCCGTGACACCCCCCAAGAAGGACGAGGCCCCGCCCGCAGGGGCGCCAGAGGAGATCGCCGAGGAGGTGATCCCCCACCCCGGTCGCGTCCACGAGACGCTGGCCGAGGCGATGTCGTGGGTCTGGGGCGAGGTGCGCCGGGTCAAGAAGAGCGGCAAGCACCCGACGCAGGGCTACATGTTCGCCACCGAGTCGGACATCGCCGACCTGATCCGCGAGCTCTGCGCGAACGCGGGCATCGTGATCCGCCAGACCATCGAGGAGGTGGCCGAGCGGGAGATCGGCCAGACCAAGAACGGCAACCCGATCACCCGCTACACGGTCAAGGTGGCCTACACGGTCACCAACGGCCGCGAGGACTGGCCGGAGCAGAAGTGGCAGGGCCAGGCCGATGACTCCTCCGACAAGGGGATGGCGAAGGCGCTCACCGCCTGTCGCAAGACCTTCCTGATCGCCACGTTCCAGGTGAGCTCCGGCGACGACCCCGACGGCCAGGTGTCCCCCGAGGTGCAGCGCGGGGCCGGTATGCGCCGAGCGCAGGGCACCGGCAAGGGCGGAGGCGACTACCCCAGCCCCACCGCGAAGGCCGACCCCGTGACCGACGCGCAGAAGCAGGAGGCCGCGCGCATCCGCATCGTCCTGACGCACGAGTCCCAGGGCGACCAGCGCATCGACGGTGGGGCGTTCTCGACCTTCGTGTCCAACTACGCCCTGAACGAGATCGGAGAGCCGGTCGCCACCCTCAACCGCGACCAGTTCGAGATCCTCCTGTCGAAGCTGCGCGATCAGGCGTCGAAGTTCGCACCGGGCTTCGATCCGAAGACGGGCGAGTGGGCCCCTGGGACGGGCCCTGCGGGCGCACCGACCTCGGACGCCCCCCAGGACCCTCCGCCCGCCGAAGCCCCTCCTGCGCCCGCTGAGGCACCGAAGGCTGCCAACCCGGCGCCTGTCCCGGCGGAGCACGAGCAGAAGATCCTCGAGCAGGCCGCGGCGGCTGCCGAGAAGCCCGCGGAGTCACCCGACAGCCCCTCCGGCGCGACCTACACCGAGGCCGTCGCCGTCGCCGAGCGCGCAGGGATCGACCAGGGCACGCTGCTCGGGCTGATGATGGGCGCCGGCGCCGCCGCACCGGCCGACCTCGACGCCGATCCCGTCCGGCAGAAGTTCCTCGACGCTCTCGACGAGGCCGTCGCCAACACCTCTCCCAAGGAGCCCTCGTGAAGACCACCATCCTCGCCGCAGCGGTGCTCGCCGCCGGTGCCGCACTCGCCGGCCAGGCCGGCGCCACGACGCTCGCGTCCTGCACGCCGACGAACGACATCGAGATCACGTTCAAGACGGTCAACGCCTTCGAGACGACCCGCGCCTACCGGGCGATCGCCAACGGCGTCGTCGTCGGCGACGCGACCATCGCCTTCCGGCGCCCCGGCACGGCCATCACCATCGACCTTCCGACGCCGACGGGCCCCGTCTCCGTGCAGGTGCTCGCCTCGGTCAACTTCCAGGCGGCGCTCCAGCCCATCGGATCCTTCGAGTGCGGAGTGCCGACGCCGGCGCCCGAGCCGCCCGGAGAGGTCACCCCTCCGCCGGTCGTCACCCCTCCCCCTCCCCCGCCGCCGCCGCCGCCGGTCGTCACCCCGCCCGCGAAGGCAACCTGCGCGGGCCTCATCAAGGCGGGCGCCGGTCGCAAGTGGCTCGTCAAGTACCGCTGCGCCAACCGTCTGCCCGTGTCGTGCAAGGTGCTCAAGAAGGTCGGCGCCGGACCGCTCACCTACGCTCGCGCGGGCTACTACTACCGCTGCGCGAAGGCCCCGGTCCCGCGCCGCACGACCCCGGCCGTCACCGGCTGATGGCAACTCACCAGCGCCACCCCGACAAGGAGAGGGGCCGCCGCTACCGGCTCGAGGCGAAGGGGCGCGCGGCGGCGCACGATGAGCGGATGCGCGAGTCCGTGGCGCTGGACGTGGCCCTGCGGGCTGCGTTCAGGATCCCGGTGACGGCGCCGGAGATCGGCCCGTGCGCCATCGAGATCGCGTCGACGCACTCATGACCCCCGCCGAGATCGCCGAGACGGTGCTGCTGCACGGAATGTGGCTACGTGGCGAGGAGGGCGGAGTCCGCGCCGACCTTCGCGGGGCAAACCTTCGCGGCGCGGAACTCTCCGGGGCCGACCTCCGCGCGGCGGAACTCGTCGGGGCCGACCTCACCAGCGCGAACCTCCGCAGGGCGGAACTCGCCGCGGCGGACCTCACCCGGGCGCGCCTCCGCGGCGCGCAGATCAACGCCGACCAGGCCGGGCAGATCGTGGCCGCGCTGGGCATCGAGGTGACGCCGTGAAGACTCTGCCGCCGGATATCCACCTATACCGGGGAACGCATCGACCCCCGAACGGCGAGTTCGCGGCGTGTCTGATGGAGGCGGTCTCCTACATCGCCGGTGAGCCGTGGAGCGATAGACCCGAGTGCGCCTGCCCGGTGCTCTCCGATTTCGGGCGCACCTGGAACGACGGGCTATCAGAAGACGATCGCCAGATCCTCGTTCCCTACATCTCGCGCCTTGTCGGGACGCGCTCGACGCCTGAGGTCGAGAGCGCCCGCGCGTGGATGGCATCCGATTGGATCGTGCGCGAATACGCCCCCGTGTGGTTGCGTCTGGCCGGGCTCACCGACCACGCCAATACGCTGGAGCAGCTAGCGGCGCTGACCGATGCTGCCTCATCGCGATCGGCGCAGCCATGCCTGAATGCCGCGAGGGCTGCCGCGGGGGCTGCCGCGGGGGATGCCGCGGGGGATGCCGCGTGGGCTGCCGCGTGGGCTGCCGCGAGGGCTGCCGCGGGGGCTGCCGCGGGGGATGCCGCGGGGGCTGCGCTTGCGCCGACCGTCAAGGCGCTCCAAGCATCCGCGCTGAGACTCTTTGACCGGAT
>JBBSCF010000117.1:0-7851 GCA_038250545.1 Candidatus Limnocylindrales bacterium | reverse complement strand
GGGTCCTCGCCCATCTCGACCGCCTTGAGGTAGCGGCGGACGATGGGGAGCAGGTCCCGCACCTCGATCTCGGACGGCTGGGCGATGGGCCCCAGGTCCTGGCGTACGTGGTCCTTGAGCGAGGCGACGAGCCCGGGCCCGGCCTCCACGCCCTTGCGGAGCACGACGAACGCCTTGATCCGCTCGCCCTTCACCGGGTCCGGCAGGCCGATCACCGCCGCCTCCCCCACCGACGGGTGCCGCGCCAGCGAGCCCTCCACGTCCGCCGTGCCGATGCGGTGTCCGGCGATGTTCATCACGTCGTCCGCGCCCCCGAGTCCGCGATCCGCGACGAGAGCGCCTGCGTCCCCATCCCCGCGTACACGACGCTGTGGATCGCCCCGATCCGGGCGCAGGCGAGCATCGTGATGATCCCCTCGGGCACGAGCGGCATGTACACAACGACGCGGTCGCCCTTGCCGACGCCGAGCCGCCGCAGCGCGTTCGCGAAGCGGTTCACCTCGCGGTACAACCGCGCGTAGGTGTACGTGTGCTCCTCGCCGTCCTCGCCGATCCAGATCAGGGCCGCCTGGTTGCGGCGGTCGCCGTGGACGTGTCGGTCAAGGCAGTTCGCGGACGCGTTGAGCTTGCCGCCGATGAACCACGCGTGGTCCGGCGGGTGGATGTCGGCCACCTGCGTCCAGGGCTCGATCCAGTCGACCCCGGCCGCCTGCTCCGCCCAGAAGCCGTCCGGGTCGCGGCGCGCGCGGTCGCGCTCTACGGCGTCGTTGCGGAGGTGCGCGCCGCGCGCGAGGTGGAGCGGCGGCGGGATCGCGTCTTCGTCCCGCATCAGGGCCGAGATCGCGGTCTGCTGCGATTCGGTGAGCTGGATGTCGGTCATCGGGAGCCCCACTGGGTACGCGCGGCGCGGGTCGGTCGCGGGGTGCGCAGATGGTAGCCGCACGCGCCGCGCCCCGTTCGCCGATTTCCGGCAAGATTGCCGGGTCGCGCCCGTCAAGCACGTGCGGTGCAGCTACTGGGGGAGCCCATGGCCGTTCGGGTCCTCGTCGCCTACGCCACCAAGCTCGGTTCCAACGCGGAGATCGCCGAGGCCATCGCCACGGTCCTCCGGGAGTCGGGTCACCACGCCTCCGCGCTGCCCACCCGCGAGGTCAAGGGCCTCTCGGGCTGGGACGCCATCGTGCTCGGCAGCGCCATCTACGCCGCGCACTGGCAGAAGGACGCCCGCCGGTTCGCGGCCCGCTTCCACGCTGAGCTCCAGGCGCGCCCCCTCTGGCTCTGGGGCAGCGGGCCGCTCGACCCGCGCCTGGTTCAGGCCGGCCTGCCGATCACCCAGCACGGGGCCGAGATCACCGGGGATCTGGGGGCGCTCGACCACCGCACGTTCGGGGGTCGCCTCGCCGAGGACGCGCCCATCGACGAGCAGGTGCTCCAGACGCACCCCATCGGTGACTTCCGCGACTGGGACGCCATCAGGGCCTATGCCCGCGAGATCGCCGAGACCCTGCGCGGGATGACCTTCGAGGCGCCGGCCCCTCAGTAGGGCGTCCGGCCCTCCAGCTCGCCCCACTCGGTGAACAGCGCGGCGGCGGGACCCCCGCCGGCCCGCCGCATGGGGATGCGGCGGGACCCGGGCGGCAGCCCGATCTCGTCGTAGATGAACGCGTCGTCGAACCCGGCCGCCGCGGCATCCTCGCGCGTTGCCCCGTACACGATGGCCTCCACCCGGGCCCAGTACGCGGCGGCGAGGCACATGGGGCACGGCTCGCAGCTCGTGTAGAGCGTGCAGCCGTCCAGGACGAATGTCCCCAGCGCCGCACAGGCCGCCCGGATCGCCGTGACCTCCGCGTGAGCCGTGGGGTCGTTGGACGACGTGACGCGGTTGCAGCCCTCCCCGATCACGCGCCCGTCGGCGCCGACCACCAGCGCCCCGAAGGGACCGCCACGATGGGCCAGCATGCCGGCCCGGCCGATCTCCACGGCCTTGAGCAGGTACGCCTCCGCGTCGGGCGGCGGCTGCGTTGCGGTGGACATTGCGCTCCTTCCGCCACGACGGACACGGAACCCGGGCCACCCTGGCCGGTCCCCATGACGGCGTCACGCTGCGCCGCCGGCGCGCCCAGGGGCCAGAGTCGTACGGCCCGTCCGCGATGGGTCCGGGGCGCTCAGCGCGCCGCCATCGCGAACACCATCGGGCTGAAGTACGGGATCAACCAGATCGCCCACACCAGCAGGCTGAACCGGTGGAACTTGCGGATCCACACCTCGTCCCGACGCCGCAGGACAACCGCCGCCCACGTCGCGTGGATGAGCATCAGCAAGATGGCGAGCAGACCGCTGATCCCGTGCACGTCGAGCGTCATCCCACCCGCGAAGTCGAACATCATCCCGGTGCCCACCGTGTCACACGCGAGCCCGAGCACAAAGAACGCAAGGTGCCACGGCCGCAGCCGGCCCTGCAGCCGCTCGCTCCAGACGCCGATCGAGTACAGGACCAGCGCCGACGTGATGATCACCGTCGCCGAGCCGTTCAACCGTCTCCTCCGTGGGCCGAGATCGCGGACGCCGCTCCCACGGTAGCGCGACCGCCGCCACCCGGCTGGGCCGCCCGGCTACGCTTCGCGCATGAAGACCGTGCCCGCATCGCTCACCGTCGCGACCGTCAGCGCAGCGCGCGGGACCCGGGCAACCGGCCTCGTCCCGGTGGTCCTTGGGGATGGCGTGACCGTGGAGGTGCCGGTGGCCGTCGTGCACGGGCCGCGTCCCGGTCCACGCGTCGCGATCACGGCCGGGATCCACGGGGCGGAGTACGTCTCCATCGCCGCGCTCCGCGAGGTGATCCTCGCCCTGGATCCGGCGTCCGTGCGGGGCTCGATCGTCGCCGTGCTCACGGCCAACCCCGCGGCCTTCGCCGCCCGTGCGATCTACGTGAACCCGCTCGACGGCCGGAACCTCAACCGCTCCTTCCCCGGCGACGCCGCCGGCTCGCCGACACAGCGTCTCGCCCGCTGGCTCACGGACGAGGTGATCACAGGCTCGGATGCCTTCCTGGACATGCACTGCGGGGACCTGAACGAGGCGCTCGTGTCGTTCACGGGCATCGAGGACACGGGCGACGCCTCGGTCGATGCGCGGTCCCGGGATCTGGCCGACGCGTATGGGCTCCGGTATCTCCTCATCGGGCCGGCGCCGGGCACCACGACCACGGCCGCGGCAGCGCTCGGGATCCCGGCGGTGCTCGCCGAGGTTGGTGGACAGGGACGCTGGCCGGCCGAGGACGTGGCGCTCCACGCCGCCGGCCTGCGCCGCTGGCTGCGGGCCGCCGGCGTGCTGGCGGAGGCGCCCGACGAGCCTCGACTCGCCACCGAGGTGCTCCCGACGGAGGCCTGGCTGCGGGCAGGGGTCGGCGGCTACTGGCACCCCAGCGTTGAGGTTGGGCAGCGTGTGGTCACGGGTGCGGTCGTGGGCGAGGTGCGGGATGCCTTCGGAGACGTGCTGGAGCGACCGGCGGCACCGATCGACGGCGTCGTCCTCTTCCTGGTCACCTCACTCGCGATGAACGCCGGCGATCCGCTGCTGGCACTCGCGGGCTGATGCGGCCACGCCCGGGCCGCCGCGCAGGGGCCTGCGCGGATCAGTCGTCGCCGCCCGCGTCGCCGCCCGCCACACGCTCGCCGCCGTCGCCGCTCCCGCCCGCGCCGAAGGTCCTGGCGAAGCCATCGAGCAGGGCCTGTGTGTCGGCGTCCGACAACCGGGCCTCCGGGTGCAGGATCAAGTAGTCCCAGGGCGGCATCTCGCCCTCGCGCACGAGCCGCGCCGCGTGCTCGACCTCCTGCCTGCGGGTCCCCCACTCGCTGACGTTGAGCTTCTGGCGGCCCTCGTCCACGTGATTCTGGAGTCGCCACGAGATGGGCGCCACGTTCGAGTACCACGGCCAGACGGTCACGTTGCTGTGGCAGTCGAAGCAGGCCCGTACGTCCAGGTCACGGGTCACGGCGGAATCCCACGGCGGCTCGCCGGTGACCGACGGGTTCGTGTGGTCGCGCCCGTACGGGACGAGCTGGATCAGGAGGAAGCCGGCGACGACGATCGCCAGTACGCCGAGCAGGGTCCTGCGCATGGACCCAGGGTGTCGGAGGTCCCTGGGTCGAGACAGGGGCAAACGGCCCGCTGCCGGCAGGGCCGCTCCAGCGACGGGGCGGTGGTTCGCGCAGGAGGCGCTCGACCGGGGGCGCGGCCTCCTCGACGAGCTCACCAAGGAGGTGCATCGACAGGAGGGACTCGAGCCCGACTCGCCCTCCGGGCGCGGGCCTCGCTGAGGCGGGCCGTCAGGCGGTCAGACGCTTGTAGCGGATCCGGTGCGGCTGGTCCGCCGCGGTCCCCAGCTCGCGGTGCCGGAACGCCTCGTAGTCGGACACGTTGCCCTCGAACCAGCGCACCTGGCTGTCCCCCTCGAACGCGAGGATGTGGGTCGCGATCCGGTCCAGGAACCAGCGGTCGTGGCTGATGACGACCACGCAGCCCGGGAACGACTCGAGGCCGGCCTCCAGGGCCCGCAGCGTGTCGACGTCCAGGTCGTTGGTCGGCTCGTCGAGGAGCAGAACGTTGCCGCCGGACTGGAGCAGCCTGGCCAGGTGGACCCGGTTGCGCTCGCCGCCGGACAGGTTGCCGACGACCTTCTGCTGGTCCGTGCCCCGGAAGTTGAAGCTGGACACGTAGGCGCGGGCCGGGACCTCCCGGGGGCCGACCTTGACGACCTCCACGCCGTCCGTGATCTCCTCGAACACGGTCCGGTCCGCGTGCAGCTTGTCGCGGCTCTGGTCGACGTAGCTCATCTGGACGGTCTCGCCCACCTGGACCTCCCCCGCGTCGGGGGCCTCCTGGCCGACCAGCATCCGGAACAGCGTCGTCTTGCCCGCCCCGTTGGGCCCGATGATCCCCACGATCCCGGCGCGCGGCAGCGAGAACGTCAGGTCCTCGATCAGCAGCCGGTCGCCGTAGCCCTTGCGCAGGTTCCGGACCTCGATGACCGTGTCGCCGAGGCGCGGGCCGGGCGGGATCGCGATCTCGAGCTCGCGGGTGTTCCCGCGATCGTTCTGGGCGTCCGCGAGCAACTGCTCGTAGGCCGACAGGCGCGCCTTGCCCTTCGACTGGCGGGCCCGCGGCGACATGCGCACCCACTCGAGCTCGCGCGCGAGCGTTCGCGCCCGCGAGTCGGCCGTCTTGTTCTCCTGGGCCATGCGCGCGAGCTTCTGCTCCAGCCAGCCCGAGTAGTTGCCCGAGAACGGGATGCCGCGGCCGCGGTCCAGCTCGAGGATCCACTTGGCCACGTTGTCGAGGAAGTAGCGGTCGTGGGTGACGGCGACGACCGTCCCCGTGTACTCCCCGAGGAAGCGCTCCAGCCACTCCACCGACTCCGCGTCGAGATGGTTGGTCGGCTCGTCGAGCAGGAGCAGGTCCGGGTGCGCGAGGAGGAGCCGGCACAGCGCGACGCGCCGCTTCTCGCCACCGGAGAGGGTCGTCACGTCCGCGTCGTCCGGCGGGCACCGGAGCGCGTCCATCGCGATGTCGACGTTGCGCTCGAGGTTCCAGGCGTCGGCCGCGTTGATCCTGTCCTCGAGCTTCCCCTGCTCGGTGCCGATGGCCTCGTAGTCGGCGTCCGGCTCGGCCCAGCGGGCCATCACCGCGTTGTACTGCTCGATCAGGCCCGCGACCTCGCCGACGCCGTCGAGCACGTTGCCCTTGACGTCCTTGGACGGATCGAGGGCCGGCTCCTGGCTGAGGTAGCCCACCGTGTGGCCGGGCGTGAGGCGGGCGTCCCCGACGAACCCGTCGTCGAGACCGGCCATGATCCGCATCAGGCTCGACTTGCCCGCCCCGTTCGGCCCGATGACGCCGATCTTGGCGCCCGGGTAGAACGAGATGCTGATGTCCTCGAGGACCGTGCGGTCCGGGGGGTAGTGCCGGCCGAGCCGGTAGGTGGTGTAGATGAATTCGGGCGGCATGATCCCGCAAGGGTAGCAATGCCGCCCGCGTGGCCGTACGTCGCGCCCCGGCGGCGACGGGCCCTGGGCCTCGACGATCAGTCGCGGGCCCGGTCCATCCGGAAATGGGCGCGTCGGTGATGTTGACCGGTTGACCGGTCCACGCGCTCACCCCGAAGCCTCCGCGTCGCCCGATGACCTCGCGCAGACGATCGCCGCCATCCTCGCCGATCGGCAGGTGCTCCGCGCCCTGGTGGCTGACCCGGCCGCAGACCTCCTCGCCACGATCCCCGGGACGCCCGGGCACACCATGCTGCGTGAGGTCCGGCTGCTCGCCGACCACGACGCGTTCCACCTCGGGGAGTTCGCGATCCTCCGGCAGGTGATGGGCACGTGGCCGCCCGACCGCGCCATCTGAACGCCACGGTCAGGACCTCGGGGGCATCGATCCGACCCGCTTCACGCGGACAGGCTCCGGGCGGCAAGATGTCCCCAGCGCGGCCGATGGACGGACGCGACCGCCCCCATTGAGAGCACCTTGTCCGCTCGAGTCCTCGTCGCCTACGCGTCCAAGCTGGGGTCCACCCGGGAGATCGCTGAAACGATCGCGCAGGTCCTGCGTGACGCCGGTCATCGTGCGCTTGCGGTGCCCGCCCGCGACGTCCGGAGCCTCGACGACTGGGACGCCGTGATCCTGGGCAGCGCCGTCTACGCCGCGTACTGGCAGAGGGACGCGCGAGCGTTCGCCGATCGCTTCCGCGAGGACCTGAAGGCCCGTCCCCTCTGGCTGTTCAGCGGCGGGCCTCTCGATCGCCGCCTGGCCAAGGCCGACCAGCCCATCACCCCGCACGGGGCGGAGATCACGGCGGGCCTCGGCGCGCGGGCCCACCGGACATTCGGCGGCCGCTTGTCGCCGACCGCGTCGGTCGCTCCCCAGGTCATCCAGACCCACCGCATGGGCGACTTCCGGGACTGGCAGTCGATCGTCGGGTACGCGCACGGGATCGGCCGCGAGCTCGACCGCATGAAGCTTCCGCCTCGAACCTAGCCCGTTCCGGTGGTCGTCCCACCGCGGGGATGGGCCGCCCGTCCGTTCATCAGCCCGCCACCACCTGGTTCCGGCCACCACGCTTCGCCATGGCCAACGCAACATCGGCCGATCGCACGAGCGCGTCCCCGGTGGGATCGGCAGGATCCATCGCGGCGCAGCCAGCGGATACCCGGGCATCCAGCCGCTCCCAGTCATGGAACGCGGGCCCCGGGCCCTCCGACCAGTCCGCCCGTTAGACCGTGTATGCCGACGACCTGGCCGCCAGAACGCTCAGCGACGAGGCCATCGTGAGCAGCAACGCCGCGCAGGCGGCCGATGCCGCCCGCCCCGATCCAGCCGCGCATGATCGGCCTCTCCGCCCCGCGGGGAGATGACGACCCGTCATGACATGACACGTGCCAGAACGACACACTGCTGCCGCGTTCCCGGGGCCTGGGGGCTCAGGGACGGTACCAGCGGTGGCCGATCGGACACATCGGCTCGTTGGTGGCGCTGGGGCTGCCGAGCGCTGCGACTCCAGCGGCAGGGTCCCGTCGCGCGCACCTTGTGGACAGACTGTCAGGCCCTCCCCCCAGGGCTGACGATCCCACCGGGAGACGCAGCGACGGGGCTCTGCATCCCGGGGTTTGCCGGCCGGCGGGTGCTGCCCACGGAGAACAGTCATGACACGTGACGGATCGTCATAACGCTGGCACGGAGGTCGCGTCCCGGATCTGCTGGAAAAGCTCTGACGGCACAGGCTCCTCGGCACGGGTAGGTTAGGCGATCCGCTCCTCCATCTGCGGAACGGACCGGGCGGCGACGAGGCCGGCGATG
>JBBSCF010000116.1:0-7852 GCA_038250545.1 Candidatus Limnocylindrales bacterium | reverse complement strand
TGCCGCGGCTGCTCGGGTGGTACCTCGGCGACTTCGGCGGACGGGCGGGCATCCTGCGCCTGTTGCATGGTTACGGCGTGATCGAGCCCGGCCGCTCGCCGCGGATCACCTTCGGCACGTACGACTGGACCGTCGCAGTCGGAGCACCCATAGAGCGCCTCGAGGCCGCAGGGGAAGGCTCACCGGTTGCCGTTGCCGCCGTGGACTCGCAGGTCGAGTAGCGCGCCTGCCCAGCGAGATGGTGCGGCCGAGGAACGCCTCTTGGCACAGCCCCGGCCGCCTTGCACGCTTGATCCGCCACGACCCGGACTGGCTCGCGGACGCCGTCGTCTGTCTCGCGAATGCCGAAGGAGGCACAGTCGTCGTCGGCGTCGCCGATGCGGTCCCAGGGCCCGCGGCCTTCCGCGGCGTTTCGTCCCGATTGACAGGCGTCCGCCGTGTGCCGGCGTGTTACATTACAGGTCTATACTGTAATTGCCTGAGGCGCCCAGATGACTGACCCTGCCACCAGCTTCACCGACACCCGCCGGTTCCGGGTCATGCGCCGCGTGATCGGGGCGCTCAACCCGCTGATGAAACGGCTCATCGACTCCCCGCTCGGCGGGCCGATGAACCGGCAGCTCCTGCTGCTGCGGTACCGCGGCCGCAAGTCCGGCCGTACCTTCACCGCGCCCGTGGGCTACGTGCGCGACGGCGACAGGATCGTGATGGTCACCTCGCCGACGTACCGGTGGTGGCCCAACTTCGTGGGCGGGGCGGACGCGGAGCTGCGCCTGCCGGAGGGCTGGCGCCGCGGCCGGGTCGAAGTCGTGCTGCCGGACGACCCGCGCTACGACGAGGTCGTCGCCCTCCAGGTGTCCAAGCGCGGCCCGGGGATGCTCCGCGGCTTCGGCCTCGACGTCGACGACCAGGGGCGCGTACCGGCCGAGTCGAAGGCGACCGCCGCGACGAAGGCCCACGTGGTCCTCGTCGAGCTCGGGCGGGCGACCGCGCAGTGACCGCACCGTCCCGCGGGCGGCCGCGCGAGGCCCGCATCGACGAGGCGATCCTCGAGGCCACCCTGCGCCAGCTCGACGAGGTCGGCTACCAGCAGATGTCCATCGCGGCGGTGGCCGCGGAGGCGGGCGTCGGGCGGCCCGCCCTCTACCGGCGCTACGGCTCGAAGGCCGAGCTGGTCACGACGGCGATCCAGCACATGACCTCGGGTCCGGAGCCCGACCTCCCAAGCGCGGCGCACGAGGCGCTGCGCGGCCTCCTGGGGGCCGCGAGCTCGGCCTTCGCCTCGCCGGGCGGTCTCGCGGTCCTCGGCTCGCTCCTCGCCGAGCAGCGCCGCGACCCGGAGCTGCTGGCGGCGTTCCGCGCCCGGGTCTTCGACCCGCGACGGGCGGTGATCCACCGCGTCGTCGCCGAGGGGGCCCGGGCCGGCGAGGTGGCGCCCGACGCCGACGGGGAGGCGGTGGACGGACTCCTGTTCGGCGCGCTCATCGCCCGCGCGATCCTCGGCGAGCCAGTTGACGCTGCTTGGGTCGACCGCATCCTGGACCAGCTCTGGCGCGGGATTGCCGCGCCTCCCGTGGAGGACACCCCCCGATGACCGCGCCCATCCTCGTGACCGGCGCCACCGGCAACGTCGGCACCCCGCTCGTCGCCGAGCTCCTCCGCCTCGGCGCCCCGGTCCGCGTCGCCGCCCGGGACGTCGCCGTCGCCCGCGCCGCGTTCGGCGACGCCGTCGAGGTCGTCCCCTTCGACTTCGAGCGTCCCGACACGTTCGGCCCGGCGTTCGCCGGCGTCGAGCAGATGTTCCTCCTCCGTCCTCCGCAGATCGCCGACGTTGACGGCGTCATCGTCCCCGCCCTCCAGGCCGCCGCGGCCGCCGGCGTCCGCCACGTGGTTTTCCTCTCGATCCAGGGCGCCGAGAAGAACCGGGTCGTGCCCCACCGCAAGATCGAGGACCGCCTACGGACTTCGGGGATGGCCTGGACGTTCGTGCGCGCGGCCTACTTCATGCAGAACCTCTCGACCACGCACGCCCCGGAGATCCGCGAGCTCGACGAGATCTGGGTGCCCGCAGGCCGGGGGTCGGTCACCGCGCACGTCGACGCGCGCGACGTCGCGGCGATCGCGGCGCGGGCGCTGGTGGAGCCCAACCACGAGGGCAAGGCCTACACGCCCACGGGGCCCGCGGCCCTCACCTACGACGCGATCGCCGAGATGCTCACCCGCGAGCTCGGACGGCCGATCCGCTACGCCGACCCCGGCGTCCTGCGGTACTGGCGGCGGATGCGGGAGCGGGGCATGCCGCGGGGCATGGTCGCCGTCACCGTCGGCATCTACACGGCGGCGCGCATGGGCCTGGCCGCCGGCCTGTCCGACGACGTGGAGCGATTGACCGGCCGGCCCCCCATCCCGATGGAGCGGTTCATCCACGACGAGCGCGACGCCTGGCTCCGGCCCGGCGATGACGGCGCGACGCCGCCGAAGGCCTGAGTTCCCGGAGGGAGGGGCACGTGGCCACGCCGAAGCGCATCGTCGTCAGCGGGGCGTTGGTGACAACGTCGACCGTTCGGGCGAGAGAGTGGTGGTGACCGCGCGACGCCAGCTCGCCCGCCGGGCGGAGGCGACGGCCGGAGCGAGCCGGGGGTGGAACTCGTCGCCCTGCGCGAGGTCGCTCGCACGGGTCTCGTCCCACGCGCCCACGGTGCGCGCGGCGAGCTCCCCGGCGCCGAGCGCGGAGAGCTCGCTCACTCGCGAACGGCGCACGTGGCGCTGGCTGAGGTCCGCCTGCAGCTGGACCAGCCAGTCGTTGGCAGACGGGCCGCCGTCGAGGAGGATCCGGTCGATCCGCGAGCCGATCGACCGCTCGGCGACCGCGATGACATCCTCGACCTGGAGAACGATCGAATCGACGGCGGCGCGGGCCAGCACATCCGGCGAGGTGCCGAGGGTGAAGCCCGTGAGCGTCGCGCGGGCGTCCTCGTCCCACCACGGCGCGCCCAGGCCCGCGAACGCGGGGACGAGGTCGACGCCGTGGAGCGTCTCGACACGCGTGGCAAGGTCTGCGAGTTCGGTGGGGGTCGACCCGAGCACCCCGCTGAGCCAGACGAGCGTCGCCCCGGTCGAGAGGATGTTGCCCTCGAAGGCGAGGTCCGCGGTCCGGCCGATCTGCCACGCGACCGTGCGCGCGAGGCCGGAGTCGACGGGGTCATCCGGGCCAATCAGGCCCATCACCGAGGAGCCGGTGCCGTACGTGACCTTGACCTCGCCCGGGCGCCGGACGCCATGCCCATAGAGGGCGGCGTGCGAGTCGCCGAGCACGCCCGCGATCGGGATGCCCGCGGCGAGGCCGAAACCGGCACGGATCGGCACGACGGAGTCGGACGCGCGCACCTCCGGCAGGACGGACGCGGGAATGCCGAAGAGGTCGAGCAGGCCCGCGTCCCAGTCGAGCGAGTCGAGGCTGAGGAGCTGGGTGCGACTGGCGTTGCCGGCCTCGATCCGATGCTCCCCCGTGAGCCGGTAGGCGAGCCAGGCGTCGACGGTGCCGACGAGGATCTCGCCCCGGCACGATCGAGCACGGTCCGCGTCGATGCTGTCGAGCAGCCAGCCGATCTTGAGGGCGGAGAACATGGGGTCGAGCGGCAGGCCGGTGATCCTGCGGACGTCCTCGGCGTGACCGGACTCGCCAAGCGCCTTTGCACGATCGGTCGTCCGCCGGTCCTGCCAGCCGAGCATCGGGCCCACCGGGCGCCCCGAGCCGCGCTCCCAGGCGACCGCGGATTCCCGCTGCGTCGAGAGGCCGATCGCGGCGACGCGGCCCGCGAACCGGCCGGCCAGCTCCCCGAGCGTCGCCCGGACGCTCTCGAGGATCTCCTCCGCGTCCTGCTCGACCCAGCCCGGTCTCGGGTGGGCCTGGGCGATGGGCCGCGTGACCCGCCCGATGATCGTCCCCGCGACGTCGACGGCGATCGCCTTGGTGGAGCTCGTGCCCTGATCGATCGCAAGGACGACCGGTGAGTCGCTAGGCATCGCGGAGGGCCTGCCGGGCGGCGTCTGCGATCGACGGCGCGTTGAGCCCGAAGTGGTCGAGCAGGAAGTCCGTGCTGCCCGTCGGCGCGAACTCGCGCAGGCCCAGGATGCGCACGGGCACCCGGCCCTTCGCCGACAGCCCCACGACGATCGACGCGACGGCCGCCCCGAGCCCGCCGGCTACATTGGCCTCCTCGGCCGTCACGATCGCCCGCGTCTCGAGCGCGGCC
Organism: Candidatus Limnocylindrales bacterium; assembly: GCA_038250545.1. Classification (GTDB taxonomy): domain Bacteria; phylum Chloroflexota; class Limnocylindria; order Limnocylindrales; family CSP1-4; genus CAIXZV01. Next base: position 3,596 of record JBBSCF010000116.1, on the reverse strand, counting down.
CGCCTCACTGCCTCCTCGTCGAACGGCGCGAGGTAGGCGGCGTTCAGCACGCGCGCGGCGATGCCATCGGAAGCGAGGATGTCGGCCGCCCACAGCGCGCGCGAGACGAGCGTGCCGATGGCGATCAGGGTGACGTCACCGCCTTCGCGCAGGGTCTGGAACCCACCGCGCTCCAGCGGCGCGCCAGGCTCGCTGACATCGGGCACCTTGTGGCGCCCGATGCGCATGTAGGTCGACCGCGGGTGCTCGACGGCGGCGCGGACGGCCTGCCGGGTCTGCTGCCTGTCGGCCGGCACCACGATGTCCAGGCCGGGCAGGGGCCTGAGCCACGAGTAGTCCTCGACGGAGTGATGGGTCGGGCCGAGCTCGCCGTAGGCCATCCCCGGGCTCATGCCGCACAGGATGACCGGGTGCTGGCTGTACGCAACGTCCACCTTGACCTGGTCGAGCGCGCGCCCGGTGAGGAACGGCGAGGCGCCGCACACAAACGGGATCATGCCCGCGTTGGCCAGCCCCGCCCCAACGCCGACCAGGTCCTGCTCGGCGATGCCGACGTTGATCAGCCGGTCCGGAAACTCCTCTCGGAAGGCAACGAGGCTGCTCGACCCGACGGAGTCGTTGCAGACCGCCACGATCCGCTCGTCGGTGCGCGCGAGCGCGGCGAGCTCGTCCGCGAACGCGAGCCGGTTGTCGTAGGTCGCCTGAGCGACGGTTTCGGCGGTCACGCCAGCTCCTCCATGGCGAGCGTCACCTGCTCGGCGGTCGGCACCTTGTGGTGCCACGCGACGCCGTCCTCCATGAACGAGACGCCCTTGCCCTTGGTCGTGTTGGCGATGACCGCGACCGGCTTGCCCGCGGTCGACGGCATGAACGCCCCGAGCAGCGCCCCGAAGTCGTGGCCGTCGATCACCCGTACCGCCCAGCCGAAGCCGGCGAGCTTGGCGTCGAGCGGGTCGAGGTCCGTCGTCTCCTCGGTGCGGGCACCCTGCTGCAGCCGGTTGCGATCGACCACCAGGGTGAGGTTCGCGAGGCGGTAGTGCGAGGCGGCCATCAGCGCCTCCCAGTTGCTGCCCTCCTGCATCTCGCCATCCCCAACCACGACGAAGGTGCGCGACGATCGCCCCTGCAGCCGGTCCCCGATCGCCGTGCCAACCCCGACGGGCAGGCCGTGACCGAGCGACCCGGTGTTGGTCTCGATCCCCGGGACCTTGACCCGGTTGGGGTGCCCGTTCAGCGCCGACAGCGGCGCCATGAACGTGCCCAGCTCTGCGACGGAGAAGAAGCCGCACGCCGCCAGGGTCGAGTACAGGGACGCCGCGCAGTGGCCCTTGCTCAGGATGAACCGGTCGCGATCCGGCCACGACGGCTCGTCGGGACGGACGGCGAGGACCGAGAAGTACAGGGCGGTGAGGATGTCCGTGACGGAGAGGTCGCCACCGATATGCCCCAGCTTCGCCGTCGCGATCATGGTGAGAATGCTCCGGCGGGTCCACCTCGCCTGGTCCGCGAGGAGCGCTTCGCGCTGGGGCGGCGTCGCGGCCGCAATCGTCGCGCGCTGGGCCGTCCACCACGCAACCTGATCCTCGTCAGGCGATAGCACGTGAGATGCCCGTTCGTCGACCCATGCGGACTCGGGTGGTACCGCCTGAGGTGGCATTCGTGGACACGATTCCTCCTCGAACCTGTCGTACGGCGGATCGCGGCGGCCACGGGCTGCAGGCGCCAGAGGACGTCACGATCGCCGATTACGAGAACATCGCCGCCGCGGGCATGGGCAGCATCTGGCCGACAACCGTTGACCTGTCGGGCCACGTCACAGGCTCAGTGAACGAGGCTCTGCCCAAGCGCGCGAAGGTGATGCGGGCGACGCGAGGCGATGGGAGCCGGCCGCGGTGTCCGAAACAACCGGACGGCTGGCCGGCTCCGCGAGTCAGGCTTTCGCCGCTCCCGTGTCGAGGTGCCAGATCTCCGTCACCGGGACGGCGTCGACCATATTGTCGTCGTTGACATCGATGAGGGGCGCCATCACCTTGGCCCACCGATCGTGCACATCGCTCGCCCAGACGCGGTCCATAGCCTCGTAATCGGTTGCCTCGCAGTACACGACGAGGTCGCCGTTGCGCTCGAAGATGGTGAGCTCGCTGACGCCCTGCCCCGTGAGCTCGGCCACCAGCTCCGGCCAGATCTGATCGTGCTGTCGAACGTACTCCTCTAGGCCGCCCGGCTTGAGGCGCAACGTGAAGACTCGTCGGACCATGGAACTCCCTCGCCTCTGCTGTGATCTCAGCGGGCGCGGATGGCTTCCGCACCGCGGGCCAGCATACATATCGCGGGGCCACGCCTGCGTGACGGCCGCTCCGCAGGTGCCCGGCGCCCGGGGCGCCGACAATCACCCGAAGACCACGGTCGCCAGGTGTGGTACGTTGTCCATGAACAGTTGTATTACGCCTGTACCAATGTTCGGAGACAACGATGCCGGCCGCACTGGCGGGACTCGATTTCGGCACCGGCGGCGCGAAGGCGACCATCGTCAGCACGACCGGCCAGGTGCTGGCCTACGCGTTCGAGGAATACCCGATCCTCACGCCGAGGCCGGGCTGGTCCGAGCATGACCCCGCTCGCTACTGGGAGTGCGCCTGCCGTCTGCTGAGGCAGACGATCGCCGAATCAGGTCTCGCGCCCGCCGCCATCGGGGGCATCGCCGTCTCGTCGGCGATGCCGTCCATGGTGATGGTCGACGAGCGGCACGAGCCCATCGGGAACGCCTACAACCTCATGGATCGCCGGGCAACCGAGCAGGTGCAGCGGATCAAGGAGACCATCGGCGAGCGGCGGGTGTTCGAGGTGACGAAGAACCGCCTCGACGACCACCCTTCGATCGCCAACTTGATGTGGGAGCGCGACAACCGCCCGGAGGCCTTCGCCCGCATCTGGAAGGCACTCTCGATCGACGGATTCGTGACCCTCAAGCTCACCGGCAGGGCGACCGGCCATCATTCGGGCGCCGCCTTCTACGGGGTCGCGTACGACCTCCTCGGACGCACGTTCAACCAGGACATCCTCGACGCCGTTGGCATCGACCGCAACCTGTTCCCGGATCTCTTCGAGTGTACGGACATCGTCGGCGAGATCACGGCTGCGGCGTCTGAGGCGACAGGGCTGGCGGTCGGCACCCCGGTTGCCGCCGGTCAGGTGGACTGCAACGCCAGCTGGAGTGGCGCCGGGGCACTCGCCGATGGCGACATGCAGATGAACCTCGGCACCTGCGGCAACTTCGGGATCATCCACTCCGCGCCGACGTTCCACGACAGCATGATCGCCTTCAACTACACGACGGACTCCTCTGCGGCGCCGGTCTACATCACCGTGCCTACCACGACAACCGGCGGCGGGCTCATCCGGTACCTGCGAGACACGTTCTTCGCCGCCGAGAAGGCGGCCGAGGCCGCAGGCGGTCCCGACACCTACGACCTGATCAACGCGGAGGCGGCACGAACGCCGGCAGGTGCGGACGGGCTCTTGATGCTCCCGTACCTCATGGGCGAGCGGACGCCGATCTGGGACGTCAACGCACGGGCCGTCGTCTTCGGGCTGTC
>JBBSCF010000115.1:0-7930 GCA_038250545.1 Candidatus Limnocylindrales bacterium | reverse complement strand
GCCAACATCCTCCGGGGGGTCACCTGGTTCTGCGGGCCCCCATCATCGGGCAGCGCGGCACCCGCTGTCGACGTCTCCATTCAACGCCGCCATGTTCAGCGGGTTCGTGCCCATACAGTCATGCCGCCAACATCGGGCCGCGGTCGAACTCCTGGGGCACATCCGCGAGCTTATGGTCACGCTCGGTGCCGAGGCCGAGTTCGCGGCCTACCTCGCGACAGTTCGGGCCGCTCACGGGCGCAAGCGCAACCTCACGAGCATGCTCGCCGCGATGGACTGGTGATGTTCGAGCTGTCTCCGTCCGCCGGACCGAAGGGGGGTGTCCGTTGACGCCCGGCCTTTCCGCATCTATCGTGCAATCGCGATGATTGAGGAAATCGGTTCCGACTGGATGTCCACCGCAGAAGCGGCCGAGGCGCTGGGCCTCACGCCCGACCGCGTGCGCAGGCTCGTGGCCGACGGCGTGATCGGGTCCCGTCGGATCGGTGGCCGGTACCTCGTGCGGCGGGACGATGTCGAGGCGCGTGTCGGCGACGGCGCACCGCCCGGCCGCCCGTACTCCCCCCGCCGGGCCTGGGCGCTCGTCCTGCTCGCGGATGGCGTCGCTCCGACCGGGCTGGACCCGGTCACGCTGTCCAAGCTACGCGCGGTGCTCCGCGGCCGCTGCCTCTGGGCGATCCGGTCCCGGCTCGGGTCCCGCGCCGAGCGGCGAGACATGCGTGCCCACAGCTCGGATCTCGCGCGCCTGGAATCCGAGGAGGGCGTGGTATTGACCGGAGCCCGCCACGCCTCCGAAGCAGGCCTCGGCCTCGTCGCGCCCGACGCGCCGGTCGAGCTGTACCTCGACGCCGCGACGGCTGACCGCCTGGTCGCCCGCTACTCCCTCCGGGCCTCCGACCGGCCAAACGTCAGGCTCCGCGTCCTCCCGCCCGGGGTCAGTCCCTGGCTGCCCGGACGGGTCGCGCCAAGGTTGGCCGTGGCGCTCGACCTCGCCGAGGACCGCGACCCGCGCGCGCAGGCTGTGGCACGCGAGGCACTCGAGCAGCGGTGAGCGTGGATGTGCTCCCCGGTAGCGACGCCGAGGCCAGGGTCTGGGCAACCGCGCTCGAGGTCGCGGCGATCTTCGCGGACGTCCCGTGGGTGCTCGTCGGCGCCCAGATGGTCATGCTGCTCGAGCGCGAGGCCGGCCGCGTTTCGGGTCGCACGACGGGCGACGTGGATGCGATGGTGGACGTCCGGGTCCTCGTGGCTGCCGGCTTCGATGTCCAGGGCGGGGAGCACCCCTACCGGTTTCTCCGCGGCGCCGAGCAGGTCGACCTGCTCGCCCCCGACCACCTCGGCCGTCGGGTCGATCTCACCACCATCCCACCCGGGACGACGACAGAGATTCCGGGTGGCAGCCGGGCGCTCGCGACGCGTCGCCCCCTCGACGTGAGGGTCGTGGGCGTCGGGGCGGGCCTGCTGCCGGTGCCGTCGCTCGCTGGCGCGATCGTCCTCAAGGTGCGTGCCTGGGAGGCCCGGCAGGCGGCGCGGGATGCCGAGGACCTGGTGCGCCTCCTCGGGCTCGTCAGGGATGTCGAGGCTGCCCGTGCCGAGCTCAAGCCCGCCGAGCGGCGGTCACTGGGACGGGTGGGCCCGCTTGCCGACGATGGAGCTCGGGCCTGGCGGGCCGCCGCCGATCCAGATGAGGCTCACGCGGCCTTCGCGCGTCTCGCTGGCTGAGGGATTGGCTGCGCCGACGCTCAGTCCCAATCGACGAGGGAGGTTCCGTCGGGCCAAGCTCGTCCTGGTCGCAAAGCCCGGTGGGCACAGGCGCTGTCGCTCCACATCGGCCGCCGGCTGGGAGACCGGCCGGACAGCCCCATCCATGACCGGGGAGACCGGTCAGCCGTCAGGCAGGTCATCCGCGTAACCACCGCTCCACCCCAGTGAGCGCGATCTCCAGCGGCAGCCGGGCCGGGACGTTAAGGTCGCTCGTGGAGGTTTGACTCCTCTCGCCCCGACCAGTCTTACGCACTTCCCAACTGGTCTTGCCGCGGTTCTTTGCTACCTTCGGCCGCCCCGTCCAGGATGCGCGGCCTGCGGGCCGCCCGCCGCGGTGTTACCGATGTCGAACGGCGCACCACCAGCGGCGAGCGGCACGACGTGATCGACGGTCAGATCCCTCGCGTGGTGGGCTGGCCGCCCGTAGCCGGGGCACCAGTTCCTGTGCTCGCCACGCCAGGCCCGGAGCACGCGGGCGCTGAGGTGCTGCCATGCCCGCATGCCGTACAGGGCGTTGTGCCTGCTGCTGGGTTCGACTGCCGCGTGTGCTCCGTGCAGCGGCTACCCGGGCGGCTGGTGACGACACCACAGACCGTGCACGGCTTCACCCCCGAATCGTCGACGGCGTGGACGGCGCGGTCTATTCGCCTGGGGTGCTACGCCTTGGCGACCATGGCAGTCCGCACCCGCCGTGAGGCGGTGCCCGGGAGCCGATCAGAGGCAGACCCACAAGTAGAGGTCCCGGCCCGATTGGGATGCCGTTGTGGCCAGCTCCCGCAGGTCCCCAATGAAGTCCCGGAGTGCCCTGACGGATTCGGGGTCGGTGTCGCCCATCCAATCGGTGTCGACAGCCCAGCGGGCGGCCAGTCCTGACGCTGCGCCATCATCAATGCCGGCGACTGCATCGCGGAACGCCGGCCGGAGCGCGAAGATCCACGGGCCGTCCTCGCCAGCGTCCCGGATCGGCGTCATCGCCGGCCCGTTCCAGTCCTCTTCGCCGAAGGGGACCCCGGTCAGCAGGGAGTCGAGCAGCGCGATTCGGCCCGCGTCGATTCCCTTCGACGAGAACGCGGGGAGCGAAGGCGCCTCGACGGCCGGGGCCTCCTCGACAACAGGTGCCGGCTCGGGCTTCGACCGGAACATCCCGAACAGCCCGCCAGACCCCTTTGGCTTCGCGGGTGGCGCCGGCGGCGGCGGGAAGGGGCCGTTTTCCACTGACACTGCGTCGAGCTCCCTCGACGTCGCGGCGAAGTAGTCGGTCAGCAGGCCCATCTCCGTGTGCTCTCCTTTGCGGTGAGGACACGTGGATCATCGCCGATTTCCACCGCCCCTCGAGCCCGCCACGCGCCCGCAGTCAGGATTGCGTTGATCTACAACGACGCCAACATGCCGTGGGCTCCCTCTCGCGCCCCGCCGGGCATCTGGTCAGCCGCCTCCGTACTGGAACCAGAGGACGGCAACGAGGAGCGCGAAGAGGCCGACGCCAAGCATGACGATCCCCCACCAGCCATGCACGATCAGCCACAGGCAACCGAGAGCGGGATGCTCGCGCATGAGCAGGTACTGCTGCGCGAGCAGGTAGACCCCGACCGCGATGGCACCGACACCGAATGCGACGATGAACAGCACCGACGCAGTCGTGGCGAGATCCGGGATGGCGGCGCCAAGGGCGATTGCTGCGGCTCCCGCGAGCAACGGGCCGCTGATGAGCCGCCACGGGTGCCGCTCGATCCAGCGCGCCCGACGCTCGAGTGGGGTGCTGGCCCGCGGCGTTGTGAACGCAACCGGCTCTTCGGTCTCCGTGTCATCGGCGCCGTGACCGAACGTGAACCACTCCGGAGCCTCAACGATCCGCGCCTCGGCCCAGATCCCGCGATGGGCTGCAGACCATCGGTCGACGATCTTGGCAACCGCCTTGCCGTCGTCGGTCACGAAGGTCACGCTCAGGCGCGAAGGCTCGCTGATCTCACTGGCCCGGACGATGCTCTGGCCGAGCTGGCCCTCCAGGTCGCGGATGGCGCTCATGATCGCCGCTGGCTCAGCCGCGTCGACTCGATCAAGTTGTCGAGGGATGTCCACGGCCACGACGTCGTGTGCCGCCGGGTGGTCGATCCGCTTGAGCGCCGCGTTGAACCTGAAGGCGATTGGCTCGCCACGCTGGTTGCGTCGCAGGACGGTCAGCCATCGATTTCGAGTCGCGCCAGCCGACGCCCGGTGGAGCCACTCCCCCAGCTCGGCGAGCCTCGAGGCACTGTCCAGGACAGGGTCCACATCCAGTGAGCCAAGCCAACGCTCGACGTCGTCGTCTCCAAGGAGCGCGACCAGCGCCTCCACGACGACGCTGTCGGCAGTCTCGGGCTCGAGCGCGGCGAAGGCGGGATGTCATGCCCTGAGGTTCATGACCTCTCGGTCGGTGTTCCAAATCTGCTCGACGCGGATCTCGGCCGTATCGATCGACTCGCCGTCGATCTCGACCCGCGGGAGGTCACGAGCGGCTGGGCGAGACGGCGCGAACTCCCAGATCCCGTCGGCCCGAGGAGCGGCCGCGTGCCAAGCGTTGGCGAGATCACGAAGCAGCGGCCGTCCAAGCGGTCGAAGCACCAGCCGGTGGCGCGCCCAGGATCCGGGCTCGATCAGCCAGCTGAGCCGCGCATCGATGGCGGCGACGCGTCGCTCGAGCGCACCGTGCGGATCGCCCGGCTCCGAGGCCTCGACCTCACGATGCAGTTGGTCCTGCGCGCTCGGCCACCAACGCCAGAAGTCCGCGGCCCGTTCTTCGGGTGTCGCCTGTCGCCAGGGGGGCATACGCATCGCTCGTCATGGTGCCTTGTGCCGTGATCTATTTCAGCGTCGTCTTGCGGTCCCGCCGCGTCTGAGCTGAACCGCGCCTCAGCGCCACAGGCTCAGGGCGCAGCGGAGTGGACGAGATCGTGCCGCTGTCGCCGATCACCGGAAACTCCCCAGACCTGATCACCGAAAGTCACCAGTGCTGAGCACCCGGAGCGGACCTCTCTGAACGGTCTGGTCCAGGAAACGGGGCGGGGCCCCACCCTCTGCTGATGGAGTTGGAAAGCCAGCAGCAGCGGAGAGGCCCCGGCCTATGCTCACACAGGGAGAAGACGTGGAAGTCCACGCACTCGCGGGGCGAGGCTGGTCGATCTCGGCCATCGCCCGCCACCTCGGACGCGACCGCGCGACGGTGCGCGGTTACCTTGCCGGCGAGCGGACGCCCGGCGTTCGCAGGCGGGTCGCCCCGGATCCCCTCGAACCCTTCGTCGCGTACCTCGCGGCCCGCTTCGTCGACGACCCGCACCTCACAGCTGACGGCGCTCTATGACGAGGTGGTGCCCCTCGGGTACCCGCGCAGCTATCCGTCCTTCGCCCGCGGTGTCCGGCGGCTCGGGCTGCGGCCCCACTGCGAGCCCTGCCGCGGGGTGACGGGCCGGGCGACGATCGAGATCGAGCACCCACCGGGAGACGAGATTTGAATGGGACTGGTTCGAGCGCCGGAAGGCTCCCTGGGGCGGCACGGCGCACATCCTGCTCGGCACCCTGCCGTACTCGGGCCGGGTCCGCGGCGTGATCTCGACCAGCGAGGACCCGCCCCATCTCGTCATGGCGCTCGACGGGGTGCTCCGCCGCCTCGGCGGGACGACCCCTGCCTGGCGGACCGACCGCCTGGCCACCGTCATCGTGCCGGGCACGGCGGACATCCAGGCGTCGTTCGCTCCCGTCGCGCGGCACGATGGCGCGATCATCCGGCCCTGCCCGCCGAGGCGGGGCAACCGAAAGGGCTCGGTCGAGGCCGCCGTCCGGTATGCCTGCGGACGCTGGTGGCGGACGCTTGACGTGCGGACGATGGCCGAGGCCCAGGCGAGCCTCGACCGTTTCTGCGCCACGCTGGCCGACGCGCGCCCCCGGGCCGGGACCACCGTCGGGGCTCTCGCGGCCTCTGAGGCCCTGCGAGCGCTCCCGCTCGTGCCGTACCCGGCCACGATCGAGCGCACAGGGCTCCTCGTCGACGCTGACGCCACGGTCGCGTTCTCGGGGACCCGCTACTCGGTGCCGCCCGGGTTCATCGGGGGCCGGGTGACCGTCCGCCACAGGCTCGGGAGCCCGACCCTCGAGATCGTCAGCGGCACGGGCATCCCCGTCGCGGCCCATCACGTCCGCGCCGGTGGCGGCATCGTCCGGACGCCCGAGCACAGGATCGCCCTCGAACGCGAGGTCCTCGTGGCGTTCTCGACCGAGCGGCCCTGTGAGCGCAAGGGCAACCATCCGCCCGGTCCCGCGGCGCGGGCCGCGGCGACGATCCTGCGAGGAGGAGCCGAGGACCGCGAGGTCCGGGTCGACCTCGCCCGCTATGCCGAGCTCGTCGAGGTGCTCCGGTGAGCGCGCCGTCCGAGGGCTCGCTCTACCAGGCGCTCCGGGGTCATCTCGCGACGCTCCGCCTCGCGGCTGCCGCCGAGGCGCTGCCCGGAGTCCTCGAGGCGGCCAGGAGCGAGGGCCTCGGGCACACGGCGATGCTCGAACGATTGCTCGGGATCGAGGTCAGCGCCACCGAGGCGCGGCGGCGGGCGAGCCTCGAGCGGTTCGCCTCGCTCCCGGCGGCCTGGCGTCTCGCCGGACTTCGACTTCGAGGCCCAGCCGTCGGTGGACCGGGCGCTGGTGAACGAGCTCGCCACGCTGCGCTTCCTGGAAGACGCCACCAACGTCCTGTTCATCGGGCCGCCCGGGGTCGGCAAGACGATGCTCGCGGTCGCGCTCGCCCGGGCAGCGGTCGAGGGCGGCTACCGGGCCTACTACACGACCGCGGCCGACCTTGCGGCACGCTGCCACCGGGCCGCGATCGAGGGCCGTTGGGCGGCGACGATGCGCTTCTTCGCCGGGCCGAAGCTGCTCGTGATCGACGAGGTGGGATACCTGCCGATGCCGGCCGAGGGGGCGGCGGCGCTCCTCCAGGTCATCAGCCAGCGGTACGGTCGGGGCTCGATCGCCCTGACGACCAATCTCGGAATCGCGAGCTGGGGCCGCATCTTCGACGATCCCACGGTCGCCGCGGCGATGCTCGACCGGCTCCTCCATCGCAGCGTCGTCTTCAACATCGACGGCGACAGCTACCGCATGCGGGCCCACCGGGCGCGCGCCGAGCAGGTCCGGAAGGGGGTGGTCGTCCGGTCAGGCGGCTAAACTCGCGGGGTCCTTCCGGGCGCGCTCAGCCTGGTGGATTTCGATGATCGACCCTGGTGAGTTTCGGTGATCGGCGTCACCGCCGAAGGTTGTGCTGGCATGAGGCAGCGCGACGGGCCGGCCGCGGCCGCGCCTCGCGTGCTCCAGACTTGTCGCCATGGACCACCCCGACCATGTCAGGCTGCTCCGGAAAGGCGTCCTGGGGGGCGGGAAGACCTGGGCCGACCTCGGGTCGGGTAAAGGAGCGTTTACCCTCGCCCTCGCCGACCTCCTCGGGCCAACCGGCTCGATCCACACCGTCGATCGGGACGCCCGCGCCCTTCAGGTTCAGGTACGGGCGCTCCGTGACGCGTTCCCGAGTGTCAGCGTCATGCCGCTTGTCGCCGACTTCACGATGCCGCTCGAGCTGCCGTTGCTCGATGGGATCGTCATGGCGAACTCGCTCCACTTCGAGCGCGACAAGCTCGCCGTCCTCCGCCTCGCCAGGGGCTACCTTCGCTCGGCTGGTCGCCTGGTCCTCGTCGAATACGACACCGACCACGGCAACCCATGGGTCCCATTCCCGCTCTCGTTTCGGTCCTGGGCTACGGTGGCGACGGAGGCCGGCTTCCGCGAAACGCAGCGGCTCGCGTCAGTCCCGAGCCGGTTCCTCGGGTCGATCTACTCGGCCATGAGCCTCCGCTGAGCGAGCCTTGCCCCTCCCTGGCCACAATGTCGCCGTACGATCATCCGCGACGCTCAAAAGGCTGCCCCGTCGGCCCCACTCCCTCCCCATGTGTCACGGCAACGAGCCGAAGTCTCGGCTGCCACGTCCCGCAGGAAGACCGTGCGCACTCGGCAAGACGCTCGAGAGCTGGCGGGAGGCCGAGTCCGCCATCCCGCTCCCGACCCAGCGCTCGCTCGCCACGCTCGAGTGGCTGGGGCGGGCCGAGAACGTCTGCCTGTGCGGGCCGTCGGGGACCGGCAAGACCCACTT
>JBBSCF010000114.1:0-7952 GCA_038250545.1 Candidatus Limnocylindrales bacterium | reverse complement strand
GGGGCCATCCTGTTCATCAAGAGCGACTTCGCCCTCTCTCCGGGCATGGAAGAGATCGTCGTCAGCTCGGTCCTGCTCGGATCGCTCATCGGCGCGGTCGTTGGAGGACTCCTGGCCGACCGCCTCGGACGCCGGAGACTCCTGATCGTCACCGCGATCGTGTTCGCCTTCGGTGCCATCGGGGCATCTCTGGCACCTGGAACGGCATCGCTTCTTGCCGCCCGGGTCGTTGCTGGTGCCGCCATCGGCGTCGCGTCGTTCGTGTCACCGCTCTACATCTCCGAGATCGCCCCGGTCGCCATTCGCGGAAAGCTTGTCTCGATCAACCAGGTCGCCCTCACCAGCGGGATCGTGATCTCCTACGGCATCGACTACGCCTTCGCCGGGTCCCAGGCGTGGCGCCCGATGTTTGCGCTGGCGGTGGTTCCGGCCGCCATGTTTGCGGCCGGATTGCTGTTCATCCCGGAGAGCCCGCGGTGGCTTGTCGGCCGCGGACGCGTGGATCAGGCCCGGGCCGTGCTGAAGAGGATCCGCGACCCGGAGCAGGTGGAGGGCGAGCTCACGGAGATTCGAGGGAGCGCGGCGCAGCAGCAGGGGCACTGGTCCGAACTGCTCGGTCCGCTGTTGCGACCGGCGATGATCGTGGGCGTTGGACTGGCCATCGCGCAGCAGATCACCGGCATCAACACGGTCATCTACTACGCCCCGACGATCCTGGCCTTCGCCGGTCTGTCCTCCGCGTCGGTGGCCATCCTGGCCAGTGTCGGTGTCGGAGTCGTCAACGTCATCGTGACGTTGGTGGCCATGCAGCTGATCGACCGGGTTGGCAGGCGACCGCTCTTGTTGGTCAGCCTGGCGGGAATGGCGCTGAGCCTGTTCGTGTTGGGGCTCGCGTTCGCGCTTCCGCAGCTGGCCGGCAGCCTCGGGTGGATCGCGGTGGCCGGCCTCATGACCTATGTCGCGTCATTCGCCGTGGGACTCGGGCCGGTCTTCTGGCTGATGCTGTCGGAGATCTACCCGCTGCGCATCCGAGGTCGAGCCATGAGCGTCGGGACGGTCGCCAACTGGAGCGCCAACCTGATCGTGGCCGTGTCGTTCCTGACGCTCACACACGTCCTGGGCAAGGCTCCCACGTTCTGGTTGTACGGGGTCGTCAGCATCGGGGCGTGGGTCTTCGCGTTCTTCCTGGTCCCGGAAACCAAGGGTCGAAGCCTCGAAGATATCGAGGCGCACTGGCGAGCGGGAGGGCATCCACGGGCCTTGTGACACCATCGCTGTTCCCGAGGGAGGAGCACCGAGCCGGCAACGCGATCGCGGCGCTGAAGGCGAAGTGGGCGATCGAGGCGCGGGTGAAGGGGGATGGGAAATGGACCACCGCGCCGGCTCGCGAGCGGGTGGGGGGGGCGACGTCGGCCGCTCACGGGGCCCCGGTCTTCTGGCGCATCGTCAGTTGCACAACGAGATCGCCTGGGCTGCCCAGGACTCCCGCGACCCGGAGATCCCGAGCGCAAGTGGCCAGCGCTGATCGAGGGCTGGCTCGACCAGCGTCACGGCGCCGGCCGAGGTCTGCCAGGCTGATCTCACATCCGCTCCTTCATCCCGGCTGAGACCAGCCACCAGTTCACCGGGTAGGCAGTGACGAACCCGACGGCCATTCCGATCTGCATCATGAACCAGAAGGTCGGGTCGGTCGGCACCAGGTGCTCCGGGAACGCGACGATCTGGACGAAGATCATCCATGCGAAGAGGCCGACCTCGAAGGCGATGAGCGACAGCGTGTCGGCCTTGAGCGCCGCGACCACGCCGTCACGCAAGCCGAGCCCGCGCATCGGTGCGATCGTGAAGTACTGGAAGACAATCCCGAGCGAGAAGGCCAGGACGAAGTCGACGGCGAGCTCCGGCCAGAGGGTGAGCCCCGCGATCGACAGCCCGAGCATCAAGACGAGGAAGCTGCCGGCGATGTCGCCCAGCGTGCAGCCGGCCCCCGCAATGCATCACGGCGAGCGAGGCGGCGACGGGCGTGGAACGCTCGTGCATCGGCGCTCCGGCCAGGTGTCGCCAGCGGCGGTAGGCGAGCACGGCGACGGGGCCCAGGTACAGCGCGGTCACGGGCCAGACGGCCTCCATGACCGGCATGGCCAGCCGCTGCGGGCGAACGAAGATCTCCCACAGGATGAACCCGGCCGAGCCCAGGGCGAGAGCCAGCGACAGCGACGCGACCAGCGCGAGGGGCTCGCTCACCATCGGCTGAGCTCCCAGCCGGGGCTGCGGCTACGAACCAGGACCGAGCGCGGTTCGGAGCACACCGTGACCGTCTGCGGCAATCACCCGCGCCGCGCTGGTCATGCGGTCTCGTTCCCCGGCCGCATCGAAGCCTGGCTGCCGTCCGCCGGCTTCGTGTCCGGCGTCCACGGCGTGCCGAGCCTCGGCAGCAGCCAGCGGTCGACGCCGTAGTACCCCGCCACCTTCCAGGCCATGATCACGCCCATCGCGAGCGCGAACATGATCGGGTTGGTGGAGGCCGTGCCTGCCAGCAGGTAGGACATGTTCATGAAGGCGCCGAAGAACGCGGCGAAGCCGGTGAGAAGGCCGAAGATGAGGGCGATCCCGACCGCCATCTCACCGACCACGATGAGCGGCGCGAACCAGGTCTGGTGACCGCCGTTGAGCAGGAAGGTGAGGAACTCGCGGTACCAGTCGTAGGTGATCGGGCCCTTGCCGGTGTCCGTCACCGCGATGGCGGCCTTCCAGTACCCGCCGAGAGCGGCGCCCCCGTCGAGCCAGCCTGTGCCCGTGAACTTGTGCCAGCCGGCCTCGAACCACGAGAAGCCCAGGAACAGGCGGATCGGCAGCCAGACGAGGCCGGACCGCGAGTTGCTGAACAGGAACCGTGCGAACGCCGGTCCCTCGACCTCCACCGCGCCGGAGCTCGGGTCCCGACGGGCATCGAGGTACAGGACGACGACCAGCGCGATCGCGAGGATCCAGAACGCCCACTGGACGATGATGCTCAGCGCGTCCGGCACAGTGACCCAGGGGTTGACCATCCACACGAGCAGAAGGGTGGCGACGGCGCCGATGCCGAGCGTCGCGGTGCGAGATTGTGACATTGGATCCCTCTCCTGGTCCCGCGGCCAACACCCGCCGCCACCGGTGGGACGAGCCGGCAACGCCGCAGACCGCGCCAGAGGCGACAGCCCCTGGCGACACCTGATTGCAGGCGCACGATGGGCCGGTTCATCGGCCGCGTCATTACCGGGCGTCATCTGCCCGGGGCAACAGGAGGTCTTTGCGTTCGTCCGCGCGGCGATGGTGGCGGATGGACCGCGAGTCGCAGCCTCCCGCTGGCGGCACAGTGGGCACACCACCGCTCTACCGTCGAAGACGGTCGGTCGCGAACTGTCCCTCGACGCAACGAGCCCGGCCGGCGAGCATCGGGAGGTCGGCGGCCGTCAGGTGTTGTGCGCGACGCTCGGCCCTACCAGCGCCATGCGACCGGCCTCTTCGCGCTGCTTCTCGGACCCTCCGGCGCCCGGGGAGATGACGATCCGTCATGAACGGCTGCCTGTGCGGTGAGACCGTGGGGATGCAGGACTGGGCGACAATCGCGCGCCGCCGCCGTTGCGATCCCTGTGGACGGCGCCCGACTCCGCTGGCAGGGAGGATCCGGTCGACGGGAGTACAGGCAATGAAGGAAGCGAACGCAATCAGCTGCCTCTTCCTGGATATCGGCGGCGTCCTGCTCACCAACGGGTGGGATCATCAGGCCCGCCACCGGGCAGCGACGAACTTCAAGCTGGACCTGGCCGAGATGGAGGATCGACACGACCTGACCGTCGACACTCTTGAGGAGGGAAGGCTCACGCTGCGCGAGTACCTGGATCGGGTGGTGTTCGACACCGAGCGCCCGTTCACCCGGGACCAGTTTCGGCGCTTCATGTTCGCGCAGTCGCACGCGTACCCGGAGATGATCGAGTTGGTCGCGGACCTCAAGGCCCGCCACGGGCTGAAGATCGTCGCGGTCAGCAACGAAGGGCGCGAGCTGAACGAGCATCGGATCCGCACGTTCAAGCTGGCCGGGCTGGTAGATGCGTTTGTCACCTCCTGCTTCGTCCACCTCCGCAAGCCCGACGCCGACATCTTCCGGCTTGCGCTGGACATCGCTCAAGTGCCTGCCCGCAAGGTGGTCTACATCGAGAACACGCCGATGTTCGTCGAGATCGCGGGAGGCCTGGGGATACGCGGCATTCTCCACACGGATCACGCATCCACCCGCAGGCAGCTGGCTGCCCTGGGTTTGCACAGTGACGACGCCGTCGACCATGAAACCAGCTAGCCCCCGCATCCTGACGATCAACGGCGGCTCGTCGAGCATCAAGGTCGCGCTCTTCGAGGTCGGCCACTCGCTGCGACGGATCCTGCGGGGCGGGATCGAGCGGCTTGGAACGCCCGAGGCCGCCTTGCGGGTGCAGGGCGTGGCCCAGTCCGACACGTTTACCCGGTCAGTGGCAGGGCCGACTCACACGGCCGCAGTGGACGCGCTGATGGATTGGATCGAGGAGCTCAGCGAGCGCGATCCAATGACCGCAGTGGGACATCGCGTCGTCGACGGCGGGCCGACGTACTTCGAGGCGCAACGGCTCACGCCGGCCATGGTCGAGGAGCTGCATCGGCTCAGTCCGTTCGACCCTGACCATCTGCCCGAGGAGATCCTGCTGACCGAGGCGTTTCACCACCGCTTTCCGGACCTGCCCCAGGTGGCATGTTTCGACACCGCGTTTCACCATGACCTGCCGCGCGTGGCCCAGATGCTGGCGATCCCGCGCCGGTACGAGGCGCAGGGCGTGCGACGGTACGGCTTCCACGGGTTGTCGTACGCGTTTCTCATGGAGGAACTGGCTCGCCTGGCCGGAGCGCACGCGGCGCACGGTCTGGTCATCCTCGCCCACCTCGGCAGCGGCGCGAGCCTGGCGGCGGTGCGTGACGGCAGATCCGTGGACACCAGCATGGGCTTCACGCCGGCCGCCGGGGTGCCCATGGGCACCCGCTCGGGCGACCTCGACCCCGGGCTCGGGGCGTACCTGGCGCGGACCGAGAGCCTCGATGCGAGGCGTTTCAATGCGATGGTCAACCTTGAGTCCGGGCTGCTCGGCGTGTCAGAGACCAGTTCCGACATGCGCGTCCTGCTCGACGCCGAGGCACAGGACGTGCGAGCCGCCGAAGCGGTTGCGCTGTTCTGCTACCAGGTCAAGAAGTGGATCGGGGCCTTCGCGGCGGCGTTGGGCGGGCTGGACACGCTGGTGTTCGCGGGTGGCATCGGGGAGAACGCGCCCGTCGTCCGAGCCCGGATCTGTGACGGGCTGGGGTTCCTCGGCGTCGAGCTTGACGAGCCGCGGAACGCGGCGAATGCAGGCGTGATCTCCGTGGCGACGGGCCGGGTCGCGGTCCGCGTCATCCACACGGATGAGGAACGCATGATCGCCCAGATGGTTTGCGGCGTGCTCGGTATCGGCCCAGGAAGGAGTGCTCAACCATGACGCACGAGACGCTGGCGCCAGAGCTTCTCCTGAGGATCGATGCGTACTGGCGCGCCTCCAACTACCTCTCGGTCGGGCAGATCTACCTGTACGACAACCCGCTGCTCAAGAAGCCGCTCGACCTGTCGCACGTGAAGCCGCTGGTGGTCGGGCACTGGGGGACCACGCCGGGCCAGAACTTCATCTACGTGCACTTGAACCGGGTCATCAAGAAGTACGACCTGGACATGATCTACATCGCCGGCCCCGGTCACGGCGGCCCCGCGATCGTGGGCAATGTCTATCTCGAGGGCACGTGGAGCGAGATCTACCCGAACGTCACCCAGGACGAAGCCGGGCTTCAGAAGCTGTTCAAGCAGTTCTCGTTCCCCGGCGGGATCTCCAGCCACGTGGCGCCGACCACACCGGGTTCGATCCACGAGGGCGGCGAGCTCGGGTACTCGCTGAGCCACGCGTTCGGCGCCGCATTCGACAACCCGGACCTCGTCGTCGCCTGCGTCGTCGGTGACGGCGAAGCGGAAACGGGCCCGCTGGCGACCGCATGGCAGTCCAACAAGTTCCTGAACCCGATCACGGACGGCGCCGTGCTGCCGATCCTGCACCTCAACGGCTACAAGATCAGCAACCCGACCGTCCTTGCCCGCATCGAGCACGACGAGCTGGAGCAGTACCTGCGCGGTTGCGGCTGGACGCCCTACTTCGTCGAAGGCGACGACCCAGACGCCATGCATCAGCTCATGGCCGGTACGCTGGACGAGGCGATCGAGAGGATCCGACAGATCCAGAGCGAGGCCCGATCCAGCAACGACCCCACCCGGCCGCGCTGGCCGATGATCGTCCTGCGGTCGCCGAAGGGCTGGACGGGGCCAAAGGTCGTCGATGGGCTCCAGATCGAGGGCACCTTCCGAGCGCACCAGGTGCCGCTCCTGGTGGACGCCACGCATCCCGATCACGTCGAGCAGCTCGAGAGCTGGATGAAGAGCTACAAACCCGAGGAGCTCTTCGACGAGCTCGGCCGGCTCATGCCGGAGCTGGCCGAGCTGGCGCCCAAGGGGGACCGGCGGATGGGTGCCAATCCGCACGCCAACGGCGGCCTGCTGCTGCGTGACCTGCGAATGCCGGACTTCCGCGATCACGCCGTGGCCGTGCCTTCACCAGGCGCCGTCCAGGGCCAGGACACGCTCGTGCTGGGCGGCTTCCTGCGCGACGTGGCCAGGCTCAACCAGGACCAGCGCAACTTCCGCCTGTTCGGCCCCGACGAAACGGTTTCGAACCTTCTGCAGGCGATCTTCGAGGTCACCGACCGTCAGTGGGACCTCCCGCAGCAGGAGAACGACGAGTCCCTTGCGCCCGCCGGACAGGTGCTCGACTCCATGCTCAGCGAGCACCAGTGCGAGGGCTGGCTGGAGGGCTATCTGCTGACCGGCCGGCACGGGCTGTTCAACTGCTACGAGGCGTTCGTTCGCATCGTCGACTCGATGTTCAGCCAGCATGCCAAGTGGTTGAAGGTCACGAAGGAGCTGCCCTGGCGCCGGGAGATCGCGTCGCTCAACTACGTCCTCGCCTCGCACGTCTGGCAGCAGGACCACAACGGCTTCACGCACCAGGACCCCGGCTTCCTCGACCACGTGATCAACAAGAAGGCCAGCATCGTGCGCGCCTACCTCCCGCCCGACGCGAACTGCCTGCTGTCGGTGGTCGACCACTGCCTGCGCAGCCGCAACTACGTCAACGTGGTGGTCGCCGGCAAGCACGCGCTGCCGCAATGGCTCGCCATGGACGCCGCGGTCGCGCACTGCACCGAGGGGATCGGCATCTGGCAGTGGGCCAGCAACGACCAGGACGTTCCCCCCGACGTGGTCATGGCGTGCTGTGGCGACGTGCCCACGCTGGAGACGCTCGCCGCAGTATCCATCTTGCGCGAGCATCTGCCCCACCTGAAAGTCCGGGTGGTCAATGTCGTCGACCTCATGAGGCTACAGCCGCGGAGCGAGCATCCGCACGGGCTGAGCGACGTGGACTTCGACGATCTCTTCACCAAGGACAAGCCCGTCATCTTCGCTTACCACGCCTACCCGTGGCTCATTCATAGGCTCACCTATCGGCGTACGAATCACGAGAACATCCACGTCCGTGGCTACAAGGAAGAGGGCACCATCACGACGCCCTTCGACATGACGGTCCTGAACGACATGGACCGCTTCCACCTCGTCATGGACGTGATCGACCGCCTGCCGCAGACCGGCGAGAAGGGCGTCTATCTGAAGCAAGAGCTCGAGGACAAGCTCCTCGAGCATCGGCAATACATCAACAAGAACGGCCAGTACCTCCCCGAGGTCCGCAACTGGAAGTGGGGGAAGCCCTCATGAGCGCGCGCGAGCTGATAGACACAGTGACCGCGCTCGTCGCCGGGTC
>JBBSCF010000113.1:0-7964 GCA_038250545.1 Candidatus Limnocylindrales bacterium | reverse complement strand
GGCCCGATCACTGGCATGACGCTGATCGGTGACCGACCGGCGGAGGCGCTCGGGCGGGAGCAGCCCGGCCACTGGGAGGGCGACCTGATCGTGGGCGCCGGCAACGCCTCGGCCATCGTCACCATGGTCGAGCGCACCACGCGGTACACGCTGCTGGGCCACCTCGATGGTCCCAAGCACGACTCGGCGACCGTGCGCGACACCGTCGTCGCCGCCCTGGCCGACCTGCCGCCGGACCTGCGGAGAACGCTGACCTGGGACCAGGGCAGCGAGATGGCCCGCCATGCCGAGATCGCGGCGGCGCTGGGCACGACGGGCATCTACTTCTGCGACCCGCACGCACCCTGGCAGCGGCCGACCAACGAGAACACGAACGGCCTGCTGCGCGCCTACTTCCCCAAGTCCACCGACTTGTCCGTCCACACCGCCGACGACATCGCCCTCGTCCAGCACGAGCTGAACGAGCGCCCACGGAAGGTCCTCGGCTGGGACAGCCCCGCCGACCGCATGGCTACACTCCTCGGACCACTGTCCGTGTTGCGACGTTGACTGGAACCCGCCGATGCTCAGGTGGCCCCACCTCCGACCGGTCTCCGAAATGGCCTGAACCGGTCTCCGGTGCGGTCGCGTCAGCCTCGGTCGGCACCTCCCTTCCGGGCCCGCTCAGTGGCCCGCAGCCGGTAGGAGGCGGAACCCGTCTCGATGACGTGGGCGCGGTAGGTCAGGCGGTCGACGACCGCCGCCGCGAGCCGCCCGTCGGGGAAGATCGAGGCCCACTCGGCGGGGTGGAGGTTCGAGGTCAGGATCAGCGAGCGGCGCTCGTATGCGGCATCGACGAGACGGTAGAGGGAATCGGCCCCCGTGCACGCCCGCGCCCGCGCCCGCGCAAGAGTCCCGTGGCCCCTCGTGGCGAGCTAGCCGCCCTATGCGCTGATCCGTGCCTCAACCAACATGGCGGCGATTTCGCACGCTGGATCGGAGGGGAGAGATGATGATGACGGCCACCGTAGTCGCTTGGTGGCAGAGTGGTCACCGGCATCGCTTGCGGGGCCTGCTAGCAAGCCTGCTGGCTCTGAGCCTCATCGGATCGTGGCCTGCGTCGGGTTGGTCGGCGGCCCAGGCTGCCAAGCTCTGCAGCCTCGGGACAACGCACGACAATACTCAACGTCAGCTTGCCGTGGCGATCTGGCCCGCGGCCACCCCGATCGGGGTCCAAGCGACGATCGAGGAGTACGACCCGGTCTACACGGCCCAGAATGGGGCCGGCACGAACATGAGCGTCCTCTTGGCTGCTCCCGGGTACAACGGCTGGGATCAGATCGGCTGGTTCAAGATGAAGAAGGTCGGCAGCGGAACGGTCGGCCGGTACCTCGGCGAGGAGTATGAGCCGGGCGCTCACTGGCAGTACTGGACGGCGCACGCGGCAGGCACGAACACGAGCTTCCGGGTCACGTTCGATCCGCTCATGAAGGTCTACCGCGGGTACATCGGCGGCGTGCAGTACACGTCTCACACCGCGACCCTGTTCCCCGTGTCTTACCAGATGATGGGGGAGACGCACGACAAGGCAGATCAGATGCCGGGTGGTTTGGCCAACACCGCCAGGATCGCGTCACCGCAGTACAAGGTGGTAGGCGACACGAGCTGGAAGACGGTGACGGCGACCATGGTGGTGCCCAGTGCATACAGCTCGATCTGCGGCGTGACCAACCTGAATCCTGGGTATGCGATCTGGGACAAGAGGTGCTCCGAATGACTCGCAGCCTGACCACGGCGGCAGCGCTCGTCGGAATTCTGGCGCTGGTCTCGCTGCAGGCCGGGGGGGCGCTCGCAGCGCCGACACCCCGCCCCTCCATGACAGCATCCGAGCTGGCGTGGTACATGATCGAGGAGCCGGTCGAAGATGTGGGCGGGCAGCCGAACGCCTATGCCCTCGAGCGGAGCTCGGCCACGCCGGCGCTCAAGGACACGGAAGCCGTGGCGATCGCCCAAGATGCGACGGGGCGCACCGACACCGAAGTGGGGCTCTACTCCGCAATGGCGCATCGTATCTTCGCGGAGCCGGCGCGCCCCGCGTGGGTCGTCTTGTTCCGAGGAGGCGAAGCACCGCAAGGCGGGCCCGCAGGAGCTCCGAGGGTCGAGGTCGAGGTGACCGGGGTCATCATCGACGCGACGACGGGCGAGATCATGAGCATGTTCATGGACGGCGTGCGTTGATGGGCCGGGACTGACAAGGATTCCCGGGAGGGCGCCGATGTCACCACCCATTGAGACGCCTCGCCGCCGACCGAGGACGATCGTCGCCATCGTCCTCGCAGGCGGCGTCCTGCTGGTGGCGCTCGCGACAGCTCTCACGCTGGTGCTCGTTCGCGGGCAGGGAGGGCCGCCGAGCGTGGCGGTGTCGAGGGAGGCGGCGGTCGAGATCGCATCCGCAGACCTCGGCCCCACCGCTGTCCTGCAGTCCGTTGAGCTAATGACGCTCGCGGCGACCGGACTGCTCGCCCCGCCGAGCGGCCCCGAGACACTGGTGTGGGCGGTCTCATTCGACGGGCTCTCGGTCCCGGTCTGCCCACCGGTCCCCGCCCCGGGCGCTTCGCTGCCGCCATGCCATTCAGCGGCCGTCAGGGCGGTCGAGGTCATTGACGCCCAGACCGGCCACATTCTCACAACGGCAACGAGCGCAGAATGAGCGAGTTCGGACCAGACCACGACACACGCGGGCGCTACGTGGGAATGACGTGGCGAGCCACGCTCAGGGGTGGGGCCAGGTCCGAGCGTCATTCCCACCCGAGGAAGGGCGGATTCCCGACGATGAACTCCGCCTCCGGCCACTCGGCCTCGCGGGGGTTCGCCGGGTCCGAGAGGTCCAGGAGCGCGTCGCGGTTCTCGATGTGGTGCAGCGACTTGAGGATCGGGTCGCGCGCGTAGCCCAGGCCGTGGCGGATCATCCACTGGATTTCGCCGATCCAGATCGTCACCCGGGCGAGCTCGGCCGCGTAGGCGTTGATCTCGATGCCCAGGACGGCCTCGGGGCCGATCTTTGGGACCTGCATCGGCCGGCGCAGGACGAGCGAGCCCCAGTTGATGGCCTCGTACTCGAGGTCCTTGAGGGCCCACAGGCTCACGATCAGGAAGTTGCCGCTGCCGCAGGCGGGATCGAGCACCCGCACGCCGCGCAGGCGGGTGAGGAAGTCGTCGAACACGGCGCCCGGGTCCTGGTCGCGCGGCGTGGCCTTCGTGATCTTGCGGCCGGACAGCATCAGCTCGGTCACGCGCGCCTGCATGGCCACGAACTCGCGCCGGAGCGGGCGCAGGATCACGGGCTCCACGAGCTTCCAGATGGCGTCGCGGTCCGTGTAGTGGGCGCCCAGCTGGGCGCGCTGATCGGGATCCAGGCCGCGCTCGAAGAGGGTGCCGAAGATGGCTGGCTCGATCAGCGCCCAGTTGAGCCGGCTGACCTCCAGGAGCGTGGTGATCTCGGAGCCGGTGAGCGGGATGACGTCGCCCGAGTCGAACAGGCCGCCGTTGAACCAGTCGATCTCCTCGGTGCCGAACAGGCCGCCGTCGTTGGCCATCTTCGCGAACAGCTCGCCCAGGGCGTTCGAGAAGACGTCCGATCGGCCTTTCGACGCCGCGGAGAGGCGCATGAAGATGCTCTTGGGCAGGAGGCCCGCGTCCTCGGCGAACAGGCAGAACAGGATCCGGTCCAGGAAGTGGGCGACGGCGTCGGGCTCGTGGCCGCGGGCCCGGAGGCTCTGCGCGATCTCGGCGAAGTGGCGGGCCGCCTTCTCGGTGATCTCGGCCGGCACGAGGTGCGGGCGGAAGGCCTCGGGCGCCGAGAAGACGTCGCGGAGCTGCTGGAGGGCGGTGCTGGGGTCGTCCGCCGCGAGGTCGTCGAGCGTGATCGTCGTGAGAACCGGGCTCAGGCTGGTGAAGTTGGTCCGGATCTCGATGCGCTCGAGGTCGGACACGATCAGCAGCGGCGGGTTGCCCAGGTCGTCCTTGTAGTTGAGCAGCTGGAGGTACGCGGCCTTGAGGTCCTTGCGCTTGCCCTTGTACTCCCAGGCGAAGGAGTCGCGCTTCCAGACGTCGGCGAAGCCGTCTCCCCCGCCGGCCTTCTCTACCCGGCGCTCGAAGGCGTAGGACTCACCGGTGGGGTCGGCCTCGAGGGGCCCGGGCTCCCCCACCAGGGCGCACACGTCGAGGAAGTGGCTCTGCGCGGAGGCCTTCTCGGTCGTCGTGACGCCGCGCCAGCGGGCGGCGAAGGCGGCGGGAGTCAGGGTCGCAGGCATCTTCGCCTGGCTCCCCGCAGCCGTGTGCCCGTCGGCATCGTTGCCGTGTGCCCTCCCTGGTGCCGGCCGATGGCCCGACTCCCCTACTCTACGCCGCCGCGGCGGTCCGCCGCCGGGGCGAGTCAACAAATGCTGGTAGTGCGACCCAGCGCTCGCGGGCACGGGTCGAGCCGGCCCGCGCGTAAGCGCCCGTGAAGGGGCGATGAATAGGGTCCGAGCGTGGATCGCATCACCTGGGACCCGGAGAAGGAGCGGCTGAACCAGGCGAAGCACGCTGTCAGTTTCGTCGAAGCGCGGGAGGCCATCGCCGATACGTTGCATCGAACGTGGCCCGATACTGCGCACTCCGGCCCCGAGTCCCGATCGCTCCACATTGGCGAGACTCGCGGCGGGCAGTTGCTCATCGTGGTGACCTTCGAAGATCCACGCGGTACCATCCGCATCATCTCCGCACGGCGCGCCACGAAGCGCGAACGACATGCCTACGAAGCTCGCTGACTCCCCGATCCCCCGCCCGCGGTCCGGCACGGCCGATGCTCCCCCCGCGCCGTCGATCCCCGACACGCTGGCGTACTGGCTGGAAGACGAGACCGGAACCCGCGTGACGAAGCTGTACCGTCTGGCCACCACCCCCTTGGTCTTCGCCGGTCGAGCCCTGGAGAACCGGGGCAACCTCCAGGGCTGGTCGCTGGTGCGTCGGGACACGAACGGGATCCGACACGTTGTCGCAACGGCATCCGAATTCGCGAACCTGGCGGAGCCGTTCATGCCGGAGCGCACGCCACTCGAGGCGGAGCAGATCCGACGCCACCTGGACACGATTCGGGCAATCGGCTTCCGTCGCTCCAACGCGGTAACCGACGAACGCGTGTACTGACCCCTCACGTGCCGCCGACGGTCCAATCGGCACAGGAGCGCTCGTAGTCCCCGTACCTGCTGTCCAGCCCGGCGCCGTCGATCTCGTCACTGGCCTGGATGAGATGTTCGGCGGTGCCGACTGACCCAGCAGGCGCGAGACCAGGCCCGCGTCAGGTCTTGGTCTTGGTCCCTACCACGAGGACGCCGTTCACCGCCGGGTAGTTCGAGTAGTACCGCTTCGTCCAGTGGAGTTTGCCGTGGTCGTAGATCGACACGGTGACCCACACCTTGGCGCCGTCCGCCGGGGCGTTGTTGCGGTACGAGTACCCCACGGGCTTGGTCGGATCCCTCACGACCGTGTCCTTCGCGCGCGGGCCGTGCTGGATGACCGTGTTGGTGATCTTGGTGGTCCGGCCGTTCGGCACGCTCCAGATCTTGAACGCGAGCCACCGCACGCCGCCGGACTGGGTGACGGTCCGCGTGATCAGGATCGGGTACTTGGTGTCGTTCCTGAAGCTCATGGTCTGCTTGGTGTTGCCGACGATCCACACGGTGGCATCGAGGCCCGGCGGATACCGGCTGATGAACTCGCTGTGAGCCTGGCGGGCGAGCGGCACCATGCCTGCCTGGACTGCCGCATTGAACAGCGTCGTGGACGTCGTGCAGATGCCGCCGCCGAACGCGCCGGTGACGGTGATCTTCCCGTTCACGATGGCATTGCCCGGCCCGACGCCGGGTGCATCGTGCAGGTCGCCGACCACCTTCCAGAAGTCGAACTTCGCGCCGGCCGGCACGACCGTGCCGTTGATCACCGTGGCCGGCCCCTCGATGTTCCCGCCCCAGTGGTTGTTGACGAGGACCCAGTAGAAGATGCTGTACTTACTGATCATCTTCATCTTGGGGGCGAAGGCCTTGGCGTCGGCCGACGACAGCTTGGGGTCGACGGCCTTGACGACGGCCGCGACCGGCGACGCCACCGCGCCCGCTTGTCGAGCGCCGATCTCGCTGATGAACGCGGCCTTCATGCCGGCAGCGTCGAGCGTTCGGCCCTCGCGGCTGGTGCCGGTGGCGACGATGTGTCCGCTGACCAGCTTGAGGCCCGCGTCGTGCGCGGTCTGGTTGAGCTTCTGGGCCAGCGTCGTAAGGATCGGGTCGAGGCCCGACTCGTCAAAGACCGGGGTGATGCTCCCGTCGGCCGCGGTCGAGAACGAGATCAGCGGGGCGAGGCTCGTGCCGGCGATCGTCCAGCTGTCCTCGCCCCGGGCGACGACCACGTCGGAGGCCATTCGATCCGCACCCACCTTCGCCGCCTCGGCCGAGGCGGTGGCGACGGCGGGTGCCAACGATGCGACCGGCACGGCCATCGTGATCGACGCCGGCGTGCCGAGCGCCGCGAGCTGCTGGTCGAGCGCGGCCAGGAGGGCCATCTTGTCCACGGCGCGACCATCCTTCGCCGGGGACGTGCTGAACGTCCCGCCTTGGCCGGCCGACACGGAGGCGTCCACGGGGGTCTGGGCGATCGTCGTGGCGAGGGTGTCGACGGCTGCCGCCAGCTTGTCGCGGTCGTAGGCAACGGCGGCGTCGAGGGTCACGCCGTGGATCGCGGCCTGGGGTGCGCCGATGAGGTTCGCGAGGGGCTCGCCCTGGCGGCCTGCCGCGAGTGCCGCGTCGAGCAGCGCCGAGGTGTCGGGGCCGCGGCCGACGTCAGCGTAGCTGATGGTCGTTGTCTGGCCGTCCGGGCCGGTGAGCGTGATCTGCCCGGTGCCGAGCCACCCATAGGCGTTCGCGATCTCCGCGTCCGCCTGCTCGCGGGTGAGCCCGCCGAGGTCCGTGCTGCCGACGCGGACGCCGGGCAGGACCCGGCCGTCGAACTGCTGGCTCCATGCGTACAGGACGCCGGCGCCGATGCCGACGGCGAGCAGGACGCCCAGGACGAACGAAACGCCGAAGCGGAGGGCGAGCGACCGTCGGCGCCGAGGCCGTGCCGGGGGCTCGCCGTCGGTCACGGCGGCCACGAGGGGCAGGACCGGCACGGCATCGACGCCGGGCTCGGAGGTCGGCGACGTGTCCGCCGGGGTGGTCTCGGTCGGCTCGCCCAGCGCAGGCGCATCGGCGGTGGTCGCATCAGCCGGAGCGGCTCCGGCGGTTGGCGATCCGGCGGCGTCGGCATTCGCCGCCACCAGGACCGACTCGTCGGGATCGGGCGAGGTCGAGTCCGCCGCGGCTGAGGTGACATCGAAGACGGGCTCGGTGGCATCCGCCCCGGCCTCGGGCGTGGCATCGCCGGCGGTGGGGCCCGCCTCGGACGCCTGGGCTGTCTCGTCGGCGGCAGGCGCCCCAGCGACAGGCCGCTCCGGGGCACCGGCGGCCGGGGTGGCGGGGACCGCCGAGGACACGGGCCGCCGCCCGAGGTTCACGAGGGCGGCCAGCGAGGGGTCGGCGTCGTCCGGCGGTGCGTCGCGCCGGACGAGCGCCGCGAGCTCGGGGTCGCCGGCGGGTGTCTCGTCGTCGGGTGTGGAGGCGTTGGCAGCCCGGTCGGCTGCGGAGTTGGGCAGGTCGGTCATCAGATGCTCATGCGCGGTCGGCTGGCGCCGGGCCTCGTCCCCGGCAGCCGCGACATCTTCGCGCGTGCACGCGAATCTGTCATGCGACGGTCGCCCCGAGCGGCGGGACTGGGACGCCCCTCAGACGTTGCGCGGCGGGACCACCACGCGCCGATTCGGCTCCTCGTCGATGGACCGCGTCGCCACGCCGGGCTGGTCCCGGAGCGCGATGTCGTGCGCGGCGTTCGCATCGAGGGGGTGGTTGCCGTGG
>JBBSCF010000112.1:0-8135 GCA_038250545.1 Candidatus Limnocylindrales bacterium | reverse complement strand
GATCCCGGTCACGTGCGTCCCGTGGCCGTCCTCGTCGCTCGGGTCCGAATCGCCGGAGCCGACGTCGGTGCCCGGGATGAGCCGGCCCACGAGGTCGGGATGGCGAAGGTCCACGCCGGTGTCGAGGACGGCGACCACGATCTCCGCCCGGCCCCTCGTGAGCGCCCACGCCGACCGGGCACCGATCGCGTCCGGCCCCCACTGGGAACCCCAGTACGGGTCGTTCGGGGGTGCGACCGGCGTCGGCGGCTCGGGGGCCGGCGGTGTCGGTGGGTCTTCCTGGGTCTCGAGGAGCACCGGCACCGCGGCTGCGGCCACGTCCCCCGACGCGCGGAGGTCCGCTCCGAGGCTGGTGAGCCGCGAGCGCCCGGCCGCGATCACGCCCCGGGCCGCCCGAACGGCGGCGTCGCGGCGAGCCGAGAGGTTGCGCCCGGCGGCCTGATCCCCTGGCCCGTCACCAGCGGCGGCGGAGCCGGCGCCGATCTCGACGTACTGAACGGTCCGGAGGGCCGGGTCCCAGGCGACCCGGACGAGCCCCGCGGCCGCGGCACGTGCGTCGAGAGACTCGGGCGTGCGGCCGTCCCGGAGGGTGACGAGAAGGCTCGTCGGGAGGACCTCCAGGGCGGAGCCGCCGCAGCCAGAACCGACGAGGGCGCTACCGTCGGCGCCGCCCGGGTCGGCCAGCGTCGGCTCGGCGCCCCGGGCGACCGGCACCGCCGGCGCCGCGACGACCGCAGCCAGCGCGAACACGAGCGCGAGACGACGGAGCGACAGGCGGGCGGAGTGGTCCACGGGCGAAGCATGCCACGCGGGCGCCGGAGTGGCCATGGGGATGGGTGGCCCGATCGTCCGGCCTGGTGCGGGCACGCACCGCGAGCCTCCGGCAGCGCGTGACGATCGCGGCCGGTTGGCCGGTTCTGACGCGCCGCGTGCCGGTCTATGATGACGGGAATGGAGCCCGACCTGCGAGACGTGCCCGCCACGCCCGCCTGCCCCCTGCTGGGCGTGGTGGGGGATTCGCGCACGCGGTTCACCTTCCCGCACCCCGGCCATCGGTGCCACGCGACGCGCCGTCCGATCGAGATCGAGCTGGACCGCCAGTCGAGCGACTGCCTGAGCGCGGAGTTCGTGACGTGTGACAGGTTCCAGGCGCTCGTGCCGAGGTCCGAGGCCCTGGCCAGGATCGCGGCCTCCCGGGGCGCGGGCGGCGCGACGCCCGAAGTGTCGGAGCGCTCGGCGGATCGGCCGGCGGACCGACCCGAGAGCCGGCCGGCTCCCGCCGCGAGGCGTCGCCGGACCCCAGGCCTTGCCGCCCGGGCGGACGGCGCGGATCCCCCGGCCCCTGTGCGCACGCCTCTCACCGGCGCTGATGATCGGGCGTCCGGTAGCTCGTGAACCCGGCCGCCGTCGGTTGCTTGTAGGGGAGCGGGTGGGCTCGAAACGCCTCCTCGACCTTCTGCTGGCTTCGCCGGCCCTCGTGGCGTCGGTGCCCGTCCTCGCCGGGGTCTGGCTGGCCATGCGCGTCACCGGCGATCGCGGCCCCTTCCTCTACCGGGCGACCCGGGTCGGTGAAGGAGGGGCGCGAATCACGCTGCTCAAGGTCCGGACGATGGCCGTGGGATCGCGCGGCACGAGCGTCACCGGTGCCGATGACGCACGGGTGACGCCGCTCGGCCGGATCCTGCGCCGGTACCGGCTCGACGAGCTTCCGCAGTTCGCCAACGTGGTCCGCGGCGAGATGTCGCTGGTGGGGCCGCGCCCCGAGGATCCGAGGTTCGTCGACTGGTCGGATCCGGTTCATCGCCGTGTCTTTACGGCGAAGCCCGGCATCACGGGCCTGGCCCAGCTGTCCTTCCACGACGAGGCACGCCTGCTCGTGGGCCCGGACCTCGAGGAGCGGTACCGTCGCGAGATCCTGCCGGCGAAGCTCCAGCTGGACCTCGAGTACCTCGACCGCCGCACGACCCGACTCGACCTCGAGATCCTGGCCCGGACGGTCCGCGTCCTGCCGTAGTCCGCTGTCAGGCCGACGGATCGGGGTCCGATCGAGCGAGGGATCCCGTCGGTCCGGCCCCGCCGCGCCCGCGCTGTGCGACCGCGGTCCCGATCCACCGCACGAGGGTTGCAGCGGTGATCGCGAGCGTCAGGCCGACCAGGTTGTCCACGACGTCTGCGCTCTGACATTCGCGTCCGAGCCGGGTCGCCAGCAGTTGCGCGGCCTCGATCGCGAAGGGCATCGAACCCGCCATCGCCAGGACCGCGAGCTTGCGCCGCGACGGGGGGCACAGGCCGATGGCTGCGCCGAGCGGCACGAAGAGCAGGATGTTCAGGAGCGCCTCGCTGTCGGGTGACCGCAGCTCGCCCCGCGACGGAAGCCCGATGCGCCCGAGATCGCAGGTCCCGGACCCGCGGATCCCCAGGACGAGCGCGTCGCGGCTGGGCGTCACGGTCGCCGCGAGGGCGATCCCGGCACCTATGACCAGCGCGAACCCGACGATCGACGGCACGCCGAGGTGCCGTCCGACGCGGCGGCCCAGGGCCAGGCTCGCGATGAAGGCGACGGCAACGCCCGGCACCAGTCCCGCATAGGTGCTCAGCAGCCCGCCGATGTCGGATGGGTTCACGCGTGTCCTTCTGCCGGGTCACGCCCCGGCGCCCGGCATGCCGGCCGGGTCGCGTGCTGGCTCAGCGGCGGGCCGCGACGAGGATTGCGCGGAGGGCTTCCACGACTCGATCCACGTCGGCGATGGACATCCCGGGCCAGATGGGAAGCGAGATGACCCGCTCGAATTCCGCCGCCGCGATTGGCAGGTCACCGGGAGCATAGCCCCAGCGTCGCCGGTAGTACGGGTGCAGGTGCAGCGGGATGAAATGGACGCTCGCCCCGATGCCCCGCCCCCCGAGCATCTCCAGGACCCGCGCCCGATCGATCGCCAGGCGGTCCAGCGCCAGGCGGACGATGTAGAGGTGCCACGCGTGCGACCGGTCGTCGGCGCCCGCGGGCAGCTCCAGCAGGTCGTCCAGCGGCGGTTCCGCCAGCCGGGCGCCGTAGGCCGCGGCGAGCTCGCGGCGGGCCGCGAGCAACTCGTCCGCGCGCTCCAGCTGGACCAGTCCGAGGGCGGCCGCGATGTCGGTGAGGTTGTACTTGAAGCCGGCGTCCTCGATCTCGTAGTACCAGGAGCCGCTGGCCGCGTAGCGGTTCCAGGCGTCCCGGCTGATCCCGTGCATCGCCATCACACGGGCCCGGTTCGCCACGGCTTCGTCGTCGGTGACCAGCATGCCGCCCTCGCCGGTCGTGATCGTCTTCGTCGCGTAGAAGGAGTAGGCGCCCACGCGGCCGATGGTGCCGGCATAGCGGCCGGCATCCCCGGCGATCCGGCTCGGGAAGGCGTGAGCCGCGTCCTCGATGACCGGGATGCCGCGGGGTTCCAGCAGCTCGACGAGCCGCTCGACCTCGGCCGGCAGGCCGGCGACGTGGACCGCGATCACAGCCCGGGTGCGCGTCGTGACCGCCTCCAGGATCGATTCCGGCGTCGCGTTCAGGGTTCGCCGATCGACGTCCACGAGGACCGGCCGGGCGCCCTGGTGGACCACCACCTCCGCCGACGCGGCAAAGGTCCACGTCGGGACGATCACCTCGTCGCCCGGTCCCACGCCGAGCGCTTCAAGGGCCAGGTGGAGGGCGGCCGTCGCGGAGTTGAGGGCGACCGCATGAACTGCCCCCACCCGCTCGGCGAACCGGGCCTCGAAGAGCCGTGCCTGCGAGCCCGTCGTGAGCCAGCCCGAATCGAGCACCTCCAGGACCGCCTGCTTCTCCCGGTCCGTGATGGAGGGCCGGGCGAAGGGCAGGTACGGCCTGGCGTCTCCCGCCGTCACCCCGTTGCGACGTCCACGTGCACGCCGACCAGCCTGCGTGCGCTCACGGGCACCGGGTGCGCCTCGGGCGGTGCCGGCTGGGCCGGCGCGGGCGCGTCGGCGCTCGCGAGGAACGCGAAGAGGGCATCCCGGAGCGCGCCGTCCTGGTCGCCCATCGCGAGCGCCAGCATGCGGCGGACGTCGTCCCGGATCCCGGGCGGCGGCGAGGGCGCCGTCGCCCGCAGGACCTTGGAGCTGACGGTGGGCTCCACGCTCTCGGCGTCGTAGAAGAGCTCCTCGTGGAGCTTTTCGCCCGGCCGCAGGCCGACGGTCTCGATGGGCTGGCTGTCCGGGTCGCGGCCCGCCAGGCGGACGAGATCACGGGCGAGGTCCATGACCCGGATCGGGTCGCCCATATCGAGCACGAACAGGTCACCGTACCGCCCGAGCGCGGCGGCGTCGAGGATGAGCCAGGCAGCCTCGGGAATCGCCATGAAGAACCGGGTCATGTCCGGGTGGGTGATCGTGAGGGGTTCGCCGTTCTCCAGCTGCTCCTGGAAGATGGGAACGACACTGCCGGTGGAGCCGAGCACGTTTCCGAAGCGAACGGAGACGTACGGTCGGCCCGTCCGCCGCGCTGCGTCGGCGACGAGCAGCTCGCCGATGCGCTTGCTCGCGCCCATCACGCTCGACGGACGGACGGCCTTGTCGGTGGAGACGAAGACGAACCGATCCACGCCCGCGGAGGCAGCTGCGTCAAGGAGCACCATCGTGCCGCCGATGTTGACCTGGGCCGCGTCCGACGGATGCTCCTCCATCATCGGTACGTGCTTGTACGCCGCCGCGTGGAAGATGACGCTCGGGGCCTCCGCGGCGACCAGGCGCTCCATGGACGCCCGGCTCGCGACGTTGGCGAGGTGGATCTGCAGCTCGCCGCCGCCCCTGCCCTTGGCCCGCCGAGCCTCGAGCTCTCGCTGGACCAGGTAGAGCGGGCTCTCGGCCCGATCAACGAGCACGAGGCGCCGGGGACCGATCGAGAAGACCTGGCGGGCCAGCTCCGACCCGATCGACCCGCCGCCCCCGGTGATCAACACCGTGCGGCCGCGGATGATCTCCTCCACGCCGGGGGCGTGCTCCGTCACCATGGGCCGGCGCAGGAGATCCTCGACACTGACCCGGCGGACGCGGTACGCGTCCACGCTGCCGTCCAGGAGGTCGGTGACCGAGGGGACGATCCGCGCGTCGAGCTGCAGCGCCATGGCCGTCTCCACCACACGGCGGATGGTCGCACCGGGCGCGCTCGGCATCGTGATCAGCAGCGCCTTGGCGCCGGTGTCGGCAACGGCCCGCTCCATCGTCTCGAGCCCGCCCCAGACCCGGAACCCCGCGATGATCCCGCCGGCGAGCGTGGGGTCGTCGTCAAGGAATCCGACCGGCCGGACGCCGGACCCCGGGTGGCGCTGGGCGGACCGGGCGAGCAGCACGCCGGCGTTGCCGGCCCCGTACAGCAGCGTTGCCCGACGATCGGCCGTGGTCGTCCGGGAGAGTGACGGGACCCCGTCGGCCGCGGCACGGATGCCGAACCGGACGCCGCCCAGGATCGCCACGCTGAGGAGGAGCTCGATCGGCCAGAACGAGCGCGGGAACCCGTCGGCCCAGGCGCCATGGAAGGCGACCGCGGAGCCGTAGAAGATCGCGACGCCCATCATTGAGCCGACGGCCGCCGCCGCGACGATGCGCCCGAGCTCCGGGACGCTCGCGTAGCGCCATCGACGGCTGTAGAGCCCGAGGCGGATGTTGGTCACGGTCCGGACCGCGAGCAGAAGGCCCACGACCAGGGGGAACCACGCGACCATGATCGGCCCGGAGAGACGGTCGAACCGGAGCGCCAGGGCCACGTACGCCGCGATGACGATCCCCACCAGGTCGATCGCGAGCAGGTAGCGACCGCGCAGGTGGCCGACTACGTCCACCGCGGAGCGCCGCGACCACGGCGGCTGCCCCCGGCCGTCGTCAGTCGAGGCGACGGGGCGGCCCGATGACGGCTTCGCGACGGTCGGGACGGTCAATCGATCCTCCGGCAATCATCCGAATCCTGCGGTGGCGTGTCGGCCACGATCGGAACGCCCCCCATCTGCCTGCCTGGACCGCGTCGTCCCGGCGATGCCGTCCACCTTTCCGGGGGACACTCGACCACCCCGGATCTCGTAGGCTAGGACAAGCGGCGGTGTGTTGCCTAGTACTAGTTGACCCGTCCTCGATCGGTTCGGAGCCGAACTGGTGCCTCCGTGCACCGGTTCGGGCCGTCGCGGTCATCGCCGGGCTGCCGGAGGCTCGTGCTGGTGCTCGCCAACGGGTGTCCGAAGTGGCCGCCGGTCCGCGCTCCGGCGTGGAAGCGGTTGACGCATTCGTGCGTCGTCACCGATGATCCACGGCGCACGCGCCGCCCGAGATGCCGGCGCTCCCACCGGCCCCACCGTCCCGGGGCAGAGAGGGTGAAGAACCCGTGGAACTCCGCCGCCTGATCGGCATCGTTCGGGCCTGGCTCCCGCTCATGGTCGTGACGGCACTCCTTGCGGGCGCCGCCGCCTTCGTCGTGAGCAACTTCCAGCAGAAGACCTACGAGTCGAAGGCCACCCTCATCGTGGGACAGGCGCTCTCGGCGGCGAATCCCGACTACACGCAGCTCCTGGTCGCCCAGAGTCTCGCCGCGACCTACGCCGCCGTGGCCGAGACCCGCCCGATCCTGGACAGCCTGATCACCGACCTGAAGCTGACCGACGCGCCGGCGGACCTGGCCGGCCGGATCCAGGTGGAGGCGCCCCGCGACAGCACCCTGCTGATCATCACGGCCCAGGACGCTGATCCGGCGCAGGCCGCCGCGATCGCGAACGGGCTCGCCCAGCAGCTCATCAAGGCTTCGCCCACGATCCGGGGACAGGAAGCGGAGTTCCTGAAGTCGATCGACGCAGACCTCAAGGCGACCCAGGCCCTGATCGACTCGACCCAATCGCGGTACGAGGCCCTGAGCGCCATCGACAAGCGAACGGCCGCCCAGGAGGCCGAGTGGCAGGCCCTCGAGGGGCAGCTGGTGAACCTGCGCTCTACCTACGCGGCGCTGCTGTCGTTTTCCTCGGCGAGCACGTCCAACCTCCTGACGGTCGTCGAGCCGGCCGAGCCCTCCACGTCGCCGGTGGCACCCCGGACGCTCCTCAACACGCTCCTCGCCGCGGCGCTCGGCCTGCTGGTCGTGGCCGCGATCGCCTTCGTGGCTGAGCAGCTCGACGACTCGATCAAGGACGCAGAGGCCATCGAAGAGGTCGCGCACCTGGCCACGCTGGGCTCCATCACGAAGATGAGCGGAGACCGGGGACGGCAGGAGATGTACCGCCTGGCGGCCTTCCTCTACCCGCGATCAGGGGCCGCCGAAGCCTTCCGTGCCCTCCGGGCAAACGTCGAGTTCGCCGCGGTTGACGCGCCGGTGCGGACCCTGCTCGTGTCCAGCGCGATCCCGGGTGAGGGCAAGACGGTCATGGCCTCGAACCTGGCGATCGTCTTCGCCCAGTCCGGGCGCAAGGTCATCCTGGTCGATGCCGACCTGCGCAAGCCGGGTGTCCACAAGCTGTTCAACCTGCCCAACGCCGAGGGGCTCACGAGCATGCTGCGCAGTGACGCGATTGACCTGCAGGCGGCCTCGCACGAGACCGAGGAAGCCTATCTCCGGGTCCTGACGACGGGTCCGCTGCCGCCGAATCCGGCCGAGCTCCTCGGTTCGCAGCGGATGCGGACCGTCCTGGCGACCCTGCAGAAGAGCGCGGACCTCGTGATCCTCGACAGCCCGCCCCTGGAGGCCGTGGC
Organism: Candidatus Limnocylindrales bacterium; assembly: GCA_038250545.1. Lineage (GTDB taxonomy): Bacteria > Chloroflexota > Limnocylindria > Limnocylindrales > CSP1-4 > CAIXZV01. The sequence goes on along the minus strand of JBBSCF010000112.1, from coordinate 422 downwards.
CGACGCCTCGGTGATGAGCTCCTTCGTGGACGGCACGATCCTCGTGGTCGACGCGGGGCGGAGCCGACGACGCAGCGTCCGGCGCGCGCGCGAGCTGCTCGAGAGAGCCGGGGCGCGCGTCCTCGGCGCCGTCCTGAACCGCGCCGCGGCGACGAGCCCCTCCAGCTACACCGGCTACTACGGCGAGGCCGACGATCCCGGCAAGGCGCCGACCCGCCGCCCGGTGACCCAGCCCGGCTCGACCGAGCGTCCCGAACCGGCCGCGACGCGGCCGGGGTGAGCCTGCCCGGAGGAGCTCCATGACGGCGGAGCGTGCCGCCCTGCCCAGCGTGACGCTCGTGGTGGCGATGCGCAATGAGCGGTCGCGCATCGAGCGATGCCTGGCCTCCGTCGCGGCCCAGGACTATCCGGCCGAGCTCCTC
>JBBSCF010000111.1:0-8401 GCA_038250545.1 Candidatus Limnocylindrales bacterium | reverse complement strand
CCGTCCATGGCGAGGACCTTGAGCGCGCCCGACCCGATCCCGAGCAGGCCCGACACGAGCCCGGCGAAGCCCATCAGGACGAAGCCGAGCGGCACGCGGTGTGCGGCGTACCGAACGTCGCGCCCGAGCTGGAGATCTGGGTAGCGGCCGGCGAGCCCGAGGCGGGCCGCCACGCCCGACGGCTCGGTGAACGCCGGCACCTCCTCGCCGAGTCGAAGGACTTGCTGGACGGCGGAGAACAGCAACACGACGCCGAGCAGGACGAGCAGGAACGACGGCGCAACGGCGGCGGCAAGGAGGGCTCCGCCGACCGCCCCGCTGGTCGTGGCGAGCTCGAGAAACATCCCGATCCGCATGTCGGTCATCCGGTCCCGGACGTACGCTGCCGCCGCTCCGGAGCTCGTCGCGATGACGCTGACGATGCTCGCGCCGATTGCGAGGCGAACGTCCACGCCGAACAGGATCGTCAGGGCCGGAATGACGATGATCCCACCGCCGACGCCGGCGAGCGCCCCGATCAGGCCCGCACCGATGCTGACGATGAAGATGCCGATGTCCGCGCTGATGGTCAACCGGGCCTCCTCCTCACGTCGCCGCGGAATAGCGCGACGGTGATGCTCAGCGCCACCAGCACACCCGCGAGGATGATCAGGTAGTCGCCGACCTTCAGGACGGCACGCTGGAAGTCGCTGACAGTCTGCGCCCGTTCGGCGTAAGCGTTGGCGTTGGGTGCCTGGACCAGCGTGAGGGTCACCCGCGCCCCCTCGGAACGGATGACCTCGTCGAACGGTCGGCTGAACTTGCCGTCCCGGTCGCGGATGAGGAACCGGAGGGCGATTGGTCGATCTTCGAGACCCAGGGCGAGGTTGCGGGCCTGCCGGGCCACCCAGGCCGAGTCCGGATGCGCCGCCGAGGGACTGAGGTGGATCCGTCGGCTGCCCAGCTCGATGAAGACCAGCACGTAGACCGTCCGCAGCCACGCGGTCTCGACGCTGAAGAAGTCGCAGGCGATGATGCTATCGGCCTGCGCCCGTAGGAACTCCCCCCAGGAGGGTCCGGTTCGTCGTGGGGCGGGACCCGCTCCGGCTGTTCGGAGCAGGGTGCGGATCGTCGTCGCTCCGACCCGGATCCCGAGCTCAGCGCAGCTCACCCTGGATGCGCACGCAGCCCCAGCGGGGGTTCTCCCGGGCGAGTCGCAGGATCAGCTCTCGGACCTCTCGATCGATCGGCGGCCGGCCAGGGCGACCGGTCCGGCCGTAGGTCCACTTCCTCCGCACGAGCTCCCGAAACCACCGGAGGATCGTCGCCGGGGTGATTAGAAAGGCCACCCAGCGGTCGCGCGGGATGACGCGGCTCACCGCCGCGAGGAGGACGCGATCACGGACCCGGAACCTCGGCGGGCCGCTCGTCCGCTGGAGGACCCGGAGCTGATGGCGGAGGACGAGGATCTCGAGGTCCTGCCGGTGTGGGGGAGACCCGGGGCCCTTTCCATTGGGACGGGAACGGGACGCCCCCCCTGTCAGGGCTCGGGCTGCTGAGCTCCAGCTCGGGCCTGGCACCGGCGTTTGCCTCGTCATCGCCACGATCCCGAGCGAGGACCATCGCTTCGTCCAGACGCTCTCCAACGCGGGATGGTCCAGCCCCCCGTCACGAGCGAACGCCCGCGCGACTGAATGATCGATCGGCGAACCATCGGGCCGGGCAGACCCGCCCGCGGGCGGATGCCGCGCCGCGCTGTCCCGAGGAGCCTGACGACGTCCTGGCAATCCGGCGCTGCATTGTCATCGGCGCTCCGGCGATCTCCCGTCCCGACGCCCGGCATGACGGACCGTCATGACGCGCCGGGTTCCCGACCGCAGACTGGCATCACGCCCGCGAAGTCAGGGCGGGCCTCGAGTCGTGGAACCACATCAGGCAGCACGTGCGGGCGGCACCGAGACGAACGGCGGCGGCGGAGCCCGTGGGCCTGCCACAGCTGGAGTTCGCTCGGGCGGGCCCTCCGGCCGTGCGCAAAGGAGAGCGTCATGACCAGTGACCAGTTCGACCGGACGGTCGTCACCCAGGAACCCGCGGTCTCCGCGGCGCCGCTGCCGGACGCGGGTCCGCCGCCGGACCCGAGGCCGGCCGTGAGTCCCGCATATCAGCCCGCTGTACCGGTCCAGCAATCGGTCACGACGGACACCCGCCATACCACGCGCTCGGGCCCTGGGGGCTCGGAGATGATCCGCCGGGTCATCGTTCTCCTGTTCGGGCTCATCCAGATCGTCATCGGGCTGCGGATCGTCCTGCTCCTGCTCGACGCCCGCACCGGTAACGCGCTCGTCTCGGGCATCCTGGACATCAGCAAGATCTTCGTCGCACCGTTCGAGGGGATCCTCAACACGAATGCCCTGACTTCGGGGGGCTCGACGCTCGACGTGGCCGCCGTCGTCGCCTTCATCGGCTGGTCGATCCTCGAGCTGATCGTGATCTGGGCCATCGGGATCTTCCGGCGCGAGCCGGCCTGACATCAGCACCTGACCGTGTCGCGGTCCCCAGTCGGACGGGGTCTCGTCCGAGGACAGCGTCGGCCGCGGTAGGCCGCGCGACACGAAAGGAACGCATGCAATGGGCATCATCGCGTGGATCGTTCTGGGTGCGATCGCCGGGTTCGTCACGAACCTGATCATGGGCGGCGGCGAAGGCGTCATCCTCACCGTCATCCTGGGCATCGTGGGGGCTGTCGTCGGGGGCTATCTCGCGGGGACAGTCCTGAAGTTCGCCGACGTGACCGGCGTCAACATCGAGAGCATCGTGGTCGCGGTGATCGGTGGCGTCATTGTGGTCGCGGTGTACCGGCTGCTCATGGGCCGACGCGCCGCGGTCTGATCGCGCCGCGGTCTGATCGCGCCGCGGGCGCGCCCTCGCGGAGTTTCGTGCCCTGTGAGCCGCCGCAGCGCACGATTCAGCGCACTGCGCCGTGCGAGGGCGTCGGGTCATTCTTGGCCAGCGCACGGCAACAAAGATCGCTCGATTAAACCTCTCGAGGAGTGACCGATGGCCAAGAACCCCCGTGCGACCAGAGTCGACGACGTTGTCGATGGAGCCGACAGCGGCGCGCCCGCCGATACCCTCGTTGACCGCGGCCGCGCGGTCCTCGATCGGGTCCCGGACGTCGCGGACAGCACGTACGATGCCCTCGCCGGTGCCCAGGATCAGGTCAACAGACTGTCCGACATGGGCATCATCGCAGCGTCCGGATTCGCGCTTGGCGTGACCAGCGGGTTGCTGTTGGCGGGCGCGCCACGGGTGATCCTGATCCTTTCGATGATCCCGGTCGGGCTCACCTTGCGGTCGGCGTTCGCACGCGGGATGCGACCGGCGCGTCTCATCAACTGATCTCGACCCCGTCCGAGGCCCGTCGGGCCGCCTGGCACTATCCTCGTGTTCGACCGGCCTCCGCTCCTCCGTTCCGCCAACCACCGATGGCGGGGTTTCCCCAGGGCATCCGGCTCCGCGGGATCGGCCACACCGCTCGTCTCGTTACCCGGTGACATCACCGCTGGACACGTCCCCTGTAGTCTCGATCTGGCGCTTCATGGCGATGGGTGTTGGCTCAGCCAGCGCGGGTAGAGCGCCGCCAAGGCGGCGACGTAGCCCATGCCCAGCAGGGATGACGCGAGTACATCGGTCAGCCAGTGATGGCCCTCGTGGATGCGACTCGGCCCGACGACGATGGCGAGCGAGACCAGTGGTGCCGAGAGCAGCCGGCGCAGTTTTGCGCGTGGGGGTCGAAAACCCCGATTCGATCACGCGGCGAGTCCGTGGTACTCGTGGACAAGGCCGCCGAGCAGGTCCCGGCGGCGGACATCTTGAGGACTGACCGGCACTGGGTCCCGGGCTTCGGCGAGCGGGGTCGCGAGGTCGAGCCCGCGATGGGGCCGGCCGCAGTTGTCGTGGGTGGCATAGGTCCGGAGCGTCCGATCCAGATGTCGCCGACCGAGGATCAGCGACGGCGTGGGGCTGGACCGAGGCGCGCCGTCCGGAGCAGGCTCCGGATGGTCGTCGCGCCGTTTCACGAGCTTGCGATGCCCACGGAGAAGGGTCGCCGGGGTGACGAGGAAGGCGACCCAGCGGTCGCGCGGGATCAGTCAGCTGACCGCTGCGAGGAGCACCAGGTCGCGGGCCGGGTAGCGGGGTGGGTCCGAGGTTCGGCGGAGGACGCGGAGCCGGTGACGCACGACGAGGATCTCGAGATCCTTGGCGCCACTTTGAGCGTGAATCGTGGTTTTCGACCCCCCACGGCCTCGCACGCTGGCGCTCGCGGAGCGGACAATGAGCACGATGTCGTCGCCAGGGCGCCTGTTCGACTACGCGAAGGTTACGACCGTCGATGTCCGCGAGAACTACACGACCCAGGCGCTCGCGGAGGCGGTTGGCCGTGACCCACGGCCAATGGTCCTCGCGCTCGCCCGCGCCGGAGTGCTTGGCACGGCGAGCGGCTGACCGACCTCGCTGTGGCGATCTGGTCATATCCGGCCAGCGCCTGCACCGCGGAGACCCAGGCCGACTGAGGATGAGCCCTCGCTTTGTTGTTCTGGCGCGCCCGGAGGGATTCGAACCCGCGACCCTCTGATCCGAAGTCCAAAGGTTCGAGTGGGATTTCGTGCGCGGATGGTCGCCCACGTAGCCCTACTGCAGCAGTTACTGCAGCAAGAGCGCTTATCTGACCCCCTCGCCGAGCAGTCGGTCGATGCGATCCGCCAGTTCACGGCCGCGGCCCTCGACGAGGTGGCCGTAGACGTCTGACGTCATCGAAATCGACGAGTGGCCCAAGACCCGCTTCACGTCATGGAGCGTGTAACCTTGCGCGATCATCAGACTGGCTGCGGTATGGCGAAGATCGTGAATCCGAATCCGCCGCACACCCGCCAAGGCGACGTCTTTCTCGAAGGCTCGGCTGACGTTCCGGGGGTCGAGCGGCGTTCCGCGGGGCGACGTGAACACCAGCCCAAGGACATTTCTCGGCGTTGCCCCCGTGCCGTCGTGGTGGCCATCAAGGGCCGCAAGCGCGAAGCCCGGAAGGTCCACGGTGCGCCACCCCGAGTTCGTCTTCGGTTCAACGCGGACCAGCCGAGGACCCACCGTGCCGTTTGGGTCGATACCTCGGAAGTGGCACGAAACCGGACGCAATGAACCTGTGACGGCGACCGTCCGGCCAGCGAAGTCGATGTCAGACTGGCGCAAGCCAAGGGCCTCACCGAGGCGCATCCCGGTCCCGAGAAGGACCGCCCACAAGGGGCCGAGCGGGCGGCCCGATGTGGCCTCGAGGAACCTTCGCGCGTCGCGCTGCTGCCAGATCTCCAGTTCGGCGCGACCGACTCGCGGCCGCTCCACCAGGGCAGCAACGTTTCGTGGGACAAGGCCGTCGCGAACGGCCTGCTGGATCGCCATCCGGAGAACCGTCACCGCGTAGCCCGCTGTCCTTGGAGAGCATCCCGCGGCGAGACGCTCACGGATGAGGCGCCGAACGTCATTGGGCGTGAGTTTGGTGAGAGGAACTCTCTCAAGGGACGCCAAATGGATACGGACCATGCCCTCGTAACTGGTCCATGTCGCCTCGCGGACGGTTGGTGGACGCTTGCTGTCCAGCCAATCGTCGAGGTGGCGGCCCGTGGTCAGCCGCCCTGCCGCCGGCGTGAGGCCGATACGGCGAAACGCCGTGTACTCCTCACGTCGTGCCAGCACCGCCGTCCGGGACGATGCATACAGGTACTTGCGACGGTTGTCCGCGTCTCGGGCGACCACGACCCAGATGCCGTCCGAACTCCGTTGATAGGGCCGATACTCGCCGTTGATTGCCCGTCTGGCCATGGTCGCCCTCCTCGCCTGGAGTGTAGGAGTATCCGGATGCTTCCAGCGCCCAGCGGCGGAGGGCCTCAACCGAGAAACGGACCGTGCTGCGAGACCCAAGGTCCACCTTCCGCAGGTGACCCTCCTTGACCAGATCGCGAAGAGACCGTTCGCTGATGGCGAGAGCCTCCGCGGCCTCGGCTTCCGTCAGGAGGATTCGCTCGACGATTGGCTCCGCTCGAGGGGTGGGCACGGCTGACCGCTGAGCCCTGAGGCGTCGTGGGCTCCTGACCACGCCATCCGGCGTCGGGGCGCGCTCGGGAGCCTCCCGAGTGTCCGAGTGGCGACCGACCATCCGTTCGGAGTCCATGTAACGCCTATGCGGCCGTGGGAGAGCCGACGTCCGGAGGGACGATGTCAGTGTCCTGTCGGGATGGATAAGGTCGCTGGTGGGCATTCCCGGCCCGCCACAGGGCGACCCTGCAGGTCACGGAGCAGGTGCGCCGGTCAGTCCGCGAGGTCGGCTCGATTGGCTCGCCGCAGCGGAGGCAAACTCGGTTCGTTCGTTCGATCCGGGTCATGGTCGAACCCGCTGCTGGTCGGGTCCGTGTTTGATGCGGAGGGACTCGCGACGCGCCCGAAGCTCTTCGCGATCGGGATTCGATGACCGATCGTCCCACCGGATCTTGCTGCTCGGGTCGAATGTCGGACGGCCCATCGGGCCGTACAGGAGACCCGGATAGCAGCTCCAGAGGTCGTCAACGCCGACTGCCTGTATTGGAACCCCCACAACTCGAGGCGCAGGCGGGTCGCTCGGGACGCTTTCCCACGGATCGACAGACGAGTCCAGAGTGACGTCGAGTCGTTGGATTCCGGCGGCCGTCAGGGGCGGCCAATCGTCGGTGGTGATCAGCGCGCCGTGGAGTGCCACGTCGGCTTCGACCGCCGGGAAAGCCGCTGCCTCGGAGGTACGCTGCGGTGAGGTCCGGATCACCCCGAGAAGGTTGGTCGCCGTGCCCGTGGCTTCGAATACGTCGCACACGAACGGCATGAAGTCGGATCCGTGCCGACGGTAGGTTGCGGCGAGGAAGTTGCGCTTGCTGCGCGTGAGAACTGGATCGCCGGTGGTCTGTTCGTACTCCTCACAGAGCCGGCTGAGCAGTCCCTCGTCGACCCACTCCTCGGCGAACGTGGGGGCGTGGACTAGCCGGGCCCTCGTTTCACCGGAGGTCCATCGCCGCGTAGCAGTAGCACCTTCCTTCGAGGTAGTGCTACTGCTAGTGCTAGCTACGTGCGCGTGCGTAGCTACCGCGTCGACTCGGAGTTCGCGGCGGACGGCGGCGAGTTGGGCTTCGAGCTCGGCGACCCGAACGGCCGAGTCCTCGGGATCCGGCGCGCGCCCAGCCGAGGCGTCTCTGGACCGGCTACGATTCGACTTGGCGGGAGGGGCCACAGAACGGCTCCTGTCCGGAGCCGGGGGTTCGCAAGACCGCCCGGCTCCATGGTCGACCCCGTCGCCCGGCCGCGGGAAGCCCTCGGGGGGAACACGACGCGTCTCGTCGGAGAGCAGCCGCACCAGCTCGAGCGCATCAGCGCCGCCCTCGAGCCACGCACCACTCATGCGGGGACCTCGGTCACGATGACGTCGATCGCCCGCTCACCCCAGCCGGTCCCTGCGAGCAGCTTGGCGTCCGGGGCCGGCGTCACCTCGTGCCAGTGCTGATCGAGGTGGCGAATCGCTGATGTCCCGCTCCGGAGCGCGCCGCCGGATCGCTCAGCGAACCGCGACCACGCCGGGCGCCAGGTCGCGGCCGTGCTGACCGTGTGCGGGAGCTGGACGGCGAGCGTTGGCCGACTGGCGGCGACGGCAGCCTGCATGAGCTGCCACGTCTCGGCCCGGGGGCCCTTCGCGACGGCGTTCCCTCGTGGGCTCCACGCGGCGAGGTCATGGCAGACGAGGACGGCCACCCGCTCGGCGCCAACCTCGATGATGTGGCTCTGGACGTCGGGGTTCCGGATGAGATCGTCCTGCTGCTGCAGGTTCGGATACGTCTTGCCCGTCACCGGAGTGACCTCACCAGTCGCGATGTCGAGACAGCAGGCGACCTCGGCGTGGGGCTCGCTGCAGGCCGTCGGCCAGACATCCACACCGACGATGAGGTGCCCGACCGTTCCACGAGCGGTCGCCCGCACCTCGGGGGTCGCGAGGTCGCGGGTCACGCCGGCGGCGACATCGGCGAGTCGGTCGAAGTCCGCCTGATCGGTGCACCAGCCCTTCGTCCCGGACCACTCGCCACTCGCCCGGTGTTCGACGAAGCCCGCCGGGGTGACGAGGATTGCGACGGTCAGCCCGCGGGCGCCCAGGGCCTCGATCGCGGCGACCAGGACGGCGCGGGGGAGCACGACGTCCCGCCGGTCGATCTTCGCCGCACTTCCGGTCACCACGATCCGGGCCACTGTCGCCGGATGGTAGGTGTTGGCGGCATGACTGTATGGGCACGAACCCGCTGAACATGGCGGCGTTGATTGGAGACGTCGACAGCGGGTGCCGCGCTGCCCGATGATGGGG
>JBBSCF010000110.1:0-8458 GCA_038250545.1 Candidatus Limnocylindrales bacterium | reverse complement strand
GTTGCCCGCTCCGCGCGGAGCTCGGCGGGCCGGCGATCTGCGCGGAAACCGTGCCCCCGCTCATCGAGGTCGCCCCGGGCCACCAGGTTGCCTGCCACTTCCGGGGGCCGGAGGGCGTCCCGGCCTGACGAACCCCGCCCCAGCGTGCCGGGCTCGCCGCGACGGGGCCTGACGCGCGACCGAGTGTTCGCGACGATGGCCCTCCGGCGCCGGTATCCTTCCCCCGTGGTGCAACCAGCGACATCCACCCGCCCCGGTGCGATCAAACGCATTCTCGTCCGATCCCCGAAGGATCCCTTCGAGGTCGTCAGCCCGCAGGACATCCTCGACCGGAACCTGATCGCGAGCAACAGCGGCAACCTCGTCTTCCTCCACGCGACGAACAAGATCCTGTCGACAGGCCGCACCACGGTCGTCCCCGACGAGCTCCGGGTGGACGCGGCCGCCGCCGACCTGATCAACGAGCGCTATGACGCCTACGTGATCCCCCTGGCCAACGCGTTCCGCCTGAGCTTCGAGCCGATCCTGATCCGGATGACCCAGCTCATCCAGCGGCTGACAATCCCGGTGGTCATCCTTGGCGTGGGCGCCCAGTCCAACCTCAAGTACGAGCTCGAACGGCTCCGGCCCATCGAGCCGACCGTCCGCGCCTTCGTCTCGGCCGTCCTCGACCGCTCCCCGTCGATCGGGGTCCGCGGCGAGCTCACGGCGACCTACCTCCGGGGCCTGGGCTTCCACGACGTGGAGGTCATCGGCTGCCCCTCGATGTTCCTCTACGGCCCCCACCTTCGGGTCGAGAAGGGCGCCGAGCAGCTGGACCGGGACGCCCGCATCGCACTCAACGTCTCACCCTACGTCAAGGCGATGGGCGACGTGGTGATGTCCCACGTGGAGCGCTATCGGAACCTCGCCTACATTGCCCAGGACCTCGACACGCTCAACCTCCTCCTGTGGGGCGAATCGGCCAAGGCGGCAGCCACCACGAGCAAGATCCCGATCCACAGCTCCCATCGCCTCTTCCAGGAGAACCGCGTCCGCTTCTACGTGGAACCGTGGCCCTGGCTCGCCGACCTGGCGACGTTCGACTTCGCGTTCGGCACCCGGATCCACGGCAACATCGCGGCGATCCTCGCCGGGACCCCCGCCTACGTCCTGGCCCACGATTCGCGCACACTGGAACTCGTCCGCTACTTCGGGATCCCCCACCGCACGATGCCCGAGGTTCCGCCGGACGTGGACGCGGCCGACCTGTACGCGGAGGCCGACTACGGCGAGCTCAACCGGGGACATGCGGCCCGATTCGGGACGTTCGTCGACTACCTTGCCCGCCATCGCCTTGGCCACGTCTTCGAGGAGGGCGAGGATCCCGCGGCCTTCGACGCCCGGGTGGCCGCCACGGGCTACCCACCCGCCATCGACGTCTCGTCCGCGGTCGCGAACCCCACCAGCCTTGCGGCGCGGGTGCGGCGTGCTCGCCATGGTCTTCGCGGCGCGGTCCGGTCGCCGGCGTTGCGTCGCTGGCGGGTGGCCGCCCTCCACCGGACGGCGGCCCTCACCGGTCGGAGGGGCCTAGTCGACGCTGCCCCCAACGAGGAGCGCGGCCAGCGATAGAGCCGGCCACGCCGGACCCGCGACGTTGCGTCTCGCGGCGCGGGCGATCCGGCCCGGGGGTCTCAGCCGGCGCTCTTCGGCCGGCGCGCCTCAGACCTGGCCGGCCCTGCGCATGCCGGACAGGCGACGACGGACCTTGCGCATCCACCCGCGGACCCGCCACCGCGCCCGGGCGCCGACGGACAGGTCCTCCACGACGACTGCCAGGGCTCCGTCATCGTCGAGGCGGGGCCTGACGAGAAGGGGGCGGGGGGCCAGGACGATCGGCGCGGCGAGACGGGCGTGCCGCCCGTCGGGTGCCTGGATGCGGACCCTTCGGTCCAGGCCGAGGGCGATGAACCGCACCCACGGCTCCCAGGTCCCGGGGACGAGCGGCGCTCCCCCGGCGGCCACGAGCGGACGAACGCGCGCCGTCACCGCGGCCACCGGGGCCAGGGTCTCGTCGGCTGGCCCGGGCTCGTCGGGTTGCGACGGCAACCTCTCCCAGGCGATGACCGTGTCGGCGGGAATCGGCCACTCGACACCGCTGTCGCGTTCGCGGAGGTAGGCAACGGCGCGGACCGACTCCACCTCCGATGTCACGTCGAGTGTGCCGTCGAGGATCCCCTCGGTCAGCGCGGGATCCAGGTGGCGCCGGTCCCCGAAGGCGCGCACGGACAGCACTCCGCCGGGTCCATCGACCAGCTGCACGCGGCTGGAGACCAGGAGCTGGGCCTGGTCCCACGCCGTCGATTCGAGGTCCGCGGCCAGCCGCAGCGACGCACATCGTTGGGCCAGAGTCAGCAGGTCGTCGCGCCGATCGGCCCGGAGGAGGCCCGCCCGGAGCCTCGAGATGGCAGGGAGCCCGGCGTCGACGGCCGGATCGAGGAGGTCGCGCACCACGCCGCCCGCGGCGACGGCCAGGCGATCCCGGAACTCCGGCTCGTACCGTGGCAGGGCCGGCTCACTCAGGCGGCCGAGGATCTCGACCCGGAGGAATCGGCGGAGGAGGCCGTCGCGGAACACTCCCGGGGTCGTGTTCGCGAGGACGACCTCGATGACCTCCCGGAGGTTGCCGTAGTAGCCGGCGGGTTCGATGGCGGCCGAGCCCGCGTTCCCGCCGTCACCGCGCCTCGAATAATGGTAGTAGACCTGGTCCGCCAGGATCGAGACGACCCGGGCGGCAAAGTAGGCGCGGACCATGAAGTGCTGGTCCTCGAGGCGCCGCCGGCCCTCGGGGAAGCGCAGGCCGTGCTCGCGGATGAACACCGTCCGGAACATCTTGTGGGGCGTGAGGCTGTTGATGAGCGGTGTGTCGTGGATCGTGCAGGCGTCGCGTGTCCGGCTGAGAAGGCCCTGCGGGACGCCCCGGAAGTTGCTCGCGACCTTCCCGATGACGATGTCACTGGCGTTCCGGATCCCGAACGCATGGAGATGCTCGAGCGCCTCCGGCGCCAGCGTGTCGTCCTGGTCCACGAACTGGACGTAGGCGCCGCGAGCCTCGTCGATGCCGACGTTGCGCGGGCGCCCAGCCCAGCCGGAGTTCGGGATGTGGACGGACCGCACCCGCGGGTGCTCCGCGGCGAGGGCGTCCACGCGGGCCGCGGAGCCGTCGGTCGAGCCATCGTCCACGAGGATCACCTCGTACGACGGGGGCGGCAACGTCTGGGCGAGCAGCGAGGCGACGCAGGAGTCCAGGTACGACCCGGGATTGAAGATCGGCACGACGACGCTGACCAGGATCGGGTTGGGAATGGCAGGGCCCGCGGGCACGTCCACCCCGGACCCGCGGGGCGGGTGCCGCCGTCGTCCCCGGGGCCGGTCATGGGACGATCGCGGCCAGGCTGCGGCGGATCGACTCGAGGCCCGGCCGGCGGGCCTGCCGGCGGCGGCGTGCCCGGACGAGGTCCGGCCAGATCGCCGAAGCGAGCAGGGCCTCCGGATCGGCCGCCTCGTCCCGCCCCAGGATCGCGTCCGGGACGGACTGGGGATCGGGAACGACCCACTCCTCGACGAGCGCCTCGTACCGTTCCGGGAGCACCCGGTTGGCGGGGTCCGCGCCGATGACCACGAGGAGGCCGGTAGGGGCGGTATCGACCGGGACCACGACGAGGTCGGGACGGTGGCGGGCAAGGACCGGGACCATCTTGTACACGTCTCCGGTCCAGGCCCGCGTGTGGCGGTCGCGGGCCGCCTCGTCGATGTTCCGGGGAAGCATGTCGTCGAACACGATCACGCTCCACCAGGAGGCATGCCGCTCGATGTTCATGAAGTCGCGCAGGGCGAACTCGAAGCGGTGCATGCCGTCGATGAAGACGAGGTCCAGGACCGGCTCCCGACCACCGAGCAGGGGGCGCCCGCGGGCCAGGTTGCGGAGCGGGTTCCCTCCGCCGCCCAGGTGGCGGAGGGGGTTCTCGCGGGCGAAGAACGCGTCGCTCGTCGCCCGGACCAGCTGGACGTCGCAGCGGATCGGAACCGTGACGCGGAAGGCGGGATCTACGGCAATGCTCGGGACGCGCGACAGGGCCAGACTGCGGCCGTCGTTCACCCCGATCTCGAGGTAGGTCCGCGGCGCCGCGAGACGGTGCAGGCTGCGGAGGAACTCGTGGCGAAGCATCGACCCGATCCTACAGCGGCAGGGGTGTTCCCGGGCCCCCGGCCCGCGGCCCTTCGCCGCCCGCTGGGTTCGCGGGCCGGCCGGGGCCGAGGAATCGCTCAACGAAGCGGTCGGCCGCGGCCCCATCGCAGGCGGCGAGATGGCGCTCGATGAAGGCGCCGTACCCGGAGAGATCGAAGCGCCCCTCGTTGATCGTGGCGATGACCCCGTCCGTGTCGGTCACCCGGGTGCCGATCATCTCGGCCCGGTAGCCGAGGTAGAGGCCGGGGTCCACCTCGTAGGCGTCGAGGTCGCCCGCGAGCAGCACGAGCGGCCGCCGCAGGAGGGCGTACTCGAAGATCGACGACGAGTAGTCGGTGACCATGATGTCCGTCATGGCGAGGAGATCGTTGATCTCGGTCGTGGGGTCGACGACGACGTCGTAGCCCGCCGTCGGGACCTCGCCAGGGTCCAGGTTCGGGTGCGTCTTGAGCACCAGGACGTGATCGGCCGAGAGCGCCGCCCGCAGACGAGGGGCGTCGAGGCCGGGGCCACCGCGCTTCGCCCGGCCGCGTCCCCGGAACGTCGGAGCGAAGAGCACCACCTGCCGCCCGCCGAGGGCGGGGTAGGCGTCGACGAGACGGGCCCTCGCCCGCGTCATCGCCGCCTCGTCGAAGAAGAAGTCGGTCCGCGGTGACCCGAGCGCGACCACCCGTTGCGGCGGCGTCCGCAGTGCGGCGGCCCACGGCAGACGCGATGCCTCGCCCGCCGTCACCACCCAGTCGTAGTTGCGGTGGAGGAACGTCCGCTCCGGCTCCTCCGGGGGCCGGGCCGTGTCCATGCCAAACCGCTTGAGCGCCCCGACGGCATGCCAGACCTGGACGACCGTCGTCTTCCGCCGGTGCTGGGCCACGTGGACGGGAAGGTAGGCGTTGTCGACCACGAACAGGCCGGCCGTTCGGAGGTAGTACATCCCGCGGACCAGGCGGGCGGCGTAGGCAAGCCGCGCCCGGAGGCCATAGCCGTAGGGCTCCAGGAGGAGGACCACCTCCACGTCGGGCCGGAGAGCAGCGACCGCCCGCCGGATGTGCAGGAGATTGCCCTCCAGGACGGCCACCCGCGCGGTCGCCAGCACGACCCGGCCGGGATGCAGCGGGAGGAGCGAGAACAACGCGCCGGCCAGGCGAAGGACGGCCCCGGCGAGGAGGTACTCCAGGCGGCTCACGGGGCGGGCGGACGCCCCCGCTCGGCGTCGGGCGGCGCGACGGCAGCGGCGCCCTGCCCGAACGCGTCGTGGCGGCGCACGTCGACCACCTGCCCGGTGAGATCCGACTGGATCAGGGCGAGGGTGACCCGGGCCACGTCCTCCATCTCCAGCAGTCCGTCCATGGACTCGTTGGGGAAGGCTCGTCGGCGCATCGGAGTCGCGGTCCGCTCGGGGTTCACGGCGTTGACCCGGATCCGGTCCTCGGCCCATTCCTCGGCGAGTCCCTGGGCCATGTTCACGATCCCGGCCTTGCTCGCCGAGTAGGCCACGTAGTCGGGACGGCCGCGGGTGAACGAGCTGGAGGCAAAGACCGTGAACGAGCCGCCGGTCCGGGCGAGGTACGGATGAGCCGCCCGGGCCACGGTGAGCGAGCCAGTCAGGTTGACGTCGATGACCTCGGCCAGGTCGGCCGGGCTCGTCGCCGCGACGGCCCCGATGCGGAGGAGGCCAGCGGTGCAGACGACGTGGTCCAGGCCGCCCAGGCGGTCGGCTGCCGCTCGCATCCGGGACTCGACCGCGGCCGGGTCGCGGACGTCCAGGCCCAGGGACGTTCCGTCCACCACGGCCCGGGCCCCCAGCCGCTCGGCGGCATCGGCGATCGCCCGGCCGATCCCGTTCGTACCCCCGACCACGTAGAGGCGGGCCCCCTCGATCGGGTGCGCCGGACGCGGCTCCCCCACCGGGGAGAGCGTCCGCATCTGGATCATCCGGTCGGCCAGCACGAGGTCGATGCGGGTGGTGATCTTGAGGTTGATCTCGTCACCGGCAACCGCGAGGAGCCGGGCCCCCGGGACGTGGCGGAGGACGAGGCTGCAGTCGTCGGTGGCCCCCAGGTCGCCCGCCCGGGCGGCCGCTTCGTAGGCGGCCACGAGCGTTCGCGCGCGGAAGACCTGGGGCGTCTGACCGCGCCGGTAGCGGCCGCGGTCGGGGATCTCGACGACCTCGTCGCCGTCGACGATGACCAGCGTGTCGGCGCTGGGGATCACGGTGTCGGTGCCGTCCGCCCGCCCGGACAGGACCGGCTCGATGGAGCGCAGGACAACCTCCCGGGGCACCAGCGGTCGGACGGCGTCGTGGACGAGGACCACGTCGTCGTCGTCGGCGCCAAGCGACCGCAGCCCGTTCCAGGTGCTCGCGTTCCGGGTCGCGCCGCCGGCCACGATCCTGACGGGCAGGCGAAGGTCCAGGGTCCCGACGAGCCGCTCCGTCTCGGCCATCCAGCTGGGGTGGGAGACGATCACGAGCTGGTCGATCGCCACGTCCGCCAGGGCGTGCAGGGTACGCGCCAGGATCGGGTCGCCGGCGAGCCGGATGAACTGCTTCGGGGTCTCGCCGCCGAAGCGGTTGCCGTCGCCGCCGGCCAGCACGATCGCGTGGGTTCGCATCGGGGCGGGTTGCTCCTGGTTGGGTGGTCCGTGTGGAGCAGAGCGTACCGCGCGCGGTCCGATCGGGGGGCCCGCCACGCGTCGCGCCGGGGGTGGGGCATCGCCGACGACGCCCCGATATGATGCAGTTGAAGGAGGTTCACCGTGCCCGAGCGGCTCGCGTCCGGAGACGCAGTCCCGGCCCTCTCCGTCGACGTCCTCGACGCATCATGGAGCCGCATCCAGATCGCCGTGCGCGTCCGACCGGTCGGCGATGCCATTCCGAAAGTTGCGCGCTTCTGCCTCCAGCGTGATGCCGGCGGCCCCGTCATGACCCCCACCCACGCCGGCCTGGACGGCAGCGTTGCCGTCCTCCGCTTCAACGTCATGCAGGGGCCCGGCCGGGTGCCCATCGATCCGGGGACCTGGCGGCTGGCCCTCGCGACCGACCCCGGCGGCCCCGGGACCGCGGTTGTCGTGGTCGCGGATCCGGGGCCGTTGGCGGTGGACGGGGCCGTGGCCGAGTTCCGCCTGGCCCGTGGCCTCTACCGGGCGACCGCCGCGGTCGAGCCGACCCACCGCGGCCTCGTGATCGAGGTGCGCATGGAACCCCGGGCACCCCTCGCGCCGGACCACGATGCCGAGTCGGGGGGGGGGCCTGAAGGGCGCAGATCCCCGTTCCGGCGGGGCATCCGGCGGCGCCTTCGTCGGGGGCGGGCGGCCGTCTTCGGGCTCGCCCTGCACATCGCCCGGGTCGCGGCCCGCCGCAATGGACGCAGGATCCTCTTCACCTCCGATTCGCGGTCCGAGCTGGGGGGGAACCTGAAGCTCGTCCACGACCGGATGGTCGAACGGGGGCTCGACCGGGACTTCGAGCTCCTCACGCTCTTCAAGCCCGGGATCGTCGCCCACCGTTCGCTCGCCGACCGTCTTCGGCTGCCCTGGCTCCTGGCCCGGGCCGACACCATCGTCATCGACGACTACCAGCCCGTCATCTACCGGGTGAACCTCCCCGACGTGAAGATCGTCCAGCTCTGGCATGCAGTCGGGGCCTTCAAGACGGTCGGCTACAGCCGCGTCGGCAAGCGCGGCGCTCCCAACCCGTACGGGCGGATCCACAAGAACTACACCCACGTGACCGTGAGCTCCGCGACCGACGTGCCCGTCTACGCGGAGGCATTCGGGATTCCCGAGGACCATGTCTTCTCGACGGGGATCCCGCGCACCGATCGCTTCTTCGACCCCGCCTACCGGGAGCAGGCCCGAGAGCTGGCCTTCGCGTCCTTTCCCGAGGCGCGGGGCCGGATGACGATCCTCCTTGCCCCGACGTTTCGGGGGATCGGCGCCAGGAGCGCGACGTACGACGTCGCCCGCCTCGACTACCCGTCTCTCCACGCGGCCTGCGTCGAGAAGGACGCCGTCTGCATCGTGCGGATGCATCCCTTCGTCCACGAGCCGCTCGGGATCCCGTCAGCCTTCGCGGATCGACTCCTCGACGGCCAGCGGACGTCGATCGACGTCAACGACCTCCTCTTCGCGGTGGATCTCCTCGTCACCGACTACTCCTCGATCGTCTACGAGTTCTCCACGCTCGACCGCCCGATGCTCTTCTACGCCTACGATCTCGACGACTACGTGGCC
>JBBSCF010000109.1:0-8769 GCA_038250545.1 Candidatus Limnocylindrales bacterium | reverse complement strand
GGCTCACCACGCCGCAGCAGTCGGTCGCGGCGGGAGGCGCCCGGCGCTGACCATCACCGACCCGGAGCGGGACTTCTTGGCTGTCTCGCCGGGCGGGGATGGCGACGACACTTCGATCATGCTTCGTCACGCGCTCCGCTCCGTGGTGGTCATCGCCGCCGCTGCCACGCTGGTCGCCGGGTTGATGCCCGCGCCCACCCTCGCCGTCTCCCCGCGGGTCCGGATCGCCTCGGATGCCGAGCTCGCGCAGGGCAACGGCCACCTGGTCGTGGTCCGGGAGACCGGCGCCAAGCGGCACGCCTTCGAGCAGCTCCGCGTCCCGCCCGGCACGGAGCATGCTGCCGCCGCGGCCGCCGCGCTCGGCCGGGGCGTCGTTGCGGTGCTGCCCGACGTGCCGGTCACGATCGACGCCTACCCGGCCACCGCGCCGAGCGATCCCTTCTACGCCATCTACCAGGGCGATCTCGGCCAGATCGGCGTGCCGTCGGCCTGGCTGCACACGACGGGCTCGACGGGCGTGACCGTCGCCGTCCTCGATACCGGTGCGGCGCTCGGGCACGAGGACCTCCAGGGCGCGCACCTCGCCGGGTCGTGGAATGAGGTAGCGACCCTCGAGGACGACATCACGCCGAACCCCGCGTTCCGCACGTCGGCCGTCCCCGACGGCGACGGGCACGGGACGCACACCGCCGGCACGATCGCCGCCACGGCCGACAACGGGCGGGGCATCGCGGGCGTGGCCCCCGGTGTGTCGGTCCAGATCGTCAAGGTCCTTGGTGACGACGGGAGGGGCTACTTTTCGTGGTTCTGCAACGGGATCGAGTGGGCGATCGCCCACGGCGCGGACGTGATCAGCATGTCGATCGGGGCGAACTCGACCGCGGCGGCGGTGGCCCCGTGGGAGTACGCGACCGACGACGCCTATGCCGCGGGCGTGTCGGTCGTCGCCGCGGCCGGCAACGACGGCGGGAGCGCCACCTCCTATCCCGCGTCCTATCCCCACGTGATCAGCGTCGCCTCGGTCAACGGCGCGTCGGCGCACTCGACGTTCTCGCAGGCCAACGCGGACGTCGACATCAGCGCGCCGGGGGAGTCCATCCTTTCGACCGCCATCGCGAGCCCCATCAGCTACACGTGGATGAGCGGCACGAGCATGGCGACGCCACATGTCGCCGGCGTCATCGCGCTGATGCGCAGCGCCAGGCCGGACCTCGGACCCGACGCGATCGAGCAGCTCGTGGAGGCGACGGCCGTCGACCTGGGCGCGGCGGGCCGCGACGATCTCTACGGCCACGGACTCGTGGACGCCGGTGCCGCGCTGGACGCGGCCGCCGGCTACGGGTCGCCAACGCCGACCCCGACCGTTGCGCCCACGCCGACCCCGACCGTTGCGCCCACGGCGTCGCCGGCGCCCACACCGACCCCGACCGTTGCGCCCACGGCGTCGCCGGCGCCCACACCGACCCCGGCGCCCACGCCGACGCCCGCTCCCCCGGCGCCCGTCGCAACCGTCGTCGCCCCGACGTCGTCGGTCGCCGTGCGGACCGTCGTCCCGACGTTCGCCTTCGATCGGCCAGTCCGGCCGGGCCTCACGATCGCCGTCTCGAAGGTGCTGTCCGGCGGCAGCACCCTGGTCGCGGGCGCGGTGACGCTGGCACCGGACCGGATGCGGGCCTGGTTCGCGCCCGGGGCCGGCGCGTTCGACGCCTGCGCGACCTTCCGGGCGGTGCTGGACGGCGTCGCGGCCCAGGATGGGCCTGCGGCGGCGCCGGTGAGCGTGGCCTGGCGCACGCCCTGCGACCCCCCGAAGATCACGTCGCGCACGCCGGCGGCCGGCAGCCGAGGCTTCGACCGGGACAAGAACATCGCGATCACGTTCGCGCTCGCGGTACGCGGGGTCTCGGCCAAGACGATCTATGTGCGCAACGCGGCCAGCGGCCGGCTCATCCGGGCCAGGGTCTCCGTCGTGGGGCGGCGGGTGATCGTCAACCCGACGGTCCGGCTCGCGGCGCGGACGAAGTACCGGGTCTACGTCACGTCGGGGGTCAGGGCTCCCGACGGCAGGCGGGCGAAGGCCACCTCCTGGGTGTTCATCACCGGCCGCAGGTAGCGGGCGCCGCGGCCTCGCGCCCCGCCGCACCGCACCGCGCCCTGCCGGTTACGCGGGGAAGCGCCGCACGACCCCTGCCGGCGGCGGGTCCGGGAACTCCGCCTTCACGGTGCCGATCCACCGCCCCAGGCGCTCGCGTGCCTCGCGCAGCGCGTGTCGGCGCGCGTGGTCGTGACGGCGGCCCGCAGCGGCACGACGGGGAGGTCCGGGCTCGTGGTCCGCGACGCGTCAGCCCAGCGGCCGAACAGCGCACGCAGCCGGTCCTCCAGGCCGGTCGCCTGCGGCGCCCCGATCACGAGGAACTCGTCCCCGCCATCGCGGATGGTGCGTGACTCCGGGAGCGTCCGCAGGTGGGCCGTCAGCAGGGCGAGCAGCTCGTCGCCGGCCGCCTGCCCGTGCGCCGTATTCCAGTTCCCGAAGTCGGCCATGTCCAGGAAGGCGACCTCCACCGGCGTGCCCGCGAGGCCCGGGATGGACTCGAACAGGCGCGCGTCCACGAGGTACGCCTCGTAGCGCGGGACGCGGACCCGCCCGTCGATCATCCAGGGCGGCACGTGCGGCCAGCGGGACCGCTCGCGGAACGGCCGCCGGCTCCAGGCCTCGAAGGCCAGCAGCTCTGAGGCGACCCACGGCCACTCCGGGCCCAGCAGCGTCGGCCGGCCGCCGGCCTCAACGTCGGCTACCTCAGCCAGATCGAGAACGAGAAGGCGCTGCCGTCCCTCGAGGCGCTCGCCACGATCGCCGGCGCGCTCGACGTCCCGCCCGCCTGGCTGCTGCTGGACTCGTCGATGCCTCCGAGGCTCGTGCGGGTCGCGGATCGGCCCGGGCGAGCGCTCCCGGACGGGTCGCGACTCGAGGAGGTCGATGCGGGGACATCGCGTGACGTCTGCATCCTGGAGGCGGTCGTCGCGCCCGGGACCGCCACGGGGGTGCATGCCCACCAGGGCGACGAGCACCACGTCGTGCTCTCCGGGCGCTGGCGGATGACCCAGGGCGAGCACGTCTTCGAGCTCGGCCCGGGCGACTACCTCGCCTGGGATCCGACCGTCCCGCACGACGTCGAGAACATCGGCGACGAGCCGGGCCGGATCCTGGTCATCTACCCCCGCCACGGCCGCCGGTCGGGTGCCGGTCAGGATTCAGGAACGCGCGCATGAGCACCATCGCCGCACCCGAGACGCTCGCCGTGCTCGTCACCGGGGCCACGGGACCCTCGGGGCGTGCCGTCGCCCGCCGGTTCGTCGCCGATGGGGCGCGAGTCGCCCTCAACAGTTCGGACCCCGCTCGGCTCGCCGCCGTCATCGAGGACTTGGGCCTCCCGGCGGACCGCGTCCTCGCCCACCTCGTGGGCGGCTGGACCGGAGGCATGTCCGTCGCGGACCTGGACCACGCCGAGGTGCGCGGGATGCTGGACCAGCACCTGTGGACGACGCTCAACACGCTCCAGGCGGTCCTGCCCGGCATGACGTACCGCGGCTTCGGGCGGATCGTGGCCGTGTCCTCGCCCTTCGCCGCGACGCCCGGGCCGCGCGGCGCGAGCTACGCCGTGGCCAAGGCGGCCGAGGAGGTGCTCCTGCGCTCGGTCGCGCGCGAGGTGGCCGCGGACGGCGTCACGGCGAACGTCCTCGTGATCCGGACGCTGGACGACGAGCGGTCGCGGGCCGCCCAGCCCAAGGCGAAGACCGGCGGCTGGACCACGCCCGAGGAGCTCGCCGACGCCGTCGCGTGGCTCGTCTCCCCGGCCGCCGCGGCGGCCAACGGGCAGCGGATCGCGCTCGACGGGCGCGGCTGACGGGCCTCAACGGCCCCGGAGCCGCCCCAGGAGCGACCGTGCCGACCGGGGCGCTCGGACCCGCGCCGCCAGCCGTTCCGCGAGCGCTGCGTACTCCTCGGGCCGGTTGTAGCGCTGGGCGCTGATCCGGACGATCACGTGGCTGGGCCCGCCGCCGGGCTGGTACGCCGCTCGGACCGGGAACGTGAGCACCGGAACCTCGATCCGGTCCTCGTCGAACAGGGCCGCCTGGAGCCGCTGCGCCGCGGCGGGCGTGGGGCTCACCGTGGGCAGCGGGATCGCGGCCATGGAGCCCAGCATCGCGTCCGGGGCGGGCGCCGGCACGTCCAGCGCCGCGCACAGCCGATCGCGGCCCTCGCGCGCCAGCGCCGCGTTGGCGGCCATCAGCCCCGGCCAGCCGTCCTCGTGGAGCCCGCCCACGAACCGGATCGCGGCCGGCATCGCGAGATAGGCCGACGGGTCGGACGTGCCGGTCCAGTCGAATGTGAGCCGGTAGCGGGACCGGTCCGTGCGCTCGTCGTTCGCCCCGTGCGAGGTCACGAGCGGCCGGATCCCGGCCCGGAGGTCGGAGCGCACGTGGAGGACCCCGGAGCCCTTGGGCGCGCACAGCCACTTGTGGCCGTTGCCGGTCCAGTACGCGGCGCCAAGCGACTCGAGGTCCAGCGGCAGCATGCCGGGGGCGTGCGCGCCGTCGACCAGCGTGTCGACGCCGCGCCGGTCCAACTCGCGGACGAGGGCGGCGACCGGCATGACCAGCGCCGTCGGGGAGGTCACGTGGCTCACGAGGGCGAGGCGCGTCCGGCGCGTCACGGCCTCGAGATAGGCCTCCACGACCGCGGACGGGTCCGCCACCGGGAACGGCACCCGGACGAGCACCACGCGTGCCCCGTCGCGCTCTGCGGCGGCCTGGAGCGCGTTGAGCGTCGCGTTGTACTCGTGGTCGCACGCGAGCAGATCGTCGCCGCTGTTGAAACGCAGCGACGAGAGGACGGTCGAGACGCCCGTGGTGGCGTTGGGCACGAACGCCAGGCCGTCCGGGTCCGCACCCAGGAAGGCGGCGATCTCGAGGCGGGCCTCGTCGAGGTGGCCCTCGAGCTCGCGGTCCAGGAACCGGACCGGCTCGCGCTCCATCCGGTCCCGCCAGGCCCGCTGTGCCTCCAGGACCGGCTCCGGGCAGGCACCGAAGGAGCCATGATTGAGGAACGAGACACCGCGATCGAGGAGCCACGGATCGCGACTTGTGCGCTGGTCGGCCACGGGGCGACTCTAGCCGATCGCCAGCCGCTCGCCCGAGCCTCCGCTCACGGTGGGCTCCACGCCGCGCGAGCCACTGGGCGCGAGGACGTGTGCCCGCCCGGCCCCGGCGATGAGCCATGGCTCCCCGGGTCGCCCGATGACCAGTGTGCGCTCGTCCAGGCCGAGCCACGCCAGCCGCCCGGCCGGGTCCACGCTCCGCCGCCAGGCGCCCGCGCGCCCCGGGTCGAAGTGGGGGATGACCGCGATGCCCGGCACGAGCCCCAGCCCATCGACCGGGCCATCGCGCGTCCACAGGCGCCCACCAAGCGCCATTGCGCCCGCGCTGGCCCCGGCGACGCAGGCGCCGCCCGCGTGGGCGCGCAGGACCGCCGCCCATGCTCCGGTCCCGCGCAGGACCGCGGGCAGCAGGTCGGGGTCGCCGCCCGGGAGGTGGATCACGTGGGCCGCCTCGAGCAGCACGACGGACGCCGGATCCTCCGCCGACGACCGGTCGAGCACGGGGACCGCGTCGATCCGCACGGGCAGCCCCGCCCGCGCCCCGGCCGCCTCGAACGCCCGCCGCCCGTGCGTGACCGCGAGGTCCGGCCGGTGGCGCGCGACGGCGGTCGGCACCAGGACGACCCGGATCGTGGCCCCGGGACCCGCGGCCGCCGCGCCGGCCGCCACCAGCGCGTCCATCGCCGGCTCGTCGCCCGCGACGTACTCCCCGCCCCCGTGCAGGGCGATCGGGCCGGTCAGGGCCGGTCTCCCGGCGGCTCGGCTCCGCCGTCGTCGTCGGCCGCGGCATCGCCAGGCGGGCGCGGCAGCCCCGTCTTCGGCCTCGGGGTCACGTCGATGATCGGGCGTTCCCGCGGCGGGCGCGGGCCCATGAACCGCGTCAGCCGCTCCGGCCCGGCCACGAACGGCGCGACGAACGCGAGCACGAGGATCGGCACCAGGAAGCGCGACGGCCCCGGGACCCGGAGCACGAGCAGGATTCCCACCGCGTAGACCACCCAGGCACCGAACAGGACGCCCGGCCGCCAGCCGGCCCGGTACAGGCGCCACACCGGGAGCATGGCGAGCAGCAGCGCGACGAGCAGGACGAGGAGGAGGCCGGGAGACATGCGCCGATCATAGGCCGTCGGGGTGGGGGTCCCGAGCCACGGTCCGGGCGGGGTCCCGAGGCCCGGACGGGCTACGATGGGTGGACCGCAGCCCGCAGGATCCACCGTGAGACGACGCCTCCAGGCCTGGCTGGCCCAGTGGGGGCCGGTTCTGCCGCTCCTCATCGCCGAGAGCACGATCTGGCTCGGTTTCGGCGCGCTCCTCCCGATCCTGCCGCTGTACTTCCAGGCCCACGGCGTGGACCTGCCGATGCTCGGCATCGTGGTCGCGGCGTGGCCCGCGGCCCGCCTCGTGGGGGAGCCGCTCTTCGGCTGGCTGGCGGACCGGGTCCCGCGGCGGTCGATGATGATCGTCGGCCTGGCGCTGTCCTCGGTGTTCGCGGTGCTCCCCCTGTTCCTCGTGAGCCCGCTCGCGTTCATCGCGCTGCGCGCGCTCTCGGGGTTCGCGGCGGCCATGTACGACCCGGCGGCGCGCGCCTACCTCATCGACGCCAACCCGCCCGACCGCCAGGGCGAGGCCTTCGGCCTCTACGGCGCCGCGCAGACCGGCGGGTTCATGCTGGGACCCGCGATCGGAGGGGTCGCGGCCGGGATCACCGGGCAGCCCGAGGTCGTGTTCTGGGTCGCGGGCATCTCGCTGGTGATCTCGGCCCTCCTCGTCGTGCTCCGGGTCCCGGAGGTCGCCCACGTCCATGCCGGGCACGCCCCCACGCAGGAGGAGCTCGCCGCCGCCGAGGCCCGCGGCTGGGCTCGCCCGACCCGGATGCTCAACCTCCTGCTCGTCGCCGCGGTCTGCTTCAGCGTCGGGATGTACTACGCAGGCGGCTCGTACGAGGTGGTCTGGAGCGTGTACCTGACCTCGCTCGGCGCCGACGTCGGAGTCATCGGGCTCACGTTCTTCACGTTCGGCCTGCCGCCGCTGCTGCTGTCGCCGTTCATGGGCCGCTTCATCGATCGCGAGGGCGGGTTCCTGACCCTCGTGGCCGGCACGTTCATCATCGCGGCCTGCGGCTTCCTGTACCCGCTGGTGCCCGAAGTCTGGTGGATGGCGGCACTCGGCCTCGTGGAGGGGACGGGCTTCGCGATGGCGTCGCCGGCGATCTACCTGCTCGTCGCCCGGGCGGCGCCGTTGGGCCGGACGTCCACGGCACAGGGCCTGCTGGGCGGCGCGGGGACGGTCGGGACGATCGTGGCGTCGCTCTCCGCCGGGGGGCTGGCGGCCATCGACCTGCACTGGCCGTTCATCTCCGTGGGGATCGCGGGCATGGGAGCGCTGGCGCTGGGCATGGCGCTCGGGCGGCGGCGGCTCTACGACGCGATGCAGCCACGCCGGCTCGAGCCCGCCGCGAGCCTCCCGGAGGGCGCGGCGTGACGACGCCCTGGGTCCGCGACGTCCTCGAGGGTCGCCCGCCGGCCCCCGTGGTCCTCGTGCTTGGCGGGTTCCTCACCTCGCCTCCGGCCTACCGGCCGTTCGTCCGCGACCTGCGGGCGGCCGGGGCCGCCGACGTGGTGGTCGCGAGCGTCTGGACCCCCGACTGGCTGCTGGCCGCGGCCCGGGGACTCGGGCCGATCCTGACGCGGTCCAGCCGCGCGCTCCTCGACGCCTTGCGCCGGTCAGGGGCGGTGGCCGGGGGCGCCCCGGTGCTCGTGGTCGGGCACTCCGCGGGCGGCATGTCGGCGCGGCTGCTGACCTCGCCCGTCCCGTACGCGGGGCGCCGGCTCAACGGGTCCTCCCGGATGGGGGCGATCGTGACGCTCGGGACGCCCAACGTCGTGGCCCCCGATGGCGGATCGTGGAACCGCGTCGGGGTCCTGGCGGCAGCGTTCGCGAACCTCGAGATCCCGGGCCCGCGCTTCGCCCCGACGACCGGCTACCTCGCCGTCGGCTCCCGCCGGGTCGTGGGGCGCCGCGACGGCACCCGCGAGGAGCGGGGAGACTGGCGGCTGTACCACGCCATGACGCCGGACCGCGACGCGACGGTGATCGAGGGCGACGGGCTGATCCCGCTCGCCTCGGCGCTCCTGCCGGGCGCGCCGCAGCTCGTGTTCGACGACGCGGCGCACGGCCAGGGGATCGGGCGCGATTGGTACGGGTCGCCGCGCTTCCTGGAGCGCTGGTGGCCGCTCGCCCTGGAGACGTGGCGGGCGGCGCTGCTCGCCCGGGCCGAGGCGTCTTTTGACGGATCGGGGGATCGCCGGTAAGGTGGCTTTCGCGGGGTGGAGCAGCGGCAGCTCGTCGGGCTCATAACCCGAAGGTCAGGGGTTCGAATCCCCTCCCCGCAACCAACTCGCTTCACCTGAAACCCCGGGACCCGACCACCCCGGGGTTTCGACCTTTAAGCGGCCCGGTTTCCGCAGTGGTGTCGCAGTGGTGTCGCGCCGCGGGGCCGGATACCCCGGGCCTCGGGCCCGCGCCTCGACCTCGTCCTCGACCTCGGGTCCGCGCCTCGACCTCGGGACCGCGCCTCGACCTCGGGACCGCGCCTCGACCTCGGGACCGCGCC
>JBBSCF010000108.1:0-8819 GCA_038250545.1 Candidatus Limnocylindrales bacterium | reverse complement strand
GAGTGCCTCGACTGGTCGCTCATCCTCGGTCGGCGGCACCTCGATCGCACGCTTCGAACCTATATCACCCACTACAACCGCGGGCGGCCGCATCGCGGGATTGCGCTCGCGACCCCGCTCGCGGAAGCTACGCACCCGGTGCCGATCAGCGCTCGGGATGTCCATCGGCGGGACCTGCTCGGCGGGCTGATCCACGAGTACGAGGGACTCGCGGCGTGATCGAATCGGGGTTTCCGACCCCCACGGGCTCGGCGGGACCTGCTCGGCGGGCTGATCCACGAGTACGAGGGACTCGCGGCGTGATCGAATCGGTGTTTCCGACCCCCACGCGCCCGGGCGTTCTGCGCCGAGTTCTTCACCTGGTCACGATATGCGGGTGATCCACCGCCACAGCGGGATCGGCCTCCTCACCCCGGCCAACGTCCATGCGGGGCGGGCGCCCGAGATCACCGCGGCCCGGGCCGTCACCCTCGACGCTGCCTACGCAGCCCATCCCGAGCGCTTCGTCCGCCGGCCACCTACGCCGCCGGTCGTCCCGACCGCGGCCTGGATCAACCCGCCCACGCCAAAGGAGACGCCACCTCAGTAATACGCACGCCGGGGTGTCTCATCGGCCTTGACAGGCGCCGGTCGGGCGGCGGGGTGCCTGATGTTCCCGATCATCGCTGCGGGCCAAGACGTCGAGGGCGCGGCCCTGCCCGCCTTCGTCGTCGCCCGCGACGGGCTCTATCTCCGGAAGCGCTCGCTTCTCGGGGTGAGCCAGACCAGGGTCGGGCGCATCGCCCACCTGCCCGCGGGCTCGGAGTTCGTCCACTACGCCCCGCCACGGGTCGCGCGACGACCTACCCGCGAGCGCGTACCAGCGCGATCGAGGCGAACAGACCGCTGGCGACGGCGCCGAGCGCCAACGCGGCGAGCGGCACAACATTCGCATTGCCGCAGAAGTTGGCTGTCTGTGAACACGATTGGACGGTGGACACGGCCCCGTAGAGAAGAACGATTCCAGCGCCAAGCGAGATGCCCGCGAGTGAGGCGACCTGCATGTGCGGTCGGCCACGTGCGACCGCGATCCACGTCGTCGCCGAGAGGGCCGCGATTCCAAGAATCGCGACGACCGGTATCAATGACGTCATTACAGCTAGGAGGACCCCGGCCGCCATGCCGACGAAGTAATGGCCGACTGTCGCGTGTTGCTGGGGCTGGCTGGAGCGCTCCGCCATCATCCAGGCCACTGCCCGTAAGCGGACTCGATGTCGACGTGCAGGGCGATGCACTCATCAACCGAATCGCTCGACTGGTCACGGGTGGCCGTCCCGTTCGGATGGCCCCACATTCGCACGTAGTAGTAGTACGTGTGGACGACAGGGAGCGGATGGCAGAATTGGCTGTTGGAGAACGTGGCCGTTCCCCTACCCCGGTAATACGAAGAGCCCGGGCCGTAGAGCTGCGTCAAACCCTTGGCATCAAGCTTCCACTGCGTCGCCGTATTGAGTTGCCAAGCGCCGTTGGTGCTGCCGCCGGACACTGTGCTCCCGTTGTAAGTCCAGTTGATCTGGACCATCACGGCGTTCACCAGAACGCCGACAGGGTCGCGCCAGATAACACGTTGCCAGGCACTCTTCGTGCTCGCGACTGCTGCGACCTCGCTGGTTCGAGATGTGCTGTCGGTGACGAGGGCGATCGAATCGGTCCCGTCGATCGAGAACGCGGTCGGAGCCCCTTGCTCGAAGAGTTTTCCGCAGCCGTCGACGTCGATAGCAATTGTCCGAACGATCCAGCCCGAGGCCGGTACCACGGCGGATCCCGTTGGGTAGGAGTAGCGACAAGCGCCGTTCGGCTGTCTTACGCCACGCAGGACCCATTGCGTCGGATTCACAAGCGGCGCGAGCCCACTTCGCGTGTACTGCCAGGACGTAGACGCGTTTGCGACTGATGCCGGTGCCGCAGCTAACATCGCGACAAGGATCGCCGCAATCGCAAGCCCGGCGATCTGCTTACGACGTGCGCTCAGCCTCATCTCGCCCCTCCAGACTTGCTAGACTGCACAACGATCTTACGCCGGACGTCAACGCCGTTACCCACTTCTGTGTCAGACGTCAGCGATTCTGTCCGAGCTAAGACGACAGCGACGTTGTCACCCTCGACCCATGACAACGAGGGAGACGATCACCTTGGATGCCCGGGCGCAGCAGCGCCTTCTCGTCCTGGCCCACGTGCTGGCTGGCGAACTCGCGATCGCCGATGCTGCGGCCTACCTGCGGCTCTCGGGACGCCAGGTCAGCCGGCTCTGCGAGCGGCTCCGCACCGAGGGCGCGGCGGGCCTGGTCCACGGCAACCGGGGCCGGCAGCCGGCCAACCGGATCGACGACGCGCTGCGGGGCACGATCGTGGAGCAGGCGCTCACCACGTACGCCGGGTTCAACCCGGTGCACCTCGCCGAGCTGCTCGCCGAGACCGACCCGGAGATGCCCTCGCCGCGGACCGTGCAGCGGATCCTCGTCGCGGCGGCGGTCCCCCCGTCCCGGACCCGCCGGTCGCCCGCCCACCGCAGCCGCCGGGAGCGGATGCCCAAGGCGGGCATGCTCCTCCAGACCGACGGCAGCAAGCCCGACTGGCTCGAGGGCCGGGGGCCTTGGCTGACCCTCGTGGCCGGCATCGACGATGCGACCGGCGGTGTCAGCGGCGGCACGTTCCGGGCGGCGGAGGACGCCGCGGGCTACTTCGAGATGCTGCGCCAGACCACCCGTCGGCACGGGCTGCCGCTCGCGCTGTACTCGGACCTCTCGGGCGTGTTCATCAAGGACCCGAACCGTCCCCCGACGCTCGCCGAGCAGTTGACCGGGCGGCGGTCGCTCACCCAGGTGGGCCGGGCGCTCGACGATCTCGGGATCCGCTGGATCGGGGCCCGCAGCCCGGAGGCGAAGGGCCGGGTCGAACGGCTGTGGGGGACGCTCCAGGACCGGCTCACCTCCGAGCTGCGGCGGGCGGCCGTCGCCACCCTCGAGGACGCCAACGAGCTCCTCGCCTGGTACCTGCCGAGGCACAACAAGCGGTTCGCCGTCCCGGCGGCGGACGAGACGCCGGCCGGGTCGTAGCGCACCGTACCCGTGACAGCGCCCGATGAGCCCGCGGTCCAGGTGACATCGCGATGGCCGTTGGTCCCGTAGATCCGGAGATCCTGAAGGGTTCAATTATCGAGAGTTCAGGGTTGGCGGCGCGGGTAGCATGCGGTCCCCTGCGCCGAAGGAGCTTCATGCTGTTCTCGCTCCTCTACTTCCTGGTCCGCCGTCTCCTCGGAGCCGGAGGTCGCCATCACGTAGCGATGGACATCGAGCTGCTCGTGCTCCGCCACCAGCTGAAGGTGCTCCAGCGGCAGGTCAAGCGTCCCAGGCTCAACCGTCTCGACCGGGTCCTGTTCGCGGCTGCGAGCACGTGGTTGCCGAGAGGCAGCTGGTCGTCGTTCATGGTGCGGCCGGAGACGCTGCTGCGGTGGCATCGGGAGCTCGTGCGGAGGAAGTGGACCTTCCGGAAGACGGGGCAGCCCGGACGGCCGTCGATCGGGCCCGATGTCAGTGATCTCGTCGTCCGCCTAGGCCGCGAGAACCCGCGCTGGGGATACCAGCGGATCCGCGGGGAGCTGCTGAAGCTCGGGGTCAGGATCTCCGCGACGACGGTCCGGTCGATCCTGCGGCGGGCTGGCCTCGACCCTGCGCCCCGTCGAGCGGGTCCGACGTGGGCGGAGTTCCTCCGGTCACAGGCGGCAGGCATTCTCGGGACGGACTTCTTCACCGTCGAGACGGTCGGCCTCAAGACGCTCTACGTCCTGTTCTTCATCGAGCTCTCGACGCGGCGCGTGCACCTGGCCGGCGTCACCGAGCACCCCGACTCGGCCTGGGTCACCCAGCAGGCGAGAAACCTCGCCATCGAGGAGCGCCTGTCGGGAGTGCGGTTCCTCGTGCGCGACCGGGACGCCAAGTTCACCGGACCTTTCGATGCCGTCCTCCGCGCCGAGGGCGTCCGCGTCATCCGAACCCCGGTTCGGTCCCCCAGGGCGAACGCGTTCGCGGAGCGGTTCGTGCGGACCGTACGCCGGGAGTGCCTCGACCACGTCCTGATCTACGGGCGCCGGCATCTCGAGCAGGTGCTCGGTGCGTACGTCGACCACTATGTCGACGAGAGGCCCCATCGGGGACTGGGCCTGGCTGTGCCGGCCGGCACCCGACCACCTCGGGTTCCCGCGGCTACCGGAGTGCCGCGGATCGAACGGAAGGACGTGCTTGGCGGGCTGATCCACGAGTATCGCCGGGCGGCGTGATTCGGATTGTTGAACCCTTCACGATCCCTGCCAACCCGCGCGACGTCCGCAGGCGGGACCTCCTCGGTGGGCTCATCCACGAGTACCACGGTGCCGCGGCGTGATCGAATCGGCGTTTCTGACCCCCACGGGCGCACCTCGTCCGCGTTCGACCGGCCGGCTGGCGCAGGGAGGCGAGGCCCGAGGACCCACACCAGCTGCGCGGTCGTCTCCACGCCCACCTTGGACCGCGCGTTCGCCAGGTGGTGCTTCACGGTCGAATGCGATAGGCGGCGGTAGTTGGGTGCGACCCAGGTGCCGCGTTCTTGGCTGCGCAGCCTAACCGCGGACCCCGCCGGTACGGCTGCGCTGACCGAATCAACCAGATAGCCATTCGCGTGACGAATGGCACTTGCTTCATCAGACAATGGTCGCCCACTCTGCAAGGGTCGTCACAAGACCCGCGCCGTCCGAGGTGTGGGAGAGGGGAGGAAACGTGATGTCGACCTCCACAGCCGGCGGTCGCTGCTTGCGGTAGGCTCCGCGGTTGTCTTGGCCATCGCGATCGCAGCGCCTGCGGTGGCCTACCAAGAAGAGGGGAACTACAAGAACTGCGGCGCGTTCATCGCTTACACGCATGCCAAGTTCAACACGGATGGCCTTACGCAAGGGCCGGGTGAGAGTACCTACGTTCTCTGGGACTACGCCGCCGGTTCGGGCTGGCACATCACGGACAACAATGGACTCTATAGCGGCAACTGGATGGCCAGGGGCATCGACTTCCTCGACTTCGGGGTGACGAATGCCTTGTGCCGCAACTACGGCTAGCAGTGCGGCGGGTGTCTTGAAGCCTGTCGGAGGGCGCTCGCCAAGCGCCCTCCTTGCCTTCGTGTTGCTCGCAGTCGCGGGGTGTGACTTGGCGGGGTCCAGCCCTGCGGGCTCGATGTTGCCGCCTGAACCCAGTCCCTCGGCTGTCGCCTCGACCGGGGTGTACGTGCCCACCGGCAGGTTGCCACCCGACACCCAATGTCTGTTGGATCACGGCTTCAGACTCACGGCCGTTCTTCCAGCCGAGGTCCCGGGTGACGCTCCGGGCTACAAACTCGAGACTGACCTTGATCCAGACCAGATCGACGAGATCTCAAAGGAATGCCGGAAGCTCGTGTCGCCTCCTCCAGAGAAGTCCGATGCCGAGGTCAAGGTCATCTACGACCGGTGGACGGAGGAGCGCCTGTGCCTGATCGGTCTTGGGTATCACCCTCTAGAGCCATCGACGTTCGAGAAGTTTCTCGCTGACTGGCGGACCGGGGTGTCGCCATGGATGCCGGCCGATGGAGTCGATACTGGGACCTGGTCCGGCGCCGACTACGAGACCGCCAAACAGACCTGTACGCTGGAGTTCTTCAGCCGCGAGTAGAGGGAGGGCCACGTGCGCCGCATCCTGACCGCCCTCGTGACTCTGGTCCTGCTCGTGTGTGTTGGCGCGGCCGGCTACTGGGCAGGCACGACGGCAGTGGTGCCACCAGAGTTGCCCGTGGAATCCCACACGACGCAGACCTACGTCGCGGAGGTGGGCACGGTCGGACGGAGCGCGGACGTCCCAATCACCGCTGCGTGGGCGACTGCCCAGACGCTGTTTGGAAACGCAGATGGAGTGGTGACCGCCGTTCGCCACCAGGCCGGAACACTCGCGAAGACGGGCGACATCATCGCGACTGTTGAGTTGCGCCCGGTCGTCGTCGCCCTCGGGCGCGTCCCAATGTTCCGGACGCTCGGCAGGAATACGCGGGGTCCAGATGTCCGCCAGTTCCAGGCCCTGCTCCTGTCCAAGGGCTTCCTGAAAGGTAAGGCGACGGGCCGCTTCGACAGGGCCACGATGGCCGCCACGAGGCGATGGCAGAGGTCTATCGGAGTCAAGCAGGATGGGATCGTCCGACCAAGCGATGTCATCTTCGTCGATCGACTGCCCGCTCGTCTCGCGGTCGTCCCTGCGGTCGGGCTCCGAGTTGCTTCGGGCAGCGAGTTCGTCCGACTCCTTGAGGCAGCTCCTGCATTCAGCGCCGTTGTTAGCGCCTCAGCCCGGGCAGAACTCACATCGGGGATGACTGTGTCAATCACCGCCCCCGACCGCGCGTCTACGTGGGCCGGGACACTCGGCACCTTCGAGGCGACACCCGAAGGTCGCTACGTCGCCTCGATCTCGGGCAATCCTTGCGGCGCGGGGTGCGAGGCGATCTCCGTGACCGGGGAGACAGCGCTCGCGGGTACTGTCGAGCTCGTGCCGGTGCGTGAAGGGGTCGTCGTACCGGTTTCTGCGCTCGTCCAGACGCCCACTGGCGGCGCGGCAGTGGCCCTGCCCGATGGAGGCCTGCGCGGGGTAAGCATCACGTCGCAGGCGGACGGCTTCGCGATCGTAGAAGGGCTTGAGCCAGGGACAATGATTGTCCTTCCAGGAGTGCCGGCGCCGTGATCGACGCGCGGGACATCACCGTCGGATACCGCCGTGATCAGCCAGTCGTTACGGGTTGGAACGCAACGGTGGCGGTCGGCGAGATGGTCGCCATCGTGGGAGCTTCAGGGAGCGGCAAGTCCACCCTGCTCTACGTATTGGGGACCCTCCTCCGGCCCTGGTCGGGCAGTCTCAGGATCGGTGATCTGACCGTTGACAATCTGGGGGATGCGGCCCGCTCCCACATCCGATCCAACAGGATCGGATTCGTGTTTCAGGACGCCTTGCTCGACCCGCGGCGCTCGGTACTCGACAACATCGTGGAAGGCGCCGTCTACCGCGGCGCTGAGCGAGGGCCGTCGCTCGCGCGCGGGAAGGCGGTCCTCTCGCAGCTAGGCGTGGATGTTGAGCCACGAAGGCGGGCGACTGATCTTTCGGGCGGTCAGGCACAGCGGGTCGCCCTGGCCCGCGCGCTCCTGTTCGACCCAGAGATCATCCTCGCGGATGAGCCCACGGGTAACCTTGATCGGGGGAACGCGTTAGCGGTCGAGGAGGTCCTCTTGGCCAGAGCGCGCGCTGGCGCCGCAGTCGTTATCGTGACGCACGACGAGGATCTCGCCGGACGCTGCGATCGGCAGTACCGGATTTGACCCGCTCCTTGCTCGGTCTCGCAGCGGAGTCGGTGCGAGTTGCACTCGCGATGCGGGCAGTGTCGTCGCTTGTCGTAGTGCTTGCGTTCGCGGTCCCCCTCGTTGTGCTCGGCGTCGTCGGGATGAACATCGAAAGTCAGGCCGCCATCCTTGCCCGGGTCGACGAGACGGGAGCGCGGATCATTACCGTCGCATCGACTGGAGACAGCGGAGCCGTCCTGCCAGCCTCCTCGGTCGAACGGATCGCGAATCTGCAAGGCGTGGAATGGGTGATTGGCCTCGGGTCGGTTCGTGACGTACGGAGCGGGCTCGGTGCAGGACCGGCGCCGCTGCGAACGATTCGTGCGGTTCGGGCGCCGATCACGCTAACGCCAGAGGCGAGTCGGGAATTCGACGGAGCATACGTATCCAAGGCTAGCGCCACGCGCCTCGGCCTGGGCGGCGCCTACGGTGCCCTCGCTCCTGGCTCAATCCCCGTGGTTGGCTGGTTCCGGGCAAGCGATCCACTCGGAGCCCTCGAGGCATTCGCCCTGATTCCGAGCCACGACGACACCCTCCCGTTCGAGCGGATCATTGTGGCCGTGGACGATGTCGGGTGGGTGGACCTCACGACCTCCCACGTCCTCGACCTTGTTGGCAACGATGCGGCCGCATCGATCAGCGTGGTCGGCAGCGATGCCCTGATCGCGGCGCGCGAGGCGATCAGGAACGAGGTCGGGCTCCGGGACCGACTTCTTGTGCTGCTCCTGCTGGGCGCCGCGATGGTCGCGACAGCAACCGTGATCTTTGTTGGCACGCTCTCGGCGCGCCGGGACTACGGGCGGCGGCGCGCGCTCGGGGCAACGCGTGGTCAGCTCACCATGCTCGTGATGCTGAGCACGTTCTGGCCATCCGTGGTCGGTGCCGTGGTAGGCGTCCTCGGAGGTT
Source organism: Candidatus Limnocylindrales bacterium (assembly GCA_038250545.1). Taxonomy (GTDB): domain Bacteria; phylum Chloroflexota; class Limnocylindria; order Limnocylindrales; family CSP1-4; genus CAIXZV01. The sequence continues at coordinate 499 of JBBSCF010000108.1, read as the reverse complement.
GGGTATACCTCACCTTCCAGTTGGGGCGCGCAGCGGACCCGGAATTCCCGACGGCTATAGGGGTTCTCGTCGTCCTCGCCGCTGTCGTGGCGTCAACCCTGCCTGCGGTGCACGCCGCAACTCGCGATCCCCTGCGGGTCCTGCGGATGCCATGAACGCCAGCGGGCACCGCCGCAGGTGACGCGCCAGACTGGGCAGAACCATCGCCCTCAACTGGGACTGCTCCATCCAGGACCTCGTCACCGGCACTGTCAAGAAGACGAAGATCAACTCCACTTGGCAGAACGCGGATGGTGCTTGGTGGTGCGGAGAGACGCATCAGACCAGAACGACGATGGGTCCCTGACCCACGATGGCAGGGCGGATTCTGGCGAGCGTCGCAACACCCATGAGCCTGGGGAGTTGCGATGGGTCGTCGAGGTCCGAGTCCCGACCATGCCAAGCGCGAGGCGTTCGCGAGGCTGATCGCCGAGGGCATCCCCTCGGCGCGGGCGTGCCG
>JBBSCF010000107.1:0-8855 GCA_038250545.1 Candidatus Limnocylindrales bacterium | reverse complement strand
GAGGCCTGTACGTGAGCATCGTCCGGGCGCTCGGCGGCAGCCCGCGCTTCCACAAGGCCGAGGTGATGGCCCAGACCTCCGAGCTGCTCGAGGCCGAAGAGGCCGAGCGCCACCGGCGGGTGGTCATCGTGATCGATGAGGCCCATCTTCTGTCTCCCGAACAGCTCGAGGAGTTGAGATTGCTCACCAACGCCGATATGGATTCCCGGAGCCCGTTCGCGGGGATCCTGCTCGGGCAGCCCAGCCTCGCGCGACAGCTGCGCCTGGGAGTGTTCGCCGCGCTCGACCAGCGCATCGCGGTCCGCTACCAGATCAGTCCCATGGACCTCGGCGACTCGGCCGCCTACCTGCGCCACCACCTCGCCCTGGCGGGGAGAAGCGATCAGCTCTTCGCCGACGATGCAATCGCCCGCCTGCACCGGCTCTCGGGCGGCATCCCCCGGGCCCTCAACAACGCCGCCATATCGGCCCTCATCGCCGCCGCCTCCGACGGCAAGGAGCTCGTCGACGACGCCTGCGCCAAGAAGGCCGTCACCGAACTGACGCGCGAACAGTGACGGTCAGGCGGCGGCGTCTTCACCAAACGCCGCCGTCACATCCCCAGCCAATCCTGCTGGATCGTCACCAAATAGCGCGGCCGGCAACAACAGTACGCCGAACGGTTCAGCTACCCAAGGGTCGTCGCCTTCACCCACGAGGAGGCGATCCGGGCGTTCCGGGAAACGGCCCGGCTCAACAACGGCGACTTCACCCCCGAAGCGGCTGCTCGCGGATACGAGCTCACGGAGGGCTATCCGCACTTCATCCAGGTCTACGGCGAGCTCGCGTGGATCCATGGCAAGGATGACCCGATCAGTCTCCGCGACGTGGAGGCCATCCATCCCCTCGCCAAGACGGTGCTTGAGGAGGGCTTCTACTCGACCCGCCTCGAGCTCGAGCGTCGCGTACGCCTGGATGCAGCCGCACCGCGAGAGTGAGCCGCCCGATCTGGAGCCGGCGAACGGCCAGCCCCTCGGCGCGGGGGTGGCGTGACGGGGCGCAGGCCCGCGATCGAGGACCCGATCCCCAACCGGATCGCCGAACTGCGGGGCGGGGCTGGCCTGAGCCGCATCGAGCTCGCCCAGCGGGTCGGGGTCAACCCGCAGACCATCGGCTACCTCGAGCGCGGCGAGTACAACCCGAGCCTCGCCCTCGCGTTCCGGCTGGCTGACCTGTTCGGGCTTCCGATCGAGCAGGTCTTCGTGCGGCGTCAGGTTTGACCGCGCCCAGTCCCGCCGGTCAGCCCGGCTCCAGGCCCGGCACAACGAGCCAGCCCTCCGCCCGTCCCCCGTAGATCAGCTGCTCAGTCGTGAGACCCGACCGGGCGCGCAGGTCCGCCAGATGGCGCTTCGCGGTGCTCGCGCACCGCATCCGGCGAGGCACATCCCCACGTCCAGGAGCAGGACGATGCCGGTGAAGGCTGGGCGAAGGCGCGTCATGATCCTTGTCTGATGGCAGGCCGCGCCCCCTCGGAGCGGTCGGGAGAGGCCGCCGGCGCATCCCACCGCGATGCTGTGCGACCACGTCAGCTGCCGTCAAGGTGCCGATTGTCGCCGTACGAGGTGCGCAAGCGACGCTGTGGTCGCCCAGAACCTTCTCGCGGCAAGGCTAGTCGTCCGGCGTGCCCGGAGGTACCGGTCCAACTCTTCCACTTGACGGCACTCGACCAGCACTCATAATTCAGATCGTAGTGCTACGATCGTGCTGACCAGATGCGGCAAGGGGGCGGACCATGACATTCGACGAGGAGGCTTGGCCCAGGCTGCGGTTCGGCGCCGGCAATCCCCTCAAGGTCGTGGTGGCCCAGGTCCGCTATCCGATGGCGCATGGGCTCGCCGATCCGGCGATTCAGGCAACCATCCAGCGGGCGCTGGCTGACGCCTACCCGCTGTCGCTCGACCCTGTGCAGGAGGTCACGTTCGCCGTGACCCCGCAGGGCCCGACACCGCCGAGGACTGAGCAGACCGCTATTCGCTTCGGCAACCAGGCGGGCACGGGCGTGATCGCCATCGGCCCGGCTTCGGCAAGCTTCGAGACGACTCGATACGAAGGCTGGCAGACATTTTTGCCCGAGGTCGAGCGCGTCCTCAGGCTCGTGGCTGAGCATGGGGCGCCGACGCTCTTCACCCGACTGGGCCTGCGCTACGTCGACGAACTTCAACTCGAAGGCGTAGCCACGATCGACGACTGGGCCGGTCTACTGTCGCCAACCCTCCTCGGGGACGCGTCGAGTCTTCTTCGGGACCCGCGCGTGGTAGAGACCACGCAGCAGGGCCGGCTTGTCCTCGGCGACGACGAGATGCGGTTCCGGCATGCTTACGTCAGTCGACCCGCGGAAGCGCCATCCTCGGTCTATGTGATCGACACCGACATCTCGACGACCGGGCAGAACGCCTGGGACATCACCGCTATCGTGGAGCGCATGGGCCGCTATCACGGGTGGATGACCAAGGTCTTCGGGAGGAGCTTCCTGCCAGAAGGACTCGATCGTCTCGGGGGGACAGCGCAGTGACACAGACGGCTGTAGCGACGGTGTGGGAGCCGCGGCTCGCGGACCGATCCCTGCCCACCGGGTTCCCGCTCGGGGTCCACGACGAGACCCCGATCAGCGGTGCGAGCGCGCAGACCCTCGTTCTCCACGATCCGAAGGGACTCCTGCTGGACGACCCCTGGATCCCGCAGCCCCAGCCGAAGCTCTTCGGCTCCTTCGTTCTGGGGGACCCCACGAAGTCGGGGCGCCAGTACCGTCTGCAGCTCGTCGCCTCGGGCATCACCTTTGCTGAGGCCGAGTCCGTCGGAGAGCCGGACCCCGGCACTATCCACGACCTCATCACGGGCCTGTCCGCGCGCCTCAAGAGGCCGCTCGATCCGATCTTGGAGATCCTGGACTATCCGCGGCGCACGTACTTCACCCACAAGAAGGAAGGCACCCTTCCGGGGTCGACCGGTCTGCCCGAGAAGGTCTTGGCGCTGAACAGCCTTGCCGACGAGGACGAGGCGGCGACGCGAGTGCTCGTCGACACGAAGCGTGAGGAGATCAAGAGGCTTCTCAGCGAAGGTCAGATCACCGAGGCCCGTCATCGGCTGCGCCAGGCCAAGGATGCGATGAGCCCGACGGATGAGACGTCCGATCCAAAGGCCATCGTTGTCCAGCATCTCGATGAAGTCGAGCACCTTGTGGCTGAGCCAGGGTTCGCCGTGGCCGCCCAAGCCGTCGAGTGGTTCGCCGAGCGCGGTGCGCTCGCTGGTGCGCGCGTTATCGCGACCGTGCGGTTGGAGCGGGCTCTACGCGCGGCGCGGGCCGGCGACGATCTCGCTCCTGAGTGGGACTTCCTGCCGCTGCTGCGCTTCGACGCGATGGATGCCGTGCGAGCCCGCGCCCAGGCGTACGTGGAGTCGGATGCCTTCACCGGCGAGGGCTGGAACGGCTTTGTGCAGGTCGAGGCTGACCGCGCATGGGCCGCCTACCAGCCTGTCATCCTGCCCCCTGACCCCACTGAACCCGCGCCTGCGGAAGGCGGTTCGTGGCGCTACGTGCGCCCGACGATCGCCGAGCGTATGAGTCGGTGACGCGTGTACACACAAGCGGGGGCAGACCTGCGATTCGGTGATGTCTTTCGGGCGGAGTGGTTGTTCGACTCCTACGTTCGTGCAGACTCCGCCGCGATGTTCAAGAGAACCTTCTCGGGAGGCATCGTCGCTTGGATCCCGAGGGGCCAGGCACCGGACCAGGACGGCGACTACGAGATCATGGCGCGGGCCACGATGGACCCAGACGACGTCGTTCTGACGCTCGGTCACGAACGCATGGCGATGGTCCTGTCGGATGACTGCGAGATCGCGAACCTGACGGGCAACCGCGAGCAGGGCTGGCCGCCACGGGGACGCGTCCTCATGGGCGCAGTCCGCAAGCTCGACGACAAGCAGCGGGACGACCTCGAACTCGGCATCCACCCACTGCCTGCCGATGAGGCGCTCGGGTTCCCCGGCGGGCTCGTCGACTTCAACCGCCTGTTTGAGGTGCAGACGAAGTCGCTCCTCGACGCGAGCGACCAGAAGGCCCTGAGCCTCGACGACGAGGACCGCTACACGCTTGGTGAGCGTTTCGCGGGCCACCTGCTACGTCAGGGAGCATTCGCAGCTGGAGGAAACGCCCGAAAGCTCTCCCGACTCCTGACCGCCGGGGATGACATCGAGCTCCTCAAGCAGCTGTCGTCCGACGCGGACAACTGGGGCGATCCTGAGACGGCGGCGCGAACGCAGACCCTGATCGGCGTCGCTTCCGAAGCGTGGTGGCTCGGGCGCCTGACCGACCAGGTCGACGACTACGCCGAGCGCCTGCATAGGGGCGAGCTCGCCGATGGCGAGGAAGCTCGAGCGCAGCTTCGGATGCTCTACGCCACCTCCCTGCGGGCGCTCATCGAGAAGGCGACCGCCAGCCTGGAGGCGCTCGAGGGCAAGGTCGACCCACAATTTCAGTTTGGCTCGGAGCTTGCCGGACCACGCTTCATCTGGCGCAGGCATGCCAGCGCGAGGACGACCGAGACGTAGAGTGGGCGCGCAGACCCGAGCACCCTCAGCCCACGCGGCGGTGGGCGTCGCCCGACATCGATGAGGTGATTTCGATAGGGGCCAAGACCTCTCGCCCCGACCAGCTCCGAGACACTCCAAGGCCGACCCCTGTGGTCCGGCGCCCCTGTTGCCGGCGGCGGGCCCAGTCGGCCGAGGCGGGTCGAGGAGCGGGCTCGGGCCTCGAGGGCAACCGTGCCGAGTGGCGACGAATGAGCTGGGTTCCGCAGGCCCAAATCCTCTCGCCCCGACCATTTCGACCTCATCAGGTCCAAAGGCTCCCGCCAGTCCGTGGTGGAGCGCCTCCTGCGTCGGTTCCACCCAGACGCGGTTGACCCCCAGCACCCGGATCCGCTCGAACAGCGTGACCGCGAGCGCCCGGCGATCCTCCGGGTCCGCATCCCGCCACCAGTCCGGCAGGTGCTCGAGGTATCGGCGGACCTCATCGGGCGCCAGTTGCGGACGCGCCCGTCCCTCGCCGCGGGCCGCCTGCTCGGCGTCGTCGAGCTCACGCATCGTCTGTTCCAGCGCCGTCGTGTCGCGGTCCCGGCGATAGGCGGCGAGCGCCCGTTCGCGCTCCTCCTCGATCCGTGCCAGGCGCAGCTGGTCAGGCTCGGCCCCGGTTCCCCGCGCATAGGTCTCGCTCGCGGCAGCGACGTCGCAGGCCCCGAGGCGCACCCGCTCGAGGATGAACGGCACGATCGCCTCGTACTCGTCGCGACCGTAGCTCTGGCCCGGGATCCGGGTGTGGCGGCCGCGCACATCACCGCCCGCGGGTCGGGCCGCCATGAAGGGCTCACAGGCCTCGAGATGGCGGTAGTGGTCCTTGTCACCCACGAGACGGCGCCCGCAGGCGGCGCACGCGAGCATCGGGAGCGCATAGGTCCGGCGGGTCTCGGGCCGGCCCGGCGAGCGCCGGTTGCGGGCGGCCCGCAGGTCGGCTACCCGGTGCCAGGTCGCCTCGTCGACGACCGCTGGCCAGTTGGCTTGGGCGCCGTCGCGCAGCCGGCCGCGGTACAGCGGCGAGGTGAGGATGCCCCGCACGGTGTGGAGCCCGAGCCCCAGGCGCCCGGCGACCTCGCGGTCGGTCAGGCCGGCAACGGCGAGCTCGTACGCGCGGAAAGCGGTCCCGATCCGCTCGGGGTCGACCTCGACCACCTTCGTCGTGCCCGCGCGCCGGAAGCCGAACGGGGGATGTCCGCCCGGGTCGCGGTGGGTCTCGAGCTTGGCGGCGTAGCCTGCCCGGACGTTGCGGCTCTGCTCGCGCGAGTTGATCTCGGCCGCCTTCGCCTTGTCGACCAGGCGTTCCCAGTCGGCGGCGTTGGACGACAGGATCCGGTCGTCGCAGATGTAGACGACCACGCCCTGGCGGTGGAACCAGCGCCGGTAGGTGAGCGCGAGCGCAAGGTCGCGCATGTAGCGCGCCGTGTAGCCGAAGAGCAGGACATCGAAGGCGCCCGCCTCGGCCGCCGCGAGCATGGCCCGGAACTCCGGGGTGCGGGTCGCGGGCGGCTCGTCCATGGAGTCGGGGCCCGACCAGCCGGAGCGGCCAACGGTCCACGCGAGCCCGGTGTCCGCCAGGCCGAGCTCGGCGATCGCCGTGTCCTGCATCCGTCGCTGGCTGGGCGGGCCCCAGCGGTCGAGCTGGCCCGGCGTGATCTCGCGGATCCAGCGGGCGGCACGCCGGCCGCGCAGCTCGGCCGCCTCGCGGGGGAGGCGCGGGAGCACGGGGGTACGGACCGCGCTCACAGGGCAGGGATGCCGGTGCGGCGGCGGACGCGGCGGCGGGTGCGGGAGCGGAGCGGGGTTCGAGAGTCTGGCATCGGTCGTACGGTCATGGCTGAGGGTCGGCGGACGCGCATCGTACCCCGTCGCGGGCCCGCCTTCGCACGCCGCTCGGCGATGTGCCGGAGTCCCTCGGCCAGGACGAACGCGAGCCCGCACGCGGGTGCGTGGGGATCCGACGGAGACAGCCCCATCGGGTCATCCCCGGTCACGCGAGCGCCTCGGCCGTGTCCTCCGCGCCGCCGAAGGCGAGCAGCTCGATCCAGGCGTCGCTCCCGACCGGTGTCGGGCAGCGGCGGGGCCGAGGGTCGCGCAGGACCGCGGCGAGGGTGGTCCGTCCGCCGCCCGGGGTGATCTGGCGCAGCGTGGCGCCGGGACCCTCCGCCGCGAGGTCGCCGAGAACCGCCACCCAGGCCTTGCCGATCAGGCGATGGGCGCACTCGGCGTCGCGCCCCACCCGCGCGAGGTAGGCGGCGCGGACAGGCGACTCGACGACGAACAGGACGCCCCAGCCCTGCCGGTTGCGCAGGGCGGGCTCGTACCGGGCGAGCTTGGCGCGGATGACCGGGGCGTGCTCGGTGGCCTGGTCGATCTCGAGGCACAGGACCCCTGAGCCGGTGGGCAGGCCGAGCGCGACGATGCTGTCGGGGAACACGTCGCGCAGCCCGACCCTTGCGGCGGCGCGCTCGGGCAGCCAGGCGCGGACGGCCTGGGGGTCGGCGGTACCGGGATCCATCCCGGCGAGGGTGGCGACGGTCTCGACGACGTTGAGCGAGTGGCGCAGCTGCGTGCCCGCGCGTCCGCGCGTGAGGGGACCGAGACCCAGGCGGCGACGGGCACGGGCGGAGAGCCGGAAGGCGAGCGGGGCACCACCCCGGCTGGCCGGCGGCAGGACGGCCCGCTCGATCCAGCCCGCGCGGTATAGCGTGGCGAGGTGCTCCTGCGCCGTCTGTCGGCGGCGGAAGACGAGGGTGACGAGCTGGCCGGTGGTGGCGACGTCGGTGCGATGGAGGAGCTCGAGGACCGCGCGGTCGCGGATGCCCAGGAACCCGGGATCGAGCACCCCACGCCTGGCGGGATGGGGAGCCGGACGGAACGTCCCGATCATGGTGTGGGGTCCCGCGGCTTCGGGGGCGTTCCCGCGCACGGGAACCGGGGCAGGGATCCGGGCCCGATGCCCCCATCGCGGACCCGGCGGGGGTCGGCGTGGCGGGACCGGTTGGCCGGGGCGGACGGGGCCTGGTGGTGTGCGAACAACAGCGGCATGGTGGGCGACCTCATAGAGGGCCCTGCACCCGTGTTTCGGACGCCAGGGCCGGACGCGGGCGGTCTGTGGGGTCGGGTGCCGGAATCGCGGGGGCTGTCCGGGGCTGCCGGAGAGGGCTCCAGCCGCAGCCCGTATCGTCGGACCGCGGCGCACGCCGCCAGCCCAACGAGGACGAAGTCCCGCGACGACCGGCGCCTCGCCCGTCACCGCTGTCCCCGAGGCTACGGCGGACACGACCGGCGAAGCGGGGCGAGGTGTACAGCTGTTGCGTACGGGCGACGGCCCGCGGGTCGGATCAGCCTCGCGAACACGGTGCGCTCTTGGACCGACTCGCACGAACCGGTGGTCGTCTTTGCCGTTTCTCCGGGCCGGACATGGCCAGCGGCGCAGAGGGCCACTCCGCGGTGGGGCGGCGTGCGATGCACAGATCCGCGTCGACGTGGGCGGAGCAAAGGCGGGGTCGAGACGTTCTTCGGGATCCTCAGGAGCTCGAGTTCGAACGGGATCATGAGCCAGCCTGCACAACCTCGTCGCGATCCTCCGCCGGATCGCGGTGCGGAAGCACCTCGGCGGCGAAGCGGCTCGGTGATTAGAAGACAGAGCTGGCCTCCCTCGATCTCGCGATCAAAGGGACACGCGATGAGCAACCTGTAAGCATCCCTACTTCTGTGCTCGCCCCTCAGGAGGTGCTCGCCCGGGCTGCAGGGCCGCGGCGAAGCGGCCGGACCAGTAGCGGTCCCACGTGCGGTTGAGGCGGAGGATCCGGAGGCGGACGAGAGCCGACATGCCGCGCCGGAACCAACTCACGCCGCGGGCCTTGAAGCGGCGGGCGACGACCATGTCGACCGCCTTCTCCATTGGCCCGGAGGAGGCAAGCGGCACGATCGCGCAGTTCTCGATCGCGCGCCGGTCGTTGGCGACGTAGCCCCAGACGCCGGCCGCAACCTCGCAGCTCGCCGGCGGTCTCGGCGGCCCACTGCTGCTGATGTCAGAACCGGCAGCGTGAAGGATGGGGCTCACTCCGTTCCGGCCAGGCCGGCACAGATGCTGGGATGCTTAGGGCCCGCCACGAAATAAGCCCGCTCACTCCTGCGGGAGCATGAGCCTCGGCAGCAGCGAGTAGTTCCACTCCCCGTGGAACGGGTCAGCCTCGAGGTAGAGGGTCTTCATGTCGGCGTCGCTGACGCGGACGCCG
>JBBSCF010000106.1:0-8878 GCA_038250545.1 Candidatus Limnocylindrales bacterium | reverse complement strand
CGTCGTGAGGGGCAGCTTGGTCCGGTGGAGGATCGTGCCGGCTGTCAGCGAGACCTGGTGCCGGCAATCGGGATCCGCGCACTGCCAGCGACCCTGGGCTTCGAGGACATAGGCTCGATCGAAGTCACACGAGGGACAGCGAAAGCCATCGGGCCAGCGGCACCGCAAGAGATAGCGCACGCACGCCTCATCGTCCCGGAAGGACTGCAGGAACTCACCGAGGTCGCGTGGGAACGGTGGTCGGGCCACGACCCGACACTACATGTTGTGGTCTGCTGAAGCAACGGGATAAGCATTAGGACCCTAGGTGTAGTTCACCTAGGACCAGACGAGTCGCTCAGCATCTCTCAGGCGCGATTCAGTTCCGTCCAAGCCTGCCCATCCATGCTCCGGGGCCGGGGCGACGAGGTTGACCTGCTCTCGAACCCCAACATCGGAGGACCGACGCTATGGCTGACATCGTGAGAGACCCCGTCTGCGGCATGGAGATCCGTCCGCAGGACGCAGCCATCAGCGACGAGTATGAAGGCGGTACCTTCCACTTCTGCAGCCATGCCTGCCATGCTGCATTCGTCGCTGATCCTGACGGCTACGCCCATTCCACCCATATTCAGGTCGATGAAGGATCGGACGGCCACCGCCAGCACCAGTAGCGCGCGTCCCGATTGGCGCGCGCCCGGTAGCCGGAGAACCTGGCACCATCGGGCTGGTTGTAGCCGAGATCTGACACCTGTTGACGGTCACTTCAGGCAAGTCCTCGACACAGGCGATCGCGGTCAGATGCCGCGAGGCTCGATGGGATGTCCAGCGAGGCGGACGATGCGCTCCGGACCTGGAAGACGGCCACCTGTTCTGGAAGACGGCCACCTGTTCAGGTAGGGGGAAGTCGGCGGGCAAGATCACCCGGTATTCTCCCGGCAGTCCCGAGGTACGACAGATTTGACCGGTAGGAGAAGAGGCGATGCGGTCCCTGGAGGGCCCCGGGTCTAGTGATAAACCGATGACAACGACAGAGTTCACGTCGGCCATGAGGGGCCCGGACACGGCGTGGCCGTGGCCCTTGGAGTGGTGAGAAATGAGCGAGCCGTCGTGATGCTCAGCGACGGGTCGTCGGGACGTCCGTCAGGACGTCAGCAGTAGGGCTTTCGCTCCGTCCACCTCCCTCGTCGCATCATCATCGCCGAGCCGATCAAGCATCGCAATCGAGCCCTCGGACAGGTAGCGCCGTTCAGCCACGGCCCACTCGTCATGGATCTCGAGCAGGACCGCCCCGGCGAGCCGGGTCACGGCGGCCTCGTTGGGGAAGATGCCCACCACGTCGGTGCGGCGTTTCACCTCCTTGTCTCCATGGCCGGTTAACCGATAGCGGGTTCGTCGACCAGATCTTGCGCCAGTGGGCTTGGGGGAAGGCGGTGAAGCCGGTCACGTCCTCCGCGGCCTCGCTGAGCATCGCGGCCACGGCGGGGAACCGTGGCGTCAGCTTGTCGGCGATCTCGCCGAGCTGCTCCTTGACCGAGGCGGCGGCGGGCTGGGCGAAGATCGTGCGCACCGCGGCGAAAACCATGTCGGCACTGCCCTTGGGGATGCCTGCCAGGCGAGGTAGTCGAAGAGATCACTCGGCTGGACGTCGGCCAAGGTGAGCGCACCGTCGCGGAGGAACCGGGTGAAGTCCAGCAGGTCGTAGGCGTAGGCACGGACCGTGGCCGGGGAGAACGCTCGGGTCTCGATGTGCTCGAGGAATCGGTTGACCAGGGACACGTCCGGGGCCGCGCCCTGCAGCCGGTGCCCCTGTGCATCCCTGACGACGGCAACGTCCATGACGGCTCCTCTCGTATCAGACCAGGCAACGAGTCTGCCACGCCCTCCGACACCCGGGAAGCTTTCTCAGGCCGCCTTCGCAGACGCGTGGCTCCGAGGGCCGGTCAACCGATAGTCGGTGGACGCTGCACCGCTGGCGGTCGGCGTCGGGCCAGAGCTCGGTGATGGCCCTGATCAGCCCTGGTGCCCCGTCGCTCACCACGAGTAGCGGGCTGCGCAGACCCCGGGCGCTGAGCCCCCGCCGAGGTCGAGCCAGTCCTCCGTGCGCTCGCGCTGACCGAGACAGACATCGAGTAGCACCCGCTCACCCTCGGTGGTGAAGCCCCGGGCCACGAGCACCCCCTCCTTCGGACCGTCGGGTCTGACCGACAGGTAGATGGCATCGAGGAACAACGCCAGCAGGCGGACCTCGGCGAGGGAGCGGGCGCGGAAGGCCCGGTAGCGGTCACGCAGCTCCCGGCAGATGCGGCACACGGTGGTCTTGCTGATCGAGCCGAGGCCGGCCTCTCGCGCGGGGGACTCGATGTCGCGGTCCGACAGGACCCGCACTTAGGCCCCGATGACGAGCGCCTCCAATGGTCGGGTCCGGATGACCGCCTTGGTGTCGGGGATGGTCGCACTCACGAAGCGAGTGAGACTGTCACGGACCTGGGGAACCGCGATGCTGATCTCGCCCTCGGCGGTCTGGACCCGACGGGGCCGATGGCCGTTGCGCGAACCCCGGGCCTCGGGCGCCCGTTCGTAGCGGGCCCGGCCGAGGAACGCCGTGACCTCCTCCTCGACCGCGCGCTGCAGCGCCAGCTGGGCGCCGAGGCGCCCGAACTCGCTGAGACGGTCGGGATCGTCGAACCCTCCGAGGAGCACCCCTTCGATGGCTTCCTCGATCTTGGTGCTCCGGGCTATCCTTCGTTCCGCGGCGGAGTCCTCCTTTGCGAACTTCCAGGTCCGCTTCGGAGCCTAAGCCGTCCTCACTGTTCCAGCGATGCTGGGACGCCACCGCCCAGGGAGGTGGACTGACAGAGCAGCGCATCACGACGTGTCTCACGGAGCTTCACAGAACCACAAGGTGACACAGCGTCGTGGCGATCGTACGGATCTCGTCTCGGGTGCCTGGTCTCGGAGCGAACACCTATCGGGGCGGACACGACGGACCCGGGCGGAGCAGGACCGGTCGCTGGGGTGGTCAAGCCTCGGTCTCGACCATGCTGGGACCGGACAGAGCGTTGATGGTGGAGGTGCTCAGTCGTCGGCCGGTTCGGTGGGCATGGACAGCGTGAGCCAGTCGTGCATACCACCGCGGTAGTAGGCCAACGCCGCTGCCGGGTACCCGTGTTCGAGCAGCTCAACGATGGCGGTGGGTGATTGGGGGCATTGTGGTCCGTTGCAGAACAGGATCGAGATCCGGTCGGGATCTAGGTCGTTTTGCCGTTCGGTGATCTGGTCATGTGGGATGTTCACCGATCCGGGTATGGTCTGACCGTTGATGGTCCCCGCCGAGCGGCAGTCGACAACCGTCGCACCCTGAGACACTAGTTCCATCAGTTCCAACTCCCCGACAGTCTGGACGCCGGGTGCTGCCTCGAGCGGCTGGAGCTTGCCCCATGTGGTGTCGGCGGCGACGATGTCATCCTCGTCCTTCACTGGCCACGGCATCATGCGGGGGCCCTGGTGACGGGTTCGGTCATTGCGTTGCATACACTTATCCTTTCTTGTGAGCTTTCGGGCTTCTGCGCTGGTTCGAGTTGTACCCGGCTCGGAGTTTAAACCCGGCTGACGGGATTGCAGACGACATCGGGGTTTCACTGAAGTGGGAGATCTTCCTACAGGTTACCGGCGGCGAGATCAGCCAGGCCCACTCTGTCAGGCTGAGGCGAGACACGGGTAGCAGCCCGTCACACGAAACCGCCGGAGGCGATCTCCAGGAAGTGGACCTTCTGTTCGACATCGTCGATCAGGAGGTATTCGATCTTGCCGACATCCTGGCCGTTCCCGTCCTTGATCATTCGCCTCCGGATGTCCTCATCGGACGCGGACACGGTCCGACCGCTGTCGTGTAGCCTACTGAGCGCTGGCATCTTCGTTCCGTGGTCGCGGCGGACCGGTGCCTTCTTGGCCGTCATGAGTCGCAACCTCTTGGAGCTGGCGCACTGAGCGAGGCAGTTCGCCTGCCCTCTTCGACAATCAGGGCAGCTCCTGACAGAGAATGGAGGGCCGGATCATCGATACCTTGCTGGCGCTGTGGTTCATCCTCACGCTCGCCTCGACGGCGTACGTCGCCTACGACCTGCTGGCCAGGACTCCGGCGATGGGCGTGATGAAGCTCGGCTGGATCCTCGTCTTGCTCTACACCGGGCCGGTTGGCCTCATCGTGTATGTGGCCTCGTGCCGGCAGCCAAGCGGAGTGAGCCACGAGGCCTTCGTCGCCCCACGTTGGAAGCAGGCGGTCGGTTCGACGATCCACTGCATGGCCGGCGACGCGACCGGCGTCATCGCCGCCGCCGCGATCACCGGGACGCTCGCGTTGCCCCTGGGCATCGATCTCATCATCGAGTACGCGGCTGGGTTCGCCTTCGGTCTGTTGATCTTCCAGGCCCTGTTCATGAAGGCGATGAAGGGTGGGAGCTACCTCGCGGCAGTCCGCGCTACGGTCCTGCCGGAGTGGCTGTCGATGAATGCGCTGATGGCCGGCATGCTCCCGGTCATGGTCGTGCTCACGACCCAGGATCCCTCGGCGATGGAGCCGACGAGTGGGCGGTTCTGGGGCGTCATGGCCATCGCTACGATCGTCGGCGGGCTGCTCGCCTATCCGGTGAACTGGTGGCTCGTGGCCTCCGGCCTGAAGCACGGCATGGGTTCCTCGCGCACCCTGGGCAAGGGCGGTCACGACCCCGCCCAAGAGCCGATCGCGACAGTCCCAGGCGTTGCCGCCACGGCAATGGTCGCCGGCATCACGATCGTGCTGCTCGCAATCGGCGTCGGGCTCGCTTCGACGTTCGCCGACCTCTCGAAGCACGCCGGCAGCTGACCTGCTTGCCGCGGGCGCTGAGGCGAACTGACCGTCTGCCTCGATCGTCCGGGTGAGCGTCGATACCGGCCACGGCCGCGAGCTCGTCGATCCCACCGGCGGCGCGAGTTCGCCAGCACTCATCGAATCTGCAGGTCCTCCTCATCGGGCCCTCAGCGACCGGTGCTCCACTGGTGGCATGACGAACACTGTTCGGTGGCACGACGCGGGCGCCAGGACGCGCTCACAGGGTGCGAGGATCGCCTCCCCGAATCCCGCCCGGCGACTGCCGGAAGCGCTCGACATCCTTGCCGCGCAGATGCGGGAGGCCAAGGTGGATCGCCAGGTCGCGCAGCCAGGAGGGGATCACTACCGCCGTGCTGTCGAGCGCGTCGCGTGCCTCAACGAGCTGTACGTCCTCCTCCAGCGACGCATGGAAGTCCCGGCCGACATTTGGCTCCTCGACGGCAACCGAGCTCCGATCGGTGGCGGACGCCCACAGCAGGGGCATCGTCGATGACGGCCCGAGAACGCCCTATCGTGTCGCGCGTTATCGATCGCCAGTGTGTCCGCCTCGTGGGCGGAGTCATGCTGGCCGATGGGTTGCTGCGGATTGGCGGGTGAGGCGCCCCCGTCCCGAGACTGCCGGGGACCGGCAACCGATGGCACGGCGGTCTCGAAACCGCGCTCGGCCTAGTGCTGCTCGACCGGGCCCCACTCGATCCCGACGCCCTCTACCGGATCGGCGAGCTGCAGACCAGTGGCTGAGCGCTTTGCCGCCGGGGCGTGGCTCGCCGGCGATGGAACAGCGCGACCACGCGGGCCCAGGGGGTGGTCACGACACGCGAACGGGGAGCGTGATCGTGGCGATCGTCCCTCCCTCATCCCGCCTGACGAGCTCAATCGTTCCCGCGTGGGCCTCAACGATCCAGAGCGCGATCGCGAGACCGAGCCCGGTGCCCGACGGCCGCATCGCTCGGGCGCGTGTGCCGCGATAGAGGCGTTCGAAGAGCCGCTCGCGGTCCGTGTCGTCGATGCCGATGCCCGTATCCACGATGCGAACGGCCGCCCACCCGCTCTTCACTTCGAGGGAGGCGACGACGCTGCCGCCGGCCGGGGTGTAGCGAGCGGCATTGTCAAGCAGGATGGCGAACAGGTCGCGCAGCCGGTCCCGGTCCCCATTGACCATCGCCGGCTCGACCGCGGAGACGCTCATCCGCACATGCGCGGCTGCGCGTCGCTCTCGGCGCACCGATTCGACGAGCAGGGCGTCAAGCTCGACGGGGGCAAACTCGAGGTGCGTGCCCGACTCAGCCCGGGCGAGCGAGAGCAGGTCACCCAGGAGGCGGCCCATCCGCTCAGCTTCGTCGCGTGCGTCCGCCAGGATCGCCGCCCGCTCCGCGTCGGGAAGACCTGGTCGCTGGGCCAGGTCGAGGTTCGCCCGGATCGTCGTCACCGGCGTCCGCAGCTGATGTGACGCGTCGCCGAGGAACCGCTGGAGGGTCTGGTGGTTCTGTTCGAGAGCGATGAGCATCTCGTTGAACGCCAGTGCCAGCTCGCCGACCTCATCCCGGCGATGGCTGCCCTCGACGCGAGCCGCGAAGTCGCCCGAGAGCGAGATCGCTCGGGCCGTCTCCGTGACGTCAGTGACCGGCGCGAGGGCCCGCCTGGCGAGGACGAGCCCGCCTGCGAGGGCGAAGCCGGCGACCATCAACCCCCCAACGAGAAGCGCTGACCCCACGGTTCGCAGCAAGTCATCGAGGGGCCGCGTCGAGTCGGCCCAGATGACATACCCGAGCGGCTGCCCGTCGGGAAGTCCGATCGTCTGGAGCGTGAAGCGGCGCGGGTCACCCTCCGGCGTCACGAACGTGCGCACGAGGTGAGCGTCGCGTTCAGCGTTCGCGACGTCCTCCTCGGTCAGCGGCGGTGACGGGGTTCCCGGTTGGGCGGAGTCCGCGAGCACTGCCCGGTTCCGGTCAAGGACGATGACCCGTCCGCCCGTCGATGCCAGCTGTTCGAGCAGGCGTGCGGCTGGATGCAGATGCCCTGCTGAATCGACGTCCTGTGCGAAAGCCCCGGCTGCGTGTTCGGCGTTGGCGGCGAGACTCGCGTCAAACGCCTTCAGGAGCTCCTGGCGGAGCAGCATGAAGGTGCCGGCGCCGAACGCGACGAGCGCCACGGCAAGGAGCCCTGTGTAGAGCAGGGCCAGCCGGGTCCGGATAGAGAGGTGCCGCTGAACCTGGATCACCCCTTCAGCACGTAGCCCGCCCCCCGGACGGTGTGGATCAGTCTCGGCTCGGCGTCTGCCTCCAACTTGTTGCGCAGATACCGAACGTAGACCTCGAGGACGTTGGATTCACCCTCGAAGTCGTAGGCCCAGACGTGCTCCATGATCACGTCCCGGGTCAGGACCTTGCGTGGGTGGCGCATGAACAACACGAGGAGATTGAATTCCGTGGTCGTCAGCTCGATCGTCCGGCCTGCTCGGGTGGCCTCGCGAGCGTCGACGTCGAGCTCGAGGTCACCGAAGCGAAGCAGTTCGCCGGAGGGGGCTGCTCGGCGCCGCAGGAGCGCATGCACGCGGGCGAGGAGCTCCTCGAAGCTGAATGGCTTGACGAGGTAGTCGTCAGCGCCGGTTTCGAGCCCCTGGACACGGTCGGCCAGCTCGTCGCGCGCCGTGAGCATGAGGATGCCGATGTCGTCACCCGCTGCGCGGAGCCGACGAGTGACCTCGAGGCCGTCGATGCCGGGCATCATGATGTCGAGGATCACGAGATCGGGGAGGTGCTCGCGAGCCTTCTCGAGGCCCTCCCCGCCGCTTCCTGCCTCCACAACCCGGTAGCCCTCGTAGGCGAGGCCGCGGCGCACGACCGTCCGAATCTTCGGATCGTCATCAACGACAAGGATGCGCGCCGCGTCGCTCATGTCGTCCCCATTCTCCAGGTCGTCATCCGGGCCCCGCCCCTCGGGAGATCGCGCGGCGTATCGCGCGCGGTTCCGCAGATGATGGCGCCCGTGGTGCGATCATGCGCATCCGGTCCATGGCAGCGCGAGGATCATCCCCGTGCGGCCGCTGTTGGGTCGCGATCGACGATCGGCATCTTGGCCCTCGGCATCGAGCGTGGACCGGATCGACCCTCGCGCGGAAACCTGACGCGCACCTGAGAGCCGGCTGAGACTGTCGGTTTAGCAAGGTCGGCCCACAGCGCGGTGGGAGGAGGCTCCCGTCACCATCGGGCTGCGCGTCAGCGCCTCAACTCCCGCTGGTGGCGCTCTGCTCGCCAGACGACCGCAAGACCAGCCGCAACGATGACGCCCGCGATCAGGAAGCTGACGACGAGCTCATGCAAGCTGCCGCGTCGCGGCGCCACAGCCGCTACCGCGGAGCCGGTCCCCGCTGTGGCCGGGCCGCTGCGACCGGCAGAGATGACTGTCAAGGGACGTGGTGAGCGTCCCGTCGCCGATCGCTCGCAGCTCGTAGGAGCCGGAACGGAAAACGCAAGGGCGCTCGACCCACCGATGAACAGCAGACTGATCAGGGCGAGGAGCGGGCTCACTCTGTGCATGGGCGTGGCTGCATTCCACGCAACTTGTGTGAGAGCACCTGAGTCACGTCTGGGACCACGCTGAGAAACCAGCGGCGAACCGTCGCCGGCCGAAGATGGGCCAGTGCTGCGTGTCGGTGGTTCGGTCCGGGGCCGGCTTGCTTTGTCATGAGGCCTCGTGCGGAAGAAGCGCGCTTCGGCGCCACGAGAACGGCCGGGACTCGGAACGAAGGCGAAGCAGCGCCTGACGCGCGGCTACGTAGAGCAGGATGGACGCGAGGAACGTGAGCCCCGTCCCAAGGAACAGGTGGCCGAACACGGCGCCGGTCGACGCGAGCGCGAGCGCCAGGCCACTCGCCGACTCGAGCAGCTGCGTCGGGATCCGGCGGGCGCCGATCCTGCGATCGGATGACCAAAGCCCCCATCGTGACCGCGTCGGTTGTCCGGCGCAGCAACCGGTCAAGAAGCATCCGATCCGGCCGATCGCCACGGCCAGGAAGATGCCCGGGGT
>JBBSCF010000105.1:0-8900 GCA_038250545.1 Candidatus Limnocylindrales bacterium | reverse complement strand
GACGGCGACCCCGACCGCCACCCCGACGGCGACCCCGACCGCCACCCCGACGGCGACCCCGACGCCCATGCCGGAGATCACCCCGACGGCGACCCCGACCGCCACCCCGACGCCCATGCCGGAGATCACCCCGACGCCCACCCCGACGGGCTCGGTCGAGGAAGTGACCGGCACGCCCGTCCCGACGGCCACCCCGACGGGCGACGTTAAGGAGGCCACCGGCACGCCCAAGGTCACGCCGCCCGCCACGGACACCCTCTCGAGTGACACCCCGTCGTCCTCCTCGGGTGGACTCCAGATCGTCCTCGTGGTGCTCGCCGGGCTCCTGGCGACCACCCTCCTCCTCACGCCGCGCCGCCGCTCCGGCCGCTAGGCCCGGGGCCCGCGACCGCGGGCACGACGACTCACCGAAAGACCGGGGCCCGCCGCCCCGGTCTTTCTCATTGGGCTAGAGCTCCAGTTGGCCTCCCGGCCAGACCATCTCCACCGGCCCCTCGAACGCGGCTTGGCACGAGGCGATGGTCGCCTCCGGGTCGTGGCCCATCTGGAGGTGCGTGAGGAGGACCCGCGCCGACCCGGTGGCGGTCGCGAGGCGGCCCACCGCGGGGCCGTCGATGTGGATGGCCCCCGGCGGCACGGGCCCGGGCCCGAAGGACGCCTCCGACAGGATGGTGTCGCCGGGCCGGACCAGCGGGGCGATGTCCTCCGCACGGCCGCAGTCGCCGCTGTAGACGAGGCCCGGACCGCCCTCGACCGGTGCCACCCGGATCGCGTAGCTCTCGTCCGTGTGGGTCACCAGGTGGCCCTCCACGGTCAGCCCTCCGACGACGTGCGCCGCCTCCCCGAGGGTGGCGATGTCGAGCGCCTCCGCGGCGAACCCGCGGTGGGCATGCAGCGCGTCGAGGCGATCGCCCAGGTCGGACGGCCCGAGGACGCGCACGCGGCGCGCCGGGGTGAACTCATAGCGGAGGTAGTGCCGGAGCGGGACGAGGTCCACGAAGTGGTCCGGGTGCAGGTGGCTCACGACGACGGCGTCCAGGTCCTGCGGCGCCACGTGCGGGAAGAGCCGGGGAAACGAGCCCTGCCCCAGGTCCAGCAGCAGCCGCGTGGGCCCCAGTGAGACCAGGTAGCAGGCGCCCGAGGCACCCTGGCGGTCGGTGTACGCGGGTCCGGCGCCCAGCACCGTCAACTGCATCGTGTGCTCATGCCCGCGAGGGTATCGCGCCGCCGGGTAGGCGGAGGCCGGCCGGCGCCCGGGGCTACGGGCGCGGACTGCTGGTGGGCTCGGCCTGGCGACCGCCGTCGGGCTTGCCCGGATCCGGCGTCTTGTGCGGGGGCGGGCTCTTGGGCGGCTTGGGCGTGGCCGTCGGGGCCGTCGTCGTCGCGGGCTCGGGGCTCTTGGCTGGTCTCGGTGTCGCGTTCGGGTCCGGCGTCTTGCCGGGCTTGGCCGTGGGCTCGCCGCCAGGGTTCCCGTTCCCGTTCCCGTTCCCGGCGCCGTTCCCGTTCCCGGCCCCGTTCCCGGCCCCGTTCGCCCCCGGGTCACCTGCGCCGCTGCCGGCGCCAGGGGTGTCCAGGGCCGCGATCACCCGGTCGCTGTTGGCGATGGCGTGCGCCAGGCCGTTGGCGGCCGCGGTGGGGGCGTTCGCCGCGATCCCCATAAGGATGGTTCGGTGGACCTGGATGGCCTCGAGCGCCCGCGCCGCGGGTGCGCCCTCGACCTGGTCCAGCTCGTCGATCGTGCCGTCATAGGCGTTCAGCGCGGCGCTCGTCGCCGGGTCGTCATGGCGGCCGGCGGCCTCCACCGCCTCGGCGAGCCTGGCCTGCGCCCGGACGAGCTGGGCGTCCACGAGCGCGGACGGGTCGGCCGGCAGCATCAGCGCCTCGAGCGCGATGCGCGGCTCGTAGAGCAGACCGCCGGGGCGAGACGCCGCGAACGCCGACGAGCCGACCAGGAGCCCCGCCATCACCGCGGCACTCATCGCCACACCGACGCGCCGGAGGCTCCAGCCCGCGAACGGCGCGCGGCGGGCCGGCCGGACGCCGGCCGTGGTCGCGACCCTGCCCGTGGGATCGATGCGGCGGCGCCAGGCCGCCTCCATGACCGCGCCGCGGGCACGCCGCGCCTGGGCGGCGCTCGGCTCCAGGCGGACCCGTGCGTAGCGCGCCAGCAACCGCTCGAGCTCCTCGCCCGCGAGCGGTTCGGCAGCAGTCATGTCGTCCCAGTCCTCGTTCATCGGGTCGTCCCTGCGGCCCGTGGCAGCGCGTTCGCCGGGTCTTCGATCCCCAGCTCCCGCCGGAGCGCGGCGATGGCCCGGAACTGGAGACCGCGAATGGTCCCTTCCTGCCGGCCCATGGCCTCGGCCGCCTCCTTCGCCGAGAGTCCGGCAAAGAACCGCAGCTCGATGGCCTCGCGCTGCTCCGGGGTGAGCCGCTTCAGCGCGAGCGCGACGCTGTCCATCTCCTGGCGCCTCAGCGCCAGCTCGTCCGGCCCGTCCTCGGTCGTGGCGCGCTCGGCGATGATGTCGAGCGTCGCGTGTTCGCGGCGGGTCCTGATGTGGTCGATCACGACGTTCCTGGCCAGCCGGAAGAGCCAGCCCCCGAAGGGGATGCCCCGCAGCTCGTAGCGCGGCAGGGCCTCCAGGGCCTTGACGAAGACGAGCTGCGCAAGGTCCTCCGCGTCGCTCGGGCGGCCGACGCGGGCCGCGACGTAGCGGTAGACAGGCCCGTAGAAGTGGTCGAAGAGGGCCCCGAAGGCTTCCGGGTCACCCTGCTGCGCCGCTCCCACGAGGCGTTCGATCGCCCCGTCGTCGAACGTCATAACGATCCGCGCGTCCCCGTGTTAGGCCTCGGCCGGCCCGGCTGGTTGACCCATGTCGGCAACGGGGATCTCGACCCGATCGCCCCCGCGCCGGAACGTGAGCGCCTCGAAACCGGCGCCCGTCACCTGACGATACGCCTTGCCGAGGCCGTAGGCGAACCACTCCGTTCGGTGGGCGTCGCTGCCGATGGTCACGTGCCTGCCCCCCAGCGCCCGGTAGCGCGCGACGATCGCGGCCGACGGGTACGTCTCGCGCGGGAGCTGGCGCAGGCCGGAGGCGTTGACCTCGAGGGCCGTTCCGGTCTCCACGAGCGCGGCCAGGACCGGCTCGTACAGCTCGGGGGCCGCGGCGAGCTGCGCGGGCAGGACGTGCGGGACCAGGTAGCGCTTCACGAAGTCCAGGTGTCCGATGGTGTCGAACAGTCCGGACCGCGCCGCGCCGATCACCTCGTCGAAGTACGGCGCCACGATGTCCGGCAGCGAGCGGCCGGCCACGAAGCCCGCGACGTTGGACGCCTTGTACGGCGAGGCCTCGCTGACGTGGACGCTGCCGATCACGTAGTCGTGCGGGTGGCGCCCCAGCCAGCCGCGGATGTCCGCCTCGTAGGCCCGCTCGTAGGTGATCTCCACGCCGAACCGGATGGCGAGGCCCCGATCGGCCCAGCGCGCCGCGGCCTCCCGCACGTCGCGCTCCCGGTCCGCGAACGACGCGAACCCATAGGCCGGCATCGACGGGTCGAAGTCAACGTGGTCCGTGATGGCGAGCTCGGCGATCCCGCGCTCGGCGGCCATGACGCAGTACGCCTCGAGCATGGCGTTGGCGTCCGGCGACCGGACGGTGTGGAGGTGCGAGTCCAGGGGCAGGTCCCGCGCGTCGCCCAGGCCGGCGCCGAGGCCGGCCCGGAAGACCTCGTGCTCGATCTCCGCGCGCGGACGCGTGTCGGCGGGGTCCGGCGTCCCGACGGGGTGCTGCGGCGTCACCCCGCGATCACCCCCAGCTCGTGGCCCACGGTGTCGAAGGCCTCCAGCGCCTGGTCCAGCAGCTCGTCGGTGTGCGCCGCCGTCACGATCGTCCGGATGCGCGCCCGGTCCAGGGCCACGGTCGGGAACACGACCGACGTCCCGAACACGCCCGCCTCGAACAGCCGGTTCGAGAAGCGGATCGTCGTCTCGCTGTCGCCGAGCATCACGGGGGTGATGGGGGTCTCGCTGTGGCCGATGTCGAAGCCGAGCCGGGTCATCTCGGCCTTGAACCGGCGGGTGTTGGCCCACAGGCGCTCGATCAGCTCCGGCTCCTCGACCATGATCCGGATCGCCTCGCGGCAGGCGGCGGCGACCGCGGGCGGGTGGCTCGTGGAGAACAGGAACGGCCGCGCCCGCTGGACGAGGACGTCGCGCAGGGCCTGCGAACCCGCCACGTAGCCGCCGAGCACGCCCACGGCCTTGGACAGCGTGCCGACCTGGATCGCGACGCGGCCCTCCAGGCCGAAGTGGCTCACCGTCCCGCGCCCGTCGCGGCCCAGGACACCCGAAGCGTGCGCGTCGTCGACCATGACGGCGGCCCCGAAGGCCTCGGCCGTCTCGACGATCCGATCGAGCGGCGCGATGTCGCCGTCCATCGAGAACACGCCGTCGGTCACCACGAGGATGAGGCGGTACGGCGCGCCGGAGCCGTCCCGGCCCCGCTCCGTGGCGTCGGCGAGGACCTCGCGCAGGCTGTCGATGTCGGCGTGCCGGTAGACCTTGCGTGGCGCCTTCGAGAGCCGCATGCCGTCGATGATGCTGGCGTGGTTGAGCTCGTCCGAGACGATGAGGTCCGTCTCCCCGGTGATCGTCGGGATCACGCCCGTGTTGGCCGTGAAGCCGGACTGGAACGTGAGGACGGCCTCCGTGTGCTTGAACGCGGCGAGCTCCGCCTCGAGGGCCTCGTGGAGCGCCATGGTCCCCGCGATGGTGCGCACGGCCCCGGAGCCCGCGCCGTACTGCTCGACGGCCTCGATCGCCGCCCGCTTCATGCGCGGGTGGTGCGAGAGGCCCAGGTAGTCGTTCGAGCTCAGGCTGATGACGCGACGGTCATCGAGCGAGACGACGGGTCCCTGCGCGGAGCTCATGATCCGCAGCGGCCGGTAGAGGTGCCGCTCCCGGAGGGCCGCCAGCTCATCGTCCAGGAACGCGAGCGGGTTGGGGCGCGATGCCGTGTCCATGGATGCCTCCTCCGCCGCGACGCCTAGACCGTCCAGTCCAGGATCACCTTGCCCGAGTCGCCGGAGCGGGCGGTCTCGAACGCGGCCTCGTGATCCCGGAACCCGAAGCGGTGGGTGATGGCGAGCCCGATGTCGAGGCCCGACTGGAGCATCACCGTCATCTTGTACCAGGTCTCGTACATCTCCCGGCCGTAGATGCCCC
The DNA here is from genome assembly GCA_038250545.1 of Candidatus Limnocylindrales bacterium. Classification (GTDB taxonomy): domain Bacteria; phylum Chloroflexota; class Limnocylindria; order Limnocylindrales; family CSP1-4; genus CAIXZV01. The sequence continues at coordinate 3,676 of JBBSCF010000105.1, read as the reverse complement.
GGATCGTGAGCAGCTTGAACACGATCTCGTTGACGTCCAGGGTGATGTCCGCGGTGGGGATGCCCAGGATGGCGATCGAGCCGCCGTGGGCCATGTTGTCCATGGCGCTGCGGATGGCCGCCGACGCACCGGACATCTCGAGGGCGACATCGAAGCCCTCCACCATCCCCAGCTCGTGCTGGACGTCGGCGAGGTCCCGCTCCCGCGGGTCGATGGCCACGGTCGCGCCCATCCGCTCGGCCAGGGCCCGGCGGACGGGGTTGGGCTCGGAGACGACGACGAAGCGGGCGCCGGCGTGCCGGACGACCGCGGTGGCCATGAGCCCGATGGGCCCGGCACCCGTGATCAGCACGTCCTCGCCGAGGACCGGGAAGGCGAGCGCCGTGTGCACGGCGTTGCCGAAGGGGTCGAAGATCGCGGCGACGTCCTCGTCGATGCCCGGCCAGTGGTGCCAGATGTTGGCCATCGGCAGCACCACGTACTGCGCGAAGGCCCCCGCGCGGCCGACACCCAGGCCCACCGTGTTCGCGCACAGGTGGCGGCGCCCGGCCAGGCAGTGACGGCAGCGCCCGCAGGTGACGTGGCCCTCGCCGCTCACGATGTCGCCCGGGTGGAAGTCCATGACGTTGGACCCGACCTCGACGATCTCGCCCACGAACTCGTGGCCGGTGATCAGCGGCGTCTCGATGGTCCGTGCCGCCCATGGGTCCCACGACTCGATGTGGAGGTCCGTGCCGCAGATACCCGTCTTGCGCACCCGGATGAGGACGTCGTTGATGCCGGGCTCCGGGTCCGGGACGTGCTCCAGCGACAGGCCCGGGCCGGGCGCGGTCTTCACCAGGGCGAGCATGGGCGGCTCCCGTAGTCGGGCTCCCGGCCCCGGCCCCTGCGATCAGGGGAGCGGGCGAGGGTCCTCGGTCCAGTCGACGATCGGATTCTCCACCACGCCGATGCCTTCGATCTCGCACCGCACGCGGTCGCCCGGCTCCAGGAACACCGGCGGGTCGCGGAACACGCCCACGCCCGCCGGGGTGCCGGTGGCGATGAGGTCACCGGGCTCGAGCGTGATGTGCCTCGAAATGAACGACACCAGGGCCGGTACGTCATAGAGCATGTCGGCCGTATTCCCGACCTGCATCGGGACCGGCGTGCCGTCGCCCTCGCCCGGGATCCGCCAGCTGCGCAGCGCCAGCCCCGCGCGCGGGTCCACCTCGTCGGCGGTCACGAACACCGGACCCATGGGCAGGAACGTGTCCGAGCCCTTGGCTCGGAGCCACTGGCCGTCGCCCTTCTCGCCCTCGTGGAGCGCCTGCGGGTTGCCCTGCCAGTCCCGGGCGCTGACGTCGTTGACCACGACGTAGCCCGCGACCGCCTCGAGCGCCTCCTCGGGGGTCACCCGGCGCGCGACGCGCCCGATGACCACGCCCAGCTCCACCTCGAGATCCAGGGCACGGGTGCCTTCCGGGCGGATGACCGGGTCGCCGTCACCCACGATGGCGTTGGTGAACTTGGAGAACAGCATCGGGCGGTCGGGAATCGCACGGCCGCCCTCCTTCGCGTGGTCGCCGTAGTTGAGCCCCACGCAGATGATCTTGCCCGCCTGGATCTCGTTGAGCGCGGCGGCGGGACGCCGCCGGTCGAGGTCCAGCAGCGGGGCACCGGCCTTGAGCGCCCGCTTCGTGGCCCGGCGGAGCTCGCCCTGCCAGTCGTCCTCGAACCCGATCTGGAACCCGAGGCCCATGTGGGTGTCGATGGCCGGGTGGAGCCGGCCACGCTTCTCGAGCTGCGACCCGGTCAGCAGCCGTCCATCGACCAGGACGCCGAACCGCTCGTCCCCGAGGCGGTCGTAGTAGGCATAGAGGCGCACGGCGGCTCCGGTCAGCTCGCGGCCGGGCTGGGTTCCGCGGAGGCCCCGGCCGACGGGCTCGCGGAGGGGGCGGCGCACCGCGCCTCGGGCGGCGCGATGATGCGGCCGTCCGAGACACGCTCGCCGTAGCGCGTGTAGAAGTCGTAGATCCGGGCGTCGTCGAGCGTGTCCAGGTACAGCACCCGGTCCCAGACAATGGCCGCGTACTTCGTCGGCATCTGCTCGAATCGGGCCACCACCGGGCCCACGACGCCGGGCGGGAGGTTGCAGACGGGGCTGTTGGGGAACCCGTCGTCGAAGGCCTGGAGCGCCGCGACGCTCGCCGTGTCGCAGGCCCCCTTGGCGCACGAGTAGAGCAGCACCAGGCCGCCGTGCTCCAGGTTGTGGATCCAGCCGTTGGGCAGGCTCTGGTCGTCGGGGCCGTAGACCTTGGGCTGGAGCGGCCCGAAGCCGACCTTGTTGAGGTGCTTGCCGGACGCCGGCGGGCAGACCGGGTAGGTGACCTTGTCGCCGGTCTGGATGTGGCCGTTGCCCTGGTCCGGCTGGACCTGGCCGAGCTCGCCGCCGGTGGCGGCCTGCGGCGTGTCGATGCTCGAGCACGCGTACACGGGCGCGGCCGCGCTGCTGAACACGGCGACACCGACACCCACCACGGCGATGGCCGCCACGATGGCCAGGATCGGTGTCCGGAGGCGCTGGAGCGTCGTCTGCTCCGGCGGGCGGCGGCGCGACGTCTCGCGGCGCCCCGCGCGCGAGGTGTCGGTGGGGCTTCCGGCGGGGGTGCGCGGCTGGCCGCCACCCTTCGGGGACGGCTTGCGGGAGTCGGTCACGGGCGAAGCTCCGGGCAGGGGGCCCACGGCGCCGGGACGGACCGGCGACCGCGGCAGCGCGAGGGGTCCGCGATGCACCGGGAAGGGTAGCGCCACCTACGCTCAGGCGCGCGTGACGGGTCGCCCGAGCCGGGCCACCCTGCGCGGCGACCCGGCCCGGGGAACGTCCCGGGGCCATTGGAGGACGACCCCGACGGGCGGCGGGACGAGCCCGGCCCTGTCCGCAGCGTGGGGCAGGGCCGTCGCGCGCGCAACCAACGGGTTGTCAGGGTCGCTGTCGGCCAGCCGACAGGCCGGGGTCGGCGCCGGGCGCTGCGGCCGCGGCTCCCCGGGCGGGTGTCGCCCAGCCTACGGCTCGTTGAGCCAGGTGCGGACCTCGGGGCGGGTGAGGCCGAAGAACAGCAGGATGGCGAAGATGCCGACCACGACCGCCGCGAGCGGCTGCGCCGAGAGGAGCAGGAGCGGGACCGCGGGCACCGTCAGCGTGGAGAGGCCGAGCGCCAGCATGCGGCTGGCCTCCTTGCGCTGGATCACGAGGGTCGTGGTGAAGATCGTGTAGGCCAGCAGGACCATGACCACGATGCCGGGTCCGGAGATGGGCGCGCTGATCGCCTGGTCCACGACCCAGCGGAGCGACACGCCGATCAGGCCCAGGATGAGGAAGGCGTAGCCGAGGAAGATGCGGACGCCGCCGGGCATCGCGCGGAGCTGGCTGAACATGCTCCGATCATGCCACCATCGAGCGCAGGAGGGGCGGGGTCGGAACGTCACGCGGCCACGCGAGACGCCGCGCGCGGGCGCCCGCCAACGGACCTCAACCGACACCGTCGCGCAAGCCCCTGTCGCCGGCCAGCGACTTTGTCCATGAAGCGGCCAGCGATTCTGTCATCAGCTCCGGTCCCGACGGCCACGCCAGGGATGATCCGGACCTGGCCGGCGGGCGACCCCGCGGGGTGGTTGCGGGGCTGGCGACCAGCCG
>JBBSCF010000104.1:0-8926 GCA_038250545.1 Candidatus Limnocylindrales bacterium | reverse complement strand
TCGGAGTACTCCGGGCCGAGCACCACCCGGCTGATGGCCCCCTGGTCCACCTGCCCGGCCAGGTCGAGCATCTCCGAGAGCCGCGAGGCCGGGAAGTTGGTCTTGACCGCGTCGCCCGCCGCGGACAGGATCGAGGGCAGCCTGGGCAGCATGTCCGGGCTGGTCATCTTCTTCTGGAGCGCGAGGAGCAGCAGCTGCTGGCGGCGGGCCCGGCTGAAGTCGCTGTCGCCGGCGCCCATCCGGGAGCGGGCGAAGGCGAGCGCCTGCTGGGCGTCGAGCGTGTGGCGGCCCGCGGTGAGGTGGAAGCCGATCGGGCGGCCGTCGGTCCAGCCGCCGTAGACCGGGTCGTTGATGTCGCGCGGGTTGTCGACGGTCACGCCGCCCACGAGGTCCACGAGCTTCACGAAGCCCGCGAGATCCACCGCGGCGTAGTAGCCGACCGGCACCCCCACGAGGTACCCGATCTCCTTCGCGAGGGCCGTCGTGGACCCGTCGGGGAACGCGGAGGCGTGTCGCTGGGCGTAGGAGAGCAGGCTGTTGATCTTGCCCGTGTAGGTGCCGCCGAAGTAGAGCGGGACGCGGCCCACGTCGCGCGGGATGCTGATCATGGCCCCGGTCCTGGCGCCCGGGTCCACGCTCAGCACCAGGAGCGTGTCGGTGAGCGAGTGCGTGCGGGTGGGGGTCTTGTCGATCCCGATGAGCAGGATCGTGATCCGGCTGGAGGTGCGGGCGGCCCCCTCGCCGGGCGACGCCCCGGGAGCGGACGGCGACTCGATCGTCGGCTCGCCCGACGGGTCCGCGGACGGGTCGGTGAACGGATCCGTGGAGGCATCCGGGAACAGGTCACCGCCCGCGCTGCCGCCGACGAAGATCTGGTTCCCGGCGTCGTAGAAGGCCCAGCTCACGTAGCCCACGTAGCCGTGCACCCCGACCACGACGACGCCGAGGGCGACCAGGATGCCGGCCGCGAGGGCAGCGTTGGAACCGGAACGCCGGGCGAACCACCACGCCTCGACCATCGAGAGCAGCCGCCAGGCACCGAGGAGGATGCCCAGCACAAGGACGGTCTGGGAGAAGCTCGAGTCGAACAGCTCCAGCGCCATGTCCTGTATGCCTCGCTGGGCGAGGCCCAGGGCGACGTACGCGGCAACCAGGACGATGGGGATCGCGTAGATAAGCGCGCTCCGGTACCGGCGCTGGTAGGCCTGACCGAGACCCGGCCACAGGAACGAGAGCGCGATCGCGATCGCGCCCGAGTGTCTCTGTGTGCCTGTCGAGGTCACGTGTAGAAGTTCCCCCACGTTCGCTTGTGAGCCGCGGGGTTCACCCGCGGCTCAAGCCAAGCGAACGGTAGCGTATGGGGCTCCAACATGCCCGAGTCGGGCGACGTCATCTGGGCACCATGTTCGACGAGGTCTCCGGCCGGACAGCCTGCGGGTCATCGCGCCCAAGGCGTCGCCGCCGGTTGCGATGGATGACAGACGCACCGGGACTCCCCGTTGCCCTCCGCACGAGGCCTGAGTGGCAGGTACCCTCAGGCGCGTCAGCACGGCCGCCGGCTCGCGGTGGTGTGGCTCGTTGGCAGGACGGTGGCTTGATCGCTCGCAACCTTCGGCGTTGTCTCAAGATGAGCAGATCCCGCAGTCCCTCGAGAGCGTTCATCCCAGTCGACCCGCCGCGCGAGACACTGCAATGAAGGTGATCGTCCACGACTACGCGGGCCATCCGTTTCAGGTCGAACTGTCAAGGGAGCTGGCTCGCCGCGGGCACGACGTGCTGCATCTTCACTTCGCGGGCATCAACACGCCGAAGGGCGCACTGGTCAGGCACCCCGACGATCCCCCGACCTTCGCCGTCGAGTCCATCAACCTCCCGAGGCCGTTCGAGAAGTACCGCTTCTCGCGACGCCTGCTCCAGGAGCGGCAGATCGGACGACTCCTGGCGGAGAGGATCCGGGCCGTCGCCCCGGACGCGGTCATCTCCGGGAACGCTCCCCTTGACGTCCAGGCGCAGGCGCTTGGCGCGGCGACCGAGGTCGGAGCCAGGTTTGTCTTCTGGCTGCAGGACATCTACTCGGAGGCGATCGCCAAGATCCTCCGCCGGAAGCTCCCCGGCCTGGGACACTTGGTCGCGCTCCGCTTCACCCGCCTCGAGCGGCGCCTGCTGATGGCGGCAGACCGCGTGGTCGTGATCACCGACGACTTCCGCCCGATCCTGGAGCGCTGGGGCGTGATGCGCGACCGCGTCGTCACGATCGAAAACTGGGCGCCCCTGGACGAGATCGTCCCGCGTCCGAAGGACAATCCGTGGGCTCGCGAGCACGACCTCGTCCAGCGCCCGGTGGTCCTCTACTCGGGCACGCTCGGCCTCAAGCACAACCCGGCGATGCTGCTCGAGGTGGCCGAGAGGCTGGCCGTGGAACACCCGCATGCCCGGCTTGTGGTCGTGTCACAGGGTCTCGGGGCCGACTGGCTCCGCGAGCACGGCGGCGGCCTCACCACGCTGACGCTGCTGCCCTTCCAGCCGTTCGAACGGCTGTCGGACACGATCGGCTCGGCAGATGTCGCCGTGGTCATCCTGGAGCCGGATGCCGGAGTCTTCTCCGTTCCGTCGAAGGTCCTGACCTACCTCGCGGCGGGCCGTCCGGTCCTGGGGGCGATCCCGGAAGAGAACCTCGCCGCCCGCCTGATCGTCGACAACGGTGCCGGCCTGATCGTGTCGCCGGCCGATGCGCACGCGCTCGCGACAGCGTGTATCGACCTCCTGGCCCGGCAAGCCGATCGAGAGGAGATGGGCCAGCGTGGGCGACAGTACGCGGAATCTGCGTTCGAGATCGTCCGCATCGGCGACCGCTTCGAGGAAATCCTGCGTGCGGAGACGGGGCACCCCGGCGAGGGCGTGACGGGCGGGTAGGCCGCGCTACGCCTGCCCGCTCTCACGGCGTGCCACGACAAACCACTGGAACGTCAGGTACTCGGCGAGAGGCCCGCGATTGATCGCCCATCGCAGCGTCTTGAGGCGTCGCGGCGGCGAAGATCCCCAGCGGACCGGCTCAAGGCCCGAGTCGCGCAGCAGCTGGTCGATGTTGCCCCTCGTGAAGAACCGCAGGTGGGTCGCATCGAAGACCCCCTCGCGCTCCGGGGCGAATCCGTTCCCGAACGCGATTCTCGCGAGACTCCGATAGTGCCGGATGTTCGGGATCGACGCGACGACCAGGCCGCCGTCGGCGAGCCGGGTCCGGAGCTGCGCCAGGACCGACCCTGGGTCCACCAGGTGTTCGAGGACGTCCGCACAGATGATCAGGTCGAACGACTCGCCGAGCGACGGCAGGACGGCCTCGACACTGCCTTCGAGCGCCAGGTCGAGCACCTTCGAGGCGGCCGCGATGCTCGCCGCATCGATATCAATTCCCACCAGTCGCCGCGCGCCATGGCCTCGCAACCACGCCGCGTTGCCGCCTGCGCCGCATCCGACCTCCAGCACCCGGCCGGGTGCCGAGGCGAGGAATTCGAGGAGGTCCGTCCGCTCGCCCGCGTAGTAGGAACCCGACGGGCGGCCGACCGACCCGGTGGCCTCAAGCGCCATCGGTTGGCACCCGTGCGGCGATGGCATCGTGCTCGTGCCGCCGGCTGGACGATCGGCGCTCGAGCCAGGCGATCGGCCAGATGAGGGGCAGCATGCCGTACGAGGCGAGCATGTAGGGATTGGTGGCACCCGTGACCAGGACGCTGAGCATGACGGCGATCGGCACCGCGACCGCCCGCGCGGGCATCGCGTCCGGCAACTGGAGTCGACCGACCCGCGCCCGCGTAAGGTCGACGAGCACCCGGATCGACCACGACAGCCACACGCACAGGCCGACGAGTCCCGTCTTGAACAGCAGGTCGAGATAGGCGAGCTCGTAGGACGGGATCGTCCCGTACTGGTAGTCCGAGGCGATCGACCCGAACCCCCAGCCGAACACCGGCCGCTCGGCGATGTGCCCGGCCAGGATCCGCGCCTGCTCGATCCTGATCCCATTCGAGACCTCACCCGAGATGTCCGCCGGGGACGCGTCCGGAGGCGCCGTCGCCGCACCGGGCGCAGGGGTGGCGGGTGGTTGCCCCGTCGTGTCAGGGGGTGTGGTCGCCGAGACGATCGAGGTCGTCCGATCGGCGAGATAATCGGGCAGCGAGAAGCCGAGCATCAGTCCGCCAGCCGTCACGGTGGCCGCGATCAGCAGCGTCCCGCCCGCGACGGCTGCCGGGGCACGCCAGGAGGCTGACCCGATCACCAGGACGACGGCGAAGGCGATGGCGGCTCCGACCCAGAAGCCCCGCGTGTAGCTCGCGATGAGGGCGAAGCCGAGGACCACCAGCAGCGACCACAGCGCCGGGTTGCGCCGGTTCTGCAGCAGCTCCCAGGTCACCGCGGCGACGCCGATCTGCAGGTACAGGCCGTTGGCCAGGTAGAGCCGGTAGGCGCCGTTGGGCATGAACCCGATCGAGTTGCCCATGCCCAGCCGATCCCACAGGATGATCCGGAGGTCGGGCTCCATCGTGATGAAGCCCAGCATGCTGTACAGGGCGATGGCCCCGTAGATCACGGCATTGATGGCGCACGCGACCAGGAGCCAGCGGCGCAGCCATGGCCCGTGGCCCATGCGGACGAGCGCGATGAAGGCAAGGGCGAAGCTGAAGAAGACCTGGGCGTTGCCGTCGGAGATGATGTCGTGGATGGCATTCCCGTTCAGCAGCCCGAGCAGCATCCACGTCCCGGGGATCACGATCGCCAGGGCGAGCGCGTGCAGCCCGTACGCCCCGAACGCCCCTCGCCACGAGCCGGACCGGGAGGTCACCAGGGAGACGAATGCCCGGGCGGCGACGACCATGTCCAGGAAGATGCGCCCGTGGATCGCGCCCGGCAACGTCGTCCACTGCCCGCTCGATCCTCCGGCGACCAGCTCGACCAAGGCGATCGCCGTCGCCAGTCGCAGGTCCACCACGGCCAGGGCGATGAACGACACGACCAGCACGGCCTGAGCGAGGAAGGCCAGCGCCTGCGGTCCGTCGAGCCCCGTGAGGACAACCAGGGCGACGATCGCGATGGCGCTGGTGGCCGCCAGCCCGACGGAGACTCGCCGGTCCGCGCCCATCCGGGCGAGCTTCGCGCCGACGGGCAGCCTGGTCACGCTCGTGCTCATCGGGCCTCGACCCGCAGCGCTCGCCGGACCGCGTCGCGGACCATGCCTACCTCCCACCCGTCGGGGGATCCCGCGAGGACGGGGGCCGGTCGAATCCACGCGATGTTGCCCACGGACGGCATCCCCCTCACGACTGACTCCCCCGATCGGCTACCCGACGATACCCTGTATCGTATGGCCATGGCGGTCAGCGTGGACGTGGTCATCGTCAACTGGAACGGCGGGGCGGCGGTGGCGACGGCGGTCGAAAGCGCACGCCGCTTCGGGGCGCACGTCTTCGTCGTGGACAACGGTTCGACGGACGGGTCCGACCTCCTGCCCGCCGACCCTGAAATGACGCTGGTCCGCATGGGGTACAACGCCGGATTCGCGAGGGCGTCGAATGCCGGGGCGCGTGCCGGGACCGGTGACTACATCTTCCTGCTGAACCCCGACGCGGAGATCCTGTCGGGCGGGATCGCGGATATCGAGGACGCGTTCTCGTCCCATGAGGATGCGGGTGTCGTCGGGCCGCGCATCGTCGACGGGGCGGGTCAGTCGCTGCCCTCGGTTCGCAGGTTTCCCACGACCACGGCGCTCCTCCTGTACCAGCTCAAGCTGCATCCGTGGGCGGGACGGTTCAGGGCGCTGCGCGAGTACCTCATGATCGGTTTCGACGACGCACGGCCGGCGGTCGTCGACCAGGTCATCGGCGCGGCCTTCATCGTCCCGAGGCGCCTATGGGACGCGTTTGGCGGCCTCGACGAGGGGTTCTTCCTGCTGTTCGAGGAGGTGGACCTGGCACGGCGCCTCGCCTCCGCGGGCCACCCATCGGTCCATTGGCCGAACATCGTCGTGAGGCACGAGGGGCATGCCAGCTTCAGGCGGATCAGCCACCTTCGCATGCAGCGCGTCTGGAACCGGAGCCTCATCCGCTACTCCTCAAAGCACCTCGGGAGGCTGTCCACGCTCGCCCTGGCGTGCACCGTGCCGACGACGCTCGTCCTCAGTGCCATCCTCGACCTGGCCGGGCGTCAGAATGCGGCCGTGCGCGTCGGTCGGCGATGACGCCCGCGGCGGTGCCCGAGATCGACGTGGTCATCCCGGTCCACCTGCCCGGTGCATGGCTCGAGCCATGCCTCGACTCGGTGCTCGGCAGTCGCGGTGTCAAGGTTCACCCGTGGGTGATCGACGACCTCCCCGGTGATCCGCGGGTACGTGATGCGGTGCAGGCACGATCGGGCGTCCGCCTGATCGTGCCGGCGCGGAACCTCGGGTACGCCGCGGCCGTGAACCTCGGGATCGCCGCCGGGTCCTCCGAATACGTCCTCCTGCTCAACCAGGATGCGCGGGTCGATCCCGCGTGTATCGCCCGAATGGCGGACTGGCTCGGCCGCGATCCGGCTCTCGGCGTCGTCGGCTGCCGGGTCCTGCATCAGTCGTCTCCAGGTGATGCCCCCGACGGGCTGGTGGATACGGTCGGGATCGAGATGCGGCGCGGCCGCCGCTCGGTCGACATCGGGCAGGGCGAGCCGGACGACACGCGCTGGGCGGGCCGGCGACGCGTGTTCGGCGTGTGTGCTGCGGTTGCGCTCTACCGGCGGGCTGCCCTCGATCGCAGTGCGTGCCGCGGCGAGGTCATGGACACCCGCTTCGTCATGCACAAGGAAGACGTCGATCTTGCCTGGCGACTCCAGCGGCTGGGCTACGCCGCCGGCGTGGACGGGGACGCCATCGCGTTCCATGCTCGCGGCACCGCACGAGGATCCGACTCCGCCATCGACGGCGCCGGGTTCGCGGCTCGCGTGAGGGCGATCCTTGGGCAGGAGCGCGCCAAGTCCGTGGTGGTCCGTCGGCGTGCGTGGCGCAACCACCTGCTGTTGCTCATCAAGAACGACACGCCGTCAGGGCTGAGCAGCCATCTCCTCGCGATCGTAGAGCTCCAGCTCGGCTACATTGCGACGGGGCTGCTCCTGGATCCCCTGGGGACGCTGGCGGCCCGGCTCCGCGCCATCCGCCCCTTGGCGTCCGCCCTCGTCGACCGTCGCGCGTGGCCTCCCGGCAGCGCAGTCGATGTTCGGCCGTGGCTGGAGTAGCCGTCGAGCAGCCTGTCGACCCGCTGGGGGGCAGCGCCCTCCCGGGAAGGCAGATCATCCGGGGGATCACGCAGAGCCTCGCGGGTCGCGCCCTCACGGCGGCGCTGCAGTTCGCGACCCTTGTTGTGCTGGCCCGGGCCCTTGGGCCAGACGGGCTGGGCGAGGCGCAGTTCTCGTTCGTGATCTTCACGTACCTGATCCTATTCAACGACCCCGGACTGACCGTCATGGGGACACGCGAGCACGGGCGAGCCGGCTCGAGGCTGACGGCTGCGGGCACGCTCCTGGGTGCCCGGCTCGCGCTGTCGGTCCCCTTGATCGGGGTCATCGCGCTGGTGGCGCTCGGCACCACCGGTCGCCTGGCACCCGGGGCCGCCGTGCCGACGATCCTCGCCCTGGCGACCGTCGTGTGCGCCTTCTCCCTCAGATGGCTTCTGCTCGCACGGCACTCCTTCGGGGTCGTCGCCCTGTGCGAGCTGACGGCTGCGGCCCTGCAGCTCGGCGGAGCTGCCCTCGTCTACGTCCTTGACCTGGGCGCGGTCGCCGGGCTGGCCGTGCTCGTCGGGGGACCGGTGACGCTCGCGGCCCTGACCTACCTCAAGCCCGCGATGGACGGCCGCCTGATTCGCCCGTCATTCGACCGGGACATCGCCCGCCTTGTCAGGATGGCCATCCCGCTGGGCGTCGCCGCGATCGCGACGGGCATCTACTACAGCGTCGACTCCCTGCTTATCGGGCTGACGCGCACGAGCGGCGAGCTGGGCATCTACGCTGCCGCCTACCGGATCGTGCTGGCCGGCCTCATGCTGCCCGTGATCGTCCATGGCGTCGCCCTGCCGGTCGTCTCGAAGGTCATCGACACGGACCGGTCCGCCACGGATCGCGTGATCCGCGGCCTGAGTGGCTGGCTGATGGTGGTGGCCCTGCCGGCGGCGACCACGGTCGCTGTCCTGGCTCGCGAGCTCACCGACGTGATTTACGGCCCCTCGTTCGAGCGCAGCGCGCTTCCGCTGTCCATCCTCGTCTGGTCGCTGGTGACCGTATCGGCGAACGTGCCCTTCGCCGTCCTCATGCTGGCCTCTCGACGGGACCGAGCCTACCTCGGCATCACCGTCCTCGGGGTCGTCGTGAACGTGTCGCTGAACATCCTGCTGATCCCTGCGTACGGCTATCTCGGGGCGGCCGTCACGACCATGATCTCGGAAGTCGTGGTGCTGGCATCGTTCGTCTGGCTGACTCGACCGCTCGCACCCAGGGTCCTGGCACGCACGATCCCCCTGGGCCTGGTCCCTGCCGTCGTCGTGGTCCTGCTGCTGACTGCGGCTGGGGGGCCGCTCATCGTGAGGCTTGCGCTCGCCGTAGCCGGTTCGGCGGGGGCCGTCCTCCTGCTCGCCGCCCTGGGAGCCATGCGCGAGTCGCTCGCGATGTTGGAACGCCCCGGAGCCTGACGCTGCGTGTGCGCACGGTCCCGGCGATGCTCCAGGGCCGCTGAGACCGGCCGCCCGAGCCCTACGGTGTCGCCGATGGCGCCAGCGAGGCGGGCGGGACCCAGTAGCGGCTGTCCGCGCCGAACAGCTTCACCGACATGGCGGCCCACTTGGCCATGTCGGGGAGCAGCATGTACGTGGAGGGGTCGCTCGAGCGGTCGGAGTACTCCGGGCCGAGCACC
>JBBSCF010000103.1:0-8977 GCA_038250545.1 Candidatus Limnocylindrales bacterium | reverse complement strand
GTCGCCGCATCGATCGACATCGGCCGGTGGCCCGCGTGGCAGACCTGCGCCCCCGACACGAACTCGAGGTGGGTCGCCGGGTCACCGCGCAGCCCCAGGTAGGGGCAGGCCCGGGAGACGCCGAGGCCGTCGGGGGCGTCGGAGGTGTCGCGGGCGTCGGTCATATCCCGGTCGTCTGTCGGCCAGGGAGGCGCAGCCGCGATCTCCACGACCGCTCGGCCACCGTCGACGGCCCGCCTTCGATCGACATCGGCCCCCGTAGCCCCGCGAGCAGTCCGTCCGGATCCCCCGGGTCGCCGGCCATGACCGTGCAGGCCGCCCCCACCTCCAGGAGCGCGTGCGCATCGGACACGCCGATCCCGGGCACACCGGTGCGGCGCGCGAGGTCGGCCGCGCGGTCGTTCACGCGCTGCCAGGGGACGCGCGCGTTGTGGACCTCGATCCAGTCCACCAGCGACACGAGGGCCATCTGCTCCGGGTTGGCCGCGTCCATGAGCAGCGAGCGGCGGGTCCGGTCGAACGGGTGCGGGATCCCCACGAGGGCGCCCTGCTCGCGGCCGGCCTCGATGGCCTCGCGGGCCGACAGCCCCTTCGGCAGCGCCTCCCGCAGGAACACGAAGACGAGATCGCCGTCCGTCGTCAGCACCTCGGAGCCGACGATCACGTGGATCCCGGCCGGAGCACCCGCCGCGGCCGCGAGGGCGCCGTCGATCGTGTCGTGGTCGGTGATCGCGACGTGGGTGAGGCCGCGTTCCGCCGCGCGTCGCACGAGGGCCACCGGGTCCACGTGGCCGTCGAAGCTCGCGCTCGTGTGGCAATGCAGGTCTACCCGGGCCACGCTCACGCCCCCGCGGTCGCCTCGGCGAGGTACTGGCGCGCCGTCGCGCCGCGGACCTGCCGGATGTCCTCCTCGTACTTGAGGACCACGCCCAGGGTCTCGTCCACCATGTCGGGCTCCAGCTCCGTGGCGCCCAGCGAGAGGAGCGCGGCCGCCCAGTCGAGCGTCTCGGCGACGCCCGGGACCTTGGTCAGGTCCGCGGTCCGCAGCCGGTGGACGAAGGCGACGACCTCCTCGGCGAGCCGGCGCGGGGCGTCGGGCACGCGGGTCGAGACGATCTCGAACTCCTTGGCGGCCGTCGGATAGTCGATCCAGTGGTAGAGGCAGCGGCGCTTGAGCGCGTCGTGGACCTCGCGGGTCCGGTTCGAGGTCAGGATCACGCGTGGGGCCTTCTTCGCGCGGATGGTCCCGATCTCGGGCACCGTGACCTGGAAGTCCGAGAGGATCTCCAGCAGGTAGGCCTCGAACTCCTCGTCCGCGCGGTCGATCTCGTCGATCAGCAGGACCGGCGCGGCCCCCTCGTCGTCCTCGAGCGCCTGGAGGAGCGGACGCTTGAGGAGGAAGTCGGCCGAGAAGATGTCGTGCGCCGACGCCTTGTCGATCTCGCCGCGGGCCTCGAGCAGCCGGATCTCCAGCATCTGGCGCGGGTAGTTCCACTCGTAGACCGCGGTGTTGACGTCCAGGCCCTCGTAGCACTGGAGTCGGATCAACCGCGTGCCCAGGCTCGTGGCCAGGACCTTCGCGAGCTCCGTCTTGCCGACCCCGGCCTCGCCCTCGAGGAGCAGCGGGCGCCCGAGCTCCAGCGCGAGGAACACGGTGGTCGCCAGCGAGCGCTCGGCGATGTAGCCGTGGCTCCGGAAGACCTGCGTGATGCCCTCGATGGTGCGGGTCGCCTCGGGGCGGTCCTCGCGGGAGACGGCGCGGATGGCGGCGGCGGCCGCGGCGGGAGTGGGCTCGTCAACCATGGGGGCCGATCGTACACCGGGTCATCGGCGGCAGGCGGGCGTCTCGGCCAGCGTGAACTCGCGCGAGAGCAGGACCCGCGCCAGCACGACGTCGGACTGCTTGAGGACCTGGTGGCGGTAGATGACCACCCGGGGTGTCGAGCAGGAGGCGATCCGCGCCGAGGTCGCGATCTTCGGGGCCGGCGTTGACACGGTGTTCGCTGAGCGAACCGGTGGGCGCGCCGTTCGCCGTCGTGTTCGCGTACCGAACCGGATCGCGTGCCGGGCGGCCACTCCCTCGCCAGACCGGTGGCCGGCAAGGATTCGGGCCGAATGTCGTCACCCCGCTTGGGAGCCCAAGCGGACGAAACCACCAGCATCAGCACCTGTGGGGCGGTTGCGCCGGCAACGACCGGCCGGTGACCGCGACGAACGCTGGACCTCCTACACCCGGAGCAGCGGCACTCGTCCGTCGGCGTTCGCGGCAGAGATGACCTTGAGAATGTCCTCCGGGTCGCCGGTTGCGATGCGGGAGCCGGGCACCGCGAGCGCCTCGAGGACGACGACGACGTCCGCATCGCTTCCCACATCGGCGAGCGCGCGCAGCCCCTTGACCTGACGTCCGATGTCGGGCGACAGCGGCAGGATCTGCTGGATGTCCTTGAGCACCTGGTTGAGGCGCGTGAGGTTCTCGCTCTGCGCCTGTGCCTCCATGACCACGAGGATGGGCACCACGACCACGTAGCCGCGCCGTCCAGCGGTGACGAGCATGGCTTTCGCCCGGTTATCCCCGCGCTCCAGGGCGATGAGGAGCCCCGTGTCACACACGAGGCGCGGGCTTACCGGTGAGGGACGTCGGACGACGCGCGTCACGCGCGAGGCTCCTCCCCTGAGCCGGCCCTCGTTCCCATCGTGGCGTCGGCGCGGGTCGCCGTCTGCCGGACGAGCTCGCGGTCGACCTCGTCCCACTCGCGTCCGACCTCGGCGAGCACAGCCTCAGCGTCGGAACCGTTCCGCGCGACGTGCTCGGCCCACATCCGCTCGAAGCGGACGGCCTGGAGTCGCTGCGCGACCGCGTCGTTCACGAACTTGGAGAAGCCGCCCTCGCCCGCGACATCAAGCGCCTCCTCGCCAACCTCACGGTCAAACGCGACCGACCTCTTCAATGCCACCATCGCTGTGCGCTGCCTCGCCTGCGGGCCGTCGGTACTACCACCGGTACGACCGTAGCGGAGCCGGGGCCAACTGTCAAGCGCACAGCTACCGGCTGTGCGTCAAGGACGGTTGGTACGTCCGCCGCCATCTCGGCCTTCGCCGACAAGGAGGTCGTCCGCGGCAAACAGGTCGTCCGCGGCAAACAGGAGGATCCCCTCCTGATCGGCAATGGTCCGCACACGCTCGGTGAACCCCCCGCCGGAGAAGAGGGCCAACGTCGTGGAGGCGCCCGTCCTTGGCACCGCAGCCGCCGCGGTGCGGAGCTGTCGAAGGGCATCGGTGTCGACGAGGGAGTCGCTCCACTTGCACTCGCCCACGAGCGTGACCCGCTTGCGGGTGCCGACGACGACGTCTGCCTGTCGCTGCTCCGTCACGAGCTTCCCCTCGGCGTTCCGAGCCGTGTGTGGCCCCCACCACTCACCGACATCGCCACGCACCGGAAGCCGGGGGTCGCGACCGATGGCGCCGCGGACGTAGTCGCGGCACAGGCGCTCGAACGCAGGCTTGGAGATGAAGCGGTCGAGATCGGGCAGGATCTCGTCCTTCCAGATCGACTCGACTCGCCCCGCTTCGAGGTCGGTGATGTTCGGTCGCACAAATGCGAACCAGAATGCGAGGTAGTTGTCCAGCACGGTCCACAGGCCGCGCTTCGATTCGGCCTTGTCCTCGCCGAACGGCACGGTGCGCTCCACGATGTGGAGGCGCTCCATTCGCGTCAGGATCGTCGAGAGGTGATTCGCGGCAACGCCGGAGTGCGAGGCGATATCGGCATTCTTGGTCTGTCCTTCCGCCACGGCTGCGAGCACCGACTGGTACGTGGGCGCGTCTCGCAGTTCCTCGCGGAGCAAGAGGTCCGCCTCGTTGTAGAGGACCTGATTGCGGCGCAGTATCCGCTCGCGGATGTTCCAGGATAGGCCGCGCCGAGCGTCGAACTGCTCCAGGTAGTACGGCATCCCGCCGAGCACGGCCCACGCTCGCACGCGGTCCACTGCCGACCAGTCCGGGAAGAACAGGGCGGCATCACGGTACGAGAGCGGCCGGAGCAGACCGCCGGCGGTCCGGCGCCCGAAGACCTGACCGACGAGGATCTTCTCCTCGAAGAAGCTGATAGCACTGCCGGACACGATCAAGAACAACGGCAGGCCGTCGTGTTTGACGACCTCAAGGAACTCCTGGAGACGGCTGATCACGGCGTCATCCGATGCATACACGTACTGGAACTCGTCGAGCACGATCAGGAGCGGGTCACCCGAAGCCTTGCGCAGGCGACCGAGGTTCTCGAGATAGGCGAACGCCTGCTCCCAGTTGGCGAGTGGCGCCGCGGCAAGCAGTGGATCGTCCCGCCAGGCCCTGATGCGCCGCGTCAGCAGCGAGAGCTGGTCTGTGACGGTGCCTGTCACGGCCTGGTAGATGATGGAGTCCCTGCCGACGGCAAACTGCCGGATGAGCGCGGACTTCCCGACACGTCGCCGGCCCCAGAGCAGATAGAGCTGCGGTCTCGGCCCCCATCGGGCCTCGAGATCTTCCAGGTCGGCGACTCGGTTGATGAACACGCGGTTGCCCTTCGCTTTATTACACGGACCAGTATAAAACTCGCTGGTGTCATCGTACTCGCGGGTCGCTCGCTGTCAACGGAGGCCGTGGACGCCCCATAGGTTGAGAACCCCGGCGGGCATGTGCGTCAAGGACGGTTGGCAAGTCCAGCGTCGCCTGACCGCCCGAGCTGGTTGACAGAGTGGTAACTTCAGTTACAGTAAGTCAAGTTACCACTTCGTCAGAGGCCCAGATGACAAAGCCGAGCCAGGTCTTCGACCGCGACCAGGAGTGGTCCGACCTCGAGCGGTTCGCGACGCAACCCGAGCACGGCCCCTCGATCGGCATCGTCTATGGCCGACGACGTCAGGGCAAGAGCTTTCTGCTCCGCGCGCTCGCCGGCGAGCGTCGAGGGCTCTACCACCAGGCCCTCGAGGAGGAGCGCGAGCCGGCCCTGACGCACGTCGGCGCGATGGTCGCCGCCGATGCTGGAATCGGCGGAGCTGTCGCCTATGCCGACTGGATCCCTGCGTTCGCGGAGCTGGTTCGCCGGGCTGGCACAGACCGCCCGATCATCCTCGATGAGTTCCCCTACCTGGTCGCGAAGTCACCGGACTTGCCGTCCGTCATCCAGGAGGCGTTCGATTCCGCGCGATCCGGCCAGGGACAGTCGTTCAGGCTGCTGCTGTGCGGCTCGGCGATGTCTGTCATGACCAGCCTGCTGTCGGGACAGAAGGCGCTGCGCGGACGAGTGTCGCTTGAGACCCTCGTCCGCCCATTCGACTACCGGCAGGCGGCGGATTACTGGGAGATCGGTGATCCGCAGACCGCGTTCCTGGTTCACGCCGTGGTCGGCGGCACGCCTGGATACCGAGCCTTGCTGCCGGGCCCAGCGCCCCAGACGCCAGGTGACTTCGAGCGGTGGCTCTTCGAGGGGATGCTGAACCCGTCCAGCGCGCTCTTCCGCGAAGCGGACTACCTGCTCACCGAAGACCCCGCGATCTCGGACCGTGCGCTCTACCAGTCCGTGCTCGCCGCGATTGCCGAGGGTCACAACACGCGCAGCGCGATCGGAGGCGTCCTCGGGCGCGAAGATGCCGCCCTTCGGCATCCGCTCCTCGTGCTTGAACGCGCCTCCTTCATCCGGCGCGACGAAGACCTCTGGCGGTCGAAGCGCCCGCTGCTTCGTCTCGAGGACCCGTATCTGCGCTTCCACTTCGCGGTCGTCCGCCGAGATCTCGCCCGGTTCGAGGCGCGGCTGACGGCGGAGGCATGGACCGACGCCTCGACGACCTTCGACTCGCAGGTCCTCGGCCCACACTTCGAGCAGCTCGCCCGAACATGGGCGCGATCCTATGCATCCGCAGCGACGCTCGGAGGGCGCGCATCCGTCATCGGGTTCACCCAGGTCAATGACGCTTCGGTGCGGAGCCGTATCGAGCTGGATGTCGTCGCAGTGTCCGGCAACCCGAATGCGGACCGACCGCTGGTCCTTGCGCTCGGCGAGGCCAAGGGTGGGGTCGCAGTCCGGACAATCGCTGATCTGCGAAAGCTCGAGCGGGGCAAGGCGCTCCTGGGAGCAAGGGCGCAGGTGGATAGCGCCAAGTTGCTGCTGTTCTCCCGTTCTGGATTCGAGCGCGACCTGGTCAATCTTGCCGCGCAGCGGGATGACGTTGAGCTGGTGGACGTCGACCGACTCTACCGAGGCGACTGACGGGTACCAACCGTCCTCATGCTTATCCGCTTCGCTCAACAGAGCACAGCCGATAGCGGTGTCACGGACGCTCGGGCCAACCTGTTGCGGCGTGTTGAGCCATGCGGATAAGCAAGACCGTCCTTGACGCACAAGGGCGGGCGGCACTCACCCGTCGGGCGCGTCCAGGTCCCGCGCGTAGGCCGGGAAGCGGAACCGCTGGGTCCGCGCCAGGATCCCGCCGTGTGCCAGGCGCGCGATCGTCGCGGCGGTCGCGGGCTGGCCGGCCACGAGCCGCGGGAGCAGGAGGTCGGCCGCCGTGGCCATCGAGTACGCGCCCCAGCTGGGCAGGCCCACGATCGGGATGCCGTCGACCACGGCGAGCCAGAGCATGGACCCCGGGTGCGCCGGGACCCCGCGCCGGACCAGGGTCCCGCCCAGGGCGGTGATGGCGCTGAAGAACGGGTCGGAGGGGTCCGTGGAGGCCCCGCCGGCGGTAAGCAGAAGGTCCACGCGCGCGGGTCCGGGCTCGAGCAGCGCGCGCAGGGCCTCGGTCACGGGGCCGTTCGCGTCCGCGGTGTACACGACCGGCCCGAGGCGGCTCCGCAGGCCGGCCACCTTGGCCCCGACGGCCTTCTCGAAGCGGGCCCGGGTCGCGCCGGGCACGTCGCCCTTCGACAGCACGCCCACGAGGAGGTCCCGGTACGGCCGGACCCGGATCAGCGGCCCGCCCCGCCGCGCGAGCGACTCGCCGGCGAGCAGCACGGCCTCCGCGACGAGGTGCGGCGCGATCTTGCAGCTGGCCACGAGGTCGCCGGGCTCCACGGCGTGGCCGTCGAAGACGGTGAAGACCTCGAGCGGGTCGATGCCGTTGAGCCGCTCCAGCGCCGGCAGGCCCAGCTCCACGATCCCGGGGACGGTCGCGAGCAGGTCCACGCGCGACTGGGTGGGACCGCGGACCGCGAGCTCGCAGCGGCCACCGGATGCCGCGGCGGCGAGCCGGAGGGCCGCCTCGTCCTCGTGGACCTCCCAGGGGTCCGGGACGAGCACGTTCGTCGAGCCCTGGAGCGGCTCGGCGCCGATCAGGGCGAGGTGCTCGGCGGTGAGCGGGGTGCCCTTGGACAGGCGGAGACCCGCAATCTTGAGGTCGCGGGTCAGGATGGCGCCGACGAGGTCGGCGGGCGGGGTGCGGCCCGGGCTGATCCTCGCGAGCCGCACCTGTGGTTCCGACCTGGTCTGCGGGTGAGTCGGCGGGTGAGTCGGCGGGTGAGTCGGCGGGTGAGTCGGCGGGTGAGTCGGCGGGTGAGTCGGCGGGTGAGTCGGCGGGTCAGCCGGCGCGCGCGAGCGCCGCTTCCAGCGCCCGTCGCGTGTACACCGTGGCCATGGCGGCACGGTACCCGGTTCCCGCGTGGATGTCCGCGTTGACCTGGCGGCCCGCCCACGGCCTGGGCTGCCGCGGCTGCGAGGATCTCGGCCGAGCCGTCCGTGCCCACGAGGGCCGCCTCCACCTCGGCCGCCCGGTAGGGGTGGTCCGAGACGCCGGTGATCCCGACGCCCGCGCCCTCGATCAGGCCGCCGGCGCCGAGGATCAGGACCGCGGCGACACCGACCAGCGCGTACCCGGACGCGGGCTGCTCCAGCGAGGCGTACGCGGAGCCCGCATCGTCCCGTGGCGCCGGGAGGATGACCGCCGTGAGCAGCTCGTCCTGGGCGATGGCGGTCTGGAACGGTCCCAGGAAGAAGCCGTCCGCCGGGACGTTCCGCATGCCGCGTGCCGACTGGAGCACCAGCTCAGCGCCGAGCGCGAGGAGCGCGGCGGGCAGGTCCGAGCTCGGGTCCGCGTGGGCGACGGAGCCGCCCACGGTGCCGAGGTTCCGCACCTGGACGTCGCCGATCGCCGGCAGGGCTTCCCGGAGCACGCCGTAATGGACCGCCGGCGAGGCCAGCAGGTCCGCGTACGTCGTCAGGGCACCGATCGAGAGCCGGCCACCGTCCAGCCTGGCGATACCCCGCAGCTCGGACAGGCGCCCGATGTCCAGGAGGCGTTCCGGCCGGGCGAGGCGCAGCTTCATGAGCGGCAGGATGCTCTGGCCGCCGGCGATGACCTTCGCGCCGTCGTCGGCCGCGCCCGTGACCTCGCAGTAGACGTTCGGGATCCTGTAGGGCCCGGACAGGATCCGGCCGTACAGCGTCGTGGGGATGCCGGGGCCGATCGTGGACAGGCGGCCGCCGAGGTTCGCGAGGGTCTTGACCCGCAGCCCCTGGACCGCGCCGTCGCGGTTCGCGGCGACCTCGACGTAGGTGATGTGGTCTCGGCCGTGGATCGTGGAGCCGAAGCTCTCGCGGCGGCCCTCCACCCACTTGACCGGGCGTCCACCGATCAGCTTGCTGGCCCACATGACGAGCGCCATGTCCGCGTAGCAGAAGATCTTGGAGCCGAACGCGCCGCCGACGTCCGGGCTGATGCACCGGATCTTGTGCTCCGGGATCCCCGTCACGAAGGCGGCGAGCAGGAGCCGGTGGATGTGCGGCGTCTGACTCGACATCCAGATCGTGTACTCCTCGGGGTACCGGGCCGCGCGTACCCACGCAGGGGTACCGGGCCGCGCGTACTCACGCAGGGGTACCGGGCCGCGCGTACCCACGCAGGGGTACCGGGCCGCGCGTACCCACGCAGGGGTACGGGAGCGAGTGACCCCGCACGGGCACGGCCGGGAACCCGGGTTTGACCGCGCGGCCACGCACGAGCCGCCG
>JBBSCF010000102.1:0-9011 GCA_038250545.1 Candidatus Limnocylindrales bacterium | reverse complement strand
GCCACCGGCGTGGTGCTGATCTCCGCGGTCGCCCACACCGAGGCGGAGCTGGAGCGGGTGGACCGCGAGGCGGACCTCGTGCTGCTCTCCCGCGAGGCGATGGCGCTAGGCCTCGAGACACGCTTCGAGCGTCCCGACCGGTTCCGTGAGTGGAGCTACGAGTTCGACCCGGCGGCGTTCGAGATCCTGCGCCGCGCGATCGAGCGAGTCGCGGTGCGGGAGACGGCCGCCGCGGACTGAGGGCCTGTCGCCGATTGACTGCCGAGGCTCTGTCGCAACGATGACTGACCGGCCGTCAAGTGGCCAAGACGCCCAGTCCGCCAGCAAGGCCGGACAGACGGTTGTTATCGCGTCGCTCGGGTTGCGCTCGGACGCTCCGTCGCCGACGATCGGAGGATCCGCAGGCGGAAACAGAGGGGGTCGTGGGTTGAGCAGCGGCACGAGCGATGATTGCCGCCGCGCAGCATCCAGGGACGCGGCGAGGGTCGCAGGAGGGGGCCGTCGCCACGCCGTTCTTCGTCGCCCGCCCGCCGAGATCTGCGCGCTGAAGGGCGCGCTGCGGCGCCTTGCAGGAGTCCGGCCCTGTTGGCGGACTGGCAATACACGAGGCGAAGGGGGCTGTCATGACTCGACGCACCAGGATCGTCGCGGCGAGCGTGTAGACGACCTCATCGCAGTCCTCGCGGTGGTGCGCCTACCGTCGAGTTGTTCGAGCAGCGAACTGAGCCCCTGCACCCCGCCCTTTCGCGATTGGGGCCGGACCTCCTGCACTTGCCGGTTGACGTGGACGAAGCGCTTCGGTGGCTTCGCGATCCGGGGCGGGCCGAGACACCGATTGCGGTCGCGCTCCTGGGCCAGCGCGCCCTTGCCGGCATCGGCAACGAGGTCAAGAACGAGGTCCTGCGGCAGGCGCAGGTGTCGCCGTGGATTTCCGTCGGCGGACTCGAGACGCAGCACTCCGAACGTTGATCGATGTCGCACGTTCCGTCCTGGGCCAGGGCGTGGTAACCGGTCGGCGGCCGCGCCACGTCTACCGGCGCGCCGGGTGGCTATGCCCGCGTTGAGGAACCCAGATCCACATGGAGTATCAGGGTCGTGACCTGCCGCGGCTCACTTCTGGCGCCCACGCTGCCAGCCCCGGGCGTGATCCGGAGCCCCGGCACTGTTCAGGCGAGGCCGGTCGGCCCGCTCGTCTGCGGTAGCGTTGGCTGCGTATGAGAGGAGCCGCGCATCCGACCACTGACCAGACCCGGAACTACCACCTGGTCCAGGTCGATTCGGTGTTCGTGGGCGTCGTGGCCGCGGCCAGCACGTTCCTGCCCGTGTTCCTGGTCAAGCTTGGCGCATCCGGCACCTCGGTTGGCCTGCTGACGGCCATCCCGGCCCTCGTCGCCTTCACCCTGGCCATCCCGTTCGGACGCTGGCTCCAGGGACGGCGCAACATCGTCGCCTCGTACAGCCGGCTCCGGATTGCCGGTTGGATGAGCTACGGGACCATGGGCGTGGCAGCCGTCGTGCTCCCGGCGGATGTCGTGGTCCCCGTCGTCCTGGGCCTGTGGGCGGTGGCCGCGCTCCCTGCCACGGCCGGGTTGGTCGCGTTCCCGATCGTCATGGACGGCGCAGCCGGACCGAACGGACGATTCGACCTGCTCGGCCGGCGGTGGGCGATCTCCGGGGTGGTGACGTCCGTGTCGGTCGTGGTCGCCGGCCTGGCGCTTACCGTCCTCGCCTTCCCCATCAACTTCGCGATCCTGTTCATCGCGATCTCGACGACTGCCGTCGGCAGCTTCCTGGTATCGCGCCAGATCGTGCTTCCAGACCAGGAGCGCAGCGGGGATGGTCTGCCGAAGTCCCTGCGGGCCCGGGTGCGGGTGCCGCTGGACATCGTCCGCTCGAGCCCGTCGTTCCTGCGGTTCGAGGCACGGTCGCTGGTCTACACCGCGAGCATCGGGCTCGCGATGCCCCTGCTGCCGCTGTTCTACGTGCACGAGCTGCAGGCGCCCAATAGCTGGATCGGTGTCATTGGAGCGGCCCAGGCCGCGGGAGCGGTGATCGGCTATCTCGCGGTCCGGCGGATCTCGAGGCGGCGGACTGCAGCAGGCATCCTGCTGCCTGCGCTCCTCGCTGCGACAGCGGTACCGGCCACGATGTCGGTGATCTCGTTGATGCCGGCCGTCGCGGCGGCAGCGTTCGTGGGCGGCTTGGCGGCCGCCGGTGTCCAGCTGGCCCTGTTCGACGAGTTGATGCGCCGGATCCCGCGCCAGCAAGGGGTCACGTTCAGCGCCGTGGACCAGAGCCTCCAGAACTTCGCCCTGATCCTGGCGCCCAGCCTGGGCGGTTACCTCTCGGTGGTGATCGGGATCCGGGAGGGCCTCGTCGTCACGGCCGCCGTCGCGTTCGCGGCCTTCTTGCTGTTCGCCTACGACTGGTGGCAGAACCGGCGCCGCGAACCAAAGACACCCGTTGCGCGATCGGTCCTGCCGGCGTGACAGCCGTCCGGGCAGCCGACACGGACGCCCCCGGCCGATGAGGGCCCGGCAGCACCGGTCGAGCCCGCGGACACCCGGTTGTAGCCTCCTGGCGCACGGATCGTGGGGCGCCGCCCCCGGATTCCGGCCATCCTCGAGCCGATGAGCCAGGCGATCGATGTCCGATGCGATCCAAAACCCGGCGACTGGGCCTGCCAGGTGACGATTGACGAAGGCGCCACATCCACGCGACACGAGGCCATGGTCGCCAGGACGCCCTCGAGTGAACCGTACTGCGCGTACGCTCGACGTGCCTCTCGCCGGTGTGCGAGGGTCGGATCGGCGGTGGGTGGCCCGGAACCGTACGGTCTCGCCTCCGGGCGATGACGATTGAACCCATCTGCCCCCGCCGTCTCGGTTCGAGCGGGCCGGGCGTCTCGATGGAGCGGCCCTCCGCGACGATCACCGTGAACCTGCCCTTGGGTCGCTGCTCTCCGTCAGCAGCTCCGTCGCCCGACGATGGACCTCGAGCTCCGCCTCCAGCTCCCGGATGCGCCGCCTGGCGGCCGCGAGCTCCTCGCGCTCGACCGAGGTCAGGCCCTCAGACGAGCCTGCGGTCGATCTGCTCCTGCTGCCGCCACGTGTAGATCGCCTGCTCGCTTATCGGGACGGAAGCATGACAGTCCAGTGCGCCGACTCCACGAAAGGCAGGGCAGACCAGGCGGAGGTATGCCAGCCGTTCGGCGATCGGCCAGTCTTCGGAATGGCGGCTGCCAAACAAGATCGGCTTGCCAGTTGCTTTCGCCATGGCCCTATCGAAGTACAGAGCCGGTCGGGCACGTTCCGGGTGAACGGCAGCCACCACGTCATGGCTGTTGCGGGACGGGTGTCGGTCTTCCGTCTCACGATCGCATCGCCGCGGACAGTACAACGCTCCGTCGGGCTCCCCTACTCCTCCAGCTGACCCCGAACGCGGCGGTAGACCTGCCTGACCGCGAGGTATCGCTCGCGGTCGATCGCCTCGGGGACGCCGCCCCCGTCCATGAACACGAAGCGGCCCCGGCGGCCGGCGATCTCAACTGATTGGCGCAGCCCGGCCTCGATCGCATCGAGCGGTCGCTCGTACAGGAACTTGTCGATCCCGCCGCCGACGATCGTGAGCCGCGGGTACCGCTCCCGGATCGTGCCCAGGTCCATGCCATCCGTCCGGTCAACGGGATTCAGCATGTCGATCCCGGTTCCGACGATGTCGTCCATGATCGCGTTGATGTTGCCGTGACAGTGCATGTGGACCACGCCCCCGGCCGCGTGGACCTCCTCGGCGAGCGCCCTGTGCCAGGGCAGAAAGAACTGGCGATAGAGCGCCGGGCTGAGGAGCAGGCCTGCGCTGGCCCCGAGATCGTCGCAGAACCCGATGCAGTCGACCCCCGCTGCCAGCATGTGGCGGGCTGCCCGCAGGTTCCATTCGCCGAGCAGCGCGAGCAGGCGTTCGACGAGCTCCGGTTCGAGCAGCAGGTCCGCGAGCCAGTCCTGGTAGTCGCAGAAGAAGTAGTGGCCCCCGGAGAAGAACCCGTTGACCCAGCCGACCGTGTATTCGCCGCCGGACTTCAGGTAGGCGACGTCCCGGGCGAAGCCGTCCCAGCGCGCTGGATCGTCAGGGTCGGGCAGTACCAGCCGGTCCAGGTCGTCAAGCGCCTCCACCGGGCGGATGAGCTGGTGCTTGTACTGGGGTGCGAGATTGTGGCGGTCGCGAGCCCCCGTCTCGTACTCGACCACGTAACCGCCCTCGGACCGCTCGACGACGCGGCTGTTGAACTCGCCTGGTCCCGCGTGACCAAAGTCGAAGTTCGCGCCCCAGCCGACCCCGGTGGCGACCTGGTCGGTGAACCGGTTGTAGCCGATCGCCGTATCGAGGTCAGCCGGCTCATGAGGCGCGAAGCCGTACGAGCCGACCGTGGGGACGTAGTAGAGGTCCGGCGGCACCAACTCGGGCGGAACCAGGCGACGGGCGTCTGCCTCCGTGTTGAAACCCATGTTCCAGAACGGGATGTAGTCGGGGTGTTCCCCGGCGAGGGTCGCCGCCATCCGCTCGCGATTGCTCGCCATCACCCTGTCTCCCTGGGTCGAGGTTCGGAAACGGCCAGCACCGCGGCTGGGGGCGCATCCCGAGTCTACGCGGGTCGCGACGGTCAGGACTGGAGCATCGGCCCGAACTCGGCACTCACCGCGTATCCGGCACCTGTCAAGCTCGGTGAGACCGCAGCAGTCGGAGATCAGGCTCGCGACACCTCCCTCAGCGGTCGGTTGATCCAGACCTCGTCGGGCACGGGCGTAGGCGGCGTCGAGGACGCCGGTGCCGACGGACTTGGAGCGCATCGAGGTCCCCCGGTCGGCGTGGATCGTGAGCCGCCCGGGCTCGATGCCCTCCTTCTCGACCGTGTCCGCGATGAGGCGACTCGCCCCCCCCCAACGGGGCAGCCAGACCGTCCGGTTGATCCATTACTGGTTGTGTGGTCAAGACATCGTGGCCATCGTCCCCCGTGTCGGGAGCCACTCGGCCCGCCAGGACCACGCCCAACCCCGCCGGGCCTTGCCGTCGATCAGCCTCGGCCCCTCGCGGACGCGCGAAGGTGCAACACTGCGCATCATGCGAGCACTGCCCCTCTCGCGCACCGCCCGTGCGCGCTTCGACCTGGATGACGTCACCGCTGCGGACCCCGCGGCGGCACCCGCATCGGCCCAGGTCACCCCGCGCATCCGGCTGGCCGCCAACCTCCCCGTCGCGCGCCGTGTCGTCGCCAAGGTCAACGCCACGCGCCGGGCCGGCGAGCCGAGCGCGCAGGCGGGCGAGCTGGCGGCGCTGGAGCTGCTGCACGAGATCGAGCAGATCCTCATCGCACGCGCTGCGGAGCTGCAGCCTGCGACCTCGATGGTGACCACCGCCGAGGCGGTGGAGCAGGCGGTGGGCGCCACGCGGATCGACGGGCTCCTGGGTGCGGTGGCTGGCGAGTTCCCGGACGTCGAGGCCGCCCCCATCCCCGAGCGCCTCGAGGAGCTGCTCCTGGTCCGGCTCGCCAACGAGAACCCGGCCGCTCGGCCGCTCTGGGTGCTGGTGGACGATGGCGCCCTCCCGCAGCCGGACCTGACCGCCGCGATCGCTGCGCTCGAGGCGTACCAGGGCGCCCTGTCGCCAATCGGGCCGAACGGCGAGACGCTGGTCGAGCTGCTGCGGGCGCCGGCCCGCGCCCACCCGACGTCGCTCGCCGGGCAGCTGCGCTACATCCGCGAGCAATGGGGGGCCATCCTGGGCGACGCGCTCGACGCGCTGCTGGACCGCCTGCTCCTGGTCGTGGACGTCATCGCGGAGGAGGAGCGCGGGCTGCACCTGCGGTTCGGCGGCGGTGGAGGCGCACCCGGGGATGGCGGCGGCGGCCACGGCGAGGCGCCCAACCTGACGGGCCTCGACGCGGAGCCGGAGCGATTCTCCAGCGACTCCGCGTGGATGCCCAGGCTCGTCCTGATCGCCAAGAGCACGCACGTCTGGCTGGACCAGCTCTCGCGCCGATACGGGCGCGACATCCGGACCCTGGACGCCATCCCCGACGAGGAGCTGGACCGCCTCGCGCGGCTCGGCATCACGGGCCTCTGGCTCATCGGGCTGTGGGAGCGCAGCAAGGCGAGCCAGCGGATCAAGGTCTGGCGCGGCAACCTGGACGCGGCGGCGTCGGCCTACTCGCTCGACGACTACGTGATCGCCTGGGACCTCGGCGGCGAGGACGCCTGGGCGAACCTGCGCCACCGCGCCTGGCAGCGCGGCGTCCGGCTGGCGTCGGACATGGTCCCCAACCACATGGGCATCGATTCCCGGTGGGTGACCGAGCACCCCGAGTGGTTCCTCTCGCTCCCCGAGCCGCCCTACCCGGCCTACCAGTTCAGCGGCGAGAACCTGGCCGAGCATGACCGCGTCGAGATCCGCCTCGAGGATCACTACTGGGACAACAGCGACGCCGCGGTCACCTTCGAGTGGCGCGACCGCTGGTCGGGCGAGCGGCGCTCCATCTACCACGGCAACGACGGCACGTCCTTCCCCTGGAACGACACGGCGCAGCTCGACTTCTCGTCAGCGGCCGTACGCGAGCAGGTGATCCAGACGATCCTCGCGGTCGCGCGCCGCTTCCCGGTCATCCGGTTCGACGCCGCGATGGTGCTGGCCAAGCGCCACGTCCGCCGGCTGTGGTTCCCGGCCCCGGGCGAGGGCGGCGGCGCGATCCCCTCGCGCGCCGAGCACGGGACGATGACCCAGGCCCAGTTCGACGCGGCGATGCCCACCGAGTTCTGGCGCGAGGTCGTGGACCGCGTGGCCACCGAGGTCCCCGACACGCTCCTCCTGGCCGAGGCCTTCTGGATGCTGGAGGGTTACTTCGTCCGGACCCTGGGCATGCACCGCGTGTACAACAGCGCCTTCATGCACATGCTCCGTGACGAGGACAACGCGGGGTATCGCAAGGTCATCAAGGAGACCCTGGAGTTCGACCCGGAGATCCTCAAGCGCTATGTCAACTTCATGAACAACCCGGACGAGAAGACCGCCGTCGAGCAGTTCGGGAAGGGCGACAAGTACTTCGGGGTGGCAACGCTGCTCGCGACGCTGCCCGGGCTGCCGATGTTCGGGCACGGCCAGTTCGAGGGCTTCGCCGAGAAGTACGGCATGGAGTTCCGGCGCGCGACCCGCGACGAGGGCGTGGACGAGTGGCTGATGGCGCGCCATGAGCGCGAGATCGTGCCCCTGCTCCACCGGCGCGGCGACTTCGCCGAGGCCCACGACTTCACGCTGTTCGACTTCGGGCATGACGCCGGGGGCGTCGACGAGAACGTGTTCGCGTACGCCAACGGGTCGGGCGGCTCGCGGTCGCTCGTCGTGTACCACAACCAGTACGGCGAGACGTCGGGGTGGATCCGCAACTCGGCCGGGTTCGCGGTCAAGGACGAGGACGGCTCGAAGCACATCGAGACCCGGACACTGGCCCAGGCCCTGGGCCTCGCGGACGGATCGGCCGACGCCCGCTGGGTCGCCATCCGGGAGCAGCGCGCGGGCCTCGAGTACCTGCGCTCGGTGGCGGACATCCGGGAGCGGGGCATCCACCTGCACCTGCATGCCTACGAGACGCGTGTCTTCTGGGAGCTGCGCGAACTGCACGACGGGGCCGGGATCTGGCGCCGGCTGGCGGAGCGCCTTGGCGACCGGGGCGTGCCGTCGCTTGAGGAGGAGCTGCGCTACCAGCAGCTGGGCCCGGTGCACGGGGCCGTGCGGGACGCGATCACCGCGTGGTCCCGGGACGGGGAGACGCGCATGGACGCGGCGACCCGGATCGTGGAAGCCGTGGCCGATGCGACCTGCACGGCCGGGGACCGTTCCGCCGTCGTCGAGCGGATCCTGGGACGGTACACGGGCGCCCTGCGCCTGGAGGGCGAGATCGACGACGCGTCGCAGGCCGCGGCGCTGCTGATCTGGTCGCTGCTCTCGCCGCTCGGGACCCTGCCCGAGGGAGCCATGGTGGGCCCGACCAACCGGGCCTGGTACGAGGAGCTGCGGCTCGCCCCGGTCGTGGCGGATGCGCTCCGATCGCGTGGCCTCGACGAGCAGGCGGCCTGGTGGGCCGCCGAGCGCGTGCGGATGCTGCTCGATCTGCCGATCCCGTCCTGGTTCCCGGAGCCGGCCGAGACGCTGCCGCTGCGGCTCGCGGACTCGTGGCTCAACCACCCGGTCGTGCGCCCGTTCCTGCGGGTCAACGCCTGGGAGGGCGCGGAGTGGTTCCACCGCGAGTCGTGGGACGAGCTGCTCGCCTGGATCGACCGCCTCGAGCGGATCCTCACGCCCGAAAACGAGCGGCTGCGCCGGCCGGTGGAGCGCTCCGTGCTGCGGCGCGCCCTGACCGAGGCGGCGGACGCATCCGGGTTCCACGTGGACTGGTTGCGCGAGGCGCTCGGGGCACGGGACCAGGCGGGTCCCGCGGCGGGGGGCCGCCCCGCGGCCGGGGCGCCGAGCAGTGCCGCCGGGGCGCCGAGCAGTGCCGCCGGGGCGCCGAGCGGTGCGCCGCGCCTGCCCAAGGCGACGGGCCTCCCGAAGGGTCCGGCACCTGACACGGACAGGAAGCCGCCGAGGGACACCAGGGCCCCGAAGCCGGAGTAGACCCGGGTCGCCCGGTCGCCGGATCGCTCATGCAACTGCGCCCGGCCCGGCGATCCGGCGTGGGCCGGACCCGGCGATCCGGCGTGGGCCGGATCAAGGGTTCGGTGACCGAACGATCTGACCGCGCCACGGCACGCCGGTTGCGTGGGCGGGCACAGCGCCGGACGAACGTGCCACCCGCCGGGTCGAACGTCCCGCCACCGGACCGTTGATCCGGCACGCGGCGCAGGGGGCACGCGGCGCAGGGGGCACGCGGCGCAGGGGGCACGCGGCGCAGGGGGCACGCGGCGCAGGGGGCACGCGGCGCAGGGGGCCCCCGGGACCCCGCGCGCTCAGCCCAGCAGGATCCGCCG
>JBBSCF010000101.1:0-9019 GCA_038250545.1 Candidatus Limnocylindrales bacterium | reverse complement strand
TCCTACACGTCGGGCGCGATCTTCACCGTGGACGGCGGGGTCACCGCGGTCTGACGGCGGCCCCCAGGTGCGACGGTCGTCCGGCGACCGGTAGCGACGGCGCTCCGCGCGCCTCGGCGCCTGGCGGCCCCACGGCCGCCGTCTGCGCGGCGGTCAGCCCTTCGCGCTGGCAGCCCGCTCGGTCGCACTCCTCGCCACGGCGGCTCACGGTCGCCGCCGGGCACATCGTCGGCCTGCGGGTCATCCTCGGCTGCGGCCCCGACCGGTTCGTGGCCCTCGTCAGGCTGTCGGCCACGACACCCACCAGGTCCTGCGCCGTCTCGGGTTCCTGGAGCGCTACCGGGGGCCGATTGTCAACGTCCCCTGGTGACCGTGACGAGCCCGACGGGCACGTGGCGTATGCCTGTCAGCGAATATCCGGTGCCGATCCCCTCGTGAAGCGGCGGCGACCGGTCGACCACGGTCGCCACTCATGGGAGGTCAGCATGGAACTTCGACTCGGCATCGACTTCGCTTTGTCGGGCCGCCCGTCAGGCGAGTCTCGCCGCTGCGCGCGGCGAGTTCATTTGGTCCGGGCCTACATACCGCACCTCGGCCCGAGACCTCGATAGGTCTTGCTATCTCAGCCATTTGTGTGCGCCTCCTGGGCCCAGGGTCGCCAGAGACGGTCAGATCGCGGTGGCGCCGCCGTCGATGACGAACTCGCCACCGACCGCGTACGACGCCTCGTCAGAGCAGAGCCACAGGTTCATCGCAGCAACCTCGTCCGGGGAGCCGGCTCTCCGGAGCGGGATGCCGGCGGTGATCTTGCTGAGCCACCCGGAGTCCGCGAACACGCCAGCCGTGATGGGCGTCTCGATGAAACCGGGGATCACGCAGTTGACGCGGATTCCCTCGCGCGCAAACTCGTTCGCCATGACACGCGCGAGCCCGTGGCAGCCGGCCTTGCTGGCGCTGTAGGCATGCTGTCCGAGCGCGCTGCCGTACTGGCCGGTCGGCGATCCGGTCACGATCAGGACCCCACCCCCGGTCGCCAGCATGGCCCGAATGGCGTGCTTGCTGGTGATGAACATCCCGGTCAGGTTGACGGCGATGATCTCCTGCCACACGGCTAGCTCCAGCTGGTCGACCTTCGCATCGCCGCGATCCCAAGGTTCGATGCCCGCAACCGCCACGCACGCGTCAAGGCCTGACCAAGCCTCCACGAGTTGGTCGATCGCGCCTTCCATCGAGGCTTCGTTCGACACGTCCGCGCGGAGCACGAGCGCCTCACCACCTTGTTCGCGGATGAGCCGCTCGACCCGCTCGAGCTTCGAGGAATCACGCCCCACGAGCCCGACCTTCGCCCCTTGTCTGGCGAACAGCCGTGCGGTTGCCTCCCCGATCCCCGACCCGGCACCCGTGACGAGCGCCCGTTTCCCGGCCAGCCGCCCGATCGCCGTCTTCACATTCCGCCTCTTCCGCTGTGCTGAATCGAATAGGCACTCCACATCCCCGAGCCCGGCGATCGAGGCTCGGAACGCGCCGCCGACCTGCGCCGGAATCGAGGGCGTGGTGGCACCCGAGACAGCGATCCGTCCCCCGGCGAAGTGCTGCCCGGGGGACGGCGGCTTGGTTCCGGTCCGGCGTGTTGGCGTCATTCCAGCGCTCCCGTGATCACGGCAACGGTCCATCCGCTGCCGCTCGACCTCGAGATTGGGATCTTCCGCGATGCTGCGTGAGCCCGTCCTCAGCCTCAACGGATTTCTTTGTGCCGGGGTGAGGTGGGCTGCCCGAGCGGATACCGACCATACTCGAGCGCGGCGTCATACATTGCGACCATATTCTGCGCCCGCATGTCTGCCTGGGCCTGGCGTGAAGGGGCGAATACGAAGCCCCCACGGGGTCCATAGATGTCGATCAACTCCCGGGCACCGTCACGGATCTCCTCAGGTGTTCCGTGCGGCAACAGCTTCTGGATGTCGAAGCCACCCAGAAACGCGAGATCTCGGCCGAACTCGCGCTTCAGGCGCCAGGGCTCCATTTGTGGGCGAGCGGCTGGACTGGGTTGAGCACATCGACGCCGCCGGCCCCCAGTCATCGCGCACGGTGGCCTCGTCGAGCATCTCTGGCTCGAGGCTCGACCCGGGCATGATCCAGCGCAAGTCCGCGCCGAAGTGAATCCGCAGCCGCTCGTCGACATTGAGAACGGCGCCTGAGTCGCCCAGGGCGCTGACCGGGTCTCGGCCCCGGATGCGTGACGTCGGCTTTGGTCTCGGTCTTCGACCTTCCGGGGTGATACCGTCGGCGCACCCGGCTCCAGGTGACCATCGCATCGGAGTGGCCATCCCAGGCCCGGCTGGAGGATCCGACTTTTCGGTACAGCCGCAAGCGGCGACCTGTCCTCAGTCGTTGGACCAGCGTCGGTCGAGGAGCGTCAGTCCGTCGACCTCGACACGTCCGTTGAACAGCATCGACGTGCGTGTCACGTGGCTCTTCGTCTCGACTCGCACATGCTCGCCGCTGTTCAGCACTGTTTCGATCGCAGCATGGACGGTGACCCGGCCCCCGTCCGGTCGGTGTCGTGCGACGAACGCTTTGCCCGCGAACTCGGCATGCAACCTGGGGCCATGCGACAGCTGGACGTCCTCGGCCGACCCGTAGGACACGAGGACGGTCTCATTGACGGGATCCTCCGTGATCGTCCAGTGTGGATTGCTCCGAATCAGAGCCGGCGAGCGATTGACACCAGGGTCCGGGCGCGGGATCTCGACGGCGCTGACCCGTCCTGGATCTGCGATCACTGGCAACACGATCGAGGATGGAGCGTCGGGGCCAACATGAATGGAGATAGTCGGGTTGCCTGCTGTTGTGAACGAACGGGGCCAGTCGCTCGTTGAAACGGCGAGGCGAATGCGCTCGCCCGCTCGCACGCGGTAGCCGGTTGCCCAGAGCCGGACGGAATACGCATTGACCTCGCCACGGGCAATTGGGTCGCTTCTGTCATGCCCTCGTCGGTGGCGACCATTGAGCCACCCAGATGCGACGAGGCGCGACGCACCTGTCGGGTCGACGACGCACAACTTTGCGACAAGGTCGAGCTCTGTTCCCTCCTCGACCGCAACGTGGAGCTGAGCCGACAGCGGCCCCAGGATGTCGAGGTCCGACTCCAGCGGTTCTGAGGTGAAGCACGCGGATCGCAGGTTGTCGATGGACTGCTCGAGCGGATACCCCAGACCTGTTGCCTGTGGGTCGAACAACGCCCCGGAGACTCCGACGCGAGGGTCGCCGTGGTAGCTGATCGAACCGGCGGGCACCGACCCAAGGGCGAGCGACCCGTCTGCACCCAGCATGAGGGAAAGCGGGACAGTTCCAGGTACGGGCAGATCCACCGATTCGATCCATGACTCGGCGCCCTGGAGAAACGCGCGGACAGCGGGACGTTCATCGATCCCGTTGTTGTCCTCACGGAGCCATCGGTTCCACCATTCGACCGCCTCCGGAAGCCAATCCCATGGCTCGACACCTGCCGAGTCCGGCCACTCGTGAACCCACGGGCCGATGACGATTCGCTTGGGCCCGGCGAGCGACGCGAATGCCCGGTACGCCCCATCAGGAAAGATGTCGTTCCAGCCGCCGATGATGAAGGTCGGCGTGTCGATCTGGGAGCAGTCGACCGCCCGTCGCTTCCAGTAGTCGTCGTATTCGACATGCGATTGCCAGCGAAGGCTCCAGAGGTCGCCCTTCTCGAGCCGGGTGATGTGCTCCTTCCAAAGGACACGCCAGTCGCCGCCCGGGTCCTGGGACATGACCGGAGCGAGATCCATCGCGAGCATGAACGTCTCGCGCATCATGTCGGGAAGGGCGCCGAAGACCCCGCCCGGATAGACGAAGTCGTGATAGATGTCGGGGGAGCCGTAGAGGGAAAGGCAGGCCTTCAGATGGGGTGGCCTGTGCGAGGCCACGTTCAGTGCATTGGAACCACCATACGACAGCCCCCATATGCCCACCTGGCCATCACACCACTCCTGCGCGGCCATCCACTCGATTGTTTCCGCACCGTCCTTGGCCTCCTGTTCGCTGTCGAAGGTGTCGGTGCAGTACCCGTGCGAGCGTCCCGTGCCGCGCAAATCGACGAGGAATTCTGCGAACCCGCGTTCCGCGAAATAGCACCTCGGGTAGTCGAACAAGGCGCCGATCAGATCGTCCTTGTGGTACGGGTAAGCGCTGACGAGCGCGGGAAACGGGCCGTCGCCATCGGGCAGATAGAGGTCGCCGGAAAGCGAGATCCCGTCGGACATCGGGATCTGAAGATCCTTGACGGTACGCACCGTTCCCTCCTGAAAATGATCCACGGCGATGGGGTCGCATCGATGCCTGGCGGCGTATGAACAACCGGTCCAGATCAGCCATCAGTGCGGAGGGTGTCGCTTGTGCGGGGCCGCGCGAGGTTCGGCGATCAGGCGATCTGATCGCATGCTGCCCATATCGTGGCAGTTGGCGCGCTGCTGGCCGAGAGGATCGTCGGGATGGTACGCGTCGTGGGAGCGGTTCGCACGGCCGGGCTCGAACCGGTCGCTCAGCACGTTCCGAGCGTAAGAGCGACCTGGGGGCATCGCGGGAGAGCGAATCCGCACGTTCCTTTTGGCCCGAGGCTCGCCAAGATGTGAGTGCCATCTGGCCCCGTTCGAGCTTGGCATCCACCGCGAGATCGACTGTCTCTCATTGACAAGCGCGGCTAGGCCAGTTCATGATGGTGGTAGACCGGTACACCGGTCAGCTGTTGATCGAGGAGGGTCGTCCACGATGGAATCCCATTCGGAGCCAGCGGAGGCCAGGAGGCGGAGGTCGATCGGACTCTCCCTGTCGGTATTCGCGGTCACTGTGATCTTGGTAGCCGGGTGCTCGAGTACTCCGGCGGCGAGCCCCACGATGGCCGCGCCGTCAGCTCAGCCATCGGCCGAGGCATCGGCCCAGGCGTCCGCGGTGCCGGACGCTACTCCGACTCCTGAAGCGTCCGCCGCGGGCGCTGCGAATGTCGTGTGCCCGGATGGCACGCCCACACGGGGCAATGGAAAGAAGCAGTTCGCCTGGGCGATCGGTCTTTCGGAGTTGCCGATCATCCAGTCGATGCAGAAGCGGATCACCCAGCAGGCCGCCCTCTGCGGATGGGAGGCTCTGTACGACACCGGATCCGGCGCCAACATCCAGTCGATGATCCCGTCCGTGGAGGCCTGGGTCACGGCTGGCGTTCCGTCGATCACTGTGGCGCCCTTCGAGCCCGCGGCTTGGGAGTCGCTGGCGAAGCGAGCTGTCGACAAGGGCCTGATCTGGATTTCCTACAATCAGTCAACCGACACCAGGTATGGGACGTTTGGCTTTGGGCCGTGCGATGCCGCCAAGAAGGTGGCCGAGAATGTCATCCCTTACATCAACGCGAACGACCCCAATGCCGAGATCTTCATCAGCACGAACGTCGCGAATCCGTCGGTTGCCTGCAAGTGGGACGGTCTGAAAGCGGATATCGAGGCGGCCACGAGCGCTACGGTGCTCCCTTTCCAGGATGCCAACACCGAGACCGATGGGCTGACCATCATGACGGCTGTCTTGCAGGCTCACCCCAACGTGTCCATTGGCATCGGAACGAACGATGACGTTGCCCGCGGGATTGCACGCGCGTTCCTGGCCGCCGGCAAGGACCCCGCAAAGACCTACGTCGCGGGTTTCGACGGTTCGGAGGAGAACATCAAGCAAATCCAGACAGGCGGCGGCTTCATCAAGTTCTCTGCGGCGATTGACCTGATCGACCTCGCGGACTTGATGGTCACCAAGAGCATGGAGCTGGCGCTCAGCGACGCGACCACTCCGCCGGCCGATCCTCCGTCGTTCGACGTGCCCGTCTACTCGATCGTGAACGGATCCCCGGAGATCGACAAGCTCCTGGCCGACTTCGCTTTGCTCAAGTAGCCACCGGAAATGCCTGCATCGGTCCGCGGCCTCACGAAGAGCTTCGGGGCCCGGCCGGTCCTGGATGGCGTGGATCTCGACATCAGCGATGGAGAGATCCACGCTCTTCTGGGCCCGAACGGATCCGGGAAGTCGACGCTCATCCGTTGTCTGAGCGGTGCCACCCGGCCAGACAACGGGACGATCGCGATCGGGGAGACGGAGCACCGCGAGTTCACGCCTCGCGAGGCGATTGCCGCGGGCACAGCGGTCATCTACCAGAGTTTCAGCCTTGTCCCGACGCTCACCGTCGCCGAGAACGTGTTTCTCGGCGACGAGCAAGTCAACGGCTTCCGGATCGACCACGCTGTGCAGATCGCGGAGGCCCAGCGTCTGCTTGAGCAGTTTGGTCGGTCCATTCGGGTCGACCTGCCCGTCGGTCGCCTGAGTGCGGGTGATCGGCAGCTCGTCGAGATCGCGAAGGCACTCCACAGGCGGCCGAAGCTGCTGATCCTTGACGAGCCGACCGCCGCCCTCGGAGAGCAGGAAGCGGAGCAGCTCGGCGCACATCTCCTTCGCCTCCGGAACGATGGTCTGGCGATCCTCTACGTGACTCACTTGCTGGGCGAGGTATTCGCGATCGCAGACCGGGTAACCGTCCTGCGGGATGGACTGGTCGTGCTTGTCGACGAGGTGGCAAAGCTCACCCCAGCCGTCGTGATCGATGCGATCTCCCCAGCGTCAGGCCAACGGGTCGAGGCGCACACCCGTGAAGCCGGCACGTCGGACGCGTCGGTGGCGCTTGAGCTCCGCGAGGTCATCGTGGACGGGGTTGGTCCTGTGAGCCTCTCGCTCCACCATCGCGAGATCCTGGTGGTGTTCGGACTCCTGGGGTCTGGGCGTACCGAGCTCCTCGAGGGGATCTACGGGGCCCGTCACATCGGCAGCGGGTCCGTGGTGGTCGGCGGGCGAGGATTCAAGGCGGCGTCCCCGAGCGCGGCATTGCGGGCTGGCATTGCGCTCGTCGCCGGCGACCGGATTCGGCAGAGCATCTTCGACAAGATGTCGACGCTGGACAACATGCTCCTGCCTCACTTTGGTCGCCTGAGCCGCTGGTTCACCAGACAGGTCAGGACGGAGCGTTCGATCTTCCGAGAGACCGCCAAGGATCTCCGCCTCCGGCCGGATCGTCCGGACGTTCGTGCATGGACGCTGTCGGGAGGCAACCAGCAGAAGCTCGCGGTAGGGAGATGGTTGTCGGCGCTCGAGCATATCGATGTGCTGCTCATGGACGAGCCAACGCAGGGCATCGACGTTGGGGCGAGGCGCGATCTCTATGAGCTCGTTCGACGGCTCGCTCACGAAGACGGCAAGTCAATCCTTATTACGTCGTCCGATCCGGAGGAGACACTCTCGCTCGCGGATCGCGTTCTCGTGTTGCGGCGTGGCCGGATCGTCGCCGAGCTTGCACCAACAGCGTTGAGCGAGCAGCGGATCCTGTCGATTGCGCACGGGGCCGAGTCCATCCCAGAAGCGAACGCCGGGCCGGCGGCCGCGTCAGTACCCACACAGTGATCCTGGAGGCATCGTGAACGAGACAGCTGCCCCCGCGCCCAGCGCGCCCGTGGCTCCCTCCCGACGAGCGTATGTCTTCGTCATGCGGAACGCCCTGCCGTTCGGGTTCGCGGGTCTTGCCGTCCTGTTCGTGGCGCTGGGTGCCCCGAACTTCCTGACGTTCGGCAACGTCAGCAACATCGTGCGCCTCAGCGCCCCGATCATGATGGTTTCGATCCCCATGGCGTTCCTCTTGATCATGGGGTACGTGGACCTCTCGGTCGGATCTCAGTTGGCGCTTTCGGCCGTGGTGGCAGGCCTCCTGATCACCAACCTCGGCGTTCCACCGTTGATCGCCATCGCCGGCGCCGTGGCCGTGACCGCCGGAGTGGGGCTGATCAATGGCATCTTGACCACCCGCCTCGGGCTGTCACCGATCATCGTGACCCTCGGAATGCTTACAGCCGTGCGCGGGATCGCGCTGCTGGCCGCGCCGAATTCGATCTATGCCTTCTTCCCGATCGACTTCGCAGCCGTCTCATACACGGGAGTGCTCGGCATCCCGTACTACGGGATCGCTGAGGCGGTCGTCGTCGTAGTGGGAGCGTTCGTCCTGGCATGGTCGCCGGTTGGGCGGCACGCCCTGGCGATTGGCGTGAACGAGGAAGCAGCCTTCCTGTCCGGTATCAACTCGCGCCGGACAATTCTCGCTGCCTTTGTTGTCACGGGGGCGCTGGCAGGCGTTGCCGGGGTCATGTACGCCTTGCTGCTCAATAGCGCCCCTTCCGGCCAGCTCGGTCTCGGATTCGAGCTGGACGTTCTGACCGCAGTCCTGCTGGGTGGCGTGGCATTCAACGGCGGGCGGGGCACGATTCGAGGCGTTGTACTCGGGGTTCTGTTCCTTGCCGTCCTGCAGAATGGCCTCATCCTTCTCAATGTTCCGACATCGTTTGGTTTGGTGATCAAGGGGGCCGCTCTCGTATTCGCGGCGCTCCTGGACCAAGCCACTGTGAAGGCGCTGTTTGTCGTCAAGAGTCGCTGACCGCCATGGGCCGATAAGGTCGACGTTCTCCATCACGGTGAAGCGTCTCTGCTCATGCGCTCGACGCCGGTCGGCACGGGGCGACGATGCCCTCGTGACAGCGTGGCGCTGGGCAGAGTGCCAGGAGGCCGCGGCGCCGAGTTCGGGACGGTCTCGGCCACGCTGGAGGAGATCGCCCCGATGAACCGCTTCCTCTGCACGGGCGAAGCGTCCTACACGTCGGGCGCGATCTTCACCGTGGACGGCGGGGTCACCGCGGTCTGACGACTGCCGCCAGGAGGCCCGGGGGCGACGGCGGCCCTGCGGCCGCCGTCTGCGCTGTGCGGTCAGCCCTTCGCGCTGGCGGCCCGCTCGGTGGCGATCATCGCGCGGACCCCGTTCCAGCCGGCGATGAAGAGATCGCGGAAATGCTGGACGGGCCCGAACTCCTCGTAGTCCTCGAGCGGGAGGGCGTCCGGGTCGAGGGCCCGGCGGACGTCGTCGAAGGTCTCCACGAGG
>JBBSCF010000100.1:0-9046 GCA_038250545.1 Candidatus Limnocylindrales bacterium | reverse complement strand
CTGTGTCCGGCAGAGAGTGCCGGTCGTTGGAGGAGATGCAACCCGGATTATCCCGCGTCTGCCCGAGATTCCTGCGGCCGTGCGTGGTCAGACGCCCGCGGAGACGCGCCGAGTCGGGATAATCGGGCAGTCGGGATAGTGGCGCAGATCGTGCGGACGCGGCCGACAGCGCTCCCCACGGCCCTCGAGGCCGGTGCCGCGCACGAGCGTGCGGAAGGTGGCGTGGAAGGCGCCCATCGTGAGCCGGCTCCCTCGCCGCGAGACGAAGAAGGCCGCCGTCGCGGGTTCGGGCCAGTGCCGGTCGCGCAGGCGGCCATAGTCGCGGAGCGCCTGGGTCGTGCTCTCGTGGAGCGGAACCTCGCGCGGGTTGCCGTGCTTGGCCCGACGTATCTGCAGGACGCCGACCTCAAGGTCGACATCGGCCCGGTCGAGCCCGAGCGCCTCGCCGAGGCGCACACCACTCACGGCCATGAGTCCGACGAGGGTCTCGCTCGTCGCGGCGTGGAGTGGCGGCGTCAGCCCGCGCGCCACCTCCATCAAGGCCGCAACCTCGACCGGAGCGTACAGGTATGGCGTCACACGCGACCAGTGGGCGAGGAGCAGGTCGGGCGGGACCTCGTTCCGCGGGTCGATGGCCTGGAGGTGGCGGGCGAAGCCGCGTGCGATCCCCAGCCGCTGGCGCCACCAGGCCGGGTGGGCACCTGCCGGCAGGATCGCCCAGGCGAGGGCGAGCTCGCTCGTGAGATGCTCAGCGCCCGCCTCTTCCAGGTAGCGGACGAGGTCCGGCAGCAGCTCTCCGGCGCGCTCGAGCTGAAAGCCGAGCCGGCGGCGGATCCCCAGGTAGTCGTCCACGGCGGCGCGCAGCACAGTCATGCGGCACCCCCGGGCCAGCGCTGGGCCAACGCGCGCAGCGCTGCGTGGTCGACTTTCGCGTAGATCGCCGTCGTCTTCAGGTGGCGGTGGCGGAGCACCTCTGCGATCTCCGACAGGGAGGCACCCGCGCGCAGCATCCCGGTCCCGGCGGTGTGCCGCAGGCGGTGGGCGCCCACCGGCGTACTCCCGGCCCGCACGCAGGCATCGTGCACGACCGCGACGACCGCGGTGGCGTGAAGCGCGCCGCGCGGCGCGATCACGCGCGCGAACAGCGCACGTGCCGGCTCCGCGGGACGCCGGCGCTGCAGGTAGCTGGCGAGCGCCTCGCCGACATCGGCGGGCAGCGGCAGCCGCTCCTGGCGGTCGCCCTTGCCGCGGATCAGGACCTCACCATTCCGCCAGTCCACGTCCTCGAGCCGCAACGCGGCGACCTCGCCGGCGCGCAGACCGAGCCGTACCAACAGCAGCAAGATCGCGTAGTCGCGACGGCCGACCGTTCGGCGCCGATCACAGCTTGCCAGCAGCCGCGCCACCAGTCCTGGCTCGAGCCCCCGCGGCAGCGTGCCGCCCCGCCGGCCGGCGACGCCGGGCACCGCTCCGGCGAGCGGTGCCGCGATCGCCCCCGCCACCAGCAGGTAGCGCAACAGTGAACGCAGCCCCGCGACCAGGTCCTTGCTCCACGGGACGCTGTGCCCGCGGCACTCGCGCGCCAGGAAGCTCATGACGTCCGCCGCGCTCAGTCCGTCGAGCCCGGGCCCACCCGTCCCGAG
The DNA here is from genome assembly GCA_038250545.1 of Candidatus Limnocylindrales bacterium. GTDB lineage: Bacteria > Chloroflexota > Limnocylindria > Limnocylindrales > CSP1-4 > CAIXZV01. Next base: position 7,403 of record JBBSCF010000100.1, on the reverse strand, counting down.
CCGCCCGGACAGGAACAGGCGCGCGCTGCGCACGTAGGCGGCGATCGTGCTCTCGGCCAGCCCGCGCTCGCACTCAAGGTAGCGGTGATACGCCGCGAGCAGCTCGTCGAGCGGCCCCGCCATGGTGATCGGCGCCCCCACTGGCACGACACCAATCTCGCGCAGGTAGTCGAGCGGCAGCACCATGCTGTGTGGCGAGACCCACGTCACATAACCGGCGGCGCGCCGCGCCCGCAGGAACTCCTCAACCCTCTGCGGCGTCAGCCCGCCCGGACCAATGTGCTCGCGCGCGAGCCACCGGCTGAGGTGGTCCAACAGCCACAGCCGCCGACTCACCGCCCATGGCGAGTAGCCTCGAGCCGTCAACTCGGACGCGAAGCCCGACGCGCACTGCGCCAACGGGCCAGACACCGCTTGAACCGGGACCGCTCTTCCCATCGTTGCCTCCTGTCGGATCGCGGATGCCGAACACAGGAAGCCTCCCTCGGACGGCCCGCGTTATGCCGAGCAGCCCGCCGCGCCCGCCCCCGAACTGAGCGCCCAGACGCGCCCGCCGTCCGTCTACTCGGGATAACGCGCTGCTCGGCATAATCGCGGTTATCGCGAGTTCCGGATAACCGCGATCAGGTGGTATCGCCAGAGGGCGAGCGCTTCTGCCGGGTCGGCTGGCATGGGTCACCTCCAGGGGTGGATCGGGGTGTCCGGGCCATCAGAGGGGAGGCCGCTGCCGGTGCCAAGGGCGAGGTTGTGTTGCGAGCGAGCCAGGCCCCGCCGGTGACGAGGGCCACGAGACGCCAGACCCCGACGGGTCCATGGCGACGGGCCCACGCCGACGCGAGCGCATCTGCCGCGGCGAGGCAGCGGGGCCCTGCCGAAACGGGCAGGTCGAAGCTCGACCAGCCGATCCTGACCGCGGCGGCGAGCAGGACCCGGGCCAGGACGTCTGCCGTCCGGCCGAAGCGGCGGCACCACTCCCGGACCGTCGTCTCGGGACGCCCGAGGGCGGCGGCGATCCGGCGCACGCCGTCGCCTGCCGCGCTGCGCTCCAGCGCGTGGCCGATGATGTCGACGCTGTCCCAGCGGTACGGGGTCACGAACCAGGGCAGCAGGGCATCGGTTCGTCCGCACCGCTTGCAGCGGACCCGGGGCACGAAGACCAGGTGGAGCCCGACGTCGCGCAGGTGGCGCAGATACCCCGACCAGGGTCCCGTCGGGCCGCCACAGCGTGGGCAGCTCACCCGCGGCGGCGCGACCTCACGGCCGAGCGCCGCGTACGTGCTGACATCGAGCTGGCAGGGCCATACGATCAAGCGCGGTGGACCTTGTCTCCACCATCGACCCTCCGGGGGCTGTCTTCCTCCGGGGGGTCACCTGGTTGTGCGGGCCCGCATCATCGGGCAGCGCGACACCCGCTGTCACCGTCTCCATTCAGCGCGGCCATCACCAGCCGGTTCATGCCCATACAGACATGCCGCCAACACGCAGTCTCAGGTCCGCTGGCGTGACATCCCTGGAGCCGGTGGCCTCCATCTCCCTGTCATGCCGGCTGATGCCTTCGAACAAGTCACGGGCGTTCCGCTGCTCGATCTTCAGTCGGTGGGCTTCTACCTATTCGGACAAGGCTTGCAAGGGCCTGGCGGCGTTCCGACCGTGAGCGCAGTCGCGGACGTGTTCCACTGGGAGCGGGAACGACTGGAGCGAGTGCTCCGACTCATCGCGGCCCCAATCGACCGGATCGCCGAGATCATTCGGCTGGACGAAGAGACCTTCGGCGAGGACTGGACCTTCGACGCCCTGCGACAGTTCCCGGTCTTGCGCCTCAGCGAGGACCGGCTGCTGATCCTCTCGCCGCACCTCGTCCTCGAGCGGACCCTGGGCTGGCTGCCGTTCTTCGACATGACCAAGCCCGACGACCCCTCCGAGCACATCGCGGCGATTGCCACTCGAGCGAAGACAGCGCTCGAAACGATCTTTGAGCGGGAGGTCATCGCGACACTTGTCGCGAACGTGGCGGGTGGACGCCAACGCGGGCGTCTCTTTGACGGAACGACCCTCCGCGCAACGTACCCCGCGGGGCGGATAGCCGATGCAGCCATCGCATACGCAGATGAGTGGGTTGTCGTGGAGGTGTCTAGTGGGCAACTTCAGCGCGGGACCGTGGTGGGCGGACGGGCCGCCACCCTGGATCGCGATCTGCGGCGCCTCATCGACGTGAAGGTCGACCAGATCGTGAGTACGATCAACCACATTCGGGCGGACCCGGGCCGGCTGAATGATGACGGGCGTCGCCGAAGGCGCTTCGTGCCCGTGCTCGTCAATGCGGAGGGGGTCCCGCTCAACCCGCTCACGCACACCACCATCACCGACCGCGTCGCGGCGGCCGGCCGGCTGGCTGAAGCGGACGTCGAGCCCTTGCACATCCTCGACACCGAGGACCTCTACATGGCCGAGGCGATGGTCGAAACCGAACGGCTCGGGCTCAACGAGTTGCTTCGCCAACACCGCCGGGCAGGTCTGATGCGTCGTGTGGATCTCAAAGACTGGCTTGCGCTGTCGGGGCGAGCCCGGCTAGCCCGGCCGGGGCGCCTGCAGCCGAGCCTCAGTGTCGCTCTGGACCTCATCACCGACAACCTCGGGATGGACCGAGCGGAGGCTACGGGTGGGGTCCGAGACCAGCCCTGAGTTCGGGGGGCGACCGAAATAGGCGAGTTCGGTCGGCGCCTGCCAGGAAACGAGACGCACCGCAAGTGCCACATCGCCGGGTCCAGCACCGCTGCGAGCTTCCGATCCAGTGGCCGCAGCTCTAGGATGCCTCACCCGGGATGACCTGAGGTTCAGCTTGGAGAGCTGCCGCTCATTCGTCCTCAGGACTTTCGATTTGATCGGGCAGCCGGAAGCCTCCAGAAATGCGGATTTCGCTCCAATCCGATCACCCGTTTCGCTCCAATCCGATCAGTCGTTTCGGAGGTTTCCGATCACCCGCCCAGGGAGGCCGCCAGCGCGCTGACGTGACGGGCACCGCGTCGGGCATCGTGGCTCGGACGATCAGCTGTTCGAGGACCGATGCCCGGTGTCACGCCCCCGTTCCGCCATGCGCAAAGATCCGCGAGATCCTCCGCCTTGCCCTCGGCGAGGGCCTGAGCCGCCGCACGACCGCGGCGGCCACAGGCCTTCCCTACACCACCGTCTCCGATCACCTGGGGCGGGCCGCCAAGGCCGGTCTCGGCTGGCCGCTGCCCGACGACATGGACGACGCGCAGCTCGAGGCCCGCCTGTTCGCGCGGGCGGAACCGCCGCCGGCGGCGAGCCGGCCGCTGCCCGACTGGCCGCTGGTCCATCGCGAGCTGCGACGGAAGGGCGTGACCCTGCAGTTGCTGCACATGGAATACAAGGAGCGTGAGCCCGACGGCTACCAGTACACCCAGTTCTGCCGCCACTACCGCGCCTGGGGGCGCCATGTCGATCTTGTCATGCGCCAGGAGCACCGCGCCGGGGAGAAGCTGTTCGTCGACTTCGCGGGGCAGACCATCCCGATCACCGATCCTGCGACCGGCGAGATCACCGGGGCCCAGCTGTTCGTGGCGGTCCTCGGCGCCAGCAGCTACACGTACGCGGAGGCGACCCCGTCCTGTGGAGCTGCCCCACTGGATCGCCGCCCACGTCCACGCCTTCGCCTTCATGGGTGGCTGTGCCCGCCTGATTGTCCCCGACAACCTTCGCTCGGGCGTCACTCGTGTCCACCGCTACGAGCCCGACATCAACCCGACCTACGCCGAGATGGCCACCCATTACGGGGCCGCGGTCATTCCCGCACGGCCCCGGAAGCCCCGGGACAAGGCCAAGGCCGAGCAGGGCGTGCTCGTTGCCGAGCGCTGGGTGCTCGCGGTCCTGCGGCACCGGACGTTCTTCTCGATCGCCGAGGCCAACGCCGCGATCCGCGAGCGGCTCGCCTGGCTCAACGCGCGCCCCTTCCGCAAGATGCCGGGTTCGCGCGCCATCCTGTTCGCGGAGCTCGATCGCCCGGCGCTGCGGCCGCTGCCGGCGACACCCTACGAGTTCGCCGTCTGGAAGATCGCCAAGGTCAACGTGGATTACCACGTCGAGGTCGACCGCCACTGGTATTCGGTGCCCTACGGGCTCGTCGGCGAGGGCTGCGACATCCGCGTCACGGCCGGGACCATCGAGGTCTTCGCCCGGGGCCGGCGGGTGGCGAGCCACCCCCGCTCGGGCGAGGGGCGGAGCTTCACCACCGACCCCGCCCACATGCCCGAGGCCCATCGCCGGCATGCCGAGTGGAGCCCGGGGCGGATCGTCCGCTGGGCCGAGCAGACGGGTCCCGCCACGGCCGCCCTGGTCGCCGAGATCATGGCCTCGCGGCCGCACCCCGAGCAGGGCTTCCGCAGCTGTCTCACAGATCATGCGCCTCGGCCGCCGCTACGGGGACGAGCGGCTCGAGGCGGCGGCTGCCCGGGCGCTCGCCATCCGCGCGCTCTCGTACCGGAGCGTCGAGTCGATCCTGCACAACGGCCTCGACGGCGTGCCCCTGCCCGGCACGGAGCCCGTCACCACGGCCATCGGCGACCACGCCAACGTGCGCGGCGCCGGCTACTACGAGTGAGAAGGAGATCACCGCGATGCTCATCACCCCCACGATCGAGAAGCTGCACGCCCTCGCCCTCGGCGGCATGGCCCGCGCGCTCAGCGACCAGCTCGAGCGTCCCCAGTACGCCGACCTCTCGTTCGAGGAGCGCCTGGGGTTGCTCGTCGACCGGGAGATGGCGGACCGCGAGAACCGCCGGCTGGCCCGCCACCTGGAAGGCCGCCCGCCTGCGCAGCGACGCCGTCATCGAGGATCTCGACCTGCGCGGTCCCCGGGGGCTCGACCGCTCGACCGTGCTCGGTCTTGCCGAGGGCCACTGGGTGACCGCCCACCGCAACGTGCTCGTGACCGGACCCACCGGGGTGGGCAAGACGTTCCTCGCCTGCGCGCTCGCGCATGCCGCCATCCGCCGGGGTCACACCGCGCTCTACCTGCGCGTGCCGCGCCTGATCGACGAGCTCGTGCTCGCGCGGGCCGACGGCCGCCTCCCGCGGCTCATGGCCAGCTGGGCGCGGGTCGACGTGCTGGTCCTCGACGACCTGGGCCTCGCTCCGGTGCCGCCCGCCCGGGCGGCCGACCTGCTCGAGGTGATCGAGGATCGCGGGGACCGCCGCTCGACCATCGTCACGAGCCAGCTCCCGGTCGGGCGCTGGCACGAGACCCTCGGCGAGCCCACCGTCGCCGACGCGATCCTCGACCGACTGGTTCACAACGCCTACCGCCTGGAGCTCAAGGGAGACTCGCGCCGCCGGGCGACGCGGGCCGCTGACGACCTCGCCGAGGTCAGTGCGACGCCTGATCCGGCGATCACGCCAGATCTGCCCGCCTCAGAAGCCCCAGGACGGGCGAGTCGCCACCGGGGAGGCATCGATGACCCTCAGGGTTCCCCGCCGTCGCCTGCCACGAGCGGTATGCCAGACTACCCGCAGACCATCGAGAGGAGGTGACCATCAGGGGGTGAACCAGCCCTCGCGTCGGCCGCTCCGCGGCCTCCGACCGAGGGTGATCGAAAACCCCGGAATGGGCGATCGGATTCAGCGGAATGCGCAGAAAGCCGGCATCACCCGGACGGCGGTCCGCAGGCGCACGTCAGTCGCCCCGGACGACCGAGGCGTAGGCGGCCTCGGCGGGGTGCGCGCTGCCCGCGGGCGCGAGCGCCATGAACTCGGCGGGTGTGCCGGTGAAGGGCACCTGGCCGTGGTCGAGGACGACGACCGTGGCGTAGAGCTCGGTGATGTCGTCGACCTGGTGGGTGGACAGGAGCACCGGGCCCTCGGCGGCGACCTCACGCAGCAGGTCGCGGAAGCGGGCGCGCTGGCCCGGGTCGAGACCGGCGGTCGGCTCGTCGAGCAGGAGCAGCTCGGCTCGGTGAACGAGGAGCTGCGCGAGCCCGACGCGGTGGAGCTGGCCACCGGAGACCTGGGTCGTCGGCCGGTCGGCCTCAGCGACGAGGTCGACGCGGGCGAGGGCGTCCACCGCCTGGTCCCAGGCGGTCGTCCGGTCCATGCCCTTCAGCCAGCCGGTGTAGGCGACCTGCTCGCGGCAGGTGAGGCCAGGAATGGCCTTGACGCTCTGCGGCATCCAGCCGACCGCCCGCCGGAAGCGCCCGGCCGCGCGGACGCTGTCGTCCCCGTCAAGGGTGATCGAGCCCGCCTGCGGGCGCAGCGCCGTCGCAGCGAGCGAGAGCAGGGTCGTCTTGCCGGCGCCGTTCGGGCCGAGCAGGACGGTCGCACCTGGGGGCATCTGCCACGAGAAGCCGTCGAACACGGCGGGGTTCGCCGGTCCGCGCAGACCGCGCGGGTAGGCGAAGCGGATCTCCTCGAAGCGCAGTGTCGTCAACCCATCCCCCTCGTGCCTGCTCGGCGGTTGCTCGCGCGAGCATAGGCGAGCCGCCGGCCACAGGATGGGTCCTCGAGCGGGCGCGGGCCCAATCGAGCTGCGGGTCTCGATGGTTGTCGGCCCCTGCTCGCGTCAAGGAGCCTCGCGGATCGGTCTCGGAAGTCGGCCAGTTGAGGACAGCGCGAGCGGTTTCACCGCCACGGGACCGACAAGTGCGTCGCCTTCCATCGCCGCCAATCGACGGACCTAAGGGCCTGTCAGGTAATTAGCGCTGTGGTATCATGGGTGGGTGATCGACGAGACGGCCATCGCAGCCCGCTACCAGGCCGTATCCCCGCTGCTCGATGAGCGGGCCCGGCGCCTGACTGCGGGAGCCGAGGCGCTGGCCATCGGACGGGGCGGAGTGGCCGCCGTCTCCCGGGCGACGGGCCTCGCGCGCACGACGGTGGCGCGTGGTCTCGCCGATGTCCGCGCCGGGGAGACCGTAGCCCGGGGTCGCATCCGCAGGCCCGGTGCCGGGCGGCCACCCATCGAGCAGCGCGACCCCACCCTGCGCGCCGATCTCGAGGCGCTCATCGAGCCCGGCACCCGGGGCGACCCCGAGTCCCCGCTGCGCTGGACGACCAGGAGCGTGCGCAACCTCGCGGCCGAGCTCGTCCGGGGTGGTCACCGGGTCAGCCACCAGACGGTGTCGGAGCTGCTCCACGACCTCGGCTACAGCCTCCAGGCCAACCGCAAGACGCTCGAGGGCACCGACCACCCCGACCGCGACGCGCAGTTCAGCCACCTCAACGGAGCGGTCCAGCTCGCTCTTTCCCTGGGCGAGCCCGTCATCAGCGTCGACACCAAGAAGAAGGAACTCGTGGGGCCCTTCAGGAACGGCGGCCGGGAACTGCGCCCGACGGGTGACCCGGAGCGGGTGCTGATGCACGACTTCGTGATCCCGGAACTCGGCCGGGCTGCT
>JBBSCF010000099.1:0-9236 GCA_038250545.1 Candidatus Limnocylindrales bacterium | reverse complement strand
TCGGTCTACGCGGACGCCTCCCGGCACTTCGAGGGGTCGGTCATCTTCCGCAAGGGCCGGCACTTCACGGGCAACGTCGAGCGGGCCTCGCACACGTCGACCTACGCCACGCGGGTTCTCGTCGAGGGCGGCGGCGGGCGGATCGTCGAGGTGGCGCTCCCGGCGCTCGAGACCGACCTGCGGATCGGCCGGCGCGAAGGCTTCGTGTCGATGACGACCTCCGACGACGCCACGACGATCCAACGCGCCGGCGAGCTGGCGCTCGAGCTGGCGGACCTCGAGACGCGGGCGATCGACGTCGACGTCGCGCACGGCGCGCGCATTGATGGGCACTTCGAGCCGTGGATCGACTACCGGCCAGGCGACTACATCGGCATCGACACGACCGGCAGCGGCACGATCGACGTGCACCGCGTCGCGGCGATCAAGCTCGAGCGCACCGAGGACGGCTACGACGTCAACCTCGATCTGAACAGCGTCCAGCTGGAGCTGGCGCTCCGGCTGCAGCGCAAGGTCGACGCGATCGCCGGCGGCGGCGGCATGTCCGCCAGCTTCGGCGGCTCCTCGAGCGGATCCTCCGCGGCCTCCGGGCTCGTCGCGGCACGGCCTGGCGACAAGCCGGGCTACCTCGGGGACAAGATCGAGACCGGCACGGCGTTGACGAAGGAGGTCGTCGGCGAGATCGGCTCGCAGCGCGTCCGGCTCTCCGCGGTCATCACGCCGGCGAGCCTCGGGACCGGGACGCCGGATTCGTCGACGTTCCTCCGGGGCGACGGAACGTGGGCCGCTCCTGCCGGCGGAGGCTCCGGCATCGTGGTCATGGGTGCGCTGCCAGGTCTCGCCGCGAGCGTGTTCTCGGGCGGCCAGACCAACTACGGCGGCGTCGTGGGCGTCTACGCCGAGACCGCGGCCGGGATGCCCAACTACCACTCCTCGGGGGCACGCCCGCTATACGGCGGAAGCGACAGTTGGGGGATCGTCTGGACAGGCGAGTTCGTATGTCCGGCCACCGGCACGTGGACGTTCTGGACGTACAGCGACGACGGATCGGACCTCGCGATCTCCTCGAACGGAGGCTCGAGTTGGACGACCGTCGTCTCCAACAACCTCGGCGGAGGGCAGGGTGACACAGGGGCGTCGGGCACGATCTCGCTGACGTCCGGCTCGAGTTACCGGCTCCGCGTGCGCTGGGGGCAAGGGGGCGGCGGCTGGGATATCCGCGCCTACTGGCAGGCTCCGGGAAGCGCACAGGCGTTCCTGACGGACGCGAGCGGATCCGTCGCTCCTCCTTGGTCCCCTTCCGGGATCGTCACCGTCATTGGCGCGAAGCGGCTCGACGTCGTGGAGCTTCTCGTCGGCGGCACGGTTGTCGCGTCGGCTACCGCCTCTGCGTCCGGGCCGGACCTCTCGCTGGTCTATGGATCGCTCCCGGCGACCACTGCCGTGCGCTGGAAGAACGGAGCCGGCACGGTGATTGCAACCGAGACAGGCACCATCAGCAGCGGCATGGCCGTACGACTGGGGTGATAGCGCAGGAGGCCACCATGCCCAAGAAGATCCCCGAGCCGGCGAAGGTCCGAAAGCTCGAGGCGCTCGAGGTCGACGACCAGGGCGGCGAGGACTGGCACCGCGAGTCGCGGCTCCGCTGGTCCGCGGCGGAGGAGGCGGATCCCGAGACGCCGATCCTCGCCTACGATGCGCCGGCGTTCCCCGACTGGTCGACGCAGGCGCCCGCGCACGTCACCCGCGAGGTCTTCGGTCGCTTCCTCCAGGATCGGGACACGCGGACCGTCCACGACGTCTACCGGGCGACGCCGGAGTGTGCGGTCGACGCGGTCCGCAACGGGACGTTCTTCCACTTCTGGTCCGAGGTGGTCGCGGAGACCAGCGTCGCGGACGACCTGCCGTGCCCCCACTGCATAGCGTGCTGACGCGGGCCTTGACCCACCTAGACGAGGCGTCAAGATAGGCGGAGAAACCAAACGAGGCCACCTTTCGGTGGCCTCGCACTCAGCCGCCGAAGCGGTCTGAGGGGGTACGCACAACCTACCGAGCCTCGCCCCGGTTGTCAAGAGGAAGGGGGTCCCATGACCGCCGGGACGCCGCCGGTCCAACCCGCACCGCATCCGCCGAGACGCGTGAGCGTGTACATCGACGGGTTCAACTTCTACTACGGCTCGCTCAAAGACACGCCCTACAAGTGGCTTGACCCGTATGCGCTGGCCTGCGTCCTGATGCCGTTCGACCAGGTGACGGCAGTTCACTACTTTACGGCGCGAGTGAAGCCGACACCGCACGACCCGTCGGTCCACCAGCGGCAGGGGATCTACCTCCGCGCTCTCAAGACCCTCCCCAGCGTCCATGTCCGGGAGGGGTTCTTCCTCCTCAAGACCTCCCGGCAGGCGAAGGTGCAGCCGCTCAACCCGGCAAACCCGAAGATACCGAACCCAGCCAACCATACGGTCGAGATCTGGCTGAGCGAGGAGAAGGGCTCGGACGTCAACCTCGCGACCCAACTGCTCTTGGACGCCTTCGACGACAACTTCGACCTCGCCGTGGTGATCAGCAACGACTCGGACCTGGCGTGGCCGATCCTGATGGTGCACAAGAAGTTCAAGAAGAACGTCGGCGTCTACAAGCCCGAACGACCCGCGGGATACCCGGGCGCGACCCCCCGGCGTGACTCGAAGGAACTGAAGAACAACGCCCGGTGGTTCCGTCACATCGAGGAGCGCCACCTCATCGCCAGCCAACTCCCGCCGACCCTGACGGACGCAACAGGCACGATTACCAAGCCTCCAACCTGGTGATCGTCTGAGGCTCCGATCCACGCCGGGCGAGCAGGTAACCTGTGCGATGGTTCCGAGCGACATACTCGATCAGCGATCCCGCGGCGGACGTAGGCTCTCGAGGTGCCGCTTGGCCAGCCGTCAGCAGGAGGTCGCTTGACGAAGACTTTCGAGACGGGCCAGCGGGTTCGTCTCCCGGGCGAGGCAGTCCTGCGTACCGTCGAGATGGCGTCCGAGACGCCCCAGGGCTGGCAGCTCTTCGTCGACGACGGCTCAGGCACCTACCGCAAGATCCTGCTGACCCCCGCGCTTGCCGAGCAGGTGACCGTGGTCGCGGAGGACGGCGCCGCTGAGCCGACGGTCGTCCTTGCCGGCCTGTGGGCCGAGTGGATGCGCGCCGCGACACTCGAGTCGAAGGCGACGACGCTCGCGACGACCCCCCTCCGCCCGTACGCGCACCAAACGAACGCCGTCTACGGGTCGATGCTGCCGCAGCCACGGCTCCGGTTCCTCCTCGCTGACGAACCTGGCACCGGCAAGACGATCATGGCCGGGATGTATCTCCGCGAGATGCAGCGGCTTGGGTTCGTCCGAAAGGCGCTCGTGATCTGCCCGGCCCATCTCGTGGAGAAGTGGCGAGCCGACTTTGCGAGGTTCTTCGGTGGCGGCCTACGGCGGATCACGGCTGGGACGGTCCGGGAGGGTGCGCTCGCCGTCGACCACGACTTCTGGGTCACCTCGCTGGACCTCGCGTCCGTGAATGCCATGGTCCAGGAGGCGATCCGGCCGGACCGCGCGGGATGGGATGCCGTCGTGATCGACGAGGCCCACCGGATGACGCTCTCGGCCCAGGCCTACTACCAGCTTGGTCGCCTGATGAGCGGAGCGCCGCGTGTCCTGTTGATGACCGCCACGCCCCACCGGGGCAAGGAGACGCTGTTCCGCGGGCTTCTCCACCTCGTGGATCCCGAGGTCTTCCCCTCGGTCGAGGAAGGCGACGACCTCGGCCGTCAACTGAAGCCCGGATCGGTCCACTTCCTGCGCCGGATGAAGGAGGACCTCCTCGACTACGACGGGGTCACACGACTGTTCAAGGGTCGCCGCGCCCAGAACCTCTCGGTCGCCCTCAACGCCACCGAGGAGGCCTTCTATCAGCAGGCCTTGGCGCTCGTGGACCAGTACTTCCCGCCCTCCGCCGTGACGCTTGCCAAGATGGTCTACGGCAAGCGCGCGGCTTCGAGCCTGTACGCGCTACGCGAGACCCTGAAGCGGCGCCGAGACCTGATGGGAACGGACAGCCCGACCCATGCCGCGATGCTGGTCGACCCGGAGTACGAGGACGACGCCGGGCGGGATCTCGAGAAGGTGGTCGTCGAGCAGTCGCTCTCGGCCCGCGCCGAGAAGGAAGATCTCAAGGCCGCGATCCGCCAGCTCGATGTCGTCCTCGACAAGCCCGACATGGCGGTCTCGAAGTGGCCGCGCATGGTCGAGGAGTGCCTGGCCGGCAACGGGGTCCTTCCCGGCAACGGCATGCAGGTCGTCGTCTTCACGGAGTTCGCCGACACGGCCGAGTGGTTGGTCGCACGGTTTCGGGCCGACGGCTACAGCGCTGAGCGCTACTCAGGCCGCGACCCAGACGCGGCACGTGAGGCTGTCCGCCAGCGATTCGCGGCGCGCGACTTCCAGGTCATCGTCTCGACTGACGCCGGGAACGAGGGCATCGACCTCCAGACCGCCCACGTCCTCGTCAACTGGGACATCCCGTGGTCGCTTGTTCGGCTCGAGCAGCGGATGGGACGGATCCACCGGGTCGGCCAGACGCGCGACGTCGAGCTCTACAACCTCGTAGCCACAGGTACCAGGGAAGGACAGGTCCTCGAGGTCCTCCTAACCAACTTCGTCGTGGCCGCGAACCAGCTCGACGGGAAGATGTTCGACAGCCTGAGCCTCCTCGCCGAGTTGGTGAACCTCGACTTCGAGCAAACCCTGGCGCGCACCTACGATTCACCCGAACGGGCCGCGGCCGCGCTTGCGACCGCCAGGGCCGCTTCGTCCGAGCGGCTGGCAGCGGCCGCGAGGCGTGCAGCCGCCGAGGAGGACGCACTGCGCAGCGCCGTCGACATCGCCAAGGCGGTCGCAGCACTGCAGGAAGAGACCCTTGAGCGAATCAACCCACGGATCGTCGAGGCGTTCCTCGAACGACTGTCTGATGCCGGGCTGCTCAAGGTGAAGGCCCACGCGGCGGGACCGGGGATCTTCGTCCTCTCCGGCGGCCGAGACGGCGTCGCCCCGATTTCAGGCGTGGGACGCGGGCCCACCCTCGTTGCCACCAGCGGGTCGGCGCTCGAGAACGCCCGAGCGGCAGGAGCCGACGTCTCTCACGCACTCCCGCTCGGACCGAGCGATCCGGCGTTCCGCGGCATCGTGGACTCGGCGGCGCAGGACGTCCGTCCGGCGCTGTTCGAGGGCGGCCGCCTCGTCGACCGAACGTCCGTGACCGACTACACGCTCTTCGCTTACGAGGCCGACGTGGCCGAGTTCGGGGGCCAGCGCCGTTCCACGTGGCCGTTCCTGGTTCGTGTCGATGACATGGGCTCACGGAGCCTGCGGTGGGAGTGGCTCGCGAACCTCGAGCCAGGCGAGCGACAAGCGAGCGCCCTGCATCCGGGCCGCGTCCTCGACGCCGATCAGCGCGCATCTGACGTTGTGGCTGGTGAGCGATCCCGCCGCGGGGAGGTCCTCGATGCCTGGATGACGGGGGCCGTCGCCGAGCTTGAGCGCCTCCCGTCGGCTCTGACCTCGCACATCGACGACCCGGCTGCGCGAGTCGGAGCTCGGAAGCGGGTCGAGAAGGCGGTGGAGAATCGTTTGGCCGAGCTTCGCCGGCTGGCGGTCGTGGACGTGGGCGAGCCGCGACGCCTCGGTTGGGCCGCCGTCACCGCAGCGGGCGCTCCGCTGAGTGCCGTCGATGCTGATAGCGAGGAGATCGCGATGCGCTTCGTCGCGTCCCTGCTGCGGGACGCCGGCTGGTCGGTCGCGGATGTCCACCTCGAACCCCGGGGCTACGACCTCCTCGCCCGCAAGGGCCGCGACCAGCGCAGCATCGAGGTCAAGGGGGTCTGGGACGCGGCGAGTTCGCGCGGCGTCCGGATGACCGGGCACGAGCTGCTCATTGCACGCCAGCTCGGTGATGCCTACTGGCTCTACGTCGTCGACCAATGTCAGGATCGCACAGGCCGTCTGTTCGGCGTCTACCAGGATCCGGCGGATCGGTTCGAGGACCTCATGAAGGACCTGACGACCGTAGCCGTCCCTGGCAGCGCCCTCGTATCGGCCAGAGCAGGAGATTCGCCGACATGAGGATGATCGAGCGCTGGTTCCCTTGTGCCGAGGTCAGCGAGGCGTCAGTGAGCGGGTGGGGAAGCGGAAAGAGCGAGAAGGCCCTCTTCATCTGGTTTGCTGCCCGACCGCTTGCCCAGGCGAAAGCGGCCGTCCTGACAAGCCTCCTCCCTTGGCCTGACGATCCCGCAGAGCAGGAGCGCCTCAAGAAGCTTGTTCGCGGGGCGATGTCCGGGCGCGACGCGAGGCACGATGACCTGATCGCCGAGCTGCGTCGGACGTACCCGCGCGGCGCGTCAATGGTCGACCCATTCTCAGGCCGGGCGATGATTCCGCTGGAGGCGGCGCGGCTCGGCGTCAAGGCGTGGGGCATCGACTATTCCCCGGTGGCCACACTTGCGGGGACTCTGCTCGCCGACTATCCGCTCCGCAATTGGTCGAGTCAGCCGCCCCTGCCCTTCGGCCGACCCGCTGGCTTGATCGAGGACCGCCTGGTAGCCGATGTTGAGCGCGTCCTCGAGGAAGTGGGCAGTCGGTACGCGAGGTCGATGGCTGAGTTCTACCCGCAGGTGAACGGCAAGCAGCCATGGGGCTACCTCTGGGCGGTCACTCTGCCATGTCAAGAGTGTGGGCGCCGCTTCCCGCTGACGGGCTCGCTCGTACTCCGGCACCCACTCCCGGCGAAGGACGATCCCGGACAGAGCTACCGAATCGAGGTTGATTCGGTAGCCAACACCTTCAAAGCCGCGGTTCACGCGGGACCACCGACGGCCCAGCCCACCTTGGTCGCGATTTCGAGGGGCGGTAAGGCGCAGCGTGGTAAGGCTGCTATCTGCCCGTTCTGCGAGCACGTCCACCCAAAGGACGTCCATACACGACTTGCGGCGAAAGGTCTCGGGAGAGACGCGCTGCTAATCGCTGCTGACATCGACGGTGACGTTGGCAAAGTATTCCGCGGGCCCACCGAGGCGGAGAGGAATGCCGCGTCGGCAGCGACGGCGGCCCTCGCGCAGGAGAAACCCTTTGGCCCAGGCCTGCCAGCCGTCCCAAACGAGAGGATTCCGCCCGGCAACAACCACACGATCCGGCCTTCGATGTACGGGGCAAATACCTACGGTCAGCTGAGCAACGATCGTCACACCCTCGGTTACGTGAGGCTCAGTCGCATCATCGGTTCCGTCAGCGGCGAGTTGTCAGCAATTGGCGTTGGGGCGGACTACGTTGCTGCCCTGGCGGGCTATGCGGCCTCGGTGATGGTCCGGCGGATGCGGCTTGGAACGCGAGCAGTGACCCTCAACGCGCACAGAGAGGCGCGGTCCAATCGCGTCCAGACCTCAGACATGTTTCGGAACGAGTCGAGTGTCGGTTTCTCGTACGACTTCTTCGAGACTGGCCTCGGACTCGGACCTGGGACGTGGCCCACGGTTTCGTCGGACACCATCGCGATCCTACGAACGCAAGGCGGCCGGGCAAAAGGTAGACCAGGACTGATCCATCGAGGTACAGCGACAGCGCTGCCAGCCCCGACCTCGTCGCTGGACGCGGTGGTCACCGACCCGCCGTATGACGACATGATCGATTACTCCGACGCTTCTGACCTCTTCTATGTGTGGCTGAAACGAGCTCTTCACACCACTCACCCGGATCTCGCCCTGACGGCCGATCCGTACGGCGTGCAGGAGAAGACCGAGGAGATCATCGTCAAGGACAGTGCATCAGCCACCGGCGACCACCGAACTCGCGAGTTCTACGACACGATGCTTGCGCGCTCATTCGCCGAGGCTCGACGCGTAGTTCGAGACGATGGGGTCGTCACGATTGTTTTCGGTCACGGCGACCCCGAGGTGTGGCACCGGCTCCTCGGCGCTATCACGGCGGGCGGGCTGTACCTGACCGGATCATGGCCGGCCAAAACCGAGGCCGGTGGCAAGGCGGGTTCGGCGAACATCGTCACCACTCTCACGTTGTCGTGCCGGCCGGCCCCGGCCGGTCGCTCCGCGGGTCGGGTGGACGACGTAGACGACGAGGTGCGCCGCGAGGTGCGCGCTCGCGTGCCCGAATGGGAGAAGGCCAACCTGGCATTGACCGATCAGTTGATGGCGTCAGCTGGCCCGGCGATGGAAGTCGTCGGTCGCTACTCCTCCGTGCTCGACCAGCTCGGCGAGGCAATCGACACCACCCGATACCTTGTGCTGGCGCGGCGGGCTGTGGAGGAGGCCGCGGCGATCAAGATCGATGATCTGCCGCTCGAGACCTTCGACGCGCAAACGCGATTCGCGCTCTTCTGGGTCCGCCTCTACGGCCGCGGTCTCGCCCCGAAGTCGGAGGCCCGGTGGCAGGCGATGGTCTCCGACATCGCGCTTCCCGCAATCAGCGACATCCTGCGGGATGGCGATGGCGGCAAGGGTGTCCGTCTTGCGTTCGGACGGGAGGCGGGTGCAGCGATCGACGAGAACTCGTCCGTCATCGACGTCGCACTGTCTATGGCACGCGCCTGGCCGGAAGGGCTCAACGCTGTTGCCGAGATCCTCGCCGCCAGCGGTCGCGACAGCGAGGACCCACACCTCTGGGCGGCGATCGGGTTCCTCTCGGCTCGACTCCCCGAAGCAGACCCGGACGTCCAAGCCTGGAATGGCATCGTGCGCGGGCGACGCACCGTGGCATCTGCCACTCTTGGTGTCGTCAGAGAGCAAGCGGCGAGAGCCACGAAGCGGAAGCAGTCGGACGACCAGATGCGGCTATTCGAACCAGACGCAGGAGGCAGCGAACGATGAGCGCGGCGGTGACGCCCTGGTGGGACGCGATGCGCCTCCGGCGCGAGATCGTCGCCGGCTCCGGCGTCATTGACGACGTGCAGATGTCGCTCTTCAACGCGGTCTATGGGACCGCCGGAGAACGGCCGCCATACTCGGATGCCACCTACTACGGTGAGATCACCCATCCGAGCCCGAACCTCGTTGAGTTCATTGCGCGGGTAGCTGTCCGCCTCGGCGGCGGATCCCGGTACACGGCCGCGCCGTCTCTGTGGCGGCTCGATCAGGCGATGGGCGGCGGCAAGTCGCACGCGATGATCGGCCTTTGGCATCTGGCAGCCCACCCCGTCGAGTT
>JBBSCF010000098.1:0-9389 GCA_038250545.1 Candidatus Limnocylindrales bacterium | reverse complement strand
GGGCTCGCCACGACCGGCAGCCTGACCGCCAGCCTGTCGTTCGGCTACGACCCGCTGTCGGCGGCCTACAGCGAGACCCTGCCGATCACGCTCTGGAACAACAGCGGTTCGCCGATCACGTACAACCTCGCCGGTGCGAGCATCGTCTCGCTGTCCTCGGCCAGCGTGACCGTGCCCGCGGGCGGAAGCGCGACGGTGGACGCGACCGCGTCTCTCGACGCCGCCGCGCTCGCCGCGGAGCCGACGACCTCGGTGCTGCTCGGTGGCGTCCTCTGGGGCGGTGTCCGCTCCCGCGCCGGCGCCATCGTCGCCACGCCGACCACCTCCGGTGACGGCATCTACTCGTTGCGCATCCAGTTCGTCGCGGTGCCGCGGGCGCTGTCGAACGTCACGGCCGGCACGCGCTCTGCGTACACCGTGGCAAACGGCATCGCGACGGCCACCGTGCCGCTGGCCAACAACGGCATCCACAAGGGCTACGCGGACGTCTACGCCTGGGGTCTCTCGGACCCAAAGGACCTGCCGTCCACTGCCCGCGCAACGGACGACATCCGGGCCGTCGGCGTCCAGTCGCTCCCGACCGAAGCAGTCACCGGCATCCCCGATCCCAGCGATCGCGGCCTGATCTTCGCGGTCAACACCTGGGGCCGCTGGTCGTCCGGGTCGTCCAGCGAGTTCGACATCGCGATCTATGGCGCCAACAAGCACAAGCCCGACTTCTACGTGGTCGGCGTGGACTACGGGGCCGTCACAACCGGCGACTTCGACGGCCGCATGGCGTCGTTCGTGTTCGACAAGAACAACAACCTGGTCGACGCATGGGTCGCCGACGCGCCGGCCAACGGGTCGACCGTCCTGCTGCCGCTCCTCGCCAGCGACATCGGTCAGACCACAAACAACGCGGCGTTCACGTACGCCATCACCGGGTTCTCCGTCGAGGACGGGACGCTCGTCGACGCTGTGGCCGGCCAGGCCGCGTTCAGCGTGAAGAAGCCGGCCGTCTCGACCGGAGACTTCATCGGGCTGGCGCCCGATGCCTCTGCCAACCTGCTGTTGACCGTCAACAAGGGCAAGCTGGCCGCATATCCGGTCAAGGGATGGATGGTCGTCACCCTCGACGACGCCAATGGCGAGGCCCAGGCGGACCTCGTGCCGATCGGCAAGCCCTGACCGACGACCCAAGCACGCACCGAACAGAGGCCCCCCGGCCACCGGCCGGGGGGCCTCGCGATGTACGCCCGGCATGGGCAGCAGTCTGGAGGAACAAGTCCTCTGGAGGAAGCGGTGGTGCTTCCTCCCAGCCAAAGGCAACGGCATCGTCGTGAGGCGGGGTCGGAGGGAAGCCCGAGGCAAAGCTCCGACCCGAGGAACACGAACCGCTCCTGGGCAGATCTCGGCTTGGTGGCGATCAGCGATCGAACTCGTCGCCTCCGGGAGTGCTGGCGAACCGCCGGATGCGGACCTGCACGTCCGGTGGTCTGGCAGGGGGCCGTGTGACGCCGCCCCCGACCCGATTCCCTGGCGTGCCGCAGGCAGATCGTCGAGACACGCCGATCGTCACGGCACTCTTGCCCGGTAGACTGCCGGGGTCGTGTTGCCGTTGGTCGCCCCCCTCCCCGTGATCGAAATCGCGTATTCGCCGATCGTCACGATCGGCGAATACGCGATGCGCATCGACACCCTCGCGCTGGCATTGGTCATCCTCGCCGGCCTCGTGCTTGCCGCCCTGATCGCTCGTCGCACGCCCATGGATCCGTCCCGCGGCCCCGACGAGCCGGGCGAGGACCCGGAGGAACCCAACCATCTCCGCGCCGATGATCTGCTTTACGTCGCGGTCGCCGCGCTGCCGGGCGCCGTGGTCGCCGGGCGCCAGCCAGGCCGACATCGTGGGGCTCCCGAAGGTCGGGCACAAGAAGTAGGACGCGGGTCGGCCCCCGGCCGGCCGCCAGCACGAAGGAGCCCCCGGCGAATGGCCGGGGGCTCCTCCTCGTTCCGAACCGGGGAACCGCGTCAGCCCATCGGCCGCGCGTTCTCGCACCAGGTCACGGACCCGGCCCTGGCGCTGCCGCGGTAGTCGTAGGTCGTGCCGCCGGCCTCGAGGACCACGCGGTAGCCCGGCGTGATGACGTCGGTGTACATGAAGCCCGGCTTCGGACATCCGGCGGCACCGTTGGGCCAGGTGACGGCCTGGGCTGACACGACCGTCACGTCCGCCGCCGGAACGCCCGCGCGCGTGGCCGCGTCGTCGACGGCCGCCGCGACGATCGCCGCCGGCACCCCGCCGTCCGGGGCGGGGACGATGGTCGGGTCCACGGGGACGACCTCCTTGCTGGGGGCGGCGGTGGCGCTGAGGCCGTCGGTGGGGGAGGGGACGGCGCTGGCGGGGGGCGTCGCGGTCGGGGTCGTCGGGGAGGCCTGGGACGCGGATGACGCGGCACCGCCACCACAGGCCACGAGGCCGAGGGCGAGCGCGAGCAGGGTCGCGGTGAGGCCGCGCCCGGACCGGGGCAGCGGATGGGTCGTCATAGGCCTGCGACGCCTCCAGACGTGCGGCGGTTCCATTCCTGCGTGATCCACATTGGATCACGCAGCGTCACGGCTGTCAGCCGCCGGGCGGTAGACTGCGGCCGTCGTGCTTCCCCTCGTGGCGCCCCGCGCCATCATCGAGCTCTCCTTCGATCCGGTCGTCGCGATCGGGGGGATCAACGTGCGCCTCGAGACGCTGGGCGTGGCGTTCGCGATCTTCGCGAGCCTGATCGTCGCGGCGCTGGTCGCGCGCCGGACACCGGTCGACACGACCCGGCCACCCGACGCGCCGGGCCACGAGCCGGGCGAGCACAACCACCTGCGCGCGGACGACCTGCTGTACATCGCCGTCGCCACCCTGCCGGGTGCCGTGGTCGGCGGGCGCCTGGGCTACGCGCTGCTCCACCTCGACTACTACGGGTCCAACACGGCCGCGCTGTTCCAGGTCGGCAGTGGCGGGTTCCAGCTCTCGCTCGGTGTCGTGGGCGGCCTCGTGACGGCATCGATCGTGGCCGCGCTGCTGGGTGCACCCGTGGGGCGCTGGATGCACGCGCTCAGCCTGCCACTGCTGCTGGCGCTGGCCGGTGGCAAGGCGGCGATGCTCCTGGGCGGCACCGGCCAGGGCCAGCCCTCCGATGCCTCGTGGGCCACCGCGTATGCCGGGCCGGGGCCGTGGGGCTCGCTCGCTCCGGCGCTGCCCGCCCACCCCGCGCAGGCGTACGAGGCCCTCGCGACGGTCGTCGTGCTCCTCGTCGTCATGTGGTTCCTGGTCCTGGACGCCTTCCGGGGTCGAAACGGCGGCGCCTTCCTGCTCGGGCTGGGGCTGTGGGCGGTGGCCCGCGCCATCGTCGCGAGCACGTGGCGCGACCCGCAGGTCGCCGGGCCGCTGGGCATGGACCAGGTGCTCTCCGTCGTGATCGCCGCCGTCTCGTTCGCGCTGCTGGTGGCGATCGGGGTCGTGGCCGTCGTCCGTGGGCGGCGGACCGGAGAGACCGGCCCAGCCGGACCCGATTCGCAGCCCGAGATCGCCGTGACGGCAGCCTCCGACGCCCTCGCATGGCCCGACCCGGAGAGCCGGCCCCGGATCTGACCGCGGCCGCGATGCTACAGGGCCGCCCGCAGGACCCGCGCAAGCTCCTCGTCCGTCAGGACCACCGGGTTGGTCCTCATCGAGCTGCCGCGGCCGTCCGCGACGATCGCCGGGATGCCCGCCTCGTCCAGGCCGTAGTGGCGCAGGCCCGGGATGGCGAGGGCCGTCGTCCAGCGCGCGAGCTCCGCGACGAGGGCCGCGCGCGCCGCCGGGTCCGGGGCCGTCTCGGGCAGGCGGCCCAGCAGGCGGCCCAGCGTCGCGTAGCGGGCGAGGGCCGGGCCCTCCGGCGCGCGCGCCTCGAGGGCCGCCACGTTGGCCGCGGTGATCCCCGCGAGCGTCGTCCCGCAGGCGATCCCGTGGGGGATCGGCAGCTGGGCGCCCAGCGGCGAGGCGAGGCCGTGGACCCCGCCCAGGCCGGCGTGGGCGAGGCAGATCCCGGACAGGAGGGCAGCGTAGGCCATGCGTGAGCGCGCGGCCGGGGCCTCGGGGCCGTCCGGGTCCGCGTGCCACGCCAGCAGGCCGTCCCGCGCCGCCTCGAGCCCGGCCAGCGCCAGCGCATCGGTCACGGGGCCGGCCTTCGTCGAGACGTAGGCCTCCAGGAGCTGGGTGGTCGCGTCCATGCCGTTGGCGGCGATCCGCACCGGGTCCGCCCCTGCGAGGAGATCCGGGTCCACGACCGCGTCCGCGGCGACCAGCCGCTCGTCGCGGAACGAGCGCTTGTAGCCGCTGGGACCGCGCTCGCTGATCACCGCGTTGCGCGTCGCCTCGGAGCCGGTGCCGGCCGTCGTGGGCACGGCGACCAGCGGGACCGGGGTTCCGTCGTAGGCGCGGTAGCCAGGGAGCCCCTCGAGATGACGCACGACGGGGGCGCCCGAGCGCAGGAGGCCCGCAATGGCCTTGCCGGCGTCCAGGACGCTGCCGCCGCCGATCGCGAGCACGACGTCGATGGCCCGGTCGCGGTTGGCCGCCACCGCCCCGTCGACGACCGCGGGGGAGGGCTCGTCGGCCACGGTCGCCACGCCGGCGAGCGTGGCGCCCGCGGCGGCCAGGACCTCGAGCAGCGCGTCCCTCCGTCCGGACGCGGCCAGCGATCGACCGCCGGTCACGAGCAGCACGCGGGACCCGTGCGCGGCGGTGATCTCGCCGACGCGCGCGAAGGCCCCGGCCCCGAACGTGATCCGCGGGATGCGCCCGAGCGTGAAGGCGGGCACCGCCGGGAGCGCGCCCGGGATCGGGTCACCGCCGCTCACGAGGCGGGCGTCTCGGGGTAGAGACCCACGTAGCGGACGCCGTAGCGCGGCTCCGCGAACATGTCGACCGTCTGCTCGCGCCACTCGGCGTAGTGCGCCGTCTCCCTGTGGGCCTTCGCGGCCTCCTCGTCGACGTACCACTCGTAGAGGACGAAGCGCGTGGGGTCGTCGGCCTGGCGCAGGAGGTCGAACCGGACGTTGCCCGGCTCGCGGCCCGAGGCCTCGCAGTTGGCGCGGCAGGCATCCTCGAAGGCGTCGGCGTGCTCGGGCTTGACGTGGCAGTGGACGAGGGTCACGAACATGGTCAGAGCTCCGTGCGGGGTGGCGATCCGGCGCCGACGTCGAATCTATGCCCCTTGGACCGCCCGCGGGAGGACCGTCGGGCCCAACCTGCGCCGGACGGCACTGGCCCGGCCGGGCCGCAGGGCCGAGGCTGACCGGGATCGACCGATCCAACCCGGAGGAGCGTCCATGGCCCGGCAGTTCGTCGTCCAGCTCGATAACCACCCCGGCGAGCTCGCCCAGCTCTCGCGCACCTTCGCCCAGCGCGGCGTCCAGATCCAGCATGCGGCGTGCGCCGGCACGGGTCCGCTGCAGTGCATGTTCGTCACCTTCACCGACGACGACGCGGCGCGCTCGGTCCTGCGGGGCCTCGGCCACGACTTCATCGAGGGCGAGCCGATCATGGTGGAGATCCCGGACGAGCCGGGGAGCCTGGGCACGGTCAGCCAGACGCTCGCCGACGCGGGCATCATGGTGAGCGGCGTGATCCAGGCGGGGAAGCGGCCCGGGTTCCTGGAGATGGCGTTCTGCGTGGACGACGAGTGCAAGGCCCGCGAGGCGCTCGGCCTGCATGTCGAGGACTGCGTGGGCTGCTCGTCCTAGGGCGAGCGCGGCCGGTCGGGACGCGAAGCGGCCGCCGGGGCGAACCCGCGGCGGCCGCTGGACCGGGTTGCGGCGAGGGAACCCTAGGAGGCGCGCGGGAAGTTCGCGAGGCCGCGCTTGATGAACTTGCCGTGGCCGGCCGGACCGGTCCAGGCGCCGTCCCGGACCACCACGGTGCCGCGGGACATGACGACGTCGGAGCCACCCCGGACGGCCATCCCCTCGTAGCAGCTGTAGTCCACGTCCATGTGGTGCGTGGAGGCGGAGAGGACGTGGCTGCGGTCCGGGTCGTAGACGACGAGGTCGGCGTCCGAGCCGACGGCCACCATGCCCTTCTGCGGGTACATGCCGAAGATCTTCGCGGGCGCCGTCGAAACGACCTCGACCCAGCGCTCCTTCGTCAGCCGCCCGTCGACGACCGCCTGGTGCATGAGGTCCACCCGCTCCTCGACGCCGGGCAGGCCGTTGGGGATCTTGCGGAAGTCGCCGCGCCCCAGGTCCTTCTGGCCGTGGAAGTCGAACGGGCAGTGATCCGTCCCGATGAGCTGGAGGTCGTCGCGCTTGAGGGCGTTCCACAGCTCGACCGCGTGATCGGGGGTGCGCAGGGGCGGGGAGCAGACGAACTTGGCGCCCTCGAAGCCGTGGCCGAGGTCGTCCAGCGTGAGGTACAGGTATTGCGGGCAGGTCTCCGCCCAGGCCATCGCGCCGCGGTTGCGCGCGGCCATCAGAGCGTCGAGCGCCTCCTTCGCCGAGAGATGGACGAAGTACACGGGGACGCCCGCGACCTCGGCGAGCCGGATCATCCGGCTGGTCGCCTCACCCTCGAGACGCGAGTCGCGCGCGAGTCCGTGGCCCAGCGGATCGGTCATGCCGGCATCGACCTGCGCGGCGGCCAGGATGTCGATCACCGGCCCGTTCTCGGCGTGCATCAGGATGAGGCCGCCGTTCTTCTTCGTCTGCAGCATCGCCCGGAAGATGTGGTCGTCCGGCGAGAGGAAGACGCCCGGGTACGCCGTGAACAGCTTGAAGTCCGGCACGCCCTCGGCGACCAGCTCGTCCATCTCGGCCAACGTCGCGTCGTTGACGTCCGACATGATCATGTGGAAGCCGTAGTCGATGACGGCGTTGCCCTCGGCCTTCTTGTGCCAGGCGTCGAGGCCTTCGTGGAGCCGCTGGCCCTTGGACTGGACAGCGAAGTCGACGATGCTCGTCGTGCCGCCGAACGCCGCCGCCCGGGTGCCGGTCTCGAAGGTGTCCTTGGCGAACGTCCCGCCGAACGGGAGCTCCATGTGGGTGTGGGCGTCGATCCCCCCGGGGATCACGTACTTGCCGGTGGCATCGATGGTCTCGTCAGCCGTCACTCCGGCGCCGGCAAGGTCCGCGCCGATCTGGGCGATCGTCTCACCGTCGACCAGCACGTCCGCCCGGTACGAGCCGTCGGCCGTGACGACGGTGCCGTTGGCGATCAGGGTCCGCATCGATCTTCCTCGCGCTCGTGATCCGCCGGGCGCAACCGGCCCGGGTTCATGTGCGGCAATCGTAGCGATGCGGGGCGGGACCGGTACGGTCGCGCGCGACGGCGCGCCGTCGCCTCGGGTTCAGCCGATGGGCAGCGCGAGGCGGATGCCGACCATCGCCGCAAGCCCAAGCTCCACGGACCAGGCGAAGGCGGCCCCGGCGACGGCGGCGACCGCGACCGTGAACGCGACGGCCCCCCGGGCGGTGCGGCGGTGCTGCTCCCGACGCGCGGCCGGACCATCGACCTCCCAGAACGGATCGCGATGGTTCCTGAACAGCGAGCGAGCGGACACTGGTGACACCTCCGAGTACGGACAGTGTCGGTGCCGAAGGGGTCCGCGGACGAGAGGGACCAACGTCGCCGGACCCCACCCCGGACCCGCCCCAGACCCCACCGGACCGCACCTCGTGTGGACAACCCCGCGGCCCGCTGCCAAAACCGGTGCGCGGGCGCACCATCTGGGGTGTCCTGTCAGGACAGGAGCCGCTCCAGGAGCTCTGCCGTGGGCGGGTGGATCGCGGTCGCCTCGTCCTCGGCGGCCTGCTCGGCGGCGGTCATGTCGGGCGCCTCGCCCGAGGCGAGGACCGCCCCATGGGGCGTGGACACCCGCCAGCGCCAGGCATGGTGCGCGGGCTCCTGGACGATCTCCAGGTCGCGGCCATGGAGGTGCGTCTCGAGGGCGGTCTCGGGTGCCCCCGGTTCGAGACGCCAGTGTGCGATCGGCATGGACGACCCTCCGCGCGTCAGCCTCCAGAGCGTGTGACGCGCGGGTGACGGGGACAAGGGCCGTCGGTCCGCGGGGGGCTATGTCCATCACCCCGTTGGACCCGCGCCCGCCGCGAGGAGCGGAAGGTCAGACCCGCGTGGGCTCCACGTCGCGGAGCGCCGGGATGACGTGTTTCCCGTACAGCTCCAGCTGCTCCTCCTCGTTCCCGTTCATCAGGTAGAGGTTGAACTGGTTGACGCCGGCATCGGCCAGGGCGCGCAGCCGCTCGATGTGCTGCTCGGGCTCGCCCACGAGGCAGAACCGGTCGACGATCTCGTCAGTCACGAACGAGGCGTTCGACGAGCCCACTTCAGCGTGGTGGAGGTAGTCGTAGCTCTGCCGGTCCCGGATGTAGGCGGTGAGCTCGGGCGGGAGGTCCTCGCGCGGGTACTTGTTGACGAGGTCCACGACGTGGTTGCCGACGAGCGCCGGGAACCAGCGCGTGCGGTCGCGCCCGTCCGCGAGGTCGCCCACGTGCGCGGGTGCCGCGGCCATGACCTGCACGCGATTGGGGTCGCGGCCGGCCGCGGCCGCCGACTCGCGCACCTGCGAGACGAACCAGCGGACGAGGTCCGGGTCGCCGATCTGGAGCATGGCCCCGTCCGCGATCCGGCCCGTGAGCTTGAGCGCCACGGGGCCGTACCCGGCGATCCACACCGGCAGCTGGTGCCCCGACGACCAGGGCAGCTCCAGCATCGTTCCCTCGAACTCGATGCCCCGGCCCTCGACCAGGGCGCGGACCACGTGCACCGCCTGCTCGAGGTCCTTCATCGTGGTGGGCGCCTTGCCCAGGACGCGCCGGGCGGAGTCGCCGCGCCCGATGCCCAGGTCCATGCGCCCACCGGAGAGCTCGTTGAGCACGGCGAGCGCCGACGCGGTCACGGTGGGCTCACGCGTGGCCGGGTTGGTGACGCAGGTGCCCAGGCGCATCGACGTCGTGGCCTGCGCCATCAGGGTCAGGAGGGGATAGGGATCGCGCCACAGGACGTGCGAGTCGAACAGCCAGCCGTACCCGAAGCCGGCCGCCTCCGCCTGCCTGGTGAGGGCGATCGTGCGCTCGATCGAGTGATCGGGCTTGAGGGTGAACCCGAACTGCATTCGCTCGTCCTCCTGTGGGGGCCCGGAGAATCAAGGGGCTCGGCTGCCCTCCTCCTTGGCAGCCGAGCCGCGCGGGATCATACCGGACGAGACCGGGTCGGCAACCCTGCCGTTCGGCCCTGTCGGTGCGTCCCTAGGGGCGGACCAGGTCGCCGTACTGGT
Source organism: Candidatus Limnocylindrales bacterium (assembly GCA_038250545.1). Taxonomy (GTDB): domain Bacteria; phylum Chloroflexota; class Limnocylindria; order Limnocylindrales; family CSP1-4; genus CAIXZV01. The sequence continues at coordinate 93 of JBBSCF010000098.1, read as the reverse complement.
CGGGGCGGCGGTCGCGGTAGAACTGCCAGGTCTGGCGGACCTCGGTGACGAGGTCGAGGTCCATGTCCCGGATGACGAGCTCCTCGTCGTGCG
>JBBSCF010000097.1:0-9771 GCA_038250545.1 Candidatus Limnocylindrales bacterium | reverse complement strand
GGTGGTGACCCACAGGACCTGGGTCCCGAAGCCCAGCAGCACCGCCAGCGCGAACCGGTCCTTGAGCTGCGTCACGCCGATCCGGCCGGCGGTCCACCAGGCGAGGAACACCACGGTGGCGGCCAGGAACGCGTTGACGCCCGACTCCACCTGGTCCGCGGTGAGCGGCCCGATGAGCGCGACCAGCGGCATGAGCACGATGGCCGGGAACGGCGCGAACGGGACGTACGTGCGGCCGCCGATGGTGATGACGTCGTTGGGCCCCAGCGGCGACACGATCCAGGTCCGGCCGTGGAGGAACGCGTCGGCGAGGTAGAAGAAGTCGCCACGACCGGCATCGAAGCCGCGGTTGCACAGCCAGAAGACGACGAACGCGACGGCGGCGACCCCGAGCCCGATGAGGGCCGCACGCGAGACGCGCGCCGGGTGCGTCCGGGAGACCGTCGAGTGAGCGGGTCGAAGCATGGCCGCCTAGTATCGCCGGGATCGACGCGGGCTCACGGCGTGGCCATCCCCTGGCCGGTCGGCACACGATCCCGCCTCAGCCCGAGGACGAGCACCCCCGCGAGCACGACGGTGAGGACCGTCGGCAGCCGGATGGGCAGCGTGGTGGGTGCCGCGGCGTCCATGCCGTTGACCAGGAGGATGGCGATGGGCGCCAGGCCGATCGCGATCGCCAGCCAGCGGCCGCGCGCATGGTCGCGCCAGGCCGCGTAGGCCAGGACGGCGGCGATCACGAGGAGCAGGTCGTCGTGGGGGTTCAGGTGCGGGCTCGCCAGCAGCCCGATCACGATCGTCAGCCCGAAGCGGGCCGCCGTCTCACCCACCGTGGGACCGTGCCTCCAGCCCCGCCGCCACAGCCACGCCACCGACAGCATCCCCACCGCAAAGCCGGCGAGGCCGAGGGTGTTCACCAGCTGCGCCTGGTCGCGGCCCAGGAGCAGCGTGAGGGTCCCGCGCACGTTCCACATCACGGCCGGGTTCACGCTGTACCGGTCGAACGACGACGCGTAGTCGGACAGGAAGCGCAGGTAGTTCGTCCAGATCCCGATCCCCAGCACCGCCGTGGCCGCGAGCGCCAGCAAGCCTCCGGCGATCCCCGCGGTCGCGACCGCCCACCATCGACGGCCGACGAGGACGGCCAGCGCGGGCGCCACCATGCCCTGGGGCTTGATCGACGCGGCGACGAGCGCCAGGCCGCCGATCCGGTCGCGTCCGGCATTGAGGGCGAGGTACGTGCCCAGCACGCCGAGGACCAGGATCAGCGAGAACGATCCCTGCCAGAGGGAGATCCCGAGCGACGGGAACCCGACCAGCCAGCCCGCCAGCGCGAGGCGCTCCACCGGCCGCCAGTCCCGCGCGGGCCCGCGCAGCAGCAACGCCAGGACCGCACCGACCAGCGCGAGCTGGATCGCGGTCCAGGCGAGGAAGCCGACCTGGAGCGGCAGCAGGCCCAGCGGGACGAACGGGAGCACCATCTGCGGCGGGTTGTTGAAGGGGTTCAGGCCCGCCTCGAACGTCTGCCCGCCCAGCACCTGCCGCTGCATCGCGGCCTGCGCGGCGGCGTCGTACAGGCGGTCGCCCTGGCCCTCGAGCACCATCCGCCAGCCGGTGTAGAACGCCGTGAAGTCGGCCCCGCGCGTGCGGCCGGTGACCAGCAGGGCGAGCAGGATCACGACCCACACCGCCCCAAGGGTCAGGTTGACCGCGGCGGTCGCACCGACGATCCTGTCGCCGCTACCCCCGAGGCGCAGGAGTCGGGGTTGGGCTCGGGTAGTCCCAGGAGGCCTGATCACCCCGTGAGCATGCCACCTCCGGAAGCGGGCGTCGGCGAACCGCTCACCGCTGGCCGCCCCAGGATCCTGGACCCGGCCAGCCCCACCACCCGCATGCTCCGAATCGCCCTCGGCGTCATCGCGGTGCTGGTTTCGGCCCGGATCACCGTCGAGATGCTCCTGATCCCGATCTGGGGCGTGGACGTGGTCATCCCGCTGAAGGCGGCAGCCCGCTGGCTCGCCGGAGGCGCGCCGTACCTCGCCAGCAGCTTCCAGGCCGGTCCGGGCTACGACGTCCCGTACCTCTATCCGCCGCTGTTCCTGCCCCCGTTCGCCGTCCTGGCCCAGCTGCCGTGGGTACCGGTGATCGTTGGCACGAACATCCTGTGCGCGCTGGCGGCCATCGTCGCGCTCCGTCGCCTGGGTCTGCCGATGTGGCTCGTCGCGGTCGCGTTCCTGTGGCCGCCCGTGTCGGGCACGATCCAGGGCGGCAACCTCCAGCTGCCCCTGTTCGCGGCGTTCGTCTGGCTCTACTGGACGGCCTCCCGGCGGCCCTTCCGTCCGGAGCCGCGGATCCCGGGTAGCGACCGGCCCGCTCTCGCCGACGGCCTGCTGGCGGGTGTCATCCCCGCCGTGAAGGTGTCCCAGGCGCACGCCTGGGTGGGATTGCTGCGCCTGCGGCCGCGCGCGGCCCTCACGGGCCTGGCGGCACTCGCCCTCCTCGCCATCGCGGTGCTGCCGTTGACGGGCGTCGGCCTCTGGCAGGACTGGCTCGCGCAGTCGGCGCGGGCGGCGGATCCCGCGTGGGCGCTGGGAGGCGCGGGCCTGACCAGCGGGCTCTCGCCGATGGTGACCCTGGGCGTCGCCGCCGTCTCGATGGCCGCCTGCCTGTTCGTGCCGGCATCGCGCGCCGGGCTCTGGATCGGCCTCCTGACGACCATCGGGGCACCATCCCTGCGGATGTACGGGCTCCTGATGACCGTCCCCGCGATGCTCGAGATCCGGCGCGAGCTCGCGCTCGTCGCGGTGATCCTCGTCGCGACCTACACGGCCGAGGGCATGTGGCTCGGGATCGCGCTCGTCACGGTGGCCAACCTCCTGGCCGGCCGGATCCCGGCACTGCGGGAACCGTCAGCGGCGCGGGTCATCGGCACCACCTAGCGGCACGCGCGTCGCGGCCCCAACGCCCCGTCGACCGTCCCAGACACCCTCGACCACGACGGCGAGGAGACACGCCCAGAACGCCATCGGATAGAGGACCGCAGGCAGCTGTCCGACGAGGAAGACCGGCGTCGCGAGCACGCTCAGCACCGCCCACCAGTGCCCCCGGTCGAGGAGCCATGCCACCGGCAGCAGGAGCAGCAGCGCGTAGTGGTCCCACAGGATGGGCGAGAGCAGCTGGCTCGCGATGACGGCCACGAGGTACGACGGGACGGACGACAGCCGCAGCGCCGTCACGATGACGAATGCCGCGGCGAGGGCCATGGACAGCCACTGGATCACCCCTGCCGCGTCCCGCGGCACGCCGAGCTGGTACGCGACCGCCCCCGGCGTGAAGTTGTGGGGCGTGGTGATGGGGTCGCTCACGCGGGTGATCAGCGCCAGGAAGTCCGTCCATGCGCCAACGCCGGCAACGAGCGTCGCGAGGAGCCCGAGGACCACCAGCGTCACGGCCCCGGTCGCCACCGCGGTCCAGCGACGGGTCAGGAGCGCCCATGCCAGGAGCAGCCCGGGCTGGATCTTGACCGCCGCGCCGAGGGCCCCGCTCGCCCCGACCACCGGGGCCCGGTCCATCCATCGCCAGCCCGCCGCGAACAGCAGGAACAGCAGTGGGCCCACCTGCCCCAGCTTGATCGCGTAGAGGAACGGCCAGGAGACGCCCGCCAGCAGGACGATCGCCCAGCGGACGGAACGGGACACGGGCATCACGGCCACGCCCGCCGCGAACGCGACCAGCAGCAGGCCGATCCAGGCCCACGTCGCCGGGCCCGCAGCCAACAGCCCGAACGGCAGGACGAGCGGGATGAACGTGGGCGGGTAGTAGAACAGGCCGAAGCCGCCCGCGGCCTCGAACGACGTGTCGTACCCCGGTTGGCCGTCCAGCACCCGTGCGGCGGCGGCGTGGTAGGCGAGGAAGTCGTATCCCAGCGTCGACCCCGCGACCGCGATCGTGACCGCGACCCCCAGGGCCAGGATCGCCACGGCGAACAGCGGCAGCAGGCGGGCAAGCGCCGCGGTCAGCTGCATCGGTGACCCGGGCTCAGGTGGGGGTGGAGTCGCGCGTGCCACGCGCGGCGCGGTGGACGCCGCGATGGATGAGGGGGATTCGGAACAGGTCCCACGCGACCCTGATCGCCAGGCGCGGGCCCGGGTGCATGCGCGATCCACGACGGTCTGCCCAGCGGATGGGCACGACGGCGTACTGGTACCCGCGGCGGCGGGCGAGGAAGATGACCTCCACGTCGAACACGATGCTGGTGATCTTCTGGCGGGTGAAGACATCCCGGGCCACGTCGCGGTGGAACCCCTTGAACCCGCACTGCGTGTCCTGGACCGAACCTACCACCCACACCGAGGCGAGGAGGTGGAACGTCCTGCCGAGCGCCCGCCGCCAGCCGGGCTGCGAGGCGCGCATGTCCGAGCCATCCGGCTGGATCCGCGAGCCGTAGGCGGCGTCCGCGGCCGCGAGCGCGCTGACCAGCGGCACGATCTCGTCGGGGGGCGTGGCCATGTCCGCATCGGCGAAGACCACGATGTCGCCCGTCGCGTGGAGCATCCCGGCCCGGACCGCGGCCCCCTTGCCGCCATGGGGAACCGAGAGCAGCTCGAGTTGCCCGGCCTGGAGCTCGGGCCGGGCACGCACCAGGGCCGCCGTCCCGTCCGTGGAGCCGTCGTCCACCACCAGGACGTCGACGACGTGCGGCAGCTCGCCAGCGCCCGGGCGACCCTCGCGGGCATGGTCTCCGCGCCGGTGCAGATAGCCGAACAGCTCGTCCAGGGCAGAGCCCAGCCGGGACTCCTCGTTGTAGGCGGGCAGGACGATGGTGAGAGTGGGCTCGGGCATCCGGGGCAGTCTAGGACGGGGCGGTGCGTTCTGTAACCGGGACTGGGGGACCATGCCCGGTGGTACTCGACGCGGCAGCGGCACGCGGCCCACCAAACGCGGCCAGCAGGGTCGAGAGCTGGTAGGCGAGCAGCCGGGGCGTCACACCGACCGCGAGCACCACGGCGGCCGCCCAGCCCCAGCGAGTCGGCGCCAGCCGCCACGCAACCAGCCCCAGAGCGGCGACGGCCGCGACCCACAGGATCGGCGACGCCGCGTATGGCGAGAGGTTGACGACCTCGCCCACCTGGTCGAGCGACGAGAAGGCCAGGAATGCCATCGTGTCCCGCGGCGCCAGCGCCAGCTGGACAACCCCGAGCCCGGCGATCCAGGCCGCCAGCCGGGCCACGGACCGCCAGTCCCGGCGGCTCACCCAGAAGACGCCAACCAGCCAGGGGGTGAGCTTGAGATGACCGGCGAACGCCACCGCCAGTGGCGACCCGATCGCCAGCAGGGTCGTGACGAGCGCCTGTGCCTGGCCGATAGCTAGGGTCCACAGCAGCGGCATCGCCAGCATGCCCGTGGCCAGGATCGCCACCCGGCGGGGCCGCAGCCGGATCAGCGTGAGCCCCGTGACGGTCACGAGGAAGACCTCCCAGATGACCGCTGCCGCATCGAACGGCAGGAGGGCGAGCGGCCGGAAGAGGATGGCCAGCAGCGGCGGGTAGCGGTAGAACGCCGCGTCGTCCGTCGTCGCGACCTGGTCGTACAGCGGCAGACCGGCGTTGAGCCGCGCGCCCGCGTCGTAGTAGGCATGGACATCCGCAAGGGGGTCCACGGCCAGGTGGAGGTGCAGGGCGCCGAGGCCGATCAGGAGCCCCAGCGCGGAAGCGCCGGCCAGGACGATTATCACGGCGCGCTGTCCGGAGGGCGACAGGCGGAAGACCGGTCGCATCGGGGCGGTCATCGGCGGGGCGCCGTCGGAGCGCGGCCCGGATCCTCGGCCGCCGCCGCCTCGCCCAGCCGGAACCACGGCCGCCCGGCCCACGGCGACAGCGCGAGGCACCCCGCCAGGACGGCGAACCCGGACGGCCACAGGACCGGCAGGGCGAGGGTGACCGCCACCGGGACCGTCCAGCGCCGGTCCGTCAAGGCGCCCCAGGTCACGATCGCCGCGGCGATCGGCAGCCGGACGAGGAGCGGGACGGGGACCTGCGCCTGCTCCACCTGCCCACCCGACTCCGCGCTGATCGCGAGCGCCAGCCACTCGCCCCACAGGCGCCCGTCCACGATCAGCGACACCGCCCCGATCACGGCGGTCAGCCCCAGCGCGATCGCCAGATTGCGCCACTCGCGCCGGACCAGGAACCACAGCAGCCCGATGCCCGGCGTGGCCTTGGTGAAGATCCCGAAGACCCAGACGGCCGGGTAGCGGAACCCCAGCACGCACATCGCCGCGAGCAGCAGGTGGACGTTGCCGTGGTACAGCTCCAGCGCGACCGGCGGGAACGCGAGGATCCACAGGAACCGCCGCCCGCCCAGCCACAGGGCGGTCGCGAGCAGCACGGCCGACCACAGCCACAGGAACGCCGGCCAGGTCAGCAGCCCGGCGGGTGCGAACAGGCGGGCCGCGACCGGGGTGTACGTGAACGCGCCCAAGCCACCGACGGCTACGCGGTACGGGTCCGCGATGTCCACCGCCCAGTAGGCGAAGGCGTCGAACCCGAAGGAGCGCACGGCGGGCGCCACGACGAGGAACAGGTAGACGAGCACCAACAGGCCCGCCAGCACCAGCCCGTGCCCGACCGGCCGGAGGCGATTGCGCGTGGATCGGCTGCCTGGCGTCACGCCCCGGACCTTACCCGTCCGAGAGCCGCCCGTGGCACCGCTTCCGGACCCGGCCCCCTAGCCCCTTCGTACCGTTCTGGCGTCGCGGCCCCCGGTGCTAGGCTGCACCGGCAGTGCGCACGCCCGTCACCCTGTTCCTGCTTGCCCTCGTGGCGCGGCTCGTGGTCGCCGCCGGGTTCCCGGACCCGGCCTATCCCGATTCCTTCTACTACGTCGACGTCGCCCGCCAGCTCGCGGCCGGCCACGGCTTCTCCGTGGACTTCGTCTGGATCTTCGCCGAGGTGGGCGGGAGGATCCCGCTCGACCCGGTGCTCCCGATCGCGTCCAACGCGCACTGGATGCCGTTGGCCTCGCTGGTCCAGGTCCCGTTCATCTGGGTGCTGGGCCCCACGGCGATGGCCTCGGCGCTGCCGTTCGCGATCTGCGGGGCCTTCGCCGCGCCGATCGCGTGGGCGATCGGGCGGGACGCGGGTGCGCCGCGGTACGTGAGCGTGGGCGCGGGCGTGCTGACGGCGCTGCCGGCGCTCTCGTTCGTGTACATGGTCCAGCCCGACAACTTCTCGCTCTACCAGCCGCTGGTGGCGGGCTCGCTGTTCCTGGCCGGCCGTGGGCTCCGCGGCAGCCCGCGCGCCTTCGCGCTGGCGGGGCTGCTGGCCGGGATCGCCACGCTCTCGCGCAACGACGGCGTGCTGGTGCTCGCGGTCCTGGGCGCGGCGTTCCTGTGGGACCGGCTACGGACCAGGGGCTCGCTGGGCATCGGCCCGCGCCGCCCCGCCCGGATCCCGCTCGCCGCGGCACTCGGGGCCGTGGCCCTCTTCGCCTGCGCCGTCGGGCCCTGGTACGCGCGTCAGCTGGCGGTCTTCGGCACGCTGTCGCCGTCCACGGCATCGGGCAAGGTGCTGTTCATCCGGGACATCGGCGAGTGGAACAGCATCACCATCCCGGCGACGCTGGACCACCTCCTGGGGATGGGCTGGGGGCCGCTGCTGCTGACGCGGGTGGGCGGCCTCGTGGCGGCGATCATGATCTTCAGCGTGCTGGTGGGGGCGCTGGTCCTGGTCCCGTTCCTGCTCATCGGGGCGTGGCACCGGCGGCGTGACGCGGCGTTCGGGCCGTACTTCGGGTATGCGACGCTGCTGTTCGCGTTCAGCGCGATCGTGTCCGCGGTCCACGTCCCGGGTGGCACGTTCATCCACTCCGCCGTGGCGCTGGCGCCGCACGGGTATGTGCTGGCCCTGTGGGGGATCGTGGTCGCTGTGGCCTGGATGGGACGCCGGCGGAAGACATGGAAGCCGGAGCAGGCGGGGCGGATCTTCGTGACCGGGGCCGTCGCCGTCGGGGTGCTGGCAGCGGCCTACGGGACGGTGACGGTGCACGCCGGGTGGGCCGTCAAGCGGGACCGGGCCCAGGCCGTGGCGCAAGGGCTGGTCGACGGAGGTGCCCTGCCAGACGACCGCGTGATGTCGATCGACGCCTCGGGCACGCGGTACTGGACCGGCCACGGGGGCGTCGTCCTGGTCAACGACCCGATCGACACCGTCGAGGCCGTCGCGCGCGCCTACGACATCCGCTGGCTCGTCCTGGAGACGGCGGACGGCGTGCCGGCCACAGGGGAGATCCTCGTGAACGGCCGGCGACCCCCATGGGTCGGCGCGCCCGTCATGGACACCGGCGATGTCGCGGTCTACCCCGTCTGCACCCGTGCCGGGGACGACCGCTGCACCGACGACGGCCCGGATACGGTCCTGCGGTCCGTGCCCGACGAGGCCGGCGGATGACCCGGCGCGAGGCCTGGCTCACGGCGCTGGGCATCTTCGCGATCGCGCTGCTCGTCCGGGCCGTGGCGGCGGTCGCCGTACCCTTCCCCAAGCCCGAGGACACGGCGTACTACGTGGGCGTGGCCCGCAACCTCGTGGAGGGCCGCGGGCTCGTGTCGGACGCCCTGTGGAGCTATGCGACCCCGCCGCTCGTATTCCCGCGACCGGCGTTCGAGGTCTGGCTCCCGCTGCCCTCGCTCCTGTTCGCCATCCCGCTCGCGCTCTCGGGCGCCACGGCCCCCATCCCCCTCGAGGCCGCGATGCGCGCCGGACAGACCGTCGCCGTCCCGCTGGGCGCCCTGCTCGCCGTCCTCGCCTGGCGCCTGGCCGCGGACGTGGCCGCGGAGCGCGGGCTGGGGCCGGACCGGGCGCGGACGCTGGCCGTGGGGACGGGCCTCACGACCGCGGTCTACCTGCCGCTGGTCCTCCACTCGGTCCAGCCCGACTCCACCATCCTGTTCGGGGTCCTGGCCCTGGGGGCCGGGCTGCTGATGACCCGCATCCTGCGCGATCCGCGCGGCGCCCGGCCGGTGGACCCGCGCCTGCTCACGCTGGGCCTGCTCCTGGGGGCCGCCGCGCTCACCCGCAACGAGGCGCTCTGGATCGCGCTGGTCTGGGCCTGGCTGGCCTGGCGCCGCCACGGGTCGCCGCGCGCGGAGCGCGTCCGGCTGATCGGCGTGGTCGCGGTCGTGAGCCTGCTCGTCTTCGCGCCCTGGGCGCTGCGCGACTGGGCCGTGTTCGGCAACCCGCTGCCGGGCCAGGCGGTGTCCAACGCGCTGTCCGTGACCGGCTTCGACATCTTCGCCTGGAAGGACCCGCCGACCCTGGCGCGCTATCTCGCCGTGGGGCCCGCCCGGCTCCTCGAGATGCGCGTGGAGGGGCTGGCCCACAACGTGTTCAACGTCCTGGTGCTGCTGGGCATCCCGCTGGCGGTCGTGGGCATGCTCGCGCTGCCGTGGCAGGTCCGCGACCGCGCGCTCCGGCCGGTGGCCCTCGTGGGGGGCATCACGTTCCTGGTCACGAGCCTGGCCTTCCCGGTCGCCACGACCTGGGGCACGTTCCTCCACGCCGCCGCGCCCGTGCACGTGCTGCTGATCGTCTCGGCCCTCGGCGCGCTCGACGCGGGGCTGGCCCGGCTGGGCCGGCGCATGGGCTGGACGCGCCCCGTCGCCTGGACGGGGGCCGTGCTGACCGTGGGCGGGTCCGCGCTGTTCGCCGCGGCACTCCTGCCCGGCGTGGCGTCGGGCGCGACCGGCACGGAGCGGACGTACGCGGCGCTCGCCCGGGC
>JBBSCF010000096.1:0-9875 GCA_038250545.1 Candidatus Limnocylindrales bacterium | reverse complement strand
GCTCGAGCACCTTCGCGTAGCGGCTGTAGATTGCCATCCCTGGCCCTATCGACGACTGGGCGAGGTCCACCGGCGCGATATTGCCGTGCTGGAGCGTCCTGAGCGCCTCAGGCATCTCGCGCTTGAGGGCGCCGACGAAGTCCTTGCGCGTCGTTATTCCAGCATCGAGGTTGCGCGGCCGACAGACGAGAACTATCGATGAGGCTAGGGCATTGGTCCCACTAGCGAGCATCCGGTTCCCGAGTTCGCTGCGCATCGGCCATGTGCCGTCGATGGAGAACCCTGAGCGGAGGAGGCCTTCGAGCATGGTTTCCCACCCTGTCGACGCGATGACAGCCGTCCCGCCTTCGTCATCCTCGCTCTCAGCTTGCTTGAAGGCGTAGAAGACGGTCACCGGGTAGTCGGCGGCTACTTCCCGCATCCGCATGAACGCCTTCCCGAGCCCCTCCTCGAAATGGGCATCGGCCCTTTCCTTGTCGCCGCCGAACCGGTATGGAGTCGCCACGAGCTCCGCCGATTTCGGCGTGAGGAGAGTTGCGAAGAGGTCAGGGTAGACGCTGCCGAGAGACCGCCGGAGCCACACGTAGAAGTAGTCCGAGAGATCCGCGTAGCCGATGTTGTCGTAGTAGGGAGGATCAGTCGCGGGCAGTACCCGTTCGCCAGGATCGACCAGGGTGGCATCCTGTTGAAGCACCGTTGCAGGAGGACTTGCGGGGAGCATCTCTGCCACGTCGCCAACCCATCCGACCGCACCCGCGATGGAGCCCGTGGAGTCCGACAGCGGGTTCGCCTCAGTAAAGTCCCAGGTCATCGGGATGGCCTGGCGCGCGAAGGTATTGCGGATGATCTCTCGGCCATTGTGCCAACTGGTAATCGTGGACCAGTAGTCGCTCGACCTGTCGATGGCGAAGGCAAGGTACGTGGCGACCGCGTCTGCATAAGCAATCGCGCCGGTCCCGCCACCGGCAATGCCCCGGGCGTCACCTGCCAAGCCTGCCGCAACCGAGTCTCTCAGCGCCCGCTCACGAGCCTCCCCTACGAGATCGCTGAACGTCGTCAGCGCGACCAGCTGGCGGGATGTGAAGAGGTCAGCAAACGTCCGCATCCCGTAGTTGGGTGTCTTGAAGTCCCGCGGGTTGTGGGGGAGTTCCTGATCTGGCTGCCACGATGGCCTGGCGGACCGCGCGATCGCCTCATGCTCATCGGTTGGGGCAAGGTAGACCCGGCTGCGTTGACCCTCCGCGACGATCGCCATCAACCGGGCGTCAAGGCGCTTCGCCTTGCCTTCGGCGCGGATGTGATTCAGCGGAACCGGCGACTCGCAGACGACGCATCGTGCCCCTTGACGTCCGACTGTGCCGTCGGGCGGCCTCCCGGGGCCGGTTCGAACCTCGAAGCGAACGCTCTTGATCGTCCGGTCAACGACTGGCTCGACCCAGGTCTCCTTGCCCTTCTTCTTGCTTAGTTCGAACGAGCGTACGAGCGGCATGCGGGCACCGCAGGCAGGGTTGGGGCAAGTGACCGTGCGCGCCCAGAGCCAAGCGATGACCGTCGCCTCGCCACCGCCGTGTTCCTTAGGGATACGGACCTTTGGATACAGGTGACCGATCCGGCGCTCCGCCTCGTCGCGCATCCAGGCGCCGTAGCGGCGGACATCTTCGGCCAACCCGGCCACGCCCTTCCATGCGCCTGTGCTGCCAACGCCGCGACGGGCGTCGGGGTGGACGGGCGGACGGTTCGCGAATTTCGGCGGGATCTCGACCAATGCCTTCGTGATGAGGACCGCGACCGGGTTGAGGTCCGAGGCATAGGCAGTGAGCCCAAGGCGTTGTGCCTCCAACGGGATCGATCCGCCGCCGCAGAACGGGTCCAGGACCGGCGGTGGGTTGCCGCCCGTGGAGCGACGGATCTCGTCTCGGGCCTCATCGAGGACCGTCTGGTTGGTAGTGTTCTCCCACAGGACCAAGCGCTCGATAATCCCGAACAGCCTGGTCCGCTCGTCCTCGACCGACTTGCGGGTCGGGAATCGCTCCGGATCGGACGACGGGTCGTCCACGAGGCTCGCAAAGAGAATTGCTCGGCAGGTAGCGAGCGGCCGGCGGGCCCACCAGAGGTGGAGGGTGCTCGGGTGCCCGTGGCGGATGCTCTTCTCCCGCGCCGACGCGATGTTGATCGCCTCGAGCGGTAGTGCGACCTCGATGAGCTTGCGCCTCGGTCGGTCGCTCACGCTGAAACCTCCACCAGTTCTCCCTGGGCAAGCAGGTCCTTGATCGAGTAGTTCACCGACGTCGCCGCAGGGTCGGGCGCCAGCGAGAACGGGCGGCGTAGGTAGATCGGCTCGGCGACTCGGTCACCGTCCACGCTGACGATCGCGAGATACCAGCGGTCGGGCACGTTGAGGCACTTCCCGATCTCGTTCCGAGTAACCGTGACGGTCGTGGCGCCCTCTGCTCGGCCCTTCACCTCGATGAGCCGGAGCCTTCCGCCAGGCTCTCGGGACTCTACATCCCAGCCGTACTTGCGATCACCAACGTCCTCGGGGATGCGTCCCGCCGCCCGCTCAGCAGCCATGACCGCTGCCATGGCGAGGCGCTCGATCCGTTTGGTTTCGCGGGCGAACAACTCGGGTTCCGACGGAGATGTTCCGGTCAGCCGATCCAAGAGGCCCCGCGGCACGACGATCGCCCCACCGACGACGACCGGCGGGAGCGCCTGGACTTGTGCCTCAAGCTCCAGCTCACGCGTCCGGGAACGGAGGCGGTCGGCCAGCTCGTCGGCACGCTGGCGGGCCACGCTGCTGGCGAGCCGGGTCTGCTTGCCGGCCCGCTCCTGCTCACGCAGGCGGGCGTATTGGCCGTCCCAGTAGTTGATCTCATAGGTCAGGCGGGCGTGGACCTCGCGCCGCGTTCGCTCGATGCGGTCGAGGGTGCGCTCGCGGACCTCTGCGAGGTGGGAACGGGCGAGGCGCTCGATCGCATAGTCGGTGGCGCGGCCCTCAAGCGTCGTGCCGATGAGCCATGCGGCGGCATCGATCGTCGGCCCAACGAGGGCACGCTCCTCGTCCGCGCACGGTCGGTAGTCGAGGTAGGGCGCTGCTCCGGCGCCGCCCGCATCGACCTCCCCGAGCTCCACGAATTCGAGGCGGCGGCTCACGACGGTTGGGTGCCCGTCACGGGTGGGTCGTCCGTCGACGATCGCGTGCTCGAGGTAGACGAGGGCGCGCAACGAGTCCGATGGGTCGGTCTCGTCGATCAGCAACGCACCGCGTCGGAGGAGCTCGCGATGGTCCTGAAGGACGAGGTCGATCGTCGCCTCCAGGAGCGGGTGGCCAGGGCAGACGAACTCTGCGAGCGGGAGCCCGACAACAGCGACCCGGTCCTTCTCGAAGGCGATCCGCTCGTATGCCCCGAGGACCCCCGGGCGCATCGCGGCCTCACGGGCTCGATCACGGATCCGCCCAGGGACCTTCGTCAGCTCGTACCGGCCGGGCTCGCGCTCACGGACCTGCCCGCCGAGGAGCCGGTAGGCCTGGAGGAAGAAGTCGCGGACGTAGTGCGGCTGGAGGCGGTTCGCCTCGGCGCGTTCGAGCTCGTCGCGCACGGTGGCGACCTTCGTCGTGTCGAGGAGGTTCGCCCCGAGGGCCCGGGTTGCGAGGAGGGCACGGAGGTGCTCGACGTCCAGGGCCTCATCGATGACCCGTGTCATCTGGGTCCGGACCTCAGGGCTGTCGCCCAGCCGGATCGCTTCGATGAGGAGCTGCCGAAGCGGCTTGCCTTCGAACGTGACTTCCCCGAGGACGTCGAACACGGTGCCCCCGAGGGCCTCCGTCTGGACGGCGATCTTCTGGAGCAGTCGGGCGTAGACGTCGCCCTCACGGGTCTTGTCTGCAACGAGGTTCCACAGGTGGCACGGTTCGGTCTGGCCGATCCGGTGGATCCGCCCGAATCGCTGCTCGATGCGGTTCGGGTTCCAGGGCAGGTCGTAGTTGACCATCAGGTGGGCGCGCTGGAGGTTGATGCCCTCGCCCGCCGCATCGGTCGCGACGAGGACGATGACCGCGGGATCGTTCTTGAAGGCAGACTCCGCCGCACGCCGCTGGTCGCGCGGAAGCCCACCATGGATCGCGACGATGGCCTCCGGCCGCCCGAGGAAGGTGCCGATCCGCTCGACGAGGTAGTCGAGGGTGTCGCGATGCTCCGTGAAGACGATGAGCTTGCGCCGGCCGCCGCCGGCATCGCGCATCTCAGGCTCCTCCTGGAGGAGCGTCGAGAGCTCGGTCCACTTCGTGTCCGTGCCGAGCTTCCGGACCTGTGCGGCGAGGGCCTCGAGCTCCTTGAGCCGTTCGATCTCGAGACGCAGCTCCGCGATCGTGCTGGCGGCGGTGGCGAGATCGACTGCTGTCTCCTCGGCCGCCTCGGCTTCCTCGGCCGTCGCCTCGTCGTCGTCAATCTCCTCGACATCCGCGATCGTCAACGCCGCGAGGTCGGGCTGGGTGATCCGTGACTGGGCGCCGTCGCGCTGAAGCAGGGTCTCGGCGAGGGTCCGCTCGAGGCGGGCCAGACGGCGCTTGAGCGACATGTGGATCGCGGCCGGGGATGACGCGAGGCGGCGCTGGAGGACCATGAGGGCGAAACCGACGATGAGCCCGCGCTTCCCCTCGCCCTCCGCCTTGAGGCGCTCGGCCCGGTTCATCTCCTCGCGGACGTACGTGGTGACCTGCTCGTAGAGGGCGGCCTCCGGCCCGGAGAGGTCGTACGGCACCACGTAGGCATACCGGGGCGGGAAGAGCGCCGTCCCGTCGAACTTGACGAGCTGCTCCTTCATCAACCGGCGCATGAGCTCGCCCGGGTCCGAGACCGGCGGGGCTGCGTCAGAGGCCTTGCGCTTGTGCCCCGCGAACCGGTCGGGGTCGAGCAGGCTCATGAACAGCTCGAAGTCCTCCTCCTTCCCGTTGTGGGGGGTCGCGGTGAGGAGCAGGAAGTGTCGGGTGTGGGGTTTGACCCGCTCCGCCAGGAGGCGCCGCTTGGTCTTCTTGACCTCGCCCGAGAACAGCTGGGCGGAGAGCTTGTGGGCCTCGTCGAAGACGATGAGGTCCCAGTCGGGGGCGTTGTCGAGGATGAGCTGCAGGTCTTCGTCGCGGCTGAGCTTGTCCAGGCGGGCGATCAACAGGTCGCTGTCGGCGAAGGGGTTGCCCGACGCCGAGCCCTCGATCCGATCGCGGGTCAGGAGGGTGAAGTCGAGGTGGAACTTCTCGGCCAGCTCCGCCTGCCACTGCTCGACGAGCGACCCGGGGGTGACGATGAGGCAACGCCGCAGATCGCCCCGGACGATGAGCTCGCGGATGAAGAGCCCGGTCATGATCGTCTTGCCGGCGCCTGGGTCATCGGCCAGGAGGAAGCTGAGCGGCTGGCGCGGCAGCATCGCCTCGTAGACTGCGGTGATCTGGTGCGGGAGCGGCTCGACGAGACTCGTGCTGACCGCGACGTACGGGTCGAAGAGGTAGGCGAGATCGATCCGCTTCGCCTCGCTGGCCAGCTTGAAGGCTTCCCCATCGCCGTCGAAGGCCCAGGGCTTGCCTTCCTCGACGATTGCCAGGCGCGGCTCGTCCTCTCGGTACACGAGGCGCTCGGCCACGGCGCCGTCCGCGGTCCGGTAGGTCAGCGTCAGGACCTCGGAGCCATGCCAGCTGACATCGACGACTGTGACGGCGTGATCGGGCGTGACGCCCCCGATAAGAGCGCCTTTGGTCAGGTCCTCAAGGCGAGCGATCGGTCAGTCCCCCGCGGCGTTTGTCATGGGCGAAAGGCTGCTCTCTCCAGTCTACGGTGAGCGGACGCCTCCACGATGACCTAAAAGGCTCGCCATGCCAGCTCAGGTGGCACGGGGGCGCCGCCCTACGGTCGCGCGATCCGTTCCCGCGTGTGCTCGACGAGCGCCCAGACGAATCACAGCTCGTTCGCGTATCCGCCGAAATCGGGCGTTCACGACCTGACCTGCCGTCCTGGGCGATCCCGTGCTCAGATCCTGGCGGAGAGGGTGGGATTCGAACCCACGGGGCGCGAGGCCCTGCGGTTTTCAAGACCGCTCCGATAAACCGCTCCGGCACCTCTCCGTGGAGCTCCCAGAGAGCATAGCGGGCCGGCCGGCGTGCGGGCGCGAAGCCGAGAAGCGTCCGCTGCCCTTGGGCCCGGCCCTACCGCTTTCGGGTCACCCTCCCCCCACGACCACGCCCCGGGTACCGGGAACTGCGGTTCGTAGAGGACTGTGAGGTCTGACCCGCGCCGGGAGGCGCAGGCGGCCGGCGGGTCACGGGGCGCAGGAAGCGCCCGACCTCCCGGACCCTGATCCGCCGTCAGTCCGGCGAGGCAGTTTCGCTGGCGATCGCGCCCACGGTTATCCAGGCGAGCCGGATCGTTCGGACATCGGCGAGTCCGCCGTCGGGCGGGACGATCGCTGCCATCACGAGCCGGACACCGGCCGAAAGGCCGGCGACCGCGACGGTCGTGGAACCAGAGCTGGCAGGAAGCGCCACGAGCGCCCTCGACGGTGCGGCGGTCCGCACCGGCTCGGCGGCGAGCGAGCGGACGAGAAGCGAGAATGGGCCGGGCGCCGCCTCGACCGACGCGACCTCCGAGCTCACGTCGGGCGCGTCGAGACCGCCCGTGGCCACCACCCGGACCGTGCCGGCGTCCGCGACCGAGGCGATCGAGACCGGCCCGGCTGCGGGTTTCCGCTTCAGGAGGGCATCGTCACGCGGGCTGCTCACCACGAGGGCGGTCAGCGCCGTGCGTCCGTCGCGGCCGGGCACGGCAAGCGCGGCCACGGGGACAACCCGAGCCACGGCAGCAGGGCCGGCGGCAAGGCGAACGACGACGACGGATGGCACATCGGGGGCCGCGAACCGGATCGTGCGGGAAGAGCCAGTCGCGATCGGGCTCTCGAGTCGGGCGACGGCCAGCCGGAACGCCCGCGCCGCCGGGTCGAGCGGCAGCGCCCAGGCTTCGATGGTGGTCGGGGTCGCGTTCGCGACCGTCACGATTGGACGGCTCCCGACGTTGCGAACCGTCGCCACGAGATCCCCGCCGCTCGAGACAGCGATCGACACCGTGGCCTCGCGCGGACCGGCGACCCGGACAACGATCGAGCGGATCTTCGGGCGGTCGGTCTTCGGCAGTGCCCGACCGTCGCTGTCACGGGCCTCGACGTCCAGCCGCCAGAGGCCCGGCTGGCCGGGCGTCGCCAGCGAGAGTCGAGCGACATGTCCGGCCTGATCGTGCCGCCTCACGAGTTTCCAGCTCGGGCGCGCGGCCTTCGTCGGGCCCACTGCGGCCGCTTCGACGAGGGCGACCGGCGTCCAGCGGACGGCGAAGCGGATCCGCGACGGGAGGACGGCGCCGGGACGAGCCGTCCACGGAACGTCGACGGCGACGCGGCCCCGGACCACTGGTCGGGTCGCCGGCGTGGGTGTCCCGAACCGGAGATGGCGCTCGCGAAGCGTGACGATGGCGTGGTCGACGATGTTCGCCAGCCGGGCGACCTTGTCGGCCCAGCGAGGGTCGGAGGCGTAGTAGCGGTTGATGGCCCGGGGGGTCGTGAATCGGTAGAACCAGCGCCCGGTCGGGGTCAGGTAGCGCTCGTGGATCCGCGCGGCGATCACGGCGATCCCCCGCTGGTACGAGGTGAACGACGAGGCGTGCTTCCAGGGGTTCCGGTCGAAGGCGTTGTAGCCGAAGAGGTTCCGCTTGTACCGGGCGATGTCGGAGGTGCCCCAGCCGGACTCGAGCATCGCGTGGGCCAGGAAGTAGCGGGCGTTGATTCCCTCCTTCCGCTCGGCCTTCGTGAAGGCGGCACCCAGGCGGGGCAGGGGCGTGTTCGCCGCGAGGAAATCGTCGATCATCCAGGCCGCGTACCCCGAGACCGAGGTGACGTCGGTGCTCGGCGTGAAGGTGCGCCCCACCTTGTAGCGGACGACGCCGGTGGGCTCGATCTTCTTGAGGCGCGTGTCGGCGGCCACGGGGCTCACGGCCGCGAGGGCGATGGAGGCGGTGAGCACGGCGAGCAGGCCGCGACGAAGGATGGACGATTGCATGGGGCAGGGCCAACGATGGGGCCCGCGGGCGCGACGGGCCACGACCCGACCGTCCCGGACGGCGGTGACTCCATGGTCCGGCCCGGACGCCCGTGCGGCGGGCGACGGCGCGGACCGCCGAGGCAGGGCGCGCGGCGACCGCCCGGCTGCGCCGGAGAGCTGCCCTCAGCCGGCGGCCTGCTCCCGGTACCAGGCGACGGTCCGCGCGAGCCCCTCGCGCAGGTCCACGACGGGTGCAAACCCGAGGGCCTCGCGGGCGCGTTCGATGCTCGCGGAGGAGTGGCGGATGTCGCCCACCCGTGGGTCCGTGTGGACGGGGCGCAGGTCGGGGCACCCGACGGCGGCAGCCAACTCGGCGGCGAGCGTGTTCACATCGACCGAGACGCCGGTCGCGACGTTGAGCGAGAGGCCGGCGGCGCGTGGCGCCTCGAGGGCGAGCAGGTTCGCGTGCACGACGTTCTCGACGTACGTGAAGTCGCGGGTCTGCCCGCCGTCGCCGAAGATGACGGGCGGGCGCCCGTCGAGGAGGCCTGAGATGAACTTCGGCACGGCGGCCGCGTAGCCGGAGCTCGGGTCCTGCCGGGGCCCGAAGACGTTGAAGTAGCGCAGGGCCACCGTCTCGAGGCCGAACGCTGCGTGGAAGACCGACGCGTACATCTCGGCTGCGGCCTTGTCCACGCCATAGGGCGACGTCGGATGCAGCGGCATCCCCTCGTGGTTGGCGCCCTCGCCGGCATCGCCGTAGACGGCGGACGAGGAGGCGAGCACGACCCGCCTGATGCCGCGGTCGCGTGCCGCGACGAGGACGTTCAGGGTGCCGACAACGTTCGTCGCGTTGGACAGCGTGGGCTCGGCCACCGAACGGGGCACCGATACGAGCGCCGCGAGGTGGATCACGTGGGTGACCCCGGCCATCGCCTCGCGCACGACGTCCGCGCCCGCGATGTCGCCCTCGACGAGATCGAGCTCCACGCCCTCGAGGTTCCGGCGGCTGCCGGACGTGAGGTTGTCGAGCACGCGAACCTCGTCGCCCCTCGCAGCCAGGGCTCGCACGACGTGCGACCCGATGAACCCGGCACCGCCGGTCACGAGAACATTCAACTCACCCTCCCGCGCGGCCCGATCAGCGGTATCGCTCGACCAGGGCCGTCATCTCGTCCATCTTCCGGTCCATCTCCGCCACCATCGCGAGCTGCGTGCGGCAGCGATCCAGGTTGTGACTCTCCCGGTGGATCTTGAAGTACGTGTCCCCCTCGAGATGGTCGGCGAGGAACCGGATCCCGCATTCGAGGGTCATGAGCCTGGCGGCGACCGGCAGCAGGTGGATCTCGGCATCGGCCAGGAAGTCGCGCGTGGCATCGAGGTAGCCGCGGACGAGCAGCTCGAAGGTCCCGAGGTCGAAGCCCGCCCGGGAGAGGTCCCGCTCGTCCTCGGGGGCCGTCGCCGCGGCGGTGCGCACGGTATCGCCGAAGTCGTAGAGGGCCGACCCGGGCATGACCGTGTCGAGGTCGATGACGCAGATCCCCGCGCCGGTCGTGTCGTCGATCATGACGTTGTTGAGCTTCGTGTCGTTATGGGTAACGCGCTCCGGGACCAGCCCCTGCGCGAGCAGGTCCACGATCACGGAGACCTGCGCCCGGCGCTCGAGGACGAACTCGATCTCCGGGCGGGCCGTCTGTACCCGGTTCACGCGGTCGGCGGCGACCGCCGCCTCGAGGGCAGCGAGGCGGCGCGGCGTGTCGTGGAAGCCCGGGATCGTCTCGTGGAGCCGTCCGCCGGGGAGCAT
>JBBSCF010000095.1:0-10141 GCA_038250545.1 Candidatus Limnocylindrales bacterium | reverse complement strand
TGCCCAAGCTGCTGGCGCTCGCGGACGGCGTGGACACCAAGAACATCCGCTCCTACGTGTTCTCGCCCACCTTCTACGCGGCGGAGCCGCAGGGTGACTCACGCGGCTACATCATCACGCCCAACATCGTCCGGATCCGGAAGGCGGTCCAGGAGGCCTTCACCATCAGCCCGACGCTGCTCGAGCAGCGCGAACGACTCGGTGCCGAGGCCGCCCGCGTCTGGGTGTACAACGCGTCGGGGCGCACCGACATGGCCAGCCGGACCGCCGAGTACCTCGCCTACAACGGCCTCGAGGCCTCGGCGCCCAACAAGCGCGTGGCGACGACGCTGGCGAACGCGCGGATCGAGGTCTACAACGGCGCCGAGGCGGAGATGCCGGAGACCATCACGTTCCTCGAGAAGGTCTACAGGACCAAGGTGGTGCCCATCACCGACCCGAGCGTGACCGTGGACCTCGTCATCACGCTGGGTCGCGACGCGCCCGACAAGCAGGTCGACGCGGTCGGCTGACGGCTCGCGTCCGGCTCCGCGAACGCGTGGCCGCGCGGACGGCGGACGGGGCGGTCCCGCCCTCCTGCCCTACCCCTTGATCGGCGTCAGCCAGCTCGCGTAGGCCGGGTCGTTGCCGCGCACCGCGGCGAAGTAGCGCTCGCTGATCTGGCGCGCGACCGGCCCGATCGCGCCGGCGCCGACGGCGCGGTGGTCGATCTCGATGACCGGGCTCACCTGGACGCCGGTTCCGCACAGGAAGACCTCGTCGCACACGTAGAGCTCCGACCGGTCCATCGAGCGGACCTCCGTGGGGATGCCCAGGTCGCGGGCGAGGGTCAGGATCGCCTTGCGGGTCACGCCCTCGAGGATGTCGTCCGACACGGGCGGGGTGATCACCACGCCGTCACGGACCATGAACAGGTTGGCGGCGGACGCCTCCGAGGCGTGGCCGTCGGGCGTCATCACCAGGGCCTCGTCGAAGCCGTTGAGCTCCGCCTCGGACTTCTGGAACGCCATGTTCACGTACCCGCCGACGATCTTGCCGCGGGCCGGCAGCGCCTCGTCCGCGTTGCGGCGCCAGGTGCTGCTCATGACCCGGACGCCCTTCTCGATGTCGATGTAGTTCCCGAAGGGCGAGGTGATGACGTAGAGCTGGTGGTCGAGGTGGTGGAGCCGCACGCCGATCGCGAGGGTGCTCTTGTAGAACGACGGGCGGATGTAGATGTCCTGGCGGTCGTGGTTGCGGCGGACCGTCTCGAGGACGATCTCGACCAGCTCGTCCACCGACGGCAGGCTCTCCATCAGCAGCATCTTGGCGCTGTTGCGGATCCGCTCCATGTGCTCCCGCACGAACAGGACGTTGAGCGTCTCCTGCTCGGCGTTCCAGTACCCGCGGATGCCCTCGAAGGTCGCCGTGCCGTACATGAACGCGTGGGTCATGATGCTGACCTTCGCGTCGCGGAGCGGGACGTACTCGCCCTCGAAGTAGGCGATCCGGTCCTCGAGCGCGCGAGGCTGGGCGGGCGCGGCACCGGCCGCGGCGTCGGACGGCTGCTGGGTGAGCATCGGTCGGCTCCAGGTCACGTGCGGCACCTGGCCGCGGGTCCGGGGTGGTCCGGCCAGTCTAGCACCGGGCTCTTCCGGGTCCCCCACGCCGGGCCGGCCCGCGGGCACCGCAAGGAGCCGTCGCGTACCGCCGCACACGGGATCTAGCCGACCGGCAGCAGCCCCGCGATCGCCAGGACCACCATGGCGAGGTAGGCGAGATACAGCAGGCCGCCGACCAGGAGTGCGCGCCCGTCCAGCCGTGCGCGGCGCCACATCGGGCCGAACACGGCGGCCACCGCGAGGAAGGCGATCCCTGCCGAGAGGAAGGCGATCAGCGAGTCGTCGTTGATGTGCCACGACGGACCCGCGAGAACAAGCGCGACGACCGTGGGGATGGCGGACTGGAAGACCATCGCGCCCGTGATGTTGCCCATCGCGAGCGTGTCCTTGCCCTGGCGGACCCAGATCAGCGAGTTGAACTTCTCGGGCAGCTCGGTCGCGATCGGGGCGATCACGAGGGCCAGCAGGAGCTCGCTGATGCCCGCCGCGGCCGCGACCCGCTCCACCGCCCCGACGAACAGGTAGGCCCCGCCGATGATGCAGGCGAGGGCGAACAGGACCTGGAGACCCACGACCCGCAGCCGCGGCACGACCGGGTTCCGCCGCTGGGCGCGCCGGTCCACCCTGTGGAAGCGCAGCGGCGCCAGCTCGTCCTCGTGGTCCTCCGCCTCGGCGTCGAAGTGGCCCTTCACGTACCGGACGTAGATGCCGATGAGGATCACCGCCACGACGATCCGCAGGAAGCCCATGTCGGGCGGCAGGAAGGCGGTGGCGATCGCGAGAGCGTAGGCAACGACGAAGTACCGGATGTCGTGGACGAGCACCGTGGTGTCCACGACCATGCGCGTGCCCGTCGCGCGGCGCTTCCGCCAGAACACGACACCGACCCCGGTGACGAACATGGCCAGCGTCGAGAGCATGAACGGCGCGCCCAGGATGGCGCCGATGCCCACATCGTCGGTGGCCGCGCCGCCGCCGCCGAACCCGATGGCGATCAGCGGGATCATCGTCTCCGGCAGCGCCGTGCCCACGGCCGCCAGCACGGAGCCCACGGCGCCCTGCGCCAGGTTGAGCTTGCGCCCGAACCACTCGATGCCGTTGGTGAACAGCTCGGCGCCGGCGAGGATGACGACGAACGCGATGGCGAGGACGACGATGTCCACGGTCAGGCTGCCAGGCCCAGGGCCGCGACGATCGAGACGACCACGACGAGGAAGACCATCAGCGAGACGAGGGCCAGGCGCCGGTCGCCGGCGGCGAGGAAGCCGACGCCCGCCACCACCACCCGCCCGATCGGCAGGCTGATGATCAGCACGACGCCGCTCCACAGGAAGCCCTCGGGGCGCAACGCCACGAGGTCGGGGGCGATGCGCGCGGCATCGAAGCCCGGGATCGCGCCATGCGCCAGGGGATCCACGCCCGCAACGAGCATCAGGAGCACGCCAACGAGGACGAGCGCCATGGCAAGCCACGTCCCGGCGACCAGGAGGCGCCCGACGACGGCCTCGAGCGCGTACGCGGCGTCGGTCCGGACCGGACCCGTGCCGGAGGCGTTCACAGGCCGAGCGCCCGGATGGTCATCTGGATGGCCGTGTACACGAGGACGACCACGAACAGCCAGCGCAGGACCCGGACGTCGACGCGATGCGCGATGCGGGAGCCGACGGAGGCGCCGATGAACACGCCCAGGGCGATCGGACCGGCGACGAACGGGTCGATCTCGTCGCGCAGGAGGTAGATCACCGCGGACGCGGTGGCCGTGATGCCCATCATCATGTTGCTGGTCGCCGTCGAGGTCCGGAGCGGAACGCCCATCACCAGGTGCATGACCGGGACCTTGATGATCCCGCCACCCACGCCCAGGAGCGCGGAGTTGAGCCCGGCAAACACGGAGCCCAGCATGCCGGCCGGCAGACGGTGGATCCGGTAGCCGGGACCCGACAGCGCGGCGCTGAAGGAGCCGTCGGCCTCGAGGACCGGGGCCACGTCGATGAGATGCCCGGCGTCCGGGGCGGCCGCGACGGGCTCGATCGGCGCCACAGCGAGGTCATCCGCCGCCGGAACGGGCTCGGCCTCGGGGGTTGCCGGCGTGCTGTGCGTGCCGGCCCTCGACGGGTCCTTGCGCCGGGCCATCGAGATCGCCACCCAGGTGATCAGGGCCGCGAACAGCCCCGCGAGCACCCGCTCCGCGATCATGAACGCGATCAGGCCGCCCACGAGGGCGCCGCTGGCCGAGAACAGCTCGAGCGTCATGCCGAGCCGCAGGTTGGCGACATGCCGCTGCAGGTAGACCGCCGCGGACGCGCTCGAGGTCACGATGACCGACACGAGCGAGACGGCGACGGCCTCGCGGAGCGGCAGCCCGAAGCCGAGGGTCAGCATCGGGACGATGAGGATGCCGCCGCCGAGCCCCAGCAGGGACCCGAAGACGCCGGCCGCGGCCCCGCCGGCGAGCAGGACGAGCCCGGCGATCACCGGGGGTGTGCCGGCGGGCGGCCGACCCCCCTGGTGCGAGCGCCGGGACGGGTCACGACGTCAGGGGCGGAGGTGCTGTGGCGCGTACGGGAGCAGCGCCACGTGGCGGGCCCGCTTGAGCGCGACCGCCAGTTCGCGCTGGTGCGCGGCGCAGGTGCCCGTCTTGCGGCGCGGCTCGATCTTGGCGCGCTCGGAGAGGTAGCGGCGGAGGCGGTTGACCTCCTTGTAGTCGATCACGGCGGTCTTGTCGGCGCAGAACGAGCAGACCTTGCGACGCCGGCGATCGCGGTAGTAGTCGTCGCGCTTCTTCGTGCGGGGCGGCATGTCGGTGGTATCTCCAGGTGTGGTGGCGGGCTAGCCGCCGGGGCGGCCCGTGGGCCGCGGAAGGATCGTCAGAAGGGGAGGTCGTCGAGGTCGTCGTCGCGAGGCGGCGCGGCCGGGCGGGTCGGCCGGACGGCGGCCTCGCCGCCCCCGGCCCCACCGGAGAACGCGCCGGACGGGGCGCTGAACGAGCCGCCGCCCTCCTCGTCGCGCACACGGGCGTCGAGACTGATGACGTTGTCGGCGGTGACGTCGAGCGAGATCCGCTTCTGCCCGTCGCGTGCCTCATACTCCCGCGTGCGGAAGCGGCCCTCGACGAAGACCTTGTTCCCCTTGCGGAACTGCTCGGCGGTGCGCTCGGCGCGGTCGCCCCAGACGGTGACGCGGTACCAGTCGGTCTGGTCATCCTGCCACTCGCCGGTCGCCGCGTCGCGGCTCCGGTGGCTCACCGCGACGCTGAATTCCGTCACGGGGCGCCCGTTGGGGGTGTACCGCATCTCGGGGTCGCGCCCGAGGTTGCCGATGATCATGACCTTCGCGAACGCCATCGCCGGCTCCTGTTCAATCGATGGCCGCCGGGGCGGCCTCGCTCTCGGACTCGTCGATCTTCTCGTGGTCGGCCTCTTCCTCCTCGTCCTCGGCGGACGGGAGATCGGCATCGGCGTCTTCGGCGTCGCCGGCGGCAGCGTCGCGGCGCACCCGGACCGGCTTGACGGCGCGGGTCACGAGGTAGCGCAGCACGTCCTCGGTGATCTGGAGGCTGCGCTCCATCTCGGCGATCGCCTCGGCCGGGGCCTCGAAGACCACGATGTGGTACGAGCCCTCGCGGTAACGCTCGATGGGGTACGCCAGCCGCCGACGGCCCCAGGGCGCGACCTTGACGATCTGGCCTCCCGAGGCGACGACGTAGCGTGTGGTGCGGTCGATGACCGCGGCGGCCCGCTCATCCGGCGCGTCCGGCTTGAGCACGAGCATGAGTTCATAGCGGCGCACGGCCTGCTCTACTCCTTCCAATGGGATCTGCCCCGCTGACGGCGTGCCGGCACGGAGCCGAAAGGACCCGCGGAGGATAGCACGTGCCCGCAGCGGCCTCGCGCGCGAGGCTGGGCGACGTGCCGTATCCTTCCGCCGTCACCGTTGCCCAAGTGACGGCAGCTCCCGGGGAGAAGCGTGCAACTCTCGATCCTGCTCCTGGCCCTCGACAAATCGTCGGTTCAGCCGCTCACGAACGCCCTGACCGTCCCCGGCCACGGCGTGACCGTCGTCACGCGCCCCGATGAGGCCGTCGCGGCCGCCGCCGGCTACAGCCTCGTCCTGGTCGACCGGGTTCAGCCGCCCGCCACGCTGGGCGACGTGGTGACCATGCTGCGGGCAGGCGAGCAGACGACGACGATCCCGGTCCTCGCCGTCGCCCAGACGCCGGACCTCGAGGAGCGCATCGGCCTGCTCGAGGCAGGCGCCGACGACGTCATCGCCAAGCCCTTCGACCTGCCGGAGCTCATGGCGCGGATCGACGCGCTGGCCCTGCGATCCGGGTCCAGCAACTCGGGCCCCGGCGCGTCCATCGGCGACGACGGCCGCCACCGGCTGGTGACGGTCTTCAGCCCGAAGGGCGGCGTCGGCACCACGACCGTCGCCACGAATCTCGCCCTGGTCGCCGCCGAGGCCCACCCGAACAAGGTGCTGCTGATCGACCTCGACCTGTCGTTCGGCCAGGTGGCGTCGCACCTCAACCTCCAGCCCAAGCAGACGCTCCTGGAGCTCGCGCGCGACGAGGCCGCCCTCCACGACGCGGACCTCTTCCGGACCTACGCCATCCAGCACGCGAGCGGCCTGCACATCGTCGCCGCGCCGCCCTCGCCGTCCTTCGCCGCGCTCATCACGGCAGATCAGGTCGACCTGGCGCTCGCCCGGGCCCTCGAGGCCTACGAGATCGTGGTCGTGGACGCGGGGACCGCGCTGGACCAGCGCCTGACGGCGATCTTCAGCCTCTCCGACACCGTCGTCGTCCCGGTCCTGCCCGAGATCCCGGCCCTCAATTCCGTCCATGTCCTGATCGACCAGCTGGCCGAGACCGGCGACCTCGGCGCCCGAACCGTCTTCGTCCTCAACAACGCCTTCGCCCGGGACCTCCTCAAGCGCGCAGACATCGAGACGGCGCTCGGATCCCGGATCTCGGCCGAGCTCCCGTACGATCCCATCGTCTATCTCAAGGCCGTCAACGAGGGTAACCCGGCCGTGAAGAGCGCGCCGAAGTCCCTGCCGGCCGAGAAGCTCCGGGCGCTCGCGACGACGGTCTTCGGGGCCGCCCTGGTGCCGAACCACGTTGGCGAGGACGCCAAGAAGGAGAAGCGGGGCCTGTTCGGTCGCCGCTGAGGCCGAGCGGGCTCGTCGGACATTCCGGGAGCTGGTGCCGAGACCGGGATTTGAACCCGGATGGGGTTGCCCCCAGCGGTGTTTAAGACCGCCGCGTCTGCCGGTTCCGCCACCTCGGCGCATTGCCCCCAGGGCCAGGCCATCGTACCCGCGCGTGGCGGGCACACGACAGGCACAATCCCGTCGTCGACTGCTCGCTCGTCTTCTGGGGGTGCATCGTGCCAGGTCGCCGGACGGTCCAGCTACCGCCAACGCCCGAGGGGGCAGCGCGGCCCGTGATCCTCGCCCGGGTCTATCCCGGGCGCCACGAGGAGGCCGTGGAGCTGTTCCAGCAGGACGCCGAGATCCTCGCGGAGCACGGCTACTTCCCGATCGCCCAGTCGTACGCCGAGGGCCACTACAGCTCCGCCTGGATCCTGCTCACCACGATCCCCATCTTCTTCGGTATCGGCATCCTGCTGCTGCTCTACATGGCCGCCGTTCGGCCGCCCGGGACGCTGGCCGCGACGTTCGAGCTGCGGGGTGCGATGCCTCCGACGCTCCGCTAGACGCAACAAGAAACCCCCCGGGGCGTTCCCGGGGGTCAGGGTGATGGGCGGAGTGGAGGCGACGATCGGATTCGAACCGATGAATAGAGGTTTTGCAGACCTCCGTGTTGAGCCACTTCACCACGTCGCCTCGTGGCGCCGGTCCGTTCGCCGGCGGGCTGATATCAGATTGGCTGCCCCTCGAGGATTCGAACCTCGGCTAACGGATCCAAAGTCCGCTGTCCTACCGCTAGACGAAGGGGCAGCGGTGCCGGGCCAGGTGCTCGTGATGGGGAAAAGTGGAGCGGAAGACGGGACTCGAACCCGCGACCCTCACCTTGGCAAGGTGATGCTCTACCAACTGAGCCACTTCCGCTCGATGACCGACCAGGTGTTGGTGCCGAGAGCCAGATTCGAACTGGCGACACCGCGATTTTCAGTCGCGTGCTCTACCAACTGAGCTATCTCGGCCCTGACGCGGGTCCCCGTGGGGGCCCGTCGGCGCGGCGGAGAATAGCACGTCCCCTCAGCGGGCGGCAACCGTTCCAAGGCTAGGACGGCCGCAGACTGGGGCCGCGCAGCGCGGCGCCCTGGGCGGCCGGGTCGAGCACCAGCGCGGCACTGGACACCGCCGGCTGCCCCGTCAGCTGCCGGAGCCGGTTGATGCGCTCGAGCGCGGGCGGGTGCGTCGAGAACAGGCCACGGCTCTTGCCCGTGGCCGCCTTGATGGGGTTGTCGAAGTAGAGGTGTTGCGTGGCGCGGTTCGCCACCTCAAGGGGCTCGGTATCCAGCGTGATCTTCGCGAGAGCGCGCTCGAGGCCATAGGGGTTGCGGGTCAGCTCCACGCCCGAGGCGTCGGCGAGGTACTCCCGCTGCCGGCTCACCGCCAGCTGCACGAGCCGCGAGGCGATGGGCGCCAGGATCGCGAGCAGGATCGCGACGACCATGATCACGACCGCGATGCCGCCCCCGCCATCGCCACCCGACCGCCTCTCCCGCCGGCCGCCGCCCCAGAAGGTGAAGCGCAGGAAGAAGTCGGCCAGGAGGGCGATCGAGCCCACCAGCACGCCCACGATGAGCGAGAACCGGATGTCGTAGTTGCGCACATGGCTCAGCTCGTGCGCCATGACGCCCTGGAGCTCCTCCCGGTCCAGCTTCTGGAGCAGTCCTGTCGTGATGGCCACGGACGCGTGCTGGGGATCCCGCCCGGTCGCGAAGGCGTTGGGGGCGGTGTCGTTGATGAGGTACACGCGCGGCATCGGGATGGACGCCGCCACCGCGAGCTCCTGCACGACGTTGACCAGCTGCGGCATCTCCGACGGCTTCACCTCGCGGGCACCGGAGGTCGCCAGGACGAGCGAGTCGCCCAGGTAGTACGAGCCGAGGGCCGCGACCAGGCCCACCCCGATCGCGATGACCGTCGAGGGCAGGGCAGCCCGGGGATCGCCCGTGACGCCCCACCCGATGAACAGCCCGAGGACGCCGAGGAGCACGATCACCAGCAGCGCGAGCAGGACGGAGTTCCGCTTGTTCGCCCCGATCTGGCCGTAGAAGGTTGTTGCCATCGTGTTGGATCAGGCGCGCGGAGCGCCGCTGATCAGCCCAGCGAGAGGTCCACGTTGGGGACCGCCTCGGCCTCGGGCTCGGCGTCGAAGAACTCGCGCTTGGTGAAGCCCATCGGACCGGCCATCAGGACCGCGGGGATCGTCTGGATCGAGTTGTTGAAGTCCAGGACCGTGGCGTTGTAGTGCTGGCGGGAGAAGCTGATCTGGTTCTCCGTCGTCGTGAGCTCCTCCTGGAGCTGCATGACGTTCTGGTTGGCCTTGAGGTCCGGGTAGTTCTCCACGACCGCAAACAGCGAGCGCAGCGTGCCGGTCAGTGCGTTCTCGGCCTGGGCCTGGGCGGCGGGACCCTGGGCGCCGGCGGCGACGGCGTTGGCGCGCGCCTCGGTGACCCGGGTCAGGACGTCCTGCTCGAAGCCCATGTAGCCCTTCACGGCCTGCACGAGGTTCGGGATCAGGTCGTGCCGGCGCTTGAGCTGGACCTCGATCTGGCCGAGCGCCTCGTCGATCCGGTTTCGGCGCGTGACCAGACCGTTGTACATCGCGACGAGCACGATGACGACGACGACGACGATCGCCAGGATGATGAGCAGTTCCATTGGGCCTCCCTGGTGTGCACGGGCGCACGATCCCCTGAACGCGCAGGATACCCTGCCGGGTTCCCGAGGCCACGACGGGATCGGTGAGCCCTTCCGGGGTCGGGGCTTCTGCTCCCTGCGGTGGCCCGCCGACCGGCCCATCGCGAAGCGTTCAGCCCTTGACCCGTCGGCTGGCGGCGACCATCCTGCGCTGGACCACCCGTTCAGGAGACGCAGACATGGCCCATGGAGTGCGTTTCACGGCAACCGAACCATGTGTCCGATGTGGCGAGGAGACGGCCCTCGGCAGCGTGTTCTTCTCGGACCGGCGCACGTTCGAGCGCAAGAAGAAGGGCCCTGCCTACCTCTGCTCGCTGTGTGATGCCGCGATCCTGGCGGCACGACGGTCCCGCCGGCGCACGGAGGACGAGGTCCGCAGGCTCGAGGAGATGGGCTCGATGCCCGAGATCTCCTGGGTGCGCTTCCAGGACCTCCAGCGGGGGTGACCGCGGCGTCGCGCGGCACCGCGGGCGCGCGACATCCGGGCGGAGTGGTGGGCCACCCTGTTGTATCTGCGTTGGAGAGGCTCGTAGGGGCGGGGGCGGAACGCCGCGGTCGCGCGGATCGTCGCCTGACCAGGCGGAACCGACGATCCGCCTGCGAGGGGCCGAGCGGACGGCAGCGGTCCTTCTGACCGCCGT
>JBBSCF010000094.1:0-10234 GCA_038250545.1 Candidatus Limnocylindrales bacterium | reverse complement strand
CGGGCGCTCACCGGCAGCATCACGCCCGCGAGCGCGCTCACGGCGGTGCGGCTCAAGGTGCTGGCGTTTGCGAGCGCCATCACCCCGGCCGGGGCGCTCCTGAAGCAGACGGCGCGGGGGTGGACCGCCACGATCACGCCGGCGGGCACCCTGGCGAAGCAGCTCTTGCGGTCGTTCACGAGCGCGATCACGCCCGCCGGCGCCCTGGCCACGCTCAAGACCCGGCTGCTCACGTTCGCGTCGAGTATCACCCTGGCCGGCGCGTTGACGAAGACGACGGCGAAGCCCCAGACGTCGAGCCTCACCCCGGCGGGGACCATCCTCCGGACGCTGGCGCGGACCTTGACGGGCACCGCCACCCCCGCCGGCGCGCTGACGCGCCAGACCGGGAAGGCGCTCACCGGCACCATCACCCCCGTCGGCACCCTCCGGCGCCTCGTCGGCAAGGCCTGGACCGGGGTGCTCACCGTCGCCGGCACCCTTGTGACGGCGCTCAACGGCGTCATCGCCATCGCTGCCACCTACCGTGCCCGCTGGGTGAGTGGCGGCACGGGCACCGCAACCGAACGCTCCGGCGAGGCCGGCCGCGCGACCTGGAGGGATGATGATCAACGGGAATGATGTGCCGGTGGATCTGCCGGTGGGCACGCCCTGGTCCCCGCAGTTTCTCGTGAAGACGCCGGACACGAGCGGGGCGTTCGTCGCGGCCACTGGGCTCACGGCCACGGTGTTCCTCTCGGCGACCAAGGCGGCGACGACGGCCACGCCGATCAACCCCCTGCTCTCGGCCAGCTGCTCGGAACGGGGGGGCACGGTGGGGCTCTACTACCCGACCTCCGCGGTGGCACCGGCGACCCTGCAGACGCTCCTCCTGCCCACCTACAAGAACGTCGTCGTCTACGACGTGCTGCAGGTGGCGGGGGTGGTGCAGGCCTATCAGGCGCGGATCGTCCGCGACCGGTGACCGTCCCCCAGCGGTGGGGCCTCGCCGGCGCCCTGGCGGCCCTCGTGCTGCTGCTCGGCTATGCCGCCGGCGTCGAACATGTCCGTGGCCGGCAGTGGCGCGTGGAGCGGGACCAGGCCCTCCAGGGCGCCACGGACAGCCTGGCGGCGCTGCAGCTGGCCCGGCGGGTGGTGGCGGCCCTGACGGCGGAGGCGGCCCGGGAGCATGCCCGGGGGGACAGCCTGGCCCGACAGAGCGCCGTGGACAGTATGCGCACCGCCGACGCGCTCCGGCAGCTCGCCCAGGTCCGCCCGCTCCCCCGCCCCGTCCTGACGAACCCGCTGGGCCAGCCGGCCACCCGGGTGGACAGTCTCCAGGCCACGGTGAATGCGCAGGGGGCGGTGATCACGGCGCTCCAGACGGAGCTCGCCGGCTGGCAGGCGCGGAGCCAGAGTCAGATGCGGGAGCTGGCGAGTCTCAGCCGGGCCGTGGCGGCCCAGGACTCAGCGCTGACGACCGCCGAGCACACGATTGCCGGGCTCCGGACCACGCTCGAGCACAGCCGGGCGGATGACTGCCGCTGGGCGCTCGGGCTGCTGGCCTGCCCCTCCCGCACCACCGCCGCGCTGCTCGGCGTCGCGGTAGGCGTGGCGGGGCATCTGGCGGTTGAGCGGCTGGCCGCGACTCGTTGACGGGTGGTTGCGCCCCCGGCCCGCTCCTGGCGCACCCACACCGGCGGCGCCGATGGAGGGACAGGATTGGGGGTTCGATCTATGGCACGGCGCAGGTCGCGACGAGCAGCACGCTCCGCGCTCCCTCGGGTTGCGCGGAACCCATGTCGACATTCCGGCCGCCGATCCGAGCGGTCAGCCTCGATCCCCGGGCGAGCTTCACCCAATCCTCGAACATAGCCGTAAACGCGGGCTTGCGCAATCCCGTCAACCGTAGTAGGATGTGTGCGCGAGACTGATCGCGATACACGGCGGGGGCTATTTCCAGTAGTCGTCGCACCCCTATCCTTAGGACTGACAATGAGTTCCACGGCAGAGCCCACCAAACTAGAGGACGAAGTCGAAGAGCGGAAGGGCGATTGGCCCGTGCTCGGCGGCCGGATCCACCCCGACAGCCTGCGGATGGTCGAGGTCGCCGCGGCGTTCGTCGGCCAGAAGAAGGCGGATTTCGCCGTCGAGGCCGCCGTCGCGCGTGCTCGCGACGTGCTCACCGAGAAGGCGCCGGAGACGTTGGCGCACTTCCCGGCCCCATGAAGGCCGCCTCGACACGCACCACGCTCGCCTACCATCTGCGCCGGATCTGGGAGGCCTGCTGGATCGAGGTCGCCGACCGGGCGCTGGCGGTCTACGAGTGGTGGCAGCGCGGGCCGAGCCGGATGTGGGTCGACCCGGAATTCGACCGGCAGATGGAGGCGTGGGAGCGGCGGGCATACGAGGCACGGTCGGACGCCGCGGCCATCGACCGGCTGATCGAGGCCAGCCGCTATCCGCACCACGAGACGGAGGGTCGATGCGATATGTGATCGTGCTGCTGCTGTTGGTCGCCGCGATGGCGTTTGTCGTCGTGGTCTACAACGACCGGACATGAGCGCCCCGGGCACGACCGTCGCCGTCCGGGACAAGCGGGAGAAGCTCCGGGCGCAACTCGCGGCCTACGCGCCGAGCTTGCAGGAGTTGCTGCCCGACGGCTACTCGCCGCAGGAACTCATTACCGGGGCGCTGATCGCCGTGCAGGCGAACCCGGCGCTGCTGGACTGCACGCCGGTGAGCATCGCGACGGCCCTGGGCCGGATCGCGCAGTGGGGATTGCAGGTGGGGACCACCGCGCACCTGGTCCCGTTCGGCAAGGTCTGCACGCCGATCGCCGACTACAAGGGATTGATCGAGCTCATGGTGGCGGCGGGTGGCGCGCGGAAGGTGGAGGCGCAGGTCGTGCGCGAGGGTGACGGGTTCGAGTACGCCTTCGGCACCGAGCAGTTCCTCCAGCACCGGCCGAAGGCCCAGAACCCCGGCCCCATCACGCACGCCTATGCGATCGTCTGGCTCCGGGGTGGGGTGACGCAGTTCGAGGTGATGACGGCCGCCGACATCGACGCCATCCGGCACGAGAAGTCGCGGTCCTGGAAGCAGGGGCCGCTGACGAGCTGGTACGCGCGGAAAACCGTGGTGCGGCAGGTCGCCAAGTACGTCCCGCGCAACCCGCGGCTGGCGCAGGCGCTGGCGACGGACGATACGCTGCCGGACCTGGTGGAGGCGCCGGTCACGGACGAGCTGCTGCGGTCGCTGGAGCGGACGCGGATCGCGGGGCCGCCGGCGGTGGCCCACCCCGGCTACGGGGAGGACGAGGGGCCGCCGCCCTGTGACGCGGACGGCGTGGTGGACGACGAGGACGAGGCGTAGCACCCCGAGCCGGTGGGCGGTGCCAGGCATGGCACTGCGAGGCCAGGCGGGGCTTGGCAGGCAAGGCATGGCTGGGCTAGGCTGGGCGAGGCGCGGCATGGCAAGGCAGGCGTGGCCAGGCTTGGCAAGGCAAGGCTTGGCAAGGCAAGGCAAGGCTGGGCAAGGCGAGGCAGGGCGCGGGATGCGGCGTGGGATGCGGCGGGGGATGCGGCGGGGGATGCCCTTGCGCCAACAGTGACCGTCTTGCAGGCGTCTGCACTGGAGCTGCTCGACGCGATGCTGGAGGTGGGGCGTATCCCCGCCGCCTGACCACGGGGGAACCGGGCACCACCAGGCCGGCGTGCGGGGTTCAATGCCCCGCCCCTCCATCGCAGGACCCGAACACACTCAGGAGCGACCCATGCAACTCGACACCCTCCTCGCCGACTGGCGCAGTGACGCCACCGCGCTCCGGCGCCAGGGCCATGAGCGCGACGCCTCGCACCTCGAGCAGCGCGCCGATCAGGTGGCCGAGGCCGCCGAGCCGTATCTCCGCTGGCTGTCCGAGGCCGACGCCCATCTCTACAGCGGACGGTCGGTCAAGTGGCTCCGGTCCCGGTTCCCGGAATGGGAGGCGCAGGGCAATGCCAGTCGGGACCGGGGCCAGCGCCGCTATCGGATGATGGTCTTGCCGGTCCGCGCCAACCTCGCCGCGGCCGTCGAGGATGCCAAGCGGACCGCGCAGGGCGAAGCGGCATGACGGCGCGCACGGTGCTCGCCTCGCATGGCGTGCGGGGGAACCGCCGGATCCTCGTGATCCGTGACCGGCGCCAGCAGCGGACGGTCGTGGAGTGGTACGTCCGGGGAAAGCCGCGGCGGAAGTCGTGGCCGGGCACCCGCGAGGCCGAGCGCGAGGCGAAAGCCTGGGCGCTGGCGTGGTACCAGCACCCGCCGACGACCGAGCGGCGCTGGACCATCCGCGACATCTGGCAGGCGTACTGGGTTGCGCGGCGGGACGCCCTCCGGCCCCGCACCCAGGCGCTCTATCGGCAGCGGTTCGCGCGGGCCGAGCTGGTGCTGGGGCGGGACACGCCGGCCGAGGCCGTCACGCTACACGACATGGACCGGCTCTGGGCGGCGCTCCTCAAGAGCGCCACGAACCCGACCGGCATCGCCCCCAACCAGGTCAAAAACGTCGTGACGACGCTCAAGGTCGTCTGGAACTGGGCCGAGAGCCGGGAGCTCGTCACCCGGAACCGGGTGGGCGCCTACACCACGCCCACCGGCGCGCAGCACGCGGCCCGGACGATCGACGAGTACCGGACCGAGGACGCCGACCGGATCCTCGCCCAGTTGTCGCCGCAGCGGGGGGCCGAATGGCGCGCCTCGTGCCTCACGATCGTGCTGGCCGAGCACGGGCTCCGGACGAACGCGGCCCTGCACCTGACGTGGGCCGACGTTGACCTGACGACGGGCACGCTGACGCTCCGGCCCGAGTGGGACAAGATGAAGAAGCAATGGGACCGGCCGCTAACGTTCGCGGCCTACGCGGCGCTCCTGACCGCGCGCCACTGGCGCGAGCGGCTGGGCTACGGCGGCCCCTGGGTGTTCTTCGCGGGCAACTACCAGACCTGCGCCCGGGCGGGCCGGGAGGATCGGCCACTGACCTACCAGGCGCTTCACACGGCGCTCCGGAAGGCCGAGCAGCGGGCCGGCGTGCCCCACCGGCCCTACCGGGCCATGCACGGCTTTCGCCGGATGGCGGCGGGCAACGCGCGCGCGGCGACGGGGGATCCGGTCTTGGGGATGCTGTGGATCGGGGATACAGATCTCAAGCAGGCGCCGAAATATATCAAGGAGCGGGAGGACGAATTGCAGGCGTTGGCCGATCGGCCGGGCACGGAATGAGGCGGGTTCGCGCGCCAATCATACGGCAGTCATACGACGTGAACGGGAGGGTTTGCTAAGTGCTTACGGGACAAGAGCCACTGGTCGGATTTGAACCGACGACCGCTTGTATTGCCGCCCCCTCTTTCGGCTCGGGTTGGTGGACCATCGCCCGTGATTCGGGGCGGGTTCTGGGGACGCCGTGCCAGAACGACAGGCGTCGTACGTCGCCGCAATCATACCGCAACCGTATTCGCGCCCGCCGCCGGGGGTCCCGGTGAGCGCCCCCCTGCACCCCCCTGGCGACGACTCCCACCAGATGCTTCCGCCCTCCCTGCAGCCGGCGGAGGTGCGCGCGCTTTTTGGCCCGACGTACGACGAGTCCGAGGGGGTGCCCATGGTGACGTTCACGCCGCGCTGCGCCTCCTGCGGCGCGCCGGTGGAGTTCGTCGGCCTCCTCTGCACCTTCTGTCTCGGGGTGACGCGGTGAGCCGGCGCCGCTGGCCGGACGAGGTGGAGATGGCGCGCCCGGCCGCGCTCGAGGAGCTGCCGTTGTTCGCCGCCCGGCCGCGCGCCCGGACCGCTGATCCCGCGACCAGCCACGAGGCCGCGGCCTCGATCACCGATGGCGCGCGCGCCGGCCAGTACCGCCTGATCCTCGCCCTCCTGGCGGAGCATCCGGCCGGGCTCACCAATGACCAGATCGACCTTGCGCTGTCCTGGCGCACGGGGACGGCGAGCCGGCGCGTGGCCGAGCTCGTGGGGGCCGGCGTCGAGCGGTGCACCGAGACGCGGCCCACCAGCACCGGGCGTGGGGCGCACGTCCACCGGCTCGCGAGCCGACGCGCGGGGGCGGCCTGATGGCCGCGATTCGCACCGTCTACCACGGGCGCACGTTCCGCTCGAAGCTCGAGGCCGACTGGGCGCGCGCGTTCGATGCGCTCGGCGTGACGTGGCACTACGAGCACGAGGGGGCCTACGCGGGGAACAGCCACCTCGCCGACTGGCTGACGTCGCCCATCCATCCGTGGCCGGTCATGTGACCGAGCACGGCTATATCACCCTGAGCCGAAAACTGGTGGCCGGCGCCGACCCGTGGTGGGCTGGCGGGGAACCGTTCGATTGCCGGAGCGCGTGGATCGATGTGCTGTTCATGGCGCAGTGGGACTCGGGCCGCCGCTTTCCGGCCGGCGTCTCGGTCGTGCTCGCCCGCGGCGAGTTCGTGGGGAGCGTCCGTTTTCTCGCCGACCGGTGGCGGTGGTCGGTGAAGCGCGCAAGAGGATGGCTGGAGCAGGCGGAACGATACGAGCGAATTAGGGCACTGAGAAGGGCACACGAAGGGGCACACGCACCGACCGTCTATCTCGTTGTGAATTATGCGCAATACCAACGCGCGGGCACACAGAAGGGCACACAGAAGGGCACACGAAGGGCACACGAAGGGCACACAAAAGGGCACACGAAGGGCACACGAAGGGGCACACGCACCGACCGTCTATCTCGTTGTGAATTATGCGCAATACCAACGCGCGGGCACACAGAAGGGCACACAGAAGGGCACACAAAAGGGCACACGAAGGGCACACAGAAGGGCACAAAGAAAATGAAAGAAGAACTAAATAAAAGAACTACTACGGCCGATGCGGCCGCGTTTGCACTGGCCTGGGGCGCCTACCCCGCTCGGCCCAATAACTCCAAGGCGAAGGCCCTCCGGGCGTGGACGGCCCGGATACGTGAGGGGGTGGATCCCGCGGCCATCCTGGCCGGGGTGGAGGCCTACGCGGCCTATGTCGCCCGCCAACAGACCGCACCGGAGTTCGTGAAGCAGGCCGCGACGTTCTTCGGCCCGGATCGCCACTGGGAGACGAGTTACCTGCGACCGCCCACCCCCGTGCAGGTCTACGACGAGGTGACCGGCGAGATGACGCCCGAGTTCGCGCGCGCCGTGGGCCGGGCATGACGGCGCCGGCGCGGGACCGCTCGAAGCTCGCCCGGGCCGCCCTGGCCTACGCGACCGAGGGATGGGCGATCGTGCCGCTCCACAGCGCACCGGGCGGCGTGTGTAGCTGCGCCCGACCCACCTGCGAGAGCCAGGGGAAGCACCCGCGCACCAATCGCGGGTTTCAGGACGCCAGCGCCGACCCGACCATCGTGGCTAGCTGGTGGGATCGCTGGCCGGACGCGAACATCGGGTTCCGCCCCGGCCCCGCCGGCTTGCTCGTCGTGGACGTGGACGGGCCAGACGGGGAGCAGGCCGCGCAAACGCTGGGCCTCCTGGCGGAGCCGACGCTGGAGGTGGTCACCGGTCGCGCCGACGGCGGACGGCACCGGTATTACACCCACCCCGGCGGCACGATCGCCAACGTCGTGCTGGCGCCGAAGCTCGATGTCCGGGCCGATCACGGCTACGTGCTCCTCCCCCCGTCCGTGCACAAAACCGGGCGCGTGTATCGCTGGGCTGGCACCCTCCGTGACGTGGGCGAGCTCCCGCCGGCCGTCATCGCGCGGCTGTCGGGTGGTGCGCCGGCGGGCACCTCCCCACCGGCCGCGGACCAGTTGCCGGCGTGGATGATCCCCTGGTTGACCGTGGCCGAAGGTCAGCGGAACCAGACCCTCACGCGCTTCGTGGGCTGGGCCTTCGCGCAGGGGCACGCCGCCGCGACGGTCATGGCCATGGCGCTCGGGGTCAGCGCGGCCTGGCCGGATCCGCTCGGCCGCGACGAAGTGGAGGCAACGGTCAAGAGCATCGCCGTGTGCGAGGCACGCAAGGGGCGCTCCCGGCGGGTGACGGTGACCGGGACGGAGCTCGCGCTCGCGGCCGATGCGCCGGCGGACGCCCCCGCACCGGTATTGCCCGCCGACCTCGCGCACGCCCAGGCGGCGTCCGCCCTCGCGCGCGGACGCCGCGACCTCTCGGATGCGCCGAGGTGGGGCTGCCGTGACCTCGATCGGGTGGTTGGCGCAATGATCCCCGGAGACCTCGTGGTGGTCGGTAGCCTGAGCGGCAACGGCAAAACCTCGTTCCTGCTGTCGCAAATGGATTACCTCGCGAGCCATCGCGTCCCGACCCTGTACCTGCCGCTTGAGGTGGACCCGGTGGACATCCGTCGCAAGTGGGCGGCGTGGAAGCTCCGGCTCGACTTCGTCCACGTGGCCCGCAACGAATGGCACCTCCTCCCGGAGGGGGCGCAGGAGGCCCACGAGGGGATGCTCGAGGAGCAAGGCCGGAATCCGTATGTCCAGTTTCCGCCGGATCGCCGGGTGACGGTGCGCGGGTTGGAGCAGTGGGTGCAGTGGGCGATCGAGCACATGGGAGTGCGGTGCGTCATGGTCGACCATCTGCACCGGATGGATTTCGGGGGCGGCGACCAGTATCGCATCCAAGTCACCGAGGCGATGCGGGCCATGAAAGACCTCGCGCGCGAACATGGGTTGGTACTGATCGCCGCCGCGCAGCTCAACCAACATGGGGACGACGTCATGGACCGCTACTTTCCGCCGGCCCTGCGCCGGCTCAAAGAATCGGCTGGGATCGGCGAGGAGGCCGACGTGGTGCTGATGCTGTCTCGGCGGCTCAAGATCGTCCTCGACGCCGCGGACTTGCGTGCCGTGCGGGCCGGCCTCAAGAGCGAGCGGGAGTTCGCGGAACCGAACACGATGGCGGTGACCTGCCGGAAGCACCGCCTCGCCGACAGTATCGCCGGGGACCGGACGGTACTGCTGCAGGTCGAGGATGGCCGGGTGAGCGATCGCGCGCCGGATTGGCGGGAGCATCTCTATGGCAACTAGTCAACGTCCCCGGGGGGCCGCGTGATCCGGGTGCCGGAGGCCGAGCGGGCGACGTTCCGCCGGTTGTTCACGGACCCGGCGGTCACGACGACGGCGATCGCCGCGCGGTACGGGGTGAGCGTGGATACCGTCCGGAAATGGGCCGGCGCGATGGCGTTGCCGAAGCGCCGGCGTGACCTGCGGCCGCCGTCGCTGGTCGAGGTGCCGCGCGTGCGGGTGGGGCCGGTGCCGCGCGTGCGGGTGGGGCCGGTGCCGACGGCCTGGCGGTGCGGCTGTGGCCAGCGGAGCCCCACGCCAGTCTGTGCCGGCTGCGCTGAGGGCCAGCCGTGAGCGCGCGCACGACGTCCCACGGGCTCCTGATCGACCTGTTCGCTGGCGGCGGTGGCGCGAGTACCGGCATCGAGGCCGCGCTCGGCCGCTGCGTGGACATCGCGATCAACCACGATCCGGTGGCCCTGGCGGCGCACAAGGCGAACCACCCGGCCACCCGGCATCTCGAAGCGAACGTCTGGGACGTCAAACCGGCCGAGGCGACCTCCGGTCAGCCGGTGGCGGTGCTCTGGGCGTCGCCCGATTGCACCCATTTCAGCGTGGCCAAGGGCGGGAAGCCGCGGAAAAAGAACATCCGGTCGCTCGCCTGGGTCGTCACCCGCTGGGCAAAGGCAGTCCAGCCCAGCGTGATCTTCCTCGAGAACGTGCGCGAGTTCGCGGGCTGGGGGCCGGTGGACGCGGAGGGGTTCCCGATCAAGAGCCGGATGGGCGAGACGTTCCGGGCCTGGAAGCGCCGGCTCGAACGGCTCGGCTACGTGGTCGACTACCGCGTCCTTGACGCCTCGCACTACGGCGCACCCACCCGCCGGCGCCGGCTGTTCCTGATCGCGCGCTGTGACGGGAAGCCGATCCGCTGGCCCGAGGCGACGCACGGTCCGGGGCGGCGACCGTACCACACCGCCGCCGAGTGCATCGACTGGTCGCTCCCCTGCCCCAGCATCTTCGAGCGGACGAAGCCGCTGGCCGACAAGACGCTCTGGCGGATCGCGCAGGGTTTGAAGCGGTTCGTGATCGACGCGCCGGAGCCGTTCATTACCCGAGGAGGCTACCATTCGTCGGCACATCGATGAAACTGTGCCACATGGCCCCCCGCTCCTTAATTGGCCTGGTGGAAAGCGAGCTCTTCTTACCGAGCTGCGGCGGTATCTTCCTCGCGACTTTGGCTGCTATTTCG
>JBBSCF010000093.1:0-10705 GCA_038250545.1 Candidatus Limnocylindrales bacterium | reverse complement strand
GCCCTTGAGCGCCAGGTACTTCGTGATCGCCGCGGTGAGCGACGTCTTGCCGTGGTCGATGTGGCCGATCGTGCCGACGTTGACGTGCGGCTTCGTGCGCTCGAACTTCTTCTTGGCCACAGGACCCTTCTCACTCTATGGCTGGGGCGGCTGGCCGCCGGGGACGGACCGGACGTGACGAAAGTGGAGCCCAGAACGGGACTCGAACCCGTGACCTCATCCTTACCAAGGATGTGCTCTGCCAGCTGAGCTATCTGGGCCCGCGAGGACCGCGACCCTGGGGGACGCGCCCTTGGACCATGTTCGGTGCTGGTGGAGCCGACGACGGGACTCGAACCCGGAACCGGCGGTTTACAAAACCGCTGCTCTACCAATTGAGCTACGTCGGCACGCGCGCATAGTCAAGCAAGAGCAAGACTCCGCGAGCCGAGGAATGATACGTGCCGCCGCGTGGGGCGTCAAACCTCCGCGACCGGCCCCGGCGCTCGTCCCGGATGCGCCGTCGAGCCGCCTCCGGGTCGCCACGGAGCCTCCGCGCCGTCAGAACCAGGGTCGGTCCAGGATCTCCCGGGTGCGTCGCAGGAGGGTCTCCGCGGAGTAGGGCTTGGGGATCAGCTCGACGCCGCCACCGGTGACGCCGTGCTGCTCGATGGCATCCGCAGTGTAGCCGGACGCGAACGCGACCCACCGCCGTCAGGGCTGTGCGGGATCGGTGCCCTCGGCAGGGTCGGTGCCGCCGGGCAACAGGGCGTCGTCGTCCGTGTCGGGGCCGGGAGCCGGTTCGAGTGCGGTCGCCGCGTCCGGCTCGGGGTCCTGGGGCTCGACGTCGACGGCCCGCGGCTCGTCGTCCGCGACTGCAGCCTCGTCGCCCGGCGATGCGGGCTCATGGACCGGGGTTGATGCCTCCGGGAACGCGACCGACGCGGCGGCTCCGTCACCGGGCCCGCGCTGGGCGGCCGCTTCGTACAGCAGGATGGACCCGGCGACGGCGGCGTTGAGCGATTCGATGCGGCCGCGCATCGGAATCCGGACCAGCAGGTCACAGCGGCGCCGGACGGCGGGACCCAGGCCGCGCCCCTCGCTCCCGACGACGATGGCGATCGGACCCCGCAGGTCGGCCTCGCGCGCGGTCAGCGGCGCGTCCCCGTCGGCACCGACGATCCTCAGGCCGCGGCCGTGCAGGTCGGCGAGCGCGCCGGGGAGATCGTCGACGGGCGCCAGCCGGAGGTGCTCGGTCGCCCCCGCGGACGCCTTGACGGCGGCCGGGCTCAGGGGCGCCTGGCGGTGGGTCGGGAAGACGGCTCCGTGCACGCCGGTGGCCTCCGCGGTGCGCAGGAGCGTGCCCACGTTCTGCGGGTCCTCGAGCGAGTCGAGGACCAGGACGAGGGGCGGCTCGCCGCGCTCGACGGCCAGGGCGAGGATCTCGTCGGGCGAGGCGAAGCGCCGCGGCGCCACCACGAGAGCGATCCCCTGGTGGCCGTCGAAGCCGGCGATGGCGGTCAGCGTGCCGCCCTCGACCTCCACGACCGGGATGCGCAGGCTGGTGGCATGCAGCACGAGCTTCTCAAGCGCCATCCGCCGCTGCGGGACGACGAGCAGGCGCTTGGCCTCCCGGCGGGCGACAAAGGCCTCCTCCACGGGACGACGCCCAGCGACCAGCTCCTCGTCGTCGCGAAGGGCGAGCGACGGGTCCTGGATCCCCGGCGGGCGCGGGGGAGCGTAGCGCGAGTCGAAGCGCGGCTGGCCGCGCATCGGTGGGCGGCCGGCGCCCGGGTATGGGCGTCGATCGGGACCCGGGTATGGGCGTCGATCGGGACCCGGGTATGGGCGTCGATCGGGACCGGGACCGCGGTCGAAGCGCGGGGCGGACCCGGTCTGCGGGACCTCCCCGGCCTCTTCGGCCGACGATCCCTCGCGGTCCTTAACGACGATGGGCGCCTCCGGCGGCTCCGACGCCACGACGGGCTCGTCCACGGGCTCGTGGCGCGGCGGGCGCTCGTCGGCGGGCCGCGGCTCGAACGGCGGGGCGTCGCGTCGAGGCCCGCGCGGGGGCGGGCCCTCGGGCCGCTGGCCGTAGGCAGGCGGGGCGTCGCGGCGCTGGCCGTAGGCAGGGGGGCCGTCGCGGCGCTGGCCGTAGGCAGGCGGGCCGTCGCGGCGAGGCCCGCGCGGGGGCGGGCCCTCGGGCCGCGGCTCGAACGGCGGGCCGTCGCGGCGCTGGCCGTAGGCAGGCGGGCCGTCGCGGCGGGGGCCACCAGACCGCGGGCCGAAGGAACCGGGTCCGGGGCGCCGCTCCTCGTTGCGACCGGCGTGACGCGGGCCGCCGGGGGCCCCCTCGCCGAGGACGGAGTCATCCCAGGGTCGCGCGGGCCGACTGTCCGGTCCCTCGTCGCGGAACCCGAAGCCGGATCGTTCCTGCGGGGCGCGGTTCGGACCGGGCGGTCCGCCGTGACCGCGGTCGCCCGGCCGCGAGCCGCCACGGGCCGGCGGCCCACCATGGCCCGGTCCGCCCTTATAGCCGCCGCGGCCACCCTTGCCCCCGGTGGGGCGATCGCCGTCGCGAGGTCCCCGGCGGTCAGACACCGGTGACCGCCACGTGGCGCCAGCGCTGGCCGTCGCGCGTGTCCTCGACGGCGATCCCGCGAGCGAGCAGCTCGTCGCGCAACCGGTCCGAGGCGGCCCAGTCGCGAGCCGCGCGAGCCGCGATGCGCGCTTCCAGGAGCGCGGCGAACTCGGGTTCGAGCGCCGTGTCCGCGGGAGCAGCGATCGCGAGCACGGTGTCCAGCTCGCGGATGAGCGCCGTCGCCCGCACCGCGTCCGCCGTGGACAGCGACCTCGCGTCCAGACGGCGGTTGAGGTCGCGCACGCCGTCGAACAACGACGCGAGGGCCGCCGAGATGTTCAGGTCGTCGTCCATGCCGGCCTCGAACCCGGCCCGGATCGCGTCCAGGACGGCGGCCAGGTTCGGGTCGTCGGCGCGATCCTCGCGGTAGGCGGCGAGGGCGGCCAGCAGCGCGTCGATGCGCTCCACGGCGGCCCCGGCGGCCGCGAGCGACTCGTCGGAGTAGTTGAGCGGCGCGCGGTAGTGGACAGCCGTCAGCGCGTAGCGCAGCGCCCGCGGCGACACGCCGTCGGCGACCAGGTCGCCCACGCGCGCGATGTTGCCCAACGACTTCGACATCTTGTCGGCGCCCATGCGC
This sequence comes from Candidatus Limnocylindrales bacterium, assembly GCA_038250545.1. Classification (GTDB taxonomy): domain Bacteria; phylum Chloroflexota; class Limnocylindria; order Limnocylindrales; family CSP1-4; genus CAIXZV01. The sequence continues at coordinate 7,508 of JBBSCF010000093.1, read as the reverse complement.
AGGTGAGCGCAGTGCATCCAGGTGCGGACGAACGCCTGGCCCGTCGCCGCCTCGGACTGGGCGATCTCGTCTTCGTGGTGCGGAAACACGAGGTCGACCCCACCCGTGTGGATGTCAAACGACGGTCCGAGGTGGGCCATGCTCATCGCCGAGCACTCGATGTGCCAGCCGGGCCGACCGGCCCCGATGGGGGTGTCCCACGACGGCTCGCCGAGCTTGGGCGCCTTCCAGAGCGCGAAATCGCGAACATCATCCTTGCCGTACTCGTCGGCCTCGACGCGCTCCCCCACCCGTAGGGAGTCGGGATCGAGACGGGCCAGCTTGCCGTAGGCCGGCCACGATGAGATCCGGAAGAAGATCGAGCCGTCCTCGGTCCGGTAGGCGTGCCCGCCCTGCAGGAGCGTGGACGTGAGCTCCGAGATCTGGGCAATGTGCTCGGTCGCGCGGGGCAGGACATCGGGCCGGGTCATGCCCAGCGCATCCGCGTCCGCGAGGAACCGCGCCGTGTAGCGGTCCGCGAGCTCAACGTAGGTGATCCCTTCGGCCGCCGCGCCGCGGATGATCTTGTCGTCGATGTCCGTGAGGTTCATGACCCACGTGACGCGGAGGCCCCTGTAGCGCAGGTAGCGCACCAGCAGGTCCGCAAACAGGAACGACCGGAAGTTGCCGATATGGGCAGGGCCGTACACCGTGGGCCCGCAGCTGTAGATCCGAACGTGACCCGGTTCCAGGGGCTCGAGGGACCGGACCTCGCCCGTGAGGGTGTCCTGCAGCCGGATGGTCATGCCACGATCCGCAGGGTGGCGACCGCGCGCGCCGAGATGGAGCGGCCCGCGCCCTCGTCGCCCGCCAGGTTGCCGGTCGAGGCCTTGACGTTGACACTGCCTGCGTCCAGGCCCAGCACCCTCGCGATCGCGTCGCGCATCTCTTCGAGCCGGACACCGAGCCTGGGGCGGGCGCCGATGACGACCAGATCCACGCCCGCGGGGGCCAGCCCGACGCGCGCGAGGCGTGCCACGACCTCGGCGACGAGCGCCGTGCTCTCGATCCCCACCGGCGTCCGGACGTCCGCGGGGAACAGCCGCCCCAGGTCACCGAGGCCCGCGGCGCCCAGCAGGGCGTCCGCGACGGCGTGCAGCACGACGTCACCGTCCGAGTGGCCGGCCAGGCGGGGCGCGCCCGGGATCTCGATGCCGCCGAGGCGCAGGCCCGTGCCCGGCCCGAACGGGTGGCTGTCGTGGCCGAAGCCGACGCGCACGGAGGCGGGGACGAGCGCCTGTTCGACCCGGCGCAGGTCGTCGGGGAGCGTCACCTTGAGGTTCGCGGGTTCGCCGGGGATCGCATAGACAGGAATGGTACAGGCCTCGAGCAGGGCGGCCTCATCCGTGAACTCGCGAGGGCCATCCGGAGGGAAGGTCGCCCACGCATCGACCAGGAGCCCCCGACGCGCCCCCTGCGGCGTCTGGGCCGTCGCGAGCGTCGAGCGGTCCACCGTCTCGAGCGCGCGACCGTCCCCCACCCGCTTGAGCGTCTCCGTCACCGGCAGCACGGGCAGGGCCGCGCCGTGGCTCTCGACCGCCGCGATCACGGCGGCCACCAGCGCTGGCGAGACGAGCGGCCGCGCCCCGTCGTGGACAAGCACCGGGCGATCCCGCCCACCCGGATCCAGCGCGCCGAGGCGACGCACGCCGGCGGCGACGGACGCCTGGCGGGTCGCGCCGCCGGGCACGACGTCCGTCACGCATGCCGGGAGCCACGGGGCGGCGCGCCAGGCGGCCACGCGATCGGGCGTCGTGACGACGATCAGCCGCTCCACGCCGGGGGCGGCGGCCAGCGCATCCAGCGTCCACGCGATGAGCGGTCGCCCGCCGATCGGCGCCAGCAGCTTGTCGGTGCCCGCCATCCGTTGCGACGAGCCTGCCGCGACGACCACGACGTCTGCCCCGGGAGCCCGCTCGCTCCCGCCCGCCACCCGTTAGCCCTGGTGCGGCTGGGCGAAGATCATCCGCCCGGCGACGGTCTGCAGGACGCGGGTGACGGTCAGGTCCACCTCGTGGTCGATGAGGCGGGCACCACCCTCCACCACGATCATCGTGCCGTCGTCGAGGAACCCGACGCCCTGGCCGGACTCCTTGCCCTCCTGGATGACCTTGACCCGCAACTCCTCGCCCGGCAGGACGGCCGGCTTCACGGCGTTCGCGAGCGAGTTGATGTTCATCACACGCACGCCCTGGAGCTCCGCGACGCGGTTGAGGTTGAAGTCGTTGGTGAGCACGACCCGGCTCCGCCGCTTGGCGAGGTCGACGAGCTTCGCGTCCACCTCCGCGATTCCTGGCGCTTCGTCCTCCACGACCTCGACGGGGGTCCGCGGGTCGCGCTGCATCTTGTTGAGGATCTCGAGACCGCGCCGACCCCGGTTGCGCCGCAGCGAGTCGGACGAGTCGGCGATGTGCTGGAGCTCCTCCAGCACGAAGCGGGGCACGATCAGCGTCCCGTAGACGAAGCCGGACTCCACGATCTCCGCGATCCGGCCGTCGATCAGGACGCTGGTGTCGACCACGATCCGGGGGCCGGTCTCCTCGGCCTCGGGTTCGGGGCGCGGGTGCCGGACGAGCCCCGCCCCCTCGGCGGCCGCGATCAGGTCGAACCGCTTGGCCACGGTGAGGCCCATCATCCCGAGGCCCAGGAACAGCGAGATGCCGAGCGGGAGCCACGTCCCGAGCGGACCCTCGATCTGCGCCAGGGGCAGGCTCAGGAGCAGGCCGAGCAGCAGGCCCACGAACAGGCCCAGCACGGCCGCCACGAACTCCGCCGTGGACAGGTCCTGCACCCGGCTCACCAGCCAGCCGGCCGGCACGACGGTGAGGTACGGGAGCAGCGCGAAGCCGACGATCATCCAGGCGATCGTCCAGGCGGCGAGGATGAACCCGGCGTAGGTCACGCCGGTGAACAGCCCGGTCCCGGTGGCGGCGATCCCGAGGCCCACGAGGGCCCCGAGCGCCGCACCCAGCACGCGGATGGATCGGATCACGCTGGTCCTCGGCTTGCATGGCTGGCCCGCCCTCGCACGGGCGGACGCGGAGACCGCCGAGCCTAGCACGCGGCGGTTCGGATCCGCACCGGGCCGTGGGTCAGCGGCGGGACCGGTACGTCCGGGTCAGGGCGCGGCGCGCGATCTGCCGTTTCGGTCAGCCCCGGCGGGACCCGGCCGGCGCCTCCACCAGGGCGATCCGAACGGCGTCCGCGATCGAGCCCACCTCCACGACCTCGATGCCCGGCACGCGCATCGCCTCACGACCCCTCGCCCGCGGCACGACGGCGCGGGTGAACCCCAGACGGGCCGCCTCGCGCAGCCGCCGGTCAAGGCCGCCGACGCCGCGCAGCTCGCCGAGCAGGCCCACCTCGCCGATCGCCACGGTGCCCGGGACGATCGGCCGGTCGCGCAGCGACGACGCGAGGGCCAGGGCGAGCGGCAGGTCCAGGCCGGGCTCGGTGACGGTGAGGCCGCCGGCGAGGTTCGCGTAGACATCGTGCGACCCAAGACCCACGCCAGCCCGCCGGCCGAGGACCGCGACGAGGAGCGCGAGCCGGTTCGGGTCGATCCCCGACGCGGTGCGGCGCGGCGACGGTGCGCCGGTGGGCGCCACCAGGGCCTGCACCTCGACCAGGAGCGGCCGCGAGCCCTCGAGGATCGGCGCCACCACGCTGCCCGGCGCCGGGGTGTCGTGCTCGGCGAGGAAGGCCCGGGCGGGGTCCGCGACCTCGACGAGTCCCCGGTCCTCCATCTCGAACACGCCCACCTCCTCGGTGGAGCCGTACCGGTTCTTGGTGGCGCGCAGGAGGCGCAGCCCGCCGGTCCGATCGCCCTCGATGGACAGGACGACATCGACAAGGTGCTCGAGGGTCTTGGGTCCGGCGAGGGTCCCGTCCTTGGTCACATGGCCCGCAAGGATCACCGGCACGCCTTCGGCCTTGGCCAGCTCCATCAGCCGCAGCGTTGCCTCGCGGACCTGGCCGACGGACCCGGGCGGGCCCTCGAGCTCCTCGGATGCGATGGTCTGCACCGAGTCCACGACGAGCAGCCCGGGGAGGCTCTTGCGCGCGAGATCCGTGATCCGCCCGACGCCGGTCTCCGCCACGACTCGGATCGCGTCGCCCACGGCGCCGCTGGTCAGCCCGAGACGCGACGCGCGCAGGCGGACCTGGTTCGTGGATTCCTCGCCTGTCGCATACAGCACGGTGGCCCCGCCGGCGACGACGCCGGCCGCGACCTGGAGCAGGAGGGTCGACTTGCCGATGCCCGGCTCGCCGCCCAGGAGCACGACGGAACCGGCGACGAGCCCGCCGCCCAGGACGCGGTCCATCTCGCCGATACCCACCGGCCGGCGGACCTCGGCGTCGGCCTCGCCGACGTGGCTCAGCGGGACGGGCGCGGCGCTCCCCGCCGACACGGCGGTCGGCCGGGTCCGAGGCTCATCGCGGACGACCGTCTCGACGAGGGTGTTCCACTCGCCGCACGTCCGACACTGGCCCTCCCAGCGGAGCACGGACGCGCCACACGTCTGGCAGACGTACCGGCTCTGGGTGCGGGCCACGGGTGGGGCTACCGACCGCGGATCAGGCTTCGACCGGCGTCTTCGCGGGCTCGGCAGTGATCGCGAGGCCCTTGCCGTCCGGGTCCAGGTCGATCGAGATGATGTCGCCCTGGCTGTACCGGCCGAGGAGCAGGTGCTCGGCAAGCGGGTCCTCGATCAGGTTCTGGATCGTCCGGCGCAGCGGCCGGGCGCCGTAGGCCTGGTCGTACCCCAGCCGGATGATGTGCTCCTTGGCAGGCTGCGAGATCTCGAGGCCCATGCCCTGCGCCTTGAGCTGGTCGCGGACCCGCTTGAGCATGAGGTCGACGATCTTCGCGATCTCCTCGACCGTCAGGCTCCGGAACACCACCGTGGCGTCGAGCCGGTTCAGGAACTCCGGGCGGAAGTTCGCCTTCAGCTCCGCCTGGACCTTCTCCTTCATGAGCTCGTAGGAGGCCACGGCGCGCGTCTCGACCGTGTCGCCCTGCTGGCGGAAGCCCAGGCTCGAGTTGGTCTGGATCTTGGCCGCCCCGAGGTTGGAGGTCATGATGATGATGGTGTTGCGGAAGTCCACCCGGCGGCCCTTGGCGTCCGTCAGCTGCCCGTCCTCCAGAATCTGGAGCAGGATGTTGAACACCTCGGCGTGCGCCTTCTCGATCTCGTCGAGCAAGATCACCGCGTAGCTCTTGCGCCGGACGGCCTCGGTCAGCTGTCCGCCCTCGTCGAACCCGACGTAGCCTGGCGGCGCCCCGACGAGGCGGCTCACGTTGTGGCGCTCCATGAACTCGCTCATGTCGATCTTGATGAGCGTGTCCTCGGACCCGAACATGTACTCCGCGAGGGCCTTCGCGAGCTCCGTCTTCCCGACGCCCGTGGGACCCAGGAAGATGAACGAGCCGATGGGCCGCTTGGGGTCCTTGAGGCCGGCCCGGGCGCGGCGGACGGCGCGGGAGACGGTCTCGATCGCCTCCTCCTGGCCGATGAGGCGGTGATGGAGGACCTCCTCCATCTTGAGCAGCCGCTCGGACTCCTCCTGTGCGATGCGCGTGACCGGGATCCCGGTCCACATCGCGACGACCTGGGCGATCTCCTCCTCGTCGACCTTGGGCGGCTCGCCCGAGATGGACGACTGCCAGGCGGCACGGAGCGTGTCGACCTGCTCCCGGGAGGTGGCCTCCGCCTCGCGGAGCGTGGCGGCCTGCTCGTACTCCTGGGCGTTGATCGCGGCGTCCTTCTCCTTCGTGATCTTGTCCAGCTCCTTCTGGGCTGCGCGCAGCTCGGGCGGGGAGGACGAGTGGCGGAGGCGGACGCGGCTCGCGGCCTCGTCGATGAGGTCGATCGCCTTGTCGGGCAGGTGACGGTCGGTGATGTAGCGGATCGAGAGGTCCGCCGCGGCCTGGAGAGCCGCGTCGGTGATCGCCACCTTGTGGTGCTGCTCGTAGCGGTCCCGGATCCCCTTGAGGATCTCGATGGTCTGCTCGAGCGTGGGCTCCTCCACCATGACCGGCTGGAAGCGCCGCTCCAGGGCCGCGTCCTTCTCGATGTACTTGCGGTACTCGTCGAGCGTGGTCGCGCCGATGCACTGGAGCTCGCCGCGGGACAGCGGCGGCTTGAGGATGTTCGCCGCATCGATCGCGCCCTCGGCCGCGCCGGCACCCACGAGCGTGTGGAGCTCGTCGATGAACAGGATCGCGTCGTTCGTGTTGCGCAGCTCCTCGATGATCTTCTTGAGGCGCTCCTCGAACTCGCCGCGGTACTTGGTGCCGGCGACGAGCGAGCCGATGTCCAGCGTCAGGACGCGCTTGTTGAGCAGGATGTCCGGGACATCGCCCGCGACGATGCGATGCGCGAGACCCTCAGCGATGGCCGTCTTGCCGACGCCGGCCTCGCCGATCAGGGCCGGGTTGTTCTTGGTCTTGCGGCCCAGGATCTGGATGACCCGCTCGATCTCCTTCTCGCGGCCGATGACCGGGTCCAGCTTGTCCGCGCGGGCGGCCTCGGTGAGATTGATGCCGAGGGCATCCACCGTGGGGGTCTTGCTGGCGCGCTTTGTCTCCTGGGCGGGGCCGGCCGAGGACGACTGCGACAGGACGCGGATCACCTCGTGGCGGACCTTGTCCAGGTTCACGCCCAGGGACTCCAGCACGCCCGCGGCGATGCCCTCACCCTCGCGCACGAGGCCGAGGAGCAGGTGCTCGGTGCCGATGTAGTTGTGGCCGAGCCGGCGCGCCTCGTCGATGGCGAGCTCGATGACGCGCTTGGCGCGCGGGGTGAGGCCCACCTCGCCGACGACGGGACGGTCCCCGCGGCCGATGATGAACTCCACGGCCGTCCGCACCTTCGCCAGCTCGACGTTCATGTTCTCGAGCACGCGCGCGGCGACGCCCTCACCCTCGCGCACGAGGCCCAGGAGGAGATGCTCGGTGCCGATGTAGTTGTGATTGAACCGCTGCGCCTCGTCCTGAGCCAGCGTCAGGACCTTGCGCGCGCGATCCGTGAACTTGTCGAAGCGATCCATCCGGTCGAGCTCTCCCTGGTCGCGAGGGCGACCTGAGGGCCATCCTAGCACCTGATCCCCGGGGGAGCGATCCCCCCGCCCGGGGTACGGACAGGCGCGCAGAAGGGCTCCGCGCGCCTCAATCCATTGTTCGCCGACGGGGCCCCGGGGGATGCATCCGGGGGTGCTGGTTCCGATAAAGGAATCGAAACGACCCGCCGGTGGCCGGCGGGTCGTCGCGTCGCGTGGGGCCCGATGGACCCCGGCGATCAGCTCTTGTCGGCTTCGGGCTCGGGCTCGGGCTCGGGGGCCGCCTCGGCGACGGGCTCGGGCTCGGGCTCGGGGGCCGCCTCGGCGACGGGCTCGGGCTCGGGCTCGGGGGCCGCCTCGGCGACGGGCTCGGGCTCGGGCTCGGGGGCCGCCTCGGCGACGGGCTC
>JBBSCF010000092.1:0-10743 GCA_038250545.1 Candidatus Limnocylindrales bacterium | reverse complement strand
GGGAGTGGCGGGAAGTGTACGGCCCGTGCCGCTGGGATTCGGATCCGTCCCGCTGGGAGAGCCGCTTGATCGACGAGGCATTCGCGCATGGCGCTGGCCGGTTGCGTGCTGTTCGCGGGGGTGGATGTCGACGCGATGGATGCCTGTCTCGCCGTCACCGTGACTCGTTGACGTTGGCCGGATGCTCGTGGGCCCGCCGCCCGGAACGTGATGACGAGGCACACGGGGCGCCTGTCACCTCACCGACACCCGACCCCGCAAGACGTCCACGCCCTCGAGCGCGAGTAGCGCCCGCTTCACATCCAGCGCCGCCTCGCGCCCGCCCCACGCCGCCGCCCCGTACCCGCCCAGCGTCCCGTCTCCGGCGATCACGCGGTGGCACGGGACGAGCAGGCCAACCGGGTTGCGGCCCACGGCGCCGCCCACGGCCCGCGACGCTCCCGGGCGCCCGATCCGCCTCGCAACCTCGCCGTACCCGGCGGTATGCCCGCGCAAGATCGCCCGCACGGCGTCAAGGACGAGCCGGTCCCACGCCGGGCGGTCCGCGATATCGATCGCCAGCACCTCGAGGCCCGCGTCCACGCCGTCGAGCGCCGCCGCGACCCGTTCGGCCGCGCCGGCCGCCAGGGCCCGCGCCGCCGCACCCGCCCGCGCCGCGTCCGGGACCAGGCCGCGCCGCGCCAGCCCCGCGGCGAACCCCTCGTCGGTCGAGAGGATCTCCGCGGCCGCCACCCCGCGTGACGTGGCCGCGATCCGCACCGGACCCCACGGGCTGGGTGCTTCGGCGAGCGCCACGTGTGCATAGAACATATTCACCGTGTAACTGTTGCATACGTGGGTGAGTGACGGCATACTCCGCCCTGTCATGTCGCACCACATCACGCTCGTCAGCGTCGACGCCAAGAAGAAGCCGTGGCGGCCCAGCCGGAAGGCTCGGGCCCTGGGGCTCTGACGGCGCGCGAGCGACGAACGACGGAGCCTCCGGGACCGGAGGCTCCGACGGGGCCGCGATCACCACGAACGGTGACGCGGCCTTTGTGATTCTCGGACCTCCGGAACCGCGGCTCCCGACCGCCTGGAAGGGACGTCCGAATCATGCATCTCCTCATCTACGGACCGGGGCGCCTGGGCGGCGCCATCGCGCTCGCGGCCGCGGACGCGGGCTGGACGCCCGCCCTGGTCGGCCGTCCCTCCGCCGCCGGGACGCCCGCCCCGGCGGCGCTCGCCGACGTGGTCGTCGACGCATCGGCGGGCCCGTCCGTCATCGCCAACCTCGCGCACGCCCTCAAGGCCGGCAACCGCCGCTTCATCCTCGCGGCGAGCGCCTGGGATGCGGACCTGCCGCGCGTGCGTGCGCTCCTGCTGGATCACGGTGCGGCGGCGGTCGTCGCCCCGAACCTGGCCCTCGGCGCTGCGATCTTTCTCCGCCTCGCCGAGCAGGCCGCGGCGATGTACGCGCGCGCCGGGGGCTTCGAGCCCTCGATCGTCGAGTGGCACCGCCGCGGCAAGGCCGATCGCCCGTCCGGGACCGCGCGCCACATCGCGCGCCGGATCACCACCGCGGACCCCCGGTGGGCCGGCCCGGACGAGGCGGACGACCCGCGGCCGACCCTCGAGGTCGTCGGGATCCGCGCCGGCGTCGCCCCGGGCACCCACCTCGTCACCTTCGACGGCCCCGGCGAGTCGGTGGAGCTGCGGCTCACCGCGCGCGACCGGACCGCCTACGCCGACGGCGCCCTTGCCGCCGCTCGCTGGCTCGTTGCCGGCGAGCGCACCGCCGGCCTCCACCCGTTCGACGCCGTGGTGGATGACCTCCTGGCCGTCGCGCCGCCGCCAGCCGCGGCCGCCCCCGCCTGAATCCATCGATCCCGACCACCCCGACCACCCCGGCCACCGGCCGACCCCGACCATCGAGCCCGAGGAGAACCCGAGATGACCCGCGTGACCCGCTCCACCACCCAGCGCACCCCCAGCCTCCGCGGCGCCTTCACTGCGCTCGTGACCCCGTTCACCGCCGACGGCTCACTCGATGAGGCCGCCTACCGCCGCCTGTGCGCCTGGCAGCTCATGGCCGGCATCGACGGGCTGGTCCCGGTGGGCACCACCGGCGAGTCGCCCACGCTCTCCGCCGCGGAGCGCGACCGGTGCATCGAGATCGCGGTGGAGGCCGCCGCGGCCCGCCCGGAGCACGCCCGCGTCCCCGTCATCGCCGGCACCGGCTCCAACGACACGCGCGGCTCCGTCGAGGCGACCCGCCGTGCCGCGGCCCTCGGCGCCGACGCCGCGCTCATCGTCACGCCCTACTACAACAAGCCCGACCAGCGGATGCTCGAGGCCCACTTCCGCGCCGTCGCGGACGAGGGCGGCCTGCCGATCATCGTGTACACGGTCCCCGGCCGGACCGGCGCGAACGTCGAGGCCGACACGTTCCTCCGGCTCGCCGAGCATCCGCGGGTCGTCGCGGTCAAGGAGGCCAGCGCCAACATCGAGCAGATCGCCGTGATCTGCCGTGACCGGCCGCGCGACGTGGCCGTCCTCTCGGGGGACGACGCGGCGACCCTGGCCGTCCTCGCGATGGGTGGCGACGGGGTCATCTCCGTGGCCAGCAACGAGATCCCGGGCGAGATGGCCGCGCTCGTGGCTGCCTGGCATGCCGGCGACGCCCTCGGAGCTCGCCGGGTCCACGATCGCTACCTGCCGCTGCTCCGCGCGAACTTCCAGGGCGCCCCGAACCCCGTCCCGGCGAAGGCCGCGATGCTCGCGATGGGCCTCCTGGACGACGACACGCTCCGCCAGCCGCTCCTCCCGCTGGCGGACGCGCCCCGCGAGCGGCTCGTGACCCTGCTGCGGGGCCTCGGCCTCGTCGACGGCGGCGGTCGCGAGCCGCTCGTGCTCCCCGCCGAGGACGCGGCCGATGCCGAGGAGGCAGCCGCATGACGGCGGAGGCTCTCGCGCCCGTGGCGGCGTCCATCCTTGATCAGCTCGACGCGGGGACCCGCCGCGCCGCCGTGCCGGACCCGTCCGCGCCCGGTGGCTGGCGTGCCGACCCCGAGGTCAAGGCCGCCATCCTCGCCTGCTTCCGGGACCACGAGACCGTCGACTGGGATCTCGACGGCGTCCTGCGCTTCCGGGATCGCGTCGGCCTCCCGCCCAAGGCGCTCCTCGCCGGGCCGGACGCCGACGCGGCCCGCCGGACGGGCCGCCCGTGGCGGATCGTGCCGGGCGGGACCTCCCTCCGCGCCGGCGTCTACCTCGGGCCCGGGGTGGTGGTCATGCCGCCCTCGTTCGTCAACGTCGGCGCCTGGATCGGCGAGGACACGATGGTCGACAGCCATGTGCTGGTGGGCTCCTGCGCGCAGATCGGCGCGCGGGTGCATCTCTCGGCGGGCGTGTCGATCGGCGGGGTCCTCGAGCCCGCGGGTGCGCGGCCGGTGATCGTGGAGGACGGGGCGTTCGTGGGCGCGGGCGTCTCGCTCCTCGAGGGCGTGCTGGTGGGGGCGGGCGCGGTCATCGGGGCCGGCGTGATCCTCACGGGGACGTCGCGCCTGTACGACCTCGTGCGCGGGCAGGTGCTCACGGGCACGGCCGACGCGCCGCTCGTCGTACCATCGGGGGCCGTCGTCGTGCCCGGGTCGCGTACCCTCGGCGGCGAGTTCGCCTCTGGGCACGGCCTGTCCGTGTCCGTGGCGCTGCTCGTCAAGGATCGCGACGCCGGGACGGACGCCCGGGTGACCCTGGAGGACGCGCTGCGATGAGTCTGGTCCACGATCCGGGGATCGCGCCGGCGGCGGCCCGCAACGAGATCCTGCGGGACGGGCGCCTGGGCGGCCACGACCCGGCCGAGCTCGCGGAGCGGTTCGGGACGCCGTTCTACGCCTACGACCTCGACGTGGTCACGCACCAGGTCGGGGCCCTGCGCGCCGCGCTCCCGCCCTCGTTCGACCTGGCCTACGCGGTCAAGGCCAACCCCAACCTCGCGGTCCTGCGCCATCTCGCGGGCCTCGGGCTCGGCGCGGACGTGGCGTCCGGCGGCGAGCTGCGGCACGTGCTGCGGGCCGGGTTCGATGCCGGACACGTCGTGTTCACCGGCCCCGGCAAGCGCGACGAGGAGCTGCTGGCCGCGGTCGACGCCGGTGTGCGCGTGGTCACCGTCGAGTCGCCGGGAGAGTTGCGGCGCCTCGAGCGGATCGCCGAGGGGTTCGGGCGCCGGCAGCCGGTCCTGCTGCGCGCCGCCGTGTCCGACGCTGCGCGCCTGGAGCGCGTCCGGATCATCGGCGACGAGGGTGCCGGCAAGTTCGGCATGGACGGCACGGACCTGCGCGCCGCGGCCGCCGAGGCGGTGCGCTCCCCCTGGCTGGAGCCCCTCGGCATCCACGCGTTCGGGGCGTCCAACGTGACCGATGCCGGGTCGCTCGCCGGGCACATCGAGGCCACCGTGGAGGCGGCGATCGAGGTCGCGGCGTCCACCGGCTTCCCGCTCCGGCTGGTGGACGCGGGTGGTGGCCTGGGCATCCCGTACGAGACCGACGAGGCGTCGCTCGACGTGCGCGGGCTCGGGGTCCGCCTCGCGGGCGTGGCCCGACTCCTCGCCGCCAACCCCGTCACGCGGGACACTCGCGTCCTCCTGGAGCCCGGCCGGTTCCTCGTGGGCGCGTCGGGCGCCTATGTCGCGCGCGTCGTCGACCGCAAGTCGGTCGGCGGCCACCACGTCGTCATCCTCGACGGTGGCATCCACCACGTCCTGCGGCCGGCGCTCGTGGGCCAGGAGCACCGGCTCGTGGCCCTCACCGGCGTCGCGTCCTCCGCGACGTCCAACGCGCAGCGGTTCCCGGTCACCGTGGCCGGGCCGCTGTGCTCCGGCCTCGACGTCTTCGCCCGGGCGGCCGTCATGGCGCTGCCGGAGCCGGGTGACCTCGTCGCGGTGCTGGACGTGGGCGCCTACGGCGCGACCGAATCGATGCCGTTCTTCCTCTCGCACCCGCTCCCGCCCGAGGTGGTCCTGCGTGGCGGCGAGGCGTGGGTCTCGCGTCCGCGCGTGGATCCGGACACCTGGCTCGGGTGGCAGACGGGGGAGCCGCCGGAGGGTTGCTAGCGGCGCGCGTTCACCGCGCCCCACCGGTGATCGGCCGATGGATCAGATCGGCGGCCCCCATGCAGGCCTCGCGCCCCCAAGGGTGACGTACGCCGCGCGAGCTCCTCGCGGCGGAGTCGGATCTGATCCAGATCGCGATCAGCGGGCCGGGTTCCCGCCGGTCGACCCGGTGCCCGGCCCGGATCGGCTACTTGCGGACGTGGAGGGCGCGGGCGATCGACGGCATCAGGACCACGACGATCACGGTCACGATCGCCGCCCACTGCGAGAAGCCGATCGCGAGGATGGTGCCGCGGAAGAAGAACGACGGCATGGCCGCCGCGAAGACGCTGAACGAGACCGCCGCGAGCGTGCCCACCACGATTTGCCTGCGCTGCTGCTCGCGCTTGGTCATGCCGCCCCCCTGGAACGTGATGAACGAGAGGGCGAAGGCGGTGAGCACGCCGATCACGAATACGACGAGCCGCACGATGGTGACGTCGTTGGCCGTTGATTCGGCCGGGGGATTGAGGAGGCCCAGCAACAGGATGTAGACCGCGATCGCCTCCGATGGCAGGTAGGCCGCGATCAGCCGCAGCGAGCTCTGCATCGTGGAGTCCGGCTGGACCGAGTCGCCCTCGGCCAGCCGGGCCATCGTCACCACGCTCATCCCGATCCTCCTGCCCCGGCCCCCTCTGTAGGGGGCAACGTGCACCCGATCCGGGGGCGTCGTCAAGGGGCTTCCTTCGCGACCGCTCTGGTATACTCCCCCCTAGTATGAACGCGCTCCCCGAGACCCCCCAGCCCATCGAGATCGTCCTGCCCATCGAGGGCATGACCTGCGCCTCGTGCGTGAACCGCATCGAGCGATTCCTCAAGAAGACCCCCGGCGTGGAGCTGGCGAACGTCAACCTCGCCACGGAGAAGGCCACGATCCTCGTCGATCCCGGGATGGCCGGCCGCGACGAGCTGGTGAAGGCCGTGGAGGCCGCTGGCTACGAGGTCAAGGCCGAGGCCGCGCCCGCCGTGGAGGGTGCCACCGCCACCAGCCTCGAGGCGGAGATGACCGCCGAGGACCTCGATCGCGAGCGAGCCCAGCGCGAGACCCTGCGCATGGCGGCGATCGCCATCGGCGCGTCGCTCGTGTTCATGGTCCTGATGTTCACGCCCCAGACCGTGGTGGCGATGACGGACCTCAACAAGCTGATCCTGTGGCCGGCCACGTTCATCCAGTTCTGGGCGGGCGGCCGCTTCTACCGCGCAGCCTGGCGCGCGGGCCGGCACGGCGGGGCGACGATGGACACGCTGGTGGCGGTCGGGACGAGCGCGGCCTGGGGCTACTCCGTGTTCGTGACGATGTGGCCCGAGATCGTCCACTCGGCGGGCCTCCACCCGGAGACCTACTTCGACTCGGCGACGATCATCCTGGGCCTGATCCTGCTGGGGAAGTGGCTCGAGGCGCGCGCGAAGGGCCGCACGACCGGCGCGATCCGCCGCCTCGTTGGGCTCCAGGCCACGACCGCGCGCCGGATCCGCGGCGATGTCGAGGAGGACGTGGAGCTCGCGCTCGTCGTTCCGGGCGACCTGCTGCGCGTCCGGCCCGGGGACAAGGTGCCGGTGGACGGCGTCGTGGTCGAGGGCATCTCCGCGGTCGACGAGTCGATGCTCACCGGCGAGCCGATCCCGGCGACCAAGACCGCCGGCGACGAGGTCATCGGCGCGACGATCAACACGACCGGCTCGTTCGTCATGCGCGCGACCCGCGTCGGGCGCGACACGGCGCTGGCGCGCATCGTGGACCTGGTCCAGCGCGCCCAGGGCTCCAAGGCGCCGATCCAGCGTATGGCCGACAGGATCAGCGAGATCTTCGTCCCGGCGGTGCTGCTGACGGCCGCGGTCACGTTCGTCATCTGGTTCGTCTTCGGACCCGAGCCTCGGTTCACGCTCGCGCTCACGGCGTTCATCGGCGTCGTGATCATCGCCTGCCCGTGCGCCATGGGCCTCGCCACGCCGACCGCGATCATGGTGGGGACCGGCAAGGGCGCCGAGGTGGGCATCCTGGTCCGGGGCGGCGAGGCGCTCGAGGCTGCGGGCCGCATCGACACCGTGGTCATGGACAAGACCGGCACGCTCACGCTCGGCAAGCCCGCGGTCACGGCCGTGGTGCCGGCGGCGGGGTTCGACGAGGCGCGCGTCCTGGACCTGGCCGCGGCCCTCGAGACCGGCTCGGAGCATCCGCTCGGCGAGGCGATCGTGCGCAAGGCGCGCGAGGCGGAGCTGGGCTTCGCGAAGGTCGAGGGGTTCGAGGCGATCGTGGGCCGCGGCGTTCGCGGCGTCATCGACGGCGTCGAGGTGCTCGTCGGGAGCCGCCGCCTGCTCGAGGAGCGGGGCGTGGACCTGGGTGCGCTCGTGGCCCATGCGGACGCGATCGCCGCCGACGGCGGGACCGTGGTCTTCGTCGCGGCCGACGGCGCCGCGCTGGGTCTCGTCGCCATCACAGACCCCGTCAAGGCCGAGTCCGCCGAGGCGGTCCGTGACCTGCAGGCGGCGGGTCTCACCGTCTGGCTCCTCACCGGCGACGCCCGTGCGACCGCGGAGGCCGTGGCGCGCCGGGTCGGCATCGCGCCCGACCACGTGATCGCCGAGGTCCTGCCCGGGGACAAGGACGCCACCATCGAGCGGCTCCAGGCCGAGGGCCGGCGGGTCGCGATGGTCGGCGACGGCATCAACGACGCCCCGGCGCTCGCCCGAGCGGACCTCGGCGTGGCCATCGGGACGGGCGCGGACGTGGCCATCGAGGCCTCCGACATCACGCTCGTCGGCGGGGACCCGCGGCTGGTCGGCTCCGCGATTGCCCTTTCGAAGGCGACGATCCGGGTCATCCGCCAGAACCTGTTCTGGGCCTTCGCCTACAACGTGCTGCTGATCCCGATCGCGATGGGGATCCTGTACCCGGCCTTCGGGATCACGCTCAACCCGGCGCTGGCCGCGGCGGCGATGGCCCTGTCGTCCGTGAGCGTCGTGACCAACTCGCTGCGGCTGCGCTCGGTGGACATGCGCCCGGGGCACGTGACACAGCTCCGCCGCGGGCCGGTGGGCATCGTGCGGGACGGGGCGTTCCTGGTCGTGATCGCGCTCGTCGGCCTCGCGCTGGCCGGGGGCGTGCTGGCGGCGGACCGGGCGGTGGACGCCTCCATGCCGAAGGTCGTTGTGACCGCCTCCGCGGACGGCGCCACGACCCCCGCCGACCTCACCGTGCGGGCCGGCGACTGGACGCTCATCGAGCTCGTGAACGACGACAGCGTCGTCCGCGAGTGGATGGTCGACGGCGTCCCGAACCTGGACATCGTCGCCCGGCCCGGGCAGACCGCGACGCTGCGGCTGCACCTGGACCAGCCCGGGACGTACACGCTCATGAGCGGCGCAGACGGCAAGGGCGAGATGGCCGGGACGCTCACGGTGACGCCCCGCTAGGTCCCGGGTCTTCGCCTGGTCCAGCGCCCGCGAGTCTGCCCGTCCGGGCAGCCGCCGTGCCCGGACGCTCCTCGACGGCTGCCACCCCGCGGCGCACGCTCAGGTCGGTGACCCGCGCCGCGGCATCGCCGCGGGGCCGCGGCACCGCGTGCCGGAGAGACACCGTGGCCAAGGCCGAGGAAAGGGCGCATGCACCCGCACCGGCGCCCGATGTCGCGCCCTCGCAGGAACGGGCGCCCGGGATCGGCTCGGGGTCGCCCCTGCCCGGTTACGTGGATGCGCTCCTGGGCCTCCAGGCGACGGCGGGCAACTGGGCCGTTGTCCAGATGCTCCGGGACGGCGGCTTCCCGCCCGACGGAGCCGGTGGGTTCTCCGGCGTGCTGAACTCGGGACCGTGGAGGTTCGGGCGCCACCCGGACTTCCCGGCCTCGATGGGCCAGACCTGGTATGCCCACAACGACATCGGCACGTGGCCGTCGTTCAACCTCGAGTACAGCCGCAGCTTCATCCCGCCCTTCAACCACCAGGCGCGACCCAGGACAACCGACGCCATCGGGGCGGCGTGGCCGGTGCTCGCCACGCAGGAGAACGAGGGCGGCTACAAGATGCCCCAGTCCCACCCCGACCACCCGGGCAAGGACTACGACATCCGCGTCTCCGGCACGGCCGCGAACAACATCGCCGCCGCCGAGCAGCAGCACGTCAACGACCTCGACGAGGGATGGAGCCTCACCGGGATCGCGGCCAAGCGGGCGATCAACCAGGCGGCGGGCGAGGACTGGTCCGAGGGCGGCGACGTGGCGGCCGCGAAGGCCGCCGCCGTCGACAAGGTCACGGGCTCCATGGGTGCGCTGGGGCCGAAGGTCAAGAGCAACCTCGAGAGCGGCGGCAGCCTCGAGAGCTCGCTCGGCCCGATGATGGACAAGTCGTTCACGCAGTCGAAGTCGCAGCGCGACGCCACCGGCAAGCACACCATCCCGTCGTCTACGTGACCACGGACCCCGACGACACCAAGGTGCTCTACGAGGCGGACCCGAACAAGGCGCCCGACTCGACCGCGACCTCCAGCGTCGTCAACCTCGGCACGATCGGGTAGGCGCGGGGCGCGGCCGGCGCCGTACACTCGGGCCCGTGACCGATACCCCGCTCGAACCTGCCGCCGGCCCCGTCCGCTCCCGGATCGAGGTGCCCGCCGACCCGCGCGACCTCGCCGGCGACTTTCCGCACCGGTTCGAGGTCCGCATCCGGTTCGGGGACACGGACGCGATGGGTCACACCAACAACGCGCGGTTCCTCACGTTCTGCGAGTCGTCCCGCATCGACTACTGGGAGGCCGCGACCGGCGAGCCGTTCGCCCTGGTCACGCACGGCGCCGAGGAATCCCTGATCCTCGCCGAGATCCGGGTCACGTACCGCTCGCCGTCCTACTTCGGGGAGCTGCTCACCGTGGAGACGCGCCTCGGCCGCGTGGGCCGGACCTCGTTCACGCTCGAGCACCGGGTCACGGCGTCGGCCTCCGCGCGGGGCCACGCCCGTCTCGTCGCGACCGCGGAGGACGTGCTGGTCCTGTACGACTACGCGACGGAGCGCCCACGCGTGATCCCGGACGACCTGGTCGCGCGGCTCGGCGCGTACGAGGGCCGGACGCTGCGCGCATGAGCCAGGGGAGCCTGCCGGTGGACATCAGCCGCGACGGGTACCTGATCAGCACGAACCGCGACCGCCTGGATGTGGACCTGGTCCATGCGTTCCTGGCAACGCGCGCCTACTGGGCGCTCGGTCGGTCGCGGGCCGTCGTCGACGCGTCGATCGCCAACTCGCTCTGCTTCGGCGTCTACGGGGGCGATGGATCGGGGCAGGTGGGCTTCGCACGGGTCGTCACCGACCACGCCACGTTCGCCTGGCTGTGCGACGTGTTCATCCTCGAGGAGCACCGGGGCCGGGGTCTGGGCACGTGGCTGATCGAGACGATCACCGCCCACCCTGACCTGCGGGACCTGCGACGGATGCTGCTCGCGACCCAGGACGCGCACGAGCTGTACGCGCGCCATGGCGGCTAATGCTTATCCGCTTGCCTCAACACACCACTACCCGTAGTGTTGGCTCATGGGAGCACGGAAGCGGGGCGACTATCCCAAGACACTGGCCGGCTTCTACCGCCGGTTCCCCGATGACGCGGCCTGCTTCGGCTACCTCGT
>JBBSCF010000091.1:0-11018 GCA_038250545.1 Candidatus Limnocylindrales bacterium | reverse complement strand
GCGGCCCTCGGACCGACGCGGTCGGGCGATGGGTTCCGGATCGCGATGCTGATCGCAAGCCTGCTGTTCGCGTTGAGCGTGACCGGGGTGGCCGTCGCCCTCGGTGAGGCGGAGTCGCGGCCGGAGCAACGGACGCTCCTCGCTCTCGGCGCGGATCCGCGCGTCCGCCGTAGGATCGCGGCGGCACGAGCCGCGGTGATCTCGTTGCTCGCGGGCGTCCTTGCCGTGCCGGCGGGGCTGCTGCCGATCTGGGGACTCCTGTTGAGCCGCGGCGCACCGTTAGTCGTACCCGTCCCAGAGATCGTCGCCGCGCTCGTAATCCTGCCGCTGGTGGTGATCGTGGCGACGTTCGTTCTCACGCGCCCCATCCCGTCCTGGTCCACGTTCCGCGGTGCCGGTTCGTAGAGGCGCATTCATCGAGGCGCGTGCCATTCCGTCCTGCGACAGGGAACTCGGTGTTGCCGGGCTGCCACCATAGTTGGCCCCTGAGTAGTAGCACCGCGGGCGAATAGACCGCCCCACCCTCCTCGGCCACGCTGATCGCGATGCCGACGAGCGTGCATTCAAGCGTCAGATACGCCACGGCACGCGGGCGAGGGATTCGGTGAAGCTCTGCACTGTCTGCGGCGTCCTGACGAGCCGCCCTGGCAGTCAATGCACGGAGCATGCGCGCCAGTCGAACCGCAGCCGCCACAACGCGCTGCACGGCACGCGGACCTGGCAGCGGCTCAGCGCCCGAGTGCTCCGCGCCTGGCGTGGCGAGCACGGCGACTGGTGCCATGGCTACCAGCGCTCATCCCACCCCGCCGCTGACCTGACCGGCGATCACGTCGTGCCGCTTGCCGCTGGCGGCGCGCCGTTCGACATCGGCAACTGCGCCGTGCTCTGTCGGTCGTGCAACTCGACGAAGGGTGCGTCCGAGGCCGACCGGGGGTCCCCACACGCCGGTTTCGCGCTCCTGGAAGACCTCGCGAGGCACTGGCGACGATTCGCGATCGACGAGGGCGGCTGGGCCAAGATCACGAACCTCTCGGCCCACCACAAGCTGCTGCGTTTGTATCCCGCTTGGAGTCCCGGGGCCTTCGGCGCTGGATGCGATGACGTTGGCAGTCTCGACCACCAGGCACGACCGACCTACCCGGGGCGGTGTATCCGTGTACGTCCTAGCCCACCCGCGTTCGAACGCTAGGACGACACCGCCCGTCCCACCCGGCGGAGGCTCCGGGTCCAGGAAAGCGCGCCCGCCAGATGTCGGCCCGGGTCGGCTGTTGTCCGAACGTAGACCGGGATCTCGTCGAGCGGCGAGTCACGCGTGACGCGCGTGGCTCCCGAGATCCGCTCGCCATTCCACACGTCTGCCCATTCGCCGTCCGGAAGGTAGACCTCGATCTCGCGTGCGCCCGGCTCGGTGACGGGGCAGACGAGCAGCGCGTCACCCAGCAGGTACTGGTACGGGTAGTCCCAGACCACGGGGTCGTGAGGCCAGTCGAAGAACAGGGCCCGCATCAAGGGGACGCCACGCTCCACGGAGCGGGCCGCCTGCTCGACGAGGTACGGCACGAGGCGCTCGCGGAGTTCGGCGAATAGCCGGAAGACGGTCAGGACGCCCGGGTCACCGCTGCGCTCGGCGATATTCCACGGCGTCCGGTCTCGTGAAGGTTCGCGGTGATCGTTGAACTCGGAGTGGTACTGCATGATCGGGCAGAAGCTGGCCATGGCGGCGGCCCGCAGGAAGAGTTCAGCGTTTGGGATCTCGCCTGAGAAGCCGGCGAGGTCCCAGCCCCAGAAGAAGACGCCACTGGCGCCGGCCGTGAGACCGGCTGTGATCGACGCTCGATAGGCCGCCCAACTCGAGACCTCGTCGCCCGCCCAATGGCAGGGCGTGGCGCCGGCACCGGTGAAGCCCGCTCGACTGAATGTCACAGGCACCTGGCCGGCCTCGCGCATCAGACGGTGGTAGGCCGCGGAGTAGAGGACTGGGTAGCGGTTGTTTGTCTCGCCACCCCGGCTGCCATCCGAGTACCTGAGATCTGCGCCCCAGGCATGTTCTCCCCCGTCGGTCTTGAAGCCGTCGATTCCGAGGCCCTCGATAAGGTAACGGCGCTTCGCGAGCCACCAGTCAACTGCCTCGGCGTTTGTCCAGTCAGGCAGCAGAGCACGGGGAAACCACCAGCCGCGGTTGCGGTATGGACGGCCGTTACCCTGGCGAACCACATACCGTCGCTCGAGCGCGGTGTCACGGTCGGCTCGCGCCTGGCTGCCTTGTGGTGGATCGGCCTTCAGGAGGGGGACCTGCCAAAGAAGCACCTTGACGCCGGACTCATGCAGTCGGTCGACGAAGCCAGCTGGATCCGGCCAGGCCCCATCCGGCGGGAAGGTGAAGTCCTCGAGTTGGTGCGGCGAGCCATCGGGATGGACCGTGTACTCGGCGTCTCTGAAGGCGACGAAGGTCGACTCGTCGCTCCAGGCCTCGAGGACAAGCACGCCGACAGGGATCCGCTCGTCGAGGCTGCGCTGCACTTCCGCTTCTGCGCGAGCTTGCGTGCTCCACTCGTTGCCGCTCATCCACGGACGAAAGACCCAGCTCGGCGGCTGTTCTGGGCGGCCGGTCTCGGAGAGGAACGCAGCCAGAGCTGAGGCCGGGTCGCCTTCGTAGATTGCGACCTCGACCCGAGGCGCCCGCCGGGACGGATCAAGATCAACCTCGATCCACAGACAATCCGAATCCGTGGCGCCGATGTCGTACCACGTCCGGTGCGTCGTCCGAACGTGGAAGGCCCAACCACTGGTCGCCGTGTCAGCTGGGACGACGATCGCGAACGGCATCGGCAGATAGGTCCGATTGCCCTGGTTCTTGTACTGCTCGAAGACGGTCGCGTCGAGCCGTCGGCCGCGCTGGTCAAGCGTGTCGAATCGCTCACCAAACCCTACGACGTGCACGTTGTGCTCCAACCGAAGGGCGAAGCGAACTCGCCATGGCCGCTGGTCGGCTCGTAGCCAGGCCACGGAGTCGGGTACCAGGCGCAGGCTGTCACATACGAGGGTCGCGCCCATCGCCTCGGCGGTCCAGGAACCGACGACGCACGTGAACCATCGTGTTTGTGATCGGCTGCTGAGGAATCGGTAGGCAACACGAGTGCCCGCGGTCTGCGCGTCGAGCCGGACGGTCCAGAGACGTGTGTGGGTCGTCCGTTCCGAGGCCTCCACGGAGACGGCCCGGACCGCCGGCAGGATCCGCCGCTCGCCATCGATGTCGATCTCGGCGTCGAGGGTCGCAACCCCTGGGTCCGTTGTGGCCCTGAGCTCGATCGGTTCGCCCGCCAGGGGGCGAACCGGCACGCGCTGATCAGGTTCCGTTCGATACGGGTGCCCGAGGCCAGCCGGGCGATGGCGGATCATCGGCCGCGCCTTCGCGAGTCACCCAAGGCCGGCGGCAGCAAGTCCATCCGAGGCCGTCAGGTCCCGCGATGTAACCACTCCGAGCTCGAGGGCGAGAGTCAGGAACATTGCGTGCGACCAGAGGAGCGGCGTGGCGACCGGACCCCAGCGCAACTCCCACTCCTCGACCATGGCAGGCGCCAGGACGTGGTCGCGCACCTGCTCAGGCAGATCGCCGCTTGGCGAGGCCATGCACGCCATCCAGGTGAGCTCGGCTCGGGCATCGTCGGTGCGACCGACAGTCGCCTGATGCCACCCCAGAAACCCGGCGAGGAGCAGCCACTGACCGCCGCCGTAGTAAGTGTCCTCGAGATACCGGTGCACGCCGCGATCGACGACGAGAGCGGCCTCGACCGCCTCGACCGTCGCTGTCATCAGCGGATCATCAGGCGCCATGAGACCGAAAGGCACCCCAGCCGCCAGCAGGCTCCCGTCGACGCTGTCGCCTCCGAGCCACTTGGAAAGATGCCCCAGACGCCGCGCGTCGGCGCGGACGGTGTCGCGGATCGCCACAGATGCGCTGGCGAAAACCTCGCGGTCGCCGACGCTGATGTCGTCCCAGGACGCCACCGCCGCGAGCCCCGCGTAGAGGGCAGCGAGCGTTGAGCTGTGCCGCTCGTGGAGATGTTCCTCCCACCAGTCGTAGCTCGGATGGTCCCAGAAAGCGGCGACATAGCGAGCGGACAGCGTGGCGCCGGCAAGGTATGGCGCGATGGTCCGGCCATGCCGACGGCGATGGGCATCGAGCGCCCACAGCCATGCTCCGTAGCCATCAAGCTGGAAGTCCGTCCACTCCTCCCCGGTCTCCTCGCCAGTCACCGTGAACCGCGTGTGGAGGAACTCCGTGGCGCTGATTGGCTCGCCGGTGCTCCGGCGGGCGACGAGGGACTCGATGCGATCGGCGCGGTCGCATGCGACCTTCGCGCACCAGTCGAAGAAGGCCTCGGCCGAGGCGATCCGGCCCGCGCGGCTCATTGCATCGGCGATGAATGCCCCGTCCCGCAGCCAGCTGAAGCGATAGACCGGGAAGTTCGGCGACGCCAGGTAGGCCCCGCTGGCGTGCTGGTTGTCCGCGATCACCTGGACGCTCTGGGCGGCGATCGCTCGTAGGTGGCCGATTTCGATGCCGATCGTCACCGCCGCACTCCTTGGTCCAAGTCCTTGAGCTCCCACCAGACCATGGACCACAACTCGATCCGTGGCAGCCGCACCACCAGGAACCGACCTTCGGATGTCTCCACGACGTCGTGCGGCAACACACGAGCGGCTCCGTGCTCCTGATCCGGCGTGTCCCACAAGACGCCAGACACGTCGCCGGTCAGGCGAACACGAAGCTTGATGTCCTCGACGGGCGAGGGACAGCAGGCCTGCTCGACGTTCCAGCTGTCCGAGACGAGCCCACGAAGGTTGATCAGTTGGAGCACGGTGACTGGCCCGATCTCCCGGCCGACGACCCAGAGAGAGTCCGGCACGGCGCCTGCGCCGTAGTGGCCGAGCGATGGGTGTTCGAGAGTGATGAGGTCGTTGGTGGGTCCGACGTGAGTCCACGCGATGTCGGTCGCGCTGACGTCGTGCAGCCGGATCGTATTGCGGACGGCGAAGTCCGCATAGCGGCGGACGACCGCGGTTTCCATGGCGTCGAGCCGGCCGTAGCGCGGGTAGTAGGCCTCGGCGAGCAGGGCGCTGCCTTCGCCGGCAATGAGGTGGAAGCCGCCGCTCGCCCCAATGGCCGCCGATGCCAGGCGGAACGACGTCAGCGCCCCGGCCGTCCGCGGTCGATCCGGGCTGAATGGCAGAAGGTACGCCGCCAGGATGACCGCCTTGTCCGGGCGCAGGGTGCGCGCTCGGCGAACCATGTCGTAGAGGTCGCGGTAGCGCGAATACGGCTCCCAGACCTCGATGTAGGTCGCGGCGTCCGAGGCCACGGCGGGCATGGCGTCAAGCGGCCAAGCGTTCACGCAGTTGAAGATGCTGCCGCCGTCAGGACGCCGCGCCAGAATCCGTCGGCAGGATTCCTCGACGAAGCCCGGGAACTCGGCGCCGATGTCGAGCTCGCGCCAGGTTCCGCTTGCGCGCGACAGGGCTCGCTTTGGAAAGCCGTACTGGTCGATGTGGATGCCGTCGAAGCCCAGGCTGTCGACGGCCAACTCGTATTGAGTCTGGATCCAGTCACGCCACGGCGAGGCGGCGCTGAAGTCCTGCAGATAGAAGATGTCGGCGAGAGTGAGCGGTTGTCGCCTGCCGTCGTAGAGGAGCCAGTCTGGACGCTCGAGCGAGAAGTCAGCTTCAGCCCCGTAGAGGGCGCCATAGCCCAGGGCCGCCATCCCGCGCTCGTGGGCGAGGTCGACCTTGCGCCTGCCAACGACATGCGAGAGGCGTCGGCCGAGCGGGTCTGTGAACTCGTCCGCGTCGGCAACAAGCGTGTGATGCGAGGCCATCCAGTCGTAGAACTGGACGACGTTCACATGAAGCCGCAGGAGCGCGTCGGCTCGCTCGATCGAGTCGACTTCGGCTTCATCGGGGCCGAAGTCCGAGAAGAATCCGTAGCGGGGCGCCCTCGACCAGTGCGAAGCCACGTCGATTGCCGTTGTGGCGCAGTGACCGAGCCCATCGACAACTTCAACGGCAAAGCCAGCTCTCTGTGACGAGTCAGCTCCGAGCGGCACCCTGATTCTCGTCAGGGGTCCTCGGGCCGGGACCTCGACACCTGCCAGCTGCTGGCTCCCATCGAGCACCCTCACCGCGAGGTCGCCGGAGCCCCCCGAGCTGACGATCAGCTCAAGGGGCTCAGTTGGACGCAACTGAGCGGTGCTCGGCCAAGCGTCCAGTTCGGTCATCGCGTGACTCGCCCTTCTGTGAGCGGGCTCAGCCGCGCACGCTTCCTGAATACATTCCAGAAACGAAGAACCGTTGGAGAAGCACAAACACGAGAATCTCGGGCAACACCGCGATCGTCGTGGCCGCGAACACCACGGACCATTGGGTGCCATGTGCGTTGAAGAAGAGCTGGATGCCGATGGGCAGCGTCCGCAGGTTCGCGTCCTGGAGCAGCATCCGGGCCCACCAGAAGTCGTCCCAGGCTCCGAGGAAGGTGAAGACGCCGAGAGCCGCGAGGGCGGGCTTGGACAGCGGCAGCAGGATCCGCCAGAAGATCGTCCAGCGACCGCCGCCATCCATCTGCGTGGCGTCCTCGAGATCACGCGGGAGCTGTTCGAAAAACCCACGCAGCAGGAACGTGTTGAAGGCCACGGCGTTCGAGACGTAGATGATCCAGAGACTCAGCCAGCTGTTCACCAAGCCGAAGTCGTGCATGACCTGGAACTTCGGCAAGAGGGCGATCATGTCCGGGATCATCATCGTGATCAGGTAGAACGTGAAGATGACGTTCTTGCCCGGAAACTGCAGCCTGGCGAACGCATATGCGCTCGGCGTCGCGACGGCGAACGTCAGCGCGAGCGTACCGCCCGCCACGATCACGCTGTTGACGAAGTATCTCTGGAAGCCCGACTGGGTCCACGCTCGCACGAAGTTGTCCAGCGTGGCGTTCTCGGGCAGCAGTGTCGGCGGGTCCGGCATGACGAAGGTGTTCGGGTTCAGCGCGGTCGAGACCATGTACAGGAACGGCATCGTCATGAAGACCGCCCCGCCGATGAGCAGGAGATAGACGACGGTCCGAAACCATCGGGAGGTTGCTCGGCGGTTCGCCGAGCTCGATTGGCCTGTTGCGAGGCGACGGAAGCCGAGCATGTCAGTAGTCCACCGAACCGCGCAGGATGCGCCGCTGGAGGAAACCGATGGCGACGATGGCGACGCCCAGAAGAAGGCCGATGGCCGTTCCGTAACCGAAGTCGAGGAAAGAAAACGCCTGGTTGTACATGTAGCTCAACATGACTTCGGTCGAGCCTTGTGGTCCGCCACCGGTCAGCAGGTAGACCGAGAGGAAGACGTTGAAGGCCCCGATCAGCAGCAGGATGCTCACGAACGTGACAGTCGGCCGGAGCAGCGGCAGCGTGATGTAGCGGAACCGCTGCCACATTCCAGCGCCATCCGCGTCCGCGGCCTCGATCAGATCGCGGGGGATTGACTGGAGCGCCGCCAGGAAGATCACCATGTTCCAGCCGATGCCCTTCCAGATCCCCAGCAGGTTGATCGGGACCTGGGCCGTCAGGAAGCTGTCATGGATCCAGTCAATCGGCTCCGGGACCAGATGCAGCACGTTGACGAGGATGTGGTTCACTGGCCCCGGCCCGTCACTGAAGAGGTAGGCGAACACGTAGGACACCGCCAACCAGGATGTCACCACGGGCAGGTAGAAGAGAGCCCGAAAGAAGGCTCGCCCGCGAACCGCGGCGTTG
Source organism: Candidatus Limnocylindrales bacterium (assembly GCA_038250545.1). Taxonomy (GTDB): domain Bacteria; phylum Chloroflexota; class Limnocylindria; order Limnocylindrales; family CSP1-4; genus CAIXZV01. The sequence continues at coordinate 3,225 of JBBSCF010000091.1, read as the reverse complement.
AGCAGGAGCGCGGCCCCGAGACCGATCGCCATCTGGGCGGGCACCGTGATGATCGCGTAGAGGGCGGTGTTTCTCGCCGCAGTCCAGAAGATCGGGTCCTGGGTCAGCGCACGGACGTAGTTCTTGGCCCCAACGAACGTGCTCTCCGCGGGAACCATGAGGTTCCAGTCGTAGAGGCTCATCTGGAGGCCGCGCACCAGGGGATACACGACGAACACAAGGACGAGTGCGAGCCCCGGCAGCATGAAGGGCACGGCCGTCCGGAGCTGACGCATGCTGCGCCTGCGCGCGCGCCGCCGCAGCATCGTGCCAGCGGCAGCCGACTCGGCCGCTGCCCCGCTCATGCTTGGTGGAGGATGCGCCGGCCGGGCGCGTCGCGGAGGAGGAGTCGCCCGTCGGCGTCCCGGCCGGCCACAGTCGATGCCCCGGCTACTGAGCGAGGAGAGGGTCGATGAGGGCGGCTGCTTCGTGCAGCGCCTCGGCCGCAGTCTTCTTGCCGCGCAACGCGGCGTCAAAGGCGTCAGTCAGGATGGGATCCATCTTGACCCAGGCGGGAGTGACCGGCCGGGGCTTGGCGGTCTTCAGCTGCTCGATGAATGGCGCGTAGTACGCGACGCTCGTGACTGCCTTGGAGGCGGCTGCGCTTGAAGTGACCGGAAGCTGGCCGACGGCGGCCATGTCCATCTGCGCTTCATCGCTCAACATGAACCGGCTGAAGGCCCAAGCCGCGTCCTGGTTCTGGGAGCTCTTGAACGTGACAAGATTCTCACCGCCGATGACCGAGATCGAACCGCCGGGCCCGGTCGGGAGCGTAGTGCCCACGACATTGGAGCCCATGGCCGTGCCGATGATCGGGAAGAACCACGGCCCATCGGAGATCATGCCGTACTTGCCGGACTGGAAGCCGCCCCATGAGTCGGGCTTGCCACCGGTTGCAGACGGACCCATCAGGCCGTCCTTGCTGAGGTCCACGAGCCACTGGAGAGCGGCGATGGACGCCGGGGAGTCCAGGTAGCCCGTGGCTTTCGTGTAGGCGTCGTCGGTCACCGAGCCGCCACCTGACCAGAACCACGGGAAGACGTTCCAACCACCGTCACCACCGAGGCCAAGACCCCACTGATCGGTGCCCTTCATCGCGGTCGCTGCGGCCACGAACTCATCAAACGTCGTGGGCGCCGTCGGGACCAGCTTGGTGTTGTAGATCAAGACCTGGGTGTTGGTGTCGAGCGGCACGCCGTAGTACTTGCCCTGATACGCGTTGGTCGCCAATGGGCCCGGGAAGACCGCCGACTTGATCTCGTCGAACCCGGGCATGCCGTCGACTTCGGCCAGTGCGCCGAGTGCGGCGAATTCCGGGGTCCAGATGATGTCCATGCGCATCACGTCTGGCAGGCCCCCGCCGGCGACCGCGGTGACGAGCTGATCGTGCAGGCCGTCATACGGTTGGACGACGGCCTCGACCGTGATGTTCGGGCACTTTCGCTCGAAGGCCGGAATCACGACGTCGTCGAACTGCTTGGTTTCAGGCCCGTCGGTGTTGTATGTGTGCCAGAACGTGATCTTCGCTGCCTTGCCGCCCCCGCACTCATCAGCAGCTGCATCCGGGCTCGCACTCGCAGCCGGTTCAGTCGCACTCGGCGCCGCGTCAGACGCAATGGGTGCCGCAGTCACGGGCGCGACCACAGCGGAGGGCGACGCAGCGCCCGTTCCGCATCCGCTGACCACGAGACTCGCACCCGCGAGGATTACTGCCAATGTTCGCTTCATCGAGTCGATCCTCCTGAACTAACTCCGGTGGTTGCCGTGTTCAAAGGGGGCCGCCGCATGCTCAGTACGCGCTCCCCTTTCTGCAGATCGCGGTCATGCCGCACCTTCGATCGTGGTCAAGCGAGCGCGGATGGCGTCATCCGACTGGTGCTCGTACAGGGGAGGCGAGAATGTGGCTCGAAGGACGAGCGCCGCGGCTCCGCGGGCCCACTTGGCGTCATCCCATGGGTCCATCTCGACAGGCACGCCAGCCAGCGGCGCGAAGGCGTTGGCCCGCAGGGCCTCCTCAAAGCCCGCCTCAAGGTGCGGCCATGCCAGCGTGCCTTCGCCGCTGACGAGCACGAGCTGAGGACTGAGAACGTTCACCAGGCCCGCGACGGCCCGGCCGAGCGTCCGGCCGGCCCTTGCGTAGATCTCGCGGGCGTCCAGGCTGCCGCTGTCGGCAAGATCCCGCAGGCGATCGACACCATCGCCTTCGCCAATGAGGCCACTACTGCGACCAGCGGACGCGAGCGCACCATCCGAAACCAGTGTCTCGAGGCAGCCCCGACCACCGCAGTAGCACAGCGGACCATCCTCGAGGACGCGAACGTGCCCGAACTCGCCCGCGCCGCCGAGTGCGCCGCGATGGAGCTCGCCGGCGATGACGATCCCTAGTCCCACGCCCCGTCCGATCGTGACCGTGATCGAGTTCTCGGCGGTACGACCCCGGCCATACAGGCGCTCGGACACCGCGAGCGTGTTGACGTCGTTGTCAACGAGGACCGGCAGCTGGAGCCGTTCCCCCACGCGAGCTGCCAGCGGGAGAGATCTCCAGCCGAGGCTCGGCGACTCGACCGTCCCACCACCTCGGGGATCGACCGTGCCGGGGACGCCGAGCCCGATGCCGAGCAGGCGCGACCGGCCGCCTCCACTGGATGCGAGCAGCGCCAGTTCGTCGATGAGACGATCCACGGCGTCAGGCGCCGCCGCGTCGAATGGACGTTCCGCGAACTGCAGAGGCTCGCCGTCGAGTGAGACGCGGACGGCGGTCAGACCGTGCGAGGAGATCTTGACGCCGAGGGCGTGAGCCGCTTCGGCGACCAACCCGAGAAGGATCCCCGGGCGCCCACCTGTGGAGGGAGCTTGTGCGACTTCACGCACCAAGCCCTCTTGCACGAGCTCCCTTGTCAGGACGGTGACCGTTGCAGGACTGAGGACGAGGGCCTTGGCGATCGCGATGCGGGCGACCGGCCCGCGCTGCCAAATGAACGCCAGGATGGCGGACCGGTTCAGTTCGCGGATGAATGTCCCGGATCCATTGCGAGGTCGCGCCACGATCTCTCTCCGTGCCGGTTAGGTACTTCGTTCATTCGCCGCATGAACCATACCACTGGACCTGCTCCCGTCAAGGGGCCAGTTCGCATCATTGCAATGGGCACAGAACGCCCGACGTGCCGTCGGGTGTTCTTCGCGCTC
>JBBSCF010000090.1:0-11137 GCA_038250545.1 Candidatus Limnocylindrales bacterium | reverse complement strand
TTTCGCTCGACTCGATCGTGATCGGGGAGCGGCTGGCCACAACGCTTGAGCGGCGTCTACATGCCATTCAGACGCTCTCCCAGCTGAGCTATAGCCCCACGGTTTCGTGCTCTGTCAGAGCTGCGTACTGAGCGAACGGGAGTCCAGCGCGGTCGTAGACGGCCCGGCCGCCGGGTGGAGGCCGTTGGCCACTGCGCTCGCAGAGACGATAACTGGGTCGGAACGCAGGCCCGGCGCGCAGGCCGTGGATCCGGTCCGTGACCTCGTCGGTGCGGCCGGCGATCTCGGCCGTGTCGTGGGCGCCATAGACGAGCCCGATCGCCTCGCCGCGCCCGATACGGGCCTGGCGCGTGATCGCCGCCCCTTGTCCGACCAGGAACGACAGCAGCCAGGCGAGGAACACGACCAGCAGGATCGAGCTGACGCCGCCGGCGAACGAGATGACACGATCGGCCACCGCGAGCCGAAGAAGCAGCAACCGAGCGCGAGGAAGGCCGTGGTCAGGCGCGTGGGCTGGCGAGGAGGGTCGAGACCGGACGACGGTGTCACGACCCGGAGCCCCGCCCGGCCATCGACGCCATCGGTATCGCGGCGTGGGTTCCCGTCGCCGTCCCGCCGGCAAATGCCGCGCCCTCGTCCCGGGGCGTCCACGCCGCAGCGTCCCGGGCCTCGATCTCCTGGGCCGCCCGCAGGGCGCGGATCCGCTCGACGGCGAGCAGCCAGGCGAGCGCCGATTCGGCACCGCGGTTGGGATTCGCGCCGGTTCGCCGGAGGCCGTCCCGGCAGCTGCCGTCGTCCGGGTCGGCGAGCATCACGCCGAGATCGTTCGCACCCAGGAACCAGGCGTAGCACCGCTCCATGAGCGCGATCCACCGTGCCTGGTGTGTGGCCGCGTGGGCCAGCCGAGCCGCCTCGAGGAGCCCAGCCGCCTCCAGCGGCTGCTGGTCGAAGCGGGCCGGCTCGCCGTCGATCAGCCGCCAGCCTTCGTTGCCGATCGGCGTCAGGTGCCCGTCCGGCGACGTTTGGGGCCCGACGAGCCACGTGAGCAGGCGACAGCCCTGCTCCACCCAGTCCGGGCGATGAAGGCGCAGGCCGGCGGCGAATAGCGCGGCGGGGATGGCGCCGTTGTCGTATGTCACGACAGCCTCCGGCCATGGCCAGCCGATCCGTGCCGGGGCGCCCGCAACCACCTCCGCGAGGCCGGCCGCCAGTCCGGCCAGGGTCTCGCGGACGGCAGGGTCCGGACCGGCGCCAAGGGCCGCGGCGCAGCCGAGCACGACATAGGCCCGTGGCCGCAGGCCGCGCAGGCGCCGGGCCGCCAGGATCGCCCGGTCGAGGAGGCGGCGCGCCGGGACGACGAGCCGCGCGTCCGGCGGATCGGCGAGCAGCGCGCCGAGGGCCTGGATCGCCCGCCCGTGGCTGTCCTCCGATCCGACCATCTCGAGCCAGCGGCCGTCGACGGTGCGGAAGTTGCGAAGCGACCCGAGGCGGGCGCAAAGGCCTCCTCGAGGAAGTCGAGCGACCGCCGCACGGCGGCGTTCGTGTCGTGGCCGTGGAGTGCCCGACCCTGGAGCCACTCCACGACGAGCGCGCGGGACACATCGTCTGTGCAGAACCCATGGGCGGGATCGGGCTCGCTGCCAACCGCGTGCTGGTGGAGGCCGAGCGGCGTTCACAGGCGGTTCAGGTGACGGTGCGCCACCGGGGCGAGCGATGCGAGCGCGCGAGGCCGCGCGAACGCCGGCACGAACACAGGCAGGAACTCGCGGTGAGAGGGCACCAGCGCGCGAGGAGCCGTCTCGACAGGGCGGGGAGTCGCAGCGCCCACCGTCGCCCCGGCATACTCGGCGACCACCTCCGCGAACAGCGCACGGTAGGCGGCTCCCACGGCGGGCCAGACCGTCGCGCGGCCGTGATTCCACGCGAGCTGTCGCATGGCATCCCTGGCCGCGACATCGATCAGCAGGTGGCGGAACGCCGAGCCGAGCGCCGCGCTGTCGCCGAACGGGACGAGCACGCCGCGCCCATCGGCAAGCAGCTCGACAGCGTGCTCGTAGGGCGTGGACACGACGGCCGCGCCGGCCGCGACCGCGTAGGCGAGCGTGCCGGAGGTGATCTGGGCGGCGTTGCCGTAGGGCGTCACGAAGACGTCCGTGGCGGCCAGCATGGAGGCCAGCTCCGCGGGCTTGAGGAACCTGTCGACGAACCGGACGTGATCGGCGAGCCCGAGCGCCGCAGCGCGTGCCACCAATCCGCGGCGATACGCCTCGCCATGGCGGTGACGAACCTCGGGGTGCGTCCGCCCGGCGATCACGAGCATGACCTCGGGGACGGCCTCGACGACCTCGGCCAGGGCGTCGATCGCCAGCTCGAGGCCCTTGCCCGGGCCCAGGAGGCCGAAGCTCAGGATCACCCGCTTCCCGGCAAGGCCGACGGCCGGCTTCGCGAGGTCCGGATCGGCAAAGGGCAGGTCGGGCACGCCGTGGGGGATCACGGCAATTCGCTGCCCCGGCACGCCGTACACACTGGTCAGGAGTGCGCGCCCCCGTTCGCTCATCACGACGACCCGGGACGAGGCGGCCGCGAGCCGGGACATCACGTCGCGCTGCGACGGATTGGGTCGCGCCAGGACCGTGTGGAACGTCGTCACCAGCGGTGCGGCGAGCGCCCACGCGATGTCGAGGACCTCGCGGCCGTTGCGGCCGCCGAAGATGCCGAACTCGTGCTGCAGCGAGACGACGCCGATGCCGGCGTCGTCGAGGCCGGTCCGGACGCGCTCGAGGGCCCCGGGGTTGCCGCGGGGCAGCCGAAACGCGACCTCGGGCGGGTATCGCCTGGGGTCGAGTGGCCCGCCGTGGTCGAGCGCGACCACGCTCGGCGAGCCCTCGGCCGCGGGAGAGCCTGCCGCGACGAGCGCGTCCCGGAGGTCCCGCGTGAACGTGGCGATGCCGCAAGCCCGTGGCACGTAGGTGCCGATCAGGGCGATCGGGGGAAGGGCACTGGGACGAGTCGCCCTTCGGGCCATGACGTCTCCTGGTTCACCGGCTGCGGTGCCGCCGGTCAGGCGCACCGCGCGGACGTCCCCGGGGGGTGTCCCCGGACTGTGTGCCTCGGCGCATCGCGTGTCATGACAGGCCGTCATTACGCGGGTGGCGGCGGGCTGGAGACTGCGAGGCCTCCGGCGCAGCGTGCCGGATCCAGCGCATCCGCCTGGCGACGAGGGTCCCCCTCGATCCTCGCCGAGGGCTCCATGGCGCTGCTTGACCGCGTCCCCGATGATGACCCGACCAGGGAGGTGGACGGAGGCAAGAGCCTGCTGCTGGCGTCTTGAGCGGCGCCGACGACACCGTCGCTGCGGATCACGACGGATCGCTCAAAGTCCACCACTCCACGGGACACGACCTGCCACGATGCGTCTTGTGCCCGGGAGGTGGGTGCATTCGCACGAGAGTCCGGCGCTTCAACGCCAAGATTGAAGAAGCGAAACGGAAACGTGTGGGTCTGGCCGCTCAACGTTGCCCTGTGTCAATGGCCGGGCTGAACTTCGAACGTGGCAAGTCGATGACTCGATGGTCAGACGATCGAGGACGTGCCTGAGGTCAGTTGACTGCGTGAAGCAAGATCGAGGTCGAGACGGGCCTGCGCATCTTCGAGGAGGAGACCCTGATGTCGGTGGGATCTTGGATCAAACGAGCGTTGTCGGGAGCGCCGGACGCTTCCGATGCGGAGCCGGCCCCGCGCTCCGAGCGCCGCGAGGCAGGTCGGGATCGGCATCACGAGACCGGCGAGCCCGCCTGGGAAGAGAGCGACCGGCTCGACGAGCCACTGGGCGCCGGAAAGCGCGATCCCGACGCGGCGCCAGAGGTCCTGGGCGGGAACTGACTCGCCGCTAGCCGTCGCCGCCAATAGACTGAGATGAGTCCGAGCCGTCGGGGACGTCACGACGCACTCATGGTGTGGCTTCGACGTCGGCCTCGATCTTCGGCCGCAGCCACCGGGTTGCGATCCCGAACGCGCGTAGGCGGTCGACGAGCCGGCCTCGAACTCCGGTCAGGACGACCAGCGCGTAGTGATGGCCCGCGACCGTGAACGTCCGCTCGCGGCCGGTGACGACCGCCCGCACCCCGACGATGCACGGGGCCATCCGTCTCCACCCACACGGTGGCATCGCGCTGTCCGATGTGGCGCAGGAGCGGTCCGAGAAGGAGCTTGACCATCCCAGCCTTGTGCCACTCCCGTGACGGGCCGTCATGACGCTCCGCACTCCCGGACCCATCCTCGCGTTGCGTCCGAAGCCGGCGCCCACCTGACGCCAGGGCCTCGGCGCATCGCGTCCCGGCGCGGACAGGGTCATCGTCCGCCTCCCAGCGTCGCCGGCGTCGGCGACACGACACGGATGGGTTCGAGCACATGACCCAGCAGCGAACGGAAACGACAACGACGGTCGAGCGCCAGCCTGCGGCCTCCGACCAGGTGGTCACCACGCGGACGGAGCACCCGGATCGCCATGCCGACGAAGAGGTCGGAGGCGCCGTCGCCGGTGCCGTGGGCGGAGCCGTCGTCGGCACGCTCGTCGGGGGTCCGGTCGGTACCGTCGTTGGGGGCGCGATCGGTGCAGCGGCCGGCGCCACGGCCGGCACCGTCGACGAGCTCTCGAAGAAGACGGTCGTTGAAGAGCGCACGACGCGCCCGTAGTCGCGCGTGCCGGGCATCGTTTCTGGTTGCCTCGATAGGGTCACCCTCGACATGGCGATACTGGACGGATCACTTGCGACGCGTCGTTCCGCGTTGGCGCTGCTGACCTCCCCGGAGATGGACAGGGCCGATCACCTTGCCATTGCCGGCGGCGCGAGCGCGTCCGCGCTCATGCAAGCGGCAGGCAGCGCAGTCGCCGCCGCAGTCGGCGCGCGCTGGCCGATGCGGCCGGTGACAGTTCTTTGCGGCCCCGGGAACAATGGCGGCGACGGCTTCGTCGCAGCCAGCCATCTGAAGTCGGCGGGCTGGCCGGTGAAGCTGGCTTTGATGGGATCACCCGACATGCTCTCGGGCGCCGCCGCCGACGCAGCAGGCTTGTGGAAAGGTCCCATCGAGCCTTTCTTGCCGAAGTGCCTCGACGGCGCCGGTGTTGTCGTGGACGCGATCTTCGGAGCCGGTCTTTCAAGGCCCCTGGCCGGGGCCGCGCTCGATCTGGTCGAGGCGCTGAAGGCCAGCAGGATTCCCGTTTGCGCCATCGACGTCCCCAGCGGCGTCGACGGGTCCACGGGCGAGATACTGGGCGCGGCCGCGCCGGCCGATCTGACGGTCACGTTCTTTCGCAAGAAGCCGGGCCATCTGCTCTATCCGGGGCGGGGGCATTGTGGCGATGTGGTCCTGGCCGACATCGGCATACCCGCTTCGGTGCTCACGGCGAACGCCCCAAGAACCTGGGAGAACGGCCCCGATCTGTGGCTGGACAGCTATCCCTGGCCCGAGCCCGAAGGCTACAAATACACGCGCGGCGAAGTCCTGATCCTGGGCGGCGAAGCGATCACCGGCGCCAGCCGGATGACCGCCATGGCGGCGGCGCGCGCGGGGGCAGGCATGGTCACGGTCGCGGCGCCCGCCAAGGTGTGGAGCATCTATGCCGGGTCGCTGGTGAGCGCCATGGTTCGCAGCTTCGACGGACAGGTCGAATTCAGTGCCCTGCTCGCCGATGTCCGCCGCAACGTGATTGCGATCGGGCCCGGAGCAGGCGTCGATGCATCTACCCGGGATTACGTCCTGGCCGCGCTGGCCACCCGACGCACCGTGGTGCTCGACGCCGACGCGCTGACCGCGTTCGCCGAGGCGCCCGAACAGCTGTTCAACGCTATCCATGGGCCGTGCGTGCTGACACCCCATGCCGGCGAGTTCAAACGCCTGTTTCACGTCGAAGGCAACAAGCTGCATCGCGCCCGAAGCGCCGCCAGGCAGTGCGGGGCCGTGGTCCTGCTGAAGGGGCCCGACACGGTGATCGCGTCGCCGGACGGACGCGCGAACATCAACACCAACGCGCCACCGCAACTCGCGACCGGCGGCAGCGGCGACGTCCTCACGGGGTTTGTCGCTGCGCTGCTGGCACAAGGAATGCCGCCCTTCGAGGCCGCGTCGGCAGCCGCCTGGCTGCATGGGGCGGCCGCCACCGAATTTGGCCTGGGCCTGGTGGCGGAGGATCTTCCGGACGCGCTCCCCGCCGTGGTGCAGAAGCTCAAGGCTGCGTTGGATACACGAGAACAGGACAATGAAGGCGATGGTGCTGACCAAGCCGGGCACACCGCTCGTTTGGACTGACCTGCCGGATCGCCGCCCAGGGCCGGGGCAGGTCCGCGTGCAAGTTCTCGCCTGCGGCGTCTGTCGCACCGACCTGCACGTCGTCGATGGCGAGTTGCCCGACCCGCAATCACCGATCATTCCCGGCCATGAGATCGTCGGCCGGATCGACGAGCTTGGTCCGGGCGTCACCGGCCTGAGGCTGGGCGAGCGCGTCGGCATCCCCTGGCTCGGCCATAGCTGCGGCGTCTGTCCCTATTGCCGCGAGCAGCGCGAGAACCTTTGCGACGCGCCTCTGTTCACCGGCTACACACGCGACGGAGGGTTCGCGACCGCGACCATCGCGGATGCGCGCTTTGCCTTTCCGCTGGAGGAGACCGGCAGCGACGTCTCGCTCGCTCCGCTGCTCTGCGCCGGGCTGATTGGCTGGCGCTCGCTGGTGATCGCGGGCGAGGGCAAGAAGATCGGGCTCTACGGCTTCGGCGCCGCTGGCCATATCGTGGCCCAGGTTGCCACATGGCAGGGGCGGGAGAGCTTCGCCTTCACCCGGCCCGGTGACACGGCCACGCAGGCCTTCGCCAAGAGCCTCGGCGCAACCTGGGCCGGCGGCTCGGACGAGATGCCGCCGGAACCGTTGGACGCAGCGATCATCTACGCCGCCGTCGGCGGTCTCGTGCCGCTGGCGCTGAATGCGGTGCGAAATGGCGGACGCGTGGTCTGCGCAGGCATCCACATGAGTGACTGAACCGCCCTGACTTCGATGGAGACTCCACCGCTTGGAGGAAGATGGAGTCATGGCAGAGCACAGCAGCAGTCCGTTCCAGCGGCGATACCCGCCCGAGCTCCGGGAGCGGGCCGTCCGGATGGTCCTTGAGACCACCAGCGAGCGGGGTGAGCGCTTCGGTGCGGTGATGCGGGTGGCGGGCCAGCTCGGCATCGGTCCCGAATCCCTGCGCAAGTGGGTCCACCAGGCCGAGGTCGACGACGGCAAGCGGACAGGCCTGACGACCGAGGAGCTGGCCCGCATGAAGGAGCTCGAGCGCGAGGTGCGCGAACTGCGCCGGGCCAACGAGATCCTCAAAGCCGCGGCGGCTTTCTTCGGGGCGGAGCTCGACCGCCGGTCCTCACGATGACCAGCTTCATCGACGAGTAGCGCGGCTCGTACGGGGTCGAGCCGATCTGCCGGGTCCTGGAGATCGCCCCATCCTCCTACTACGCGGCGAGGGTCCGGCCGCCGTCCGCGCGATCGCCTCGCCGCGCCCGATACGGACCTGGCGCGTGATCGCCGCCCCTTGTCCGACCAGGAACGACAGCAGCCAGGCGAGGAACACGACCAGCAGGATCGAGCTCGGCAGACACCTCACGCCCGTGATCGAGGTCCGGGTCGTCGGAACGCCCACCGAGGAGACCTAGCAAGGTCGCGTCCACGACGAGCTGCCTCGTCAACGCGTCGGCGATGTCGATGGAGGCGGTCGATCGCGACGCAAGCTCCGAATGACGTACCGTCATGCTGTCGAGGGTCCCCTGGCAGAGCATTCACGTTGCCTCGGCCGCGTCAGCACTCGACCAGGGCCCGACCCGGAACAAGGCCATCGACAGCGGTGCCTGGCTGGTCGGCGACGAGATCGGGATTGTGCTCGACCTCGAAGCCGGCGAAACGGTGCTTCGGGACGCATCGGAATCGGAGGATACAGTCATGTTGGTGCGAGTCGGGGCGGCGACGGACGTTTCCATTGGAGAGATGAAGGCGTTCTCAGTCGACGGAACGCAGGTGAGCGTGGCCAATGTCGATGGGCACCTCCATGCGTTTGACGACACCTGTCCGCACGCAGATTGCTCCCTGGCGGAGGGAGAGCTGGAGGGGACGACGGTGACGTGTCCGTGTCACGGCAGCCAGTTCGACGTGACCTCGGGCGCCGTCCTCCACGGCCCTGCCCAGCGGCCGGTTCGCTCGCGGGCGGTGCAGGCCGATGGCCCGAACCTGCTCGCAGAGGTGTAACGGCAAGCGTCCTCGGGACCCCGCCGTCAACCGTGCTGCGAGCCCCGGGACGGATCGGACCGGATGTGAAGATCTTCCTCGACACCGCCGCGATCGACGAGATCCGCACGGCCGCGCAATGGGGCGTGCTCGGACGGCGTGACCACCAACCCCTCGTTGTTCGCCAAGGTGGGCGGCAGCTACGACGAGGTCCTCCGCGACATCTGCTCGATCACGACCGGCCCCGTGAGCGCCGAGGTCGTAGCCGACGATGTTGAAGGGATGCTGCGCGAGGGGCGCCACTTCGCGACCCTGGCCCCAACATCGTGGTGAAGGTGCCCATGAGCGAAGAGGGTCTGGAGGTCATCTCGCGCCTTGCGGCCGAAGGAATCAGGACCAACTGCACGCTCATCTTCAGTGCCAACCAGGGGCTCCTCGCGGCCAAGGCCGGCGCCTCGCTGCTCTCGCCCTTCGTGGGTCGCCTCGACGACATCAACCAGGACGGCATGCAGGTCGTCCGCGACCTGGTGGCCATGGTCGAGACGTACCACCTCGGCGCGGAGGTGCTGGCGGCCTCGATCCGCCATCCCCTCCACGTGACCGAAGCCGCGCTCGCCGGCTGCCACATCGCGACGGTTCCCCTGAAGGTCCTTCGTCAGATGGTTCGCCACCCGCTCACGGAGGCCGGCATCGTGCGGTTTCGCGAGGATTGGGCGGCCGCGCAGACTCCGAGCCAGCCGACGGCGCCTGCCGATCAGCCCACCGCGAACGGTTCACCCATCGCCGGCTAGCCGACTGTGGCGCCACCTCGGCACCGCGGACCCGTCAGGGTGGCGTGTCGGGCTATCCGTCCGAACCGTCATCCGCCGCGTGGCCGTCCGCTGTCACCCAGCCTGCGGACGGCCTTCTCGAACAGCTCGCTCATGACCCGCGCCGTCGTGGGAAAGGCGTGGATCGTGTCGGCGAGGACATCCAGCGTGATGCCGGCCCGGATCGCCAGGACCGCCTCGTGGATCGCCTCGGAGGCGCCCGGGCCTGCGAGGAACGCGCCCAACAGGAGCCGCGTTCCGCGGTCGACGACGATCGTGGCGTGACCGGTGGCCTCCACGGCGACGCCCCTGGCGGTCTCGGCGATGTCGATCGTCTCCTCGAACGCCTCGTGGCCCGCCGCCCGGGCGGCCTCGACCTGGAGGCCGACCCCCGCCACCTCCGGATCCGTGTACACGGCCACCGGGATGGCGCGGAGGTCGGGGCGGACACGGTCGCCCAGGGCGATCCGGACGGCAAGCCGCCCCTGGTAGTGGGCGACGTGCGTGGACATCGCCGCCGCCGCCGGGTCACCCGCGACGAAGACCCCGTCCGCGATCCGCAGGTCGGGTCCGACGGCGATGCGGCCGTCAACGATGTCGACCCCGATCGACGCGAGGCCGAGATCCGCCAGGGGCAGCGTCCGCCCAGTGGCAAGCAGCACCTCGTGGCCCTCGACGATGGAGTCGTCCGACAGGTCGAGGACGTGGGCACCGTCTGCGCCGGCGCGGGGTCGCACGCGCTTCGCTCGCACGCCGAGACGGATGCGCACGCCGTCCGTGCGCAGGGTCGCGTCGAGCGCAGCCGCGCTGCGGGGATGGCCCTTCGGGTAGATCCGGTCCCCGGAGGCGATCATGGTCGTCGGCACGCCGAAGCGCGCGAACACCTGGGCGAGCTCGATCCCGGCCGGCCCGGCGCCGAGGACGACCAGGCTCGCGGGCAGGTCGGTTGCGGCGGCGGCCTCGCGGGTGGTCCACGCCCGGATGCCGTCGAGGCCCGGGATCTCGGGGATTCGCGGGACCGAGCCGACCGCGATCAGGATGGCGCGCGCCCGGAGCATGCGCTCCTGGCCGTCGCCGGACACCGGCGAGACGACCACCCGGCCCGGCCAGGCGATGCGGCCCCGCCCGCGAACGAGGACCGCGCCGGCAGCCTCCAGGTCGCGGGCATGGCCGGCATCGCTCGGGAGCGCACCCGTGCTGCGCCCGATGACGGCGTCGCGCCTCGACGCAGCGTGCTCCCAGTCGTACCGCCCTCCGAGCGAGTGGATCGCCGCCGCGTGCAGCAGCGACTTGGACGGCATGCAGGCCCAGAACGGGCAGTCGCCGCCCACGAGGTCCCGCTCCACGACCGCGACGGATGCGCCGCGCTCGCGCGCCAGGAGGGCGGCGGCCTCGCCGGCCGACCCGGCGCCGATGACGACGAGATCGAAGGGCTCGGACATGATGGGGCGCGCCTCCGGGGTCCCGCCGGCTCGTCAGATTGGCTGATCGAGGTCCCGGCCTTCCTAGGCTATGCGGTCCGAATGGAATCTGCGGTTCCGGGCGCCAGTCGCCGGGGCGAGACGCAGGCGGCGCGTCATCCGGCCGGCGGCCCGGGTCCGTTCGTGTTCGGCGGCCAACCCGGCGGTTACACTCGGGCGGGTGATGCCTGCGGGTGCGTTGACCAGCGCCCGCCCGACCTCGTCGTCGAAGGCCGCGCCGATCACTGAGCGCCGGGTGATCGCCGAATTCAGCACTCCACGCCAGCACACTGCGACGCTCAGGATGGATGAAGTCGACACGAGGACAGGACATGGCTGACACGGGACACCATCTCGAGCATCCGGATCGCCCCCGCGAGGACATCACCGGTCCGGCGGTGGTCGCCTACACGACCGAGGACGACAGGTATCGGACTGTCCGGGAGGCGGCAGAGGCCCACGCCCGAGGGCACGGATGCGTGGTGGTTCTGTTCGCGGCCGACGCCGCAGGGTTCCTGTCTGAGCCTCTGCCCAATGCGCTCGACGCCGAGGGTGCAGGGGACCGGTTCGGCGATCGCCTGGGCCTCGCGGATCTCGAGTAC
>JBBSCF010000089.1:0-11258 GCA_038250545.1 Candidatus Limnocylindrales bacterium | reverse complement strand
CGGCGGCCGTGGCACCCACGACGCCCAGCGTCACATCGCCCGCCCGCAGCGCCGCGACGACCAGGCTCCCGCCCGCCCGCTCGGACGCCGTCGCCCGCGCGTCGGCCGAGGCGTCCTCGACCAGCTCGGCACCACCGGTCGTGGCGGCCTCGCCCACGATGCCCACGCCGATCCGCGCATCCTCGACCGGGCAACCCTCGCCGTCGCAGCCCGGCGCGCAGCGGAGCGTGTCGCCGTCGGCCAGGAGCAGGAACCCGCGCGCGTCGTGCGGCAGCCGGGAGAGCTCCGCGACGGCGGTCCGGACCACGGGCTCTACCGCATCGGACCCGCCGATGGTGGCCGCCAGGTCGTAGATCAGCGACAGCTCGCGGTAGCGCTCCAGGGCCTCGCTGGCGAGCGACCGCTTGTCGCGCTCGCGGGCGGCGGCGTACCCCAGCACCGACGCGATGCCGCGGGCCGCCCGGCCGCCCTCGACCCAGCCCAGGACGTCGCCGTCCACGACGACGTCGGAGCGCACGGGCGGGTCGGCGGGGCCCGTCCCGGCGGGGCCGCCGCGCTCGAGGATCACGGCACCCTCGGCGTCGTGGATCGTCACGGCGGCATCGAGCGCGGCCAGCAGCGCGGAGACCATCGGGGCAACGTGGCGGTGCCGCACGATGAGGCGGCGCAGCTCGCTCATGCCGCTCCCAGCACGCCCCGGGCCAGCGCAAGCAGCGCGTCGGGGTCGAACGGCTTGGTCAGGAACTCGTCGGCGCCGGCGGCGAGGCCCTCCTCGCGGTCGTGCGCCTGGCCCTTCGCGGTGAGCAGCACGATATGGCACCCGGCCAGCTCGGGGTCGGCGCGGACGGCGCGGCAGACGTCGAGGCCGCTGCGGCCGGGCATCGTCACGTCGAGGAACACGAGGTCCGGCCGCTGGGCGGCGATGGCGGACAGCGCCTCGTCCCCGTCGGCGGCCGTGTACAGCTCCACCCCCTCGTCGAGCAGGTCCTCGAGCGTCTGCTCGATGAGCAGCCGGATGTGCTGTTCGTCGTCCACGATCAGGACCGCGCGCGCCAAGGCATCCTCCATGCGTCGCTGGGGCGCCCACGATGCCGGAACGGCGGTTCGCGCGCAAGGTGTCGCCCCACGGCGCGCCGCCTCGGGCATGATGCGCCCATGCCGAACGATGCCGCCTCCACCGCCCCGTCGATCCCGCCCCGCCCCGAGCTCCGGCGCCGCGTGCTGGCCGGTGAGCCCACGGTGGGCCTGTGGCTGGGCCTCGGGTCCATCATCGCCAGCGAGATCGTGGCGCGCGCCGGCTACGACTGGGTCGTGGCGGACCTCGAGCACGGCATGGCCGGCGAGACCGAGCTGCTGGGCCAGCTCGTCGCGATCCAGGGCACGCCGACGGCGGCGCTCGTCCGCGTCGTCTCGTCCGAGCGGATGCGCATCGCGCGGGTCCTGGACCTCGGCGCGGACGGCGTGGTGATCCCGCGCCTGGAGACCGTCGCCGAGCTGACCGAGGCGCTCTCCTGGATGCGGTTCCCGCCCGCGGGCATCCGGGGCGTGGCGGCCGGGACGCGCGGGCCGGGCTACGGGACCGTGCCCCATGCCCGGCTCCAGGACCTCAACGAGCGGATCACCGGCGTGTTCCAGGTCGAATCCGCGGTCGCGGTGGAGGCCGCCGACGAGCTGGCCGCGATCGACGGTGTCGACGTGCTGTTCGTCGGACCCGCCGACCTGTCACACGACCTGGGCATCCCCGGGGAGTTCTCGAATCCGCGCTTCACCGCGGCGCTCGACCGCGTCGCGGCGGCGGCGCAGGCCCGCGGCAAGGCCGCGGGGATCCTGCTCCAGGACGCGTCCGAGGTGCCGGCCTATCTCGCGCGGGGCTACCGGTTCCTCGGGATCGGCTCGGACTACGGGCAGATCGCCCGGGGCGCCCGGGGGCAGCTCGCGGAGGCGCGGCGGGCCCTGGGCTGAAACCCCACGGGTCAGGGCGGGCACCGGCACCGGCCCGCCGTCACTCCTCGCCGAGGCGGAGGGTCGGCTGGGGGAGCGGAGGCTCGTCCGGATCCGCGGGCGACGGCGCGCCCCGGCCACGGGTCTGCGAGAGCAGCACGCCGGCGAGGATGAGCGCGCCGCCGACCCACTGGATCGGTGCCAGCCGCTCGTCGAGCAGGATGGACGCGGCGAGGATCGTCCAGAGCGGCTCCACCGTGGAGATCAGCGACGCCTGGGCCGCGCCGACGCGCTGCGTCCCCGCATAGAACGCCTGCACGGACACGAACCCGGCCACCACCGCGACGCCCAGGATCCCGGGCCAGGCAGCGCTCGGGATGTCCGCCGGCAGGACCGGGTGGCCGAGGCCGAGGTTCGCGGCCCAGTAGATGACGGCCGTGGAGCTCAGCATCACGGCTCCCACGACGGAGGCGTTGGCGCCCTCGTCGGAGCCGTGTCCCGTTCGGTCGCTCCGCTCGCCGGAGTGGCGCGCGGCCAGGATGATCCACACGGAGTACAGCAGCGGTGAGGCGACGATCAGCAGGAGCGGCCCGATCGGCGGCGCCGTCGCGGCGTCGATCCCCCCGACCGCGAGCACCACGCCGGCGACCGCGATGCCCAGCGCGGTCCAGGCCCGCCGGCCCTCGAGCGGCCGCCCGAACTGGAGCGCCAGCACCGCCACGACCGGCGGGTAGATGTAGACGATCAGGGCGGACAGCGAGAGGTCGACCTCCGCGATCCCGGCGTAGTAGGTCGCGGTGTTGCTGACGTAGATGACGCCCAGGGCGATGGTGACCAGCATGCTGCGGCGAGGCATGGCCCGGAGCGCGCGGCGCGCCGCGGGGCGGGCGAGCAGGAGGACCCAGGCCAGCGCCCCCGCGATGCCGAACCGCCATGCCATCAGCGTCAGCCAGTCGACGCCGGTCGCGTACACGGGCCGCGCGAAGAGGCCGCCGGACCCGAAGGCGATGGCGGAGATCACGACGAGTGCGACGCCGATCAGGCGGGCCCGGTCCACGCTGCCGAGGGTACCGAACGCGCGGGTGCCCCGAAGCGTGGCCCGGCGCCCGAGGGCGGCGTCCGGATCGCGACGGAATCGTGCCACCACGTGCCGCCGCACTGCGAGCGCGGCCGCGCGTGCGGGAGCCGGCTCCAGTGCCGTCCGGGCCTCGCACCATGGGCCACGTGCACCGCCGCAACCGTGCCGCAATCGAGGGCGCTGCCAGCCCGACGCGGGTACACTTGGACCGTGGCAGAGCTCACCGAGCGCGCCGTTGCTGCGCGCGTCCCTACCCTCACTTCCCAACCCCTTTCAGTCGTCGGGCGCCGACAACCGGTCTCCGTGCCTCCGGGCACGACGATCGCGGAGTGCCTGCGGACGATCCAGCGCACCGGGACCGGCGATTCGATCTTCGTGACGGACGCCGGCGGCCGCCTCATCGGCGTGCTGACCGAGCGCGACATCTTCGGTCGGCTCGTGGGGCCGGACGTGGCCGCGGGCATCGGGCTCGATGCTCCGGTCGAATCCCTCATGACGACCGGCCCGCGGACCCTCCGCCTCGAGCAGACTGTGCGCGACGCGCTCGAGGTGATGCAGGTCGGGCTGTACCGCAACCTGCCGGTCATCGACGACAATCACGTCCTGGTCGGCGTGGTCCGCCAGATCGACATCCTGAAGTTCTTCGCGGAGTCCTTCCCCGAGGAGCTCCTGAACCTCCCCCCGAGACCCCACCAGCGCATGGAGCAGGCCGAAGGCGGATGACGACAACGCAGGGCATCGAGCACGACGTCCAGCTGCTCGATCGGGTCACGATCCGCTTCGCGGGTGACTCCGGCGACGGCATGCAGCTCACCGGCACCCAGTTCACCCGGACCGCAGCCGTCTTCGGCAACGACATCAGCACCTTCCCGGACTACCCGGCGGAGATCCGCGCCCCCGCGGGCTCGCTCCCTGGCGTCTCCGGCTTCCAGATCAGCTTCTCCGCGTCGGACATCCATACCCCGGGTGACGCGCCGGACGTGCTGGTCGCCATGAACCCGGCCGCGCTCAAGACCAACGTCGGGGACCTCCCCGCGGGCGGCGCGATCATCGTCAACAGCGACGCCTTCACGCCGGGCAACCTGGGGAAGGCCGCGTATGCGACCAACCCGCTGTCGGACGGCTCGCTCAAGCAGTACAACCTCTTCGAGGTCCCGATCGGCACCCTCAACGCGAACGCGCTCGAGGGTCTGGACATGACCGCGAAGCAGGTGGACCTCACCAAGAACTTCTTCGCCCTGGGGCTGATGTTCTGGCTCTACGAGCGGTCGATGGAGCACACGCTCCAGTGGATCGAAGAGAAGTTCGGCAGCCGCCCGATCGTCGCCGAGGCCAATCGCCGCGCCCTCAAGGCCGGCTATGCCTACGGCGAGACGACCGAGATGTTCCACACGACCTACCGCGTGCCCAAGGCCAAGCTGGCCCCGGGGGTCTACCGGAACATCACCGGCAACGAGGCGACCGCCCTCGGGTTCCTCGCCGCGGCCAAGGCCGCGAAGCGGGACCTGTTCTACGGCTCCTACCCGATCACGCCGGCGACCGACATCCTCCACCAGCTGGCGGGCTACAAGTCGTTCGGCGTCCGGACCTTCCAGGCGGAGGACGAGATCGCGGCGATCGGCTCCACGATCGGCGCGGCCTACGGGGGTGCCCTCGCCCTCACGGGGACGTCCGGCCCCGGCGTCGCGCTCAAGACCGAGGCCATGGGCCTCGCGGTCATGACCGAGCTGCCGCTGGTCATCGTCAACGTCCAGCGCGCGGGCCCCTCCACCGGCCTCCCGACGAAGGTGGAGCAGGCCGACCTGTTCCAGGCGATCTTCGGCCGCAACGGCGAGTGCCCCATGCCCGTCGTCGCCCCGGCCACGCCGGCCGAGTGCTTCACGTTCGCGGTCGAGGCGTCGCGCATCGCGCTCAAGTACATGACCCCGGTCATGTACCTCTCCGACGCGTTCATCGGGAACGGCGCGGAACCCTGGCGGGTGCCGTCCGTGGACGAGCTGCCGGACATCTCCGTCCCCAACGCCGTCAAGGGCGAGGGAACCTTCCTCCCCTACGGCCGTGACCCCGAGACCCTCAGCCGCCCGTGGGCGGTCCCCGGCACGCCCGGCCTCGAGCACCGTATCGGTGGCCTCGAGAAGCTGGACGGCCTGGGCACCGTCAACTACGACGCGGACAACCACCACAAGATGACCGTGCTCCGCCGCGACAAGGTGGCGGGGATCGCCAGGGACATCCCGGACCAGGACGTCTTCGGGCCGGAGTCCGGCGATCTCCTGATCGTCGGCTGGGGCTCCACGTACGGCGCGCTGCGCAGCGCGGCGGAGCGCCTCCAGGGCGAGGGCAAGGCGGTGTCGCATGCCCACGTGCGCTACCTGTTCCCGTTCCCGGCGAACCTGGGCGACGTGCTCAAGCGGTTCAGGACGGTGCTGGTGCCCGAGCTCAACCTCGGCCAGCTGTCGTTCGTGCTCCGCGGCACGTACCTCGTGGACGCCCTCAGCTATGGCCGCGTCCGTGGCAAGCCGTTCCGGATCTCCGAGATCGTGGACGAGGCGGACCGACTCCTTGCCGAGATGAGCTGACGACGATGACCGATACGCTCGAAACCCCCGCCGCCCCCGAGCCCATCAAGCTCACCCGCAAGGACTTCGTCGCCGATGCCGAGGTCCGGTGGTGCCCCGGCTGCGGCGACTACTCGATCCTGGCCCAGACGCAGAAGGTGATGCCCGACTTCGGCGTGCCGAAAGAGAACATCGTCTTCATCTCCGGCATCGGGTGCTCGGGGCGGCTGCCGTACTACATGAACACGTACGGCTTCCACAGCATCCACGGCCGGGCGGCCACGCTGGCGACCGGGTTGAAGTCCGCCCGCCCGGAGCTCATGGTCTGGGTGATCACCGGTGACGGCGACGCGCTGAGCATCGGCGGCAACCACTTCCTGCACTCGATGCGGCGGAACGTGGACTTCACCATGATCATGCACAACAACCGGATCTACGGCCTCACCAAGGGCCAGACATCGCCCACCTCGGAGTTCGGCAAGCGGACGAAGTCGACGCCGCTGGGCTCGGTTGACCGGCCGGTCATGCCGCTCACCCTGGCGCTCGCCGCGGAGGCGACGTTCGTCGCCCGAACCGTGGACACCCACACCGAGCACCTGGCCCGGACGCTCGAGAAGGCCGGGCGCCATCACGGCGCATCCTTCGTCGAGGTTCTCCAGAACTGCAACATCTTCAACGACGGCGCCTGGCGGGAGTTCACCGAGCGCGACGTCCGCGATGACCGGATGCTCGTCCTCGAGCACGGCAAGCCGCTCATCTTCGGGAAGGAGCGGGACAAGGGCATCCGGCTCAACGGTCTCCACCCGGAGGTCGTCACGATCGGCCAGAACGGTGTCACCGAGGCGGACCTCATCGTCCACGACCAGCACGCCGAGGACCCTTACCTCGCCCTGATCCTGTCCCGCATGTTCTGGCCCGACTTCCCGGTGCCGGTGGGTGTCCTCCGCGAGGTGGACCGGCCCACGCATTCGGATCTCGTGGACGCCCAGATCGCACAGGCCATCGAGAAGTCCGGACCCGGGGACCTCACGCAGGCCCTCCTCTCCGGCGAGACCTGGACGGTGGAATAGATGCTCTGTCCCAACTGCCGCTTCGACAACTTCGAGGGCGACGAGAACTGCGCGAACTGCGGCGCGGACCTCGCCACCATCGACACGCCGCAATCGGTCCTCGACTACGGGGACACCATCCTCGGCGAGCACCTCGACGCGCTCGGGATCGGCGAGTTCCAGGCCGTGGCCCCGACCCTGGGGGTGGCCGACGCCATCCACCAGATGCACCTCACCGGTTCCGACTGCCTCCTCGTGACCGAGGACGACAAGCTCATCGGGATCTTCACGGATCGCGATGCCGTCGCCAAGGCCACCGACAAGCGCCTGGCGATGTACACCGTGGCGGACTTCATGACGCCGGACCCGGTCGTCCTCCGCCACGAGGACACCCTGGCCGTCGCGATCCACAAGATGGCCGTGGGCGGCTTCCGCCATATCCCCCTGGTGGAGGACGGGCGCCCGATCGGCGTCGTCGCGGCCGCGGACATCTTCCGCCACCTGGTCAGCTCGCTCGGGTGACGCTGGAGCCCGCCGGCCGGCTCCCGCGCATCGCGATCCTCGCCGACGACCTCATGTGGGCCACGCGCCTCGCCGACGGCGTGCGCCGCGCCGGGGGCGAGGCCATGCCCGTCCGGAACGAGGCGGGCCTGCCCGGCGCCCTGGTCGCCGCAGACGGCTGCCTCGTGGACCTGACGGCGCGCGCGTACGACGGGCTCGCGGCCCTGCGCGTGGCGACCGAGGCCGGCGTGCCGTCCGTGGCGGTGGGCCAGCATGACGACGCCGCGGCCCGCCACGCCGCCCGTGCCGCCGGGGCGTCGAAGGTGTACGCCTACCGGACCCTGTTCGAGCACGGCGAGCGCGAGCTCGGCGCATGGATCGCCGGCCTGGCGGCCGGCCGGGAGGAGGAGCGATGACCAGTGGCATCCCGGCCGCGCGCTACCCGGTGCGCCTCGCCGGCGCCCGGCGCGAGGCGGCCCGCGCCGGCCTCGACGCGCTGCTGATCGGCGTCGGCGCGGACCTGCGCTACCTCACCGGGTACAACGCCCACGCCAACGAGCGGATCACGCTCCTCGTCCTGCCCGTTGCCGAGGACGCGCCGGCCACGCTCGTGGTCCCGCGCCTGGAGGCGACACCCGCGCGCTCGTGCGCGGCCGCGGCGGCCGGTGCGGTGGAGATCGCGACCTGGGAGGAGACCGAGGACCCGATGCTCCTCGTCGCCGCGCGCCTCGAGGCCGCGACCGGGCGAGGGGCGCATCCCTGGGGGCCGCGGCCGTGTCGGACGACCTCCGTGCCGCGTTCCTCCTGGGGCTTCAGCGGGTCCTTCCCGGCGCCCGGTTCTCCGTGTCGTCGGCCGTGCTGCGGGCGCTCCGCATGCGGAAGGACGCGGATGAGGTCGCGCTGCTGCGCGAGGCGGCGCACGCCGCGGACCGCGTGATCGCCGCGATCGCGGGCGGGCCGCTCGTCGGACGCGCCGAGGGGGACGTCGCCCGCGAGATCCGCGAGCGGCTCGTCGCCGAGGGTCACGATGGCGCCTCATTCTGGATCGTCGCGTCCGGGCCCAACAGCGCCTCGCCGCACCACGAGCCCGGCGACCGGGTCATCGGGGCGGGCGAGGCGATCGTCGTCGACATCGGTGGCACGGTCGGCGGCTACGGCTCCGACACCACGCGGACGCTGTGGGTCACGGGCGCGGACGGGGTCGCGCCGGACCCGGACTTCCTCCGCCTCTACGGGGTCCTCCAGGACGCGCAGGCGGCCGCGACCGCATCCGTCCGGCCGGGCGTGCCATGCGAGGCGATCGACGGCGTCGCGCGCGGCCGGATCACGGAGGCCGGCTACGGGCCCATGTTCTTCCATCGCACCGGCCACGGCATCGGTCTCGAGGGCCACGAGGAGCCCTACCTGGTGGCCGGCAACGGCGAATCGCTCGCCGAGGGGATGACGTTCAGCGTGGAGCCGGGCATCTATCTCGAGGGCCGATTCGGGGCCCGAATCGAGGACATCGTGGTCTGCGGCGCGTCCGGGCCGGACACGCTCAACGAGCTGACGCGCGACCTGCTCGTGGTTCGCGGCTGACGCCCGCGGGGGCGCCGCCCGACCGGCCGGGGTATCATCCGCCGATCGGTCGAGCCCGGCCGACGCGAGAGCCCGAACCCATGAGCACCCTTCACGCGCGGGCGTTCAACCCGCGCTTCCGCGGCCGATGAGCCGGCGAGGCCGGCACGGCCGTCATCAGAATCCGGCCCCTGGCGGCAACCTCCGCCCCGGTGCCCAGGCACCCGAGCGCCCGGCGTCGTCCGTCGAGGCGCGTACCCGGGTTCGCCCCGAGGCCGGGTCGCCCCCCGCTGGCGTGGGTCCTGCGGAGACCCGGGTCGCCGCCGAGCCGCCGCGAGCCGATGCGCAGCGGGAGCCGGCCACCGCTTCACCGGCCGTCGCGGCGCGGACGGCCGCGCCCCGCGACGCCGCGCCCACTCCGTTTGCCCCGCCGCCCCAGGGCCGCGTCGAGCCGTCGCCGGTGCCCGCTCAGCGCCCGGGTCCGGACGGCGACGACCTGCGCCCGACCTGCACCGTCGCCCAGCTGCGCCGGTTCATCAAGAGCCGGCCGTGGATCCCGATGCACGAATTGCGCCGCCGGTTCGGCATCTACGGCGGGGACGACGACGTCTCGCCGATCCGGGTCGGACAGCACACGCTGTTCATCGGCCTGCCGCCGGCCGAGGGCCGCCTCATGGCGGAGCTGTTGGGCGCCGGCGACGTGGGCTTCGAGCTCTCGCTGGACCCCGTCACACCCATCGTGGTGGGCGTCTACCCGATGCGGCCGGTCCCGCGCGGCTGATCCCGGACCGCCCACGGCGGCCGCCGAACGCCGCTCGCCTAGCTCCCGCCGTCGTACGCGCGGGGCAGGACCTCCACGGTTGGGGCCTTGGTCCGCAGGTCGCGCAGCGCGGCCTGGTCCATGGTCGCGAGCCTCGGCAGGTCCGGCTGGTTGCTCCGCAGCAGGCGCTCGGTGAGCGTCGAGAGGAGCAGCTTGTTGACCTCCGGGATGCCCATCACGCCACGCAGCGCCTCGGCCGGCACCTCCAGCAGCCTGCTGGGGCGGGTCGCGACCACGTCGGCCGTGCGTGGGCTCCCGGTGAGGGCCGCGATCTCGCCGAAGACGTCGCCGCTGCCCATCGTGGACAGCCCGCGGTAGCCGCCGTCCGGCTCGGGGATGCCCGCAGCCGCCTCGCCCTCGAGGATGAAGTACGCGGCGCTCGCCTTGTCGCCGTGGGTGACCAGGCGCGCCCCCTCCGGCACCTCGCGGACCAGCGCGTTCTTGATGAACGCGGTCCGCTGCGGGTCGGACAGGCGCGTGAAGGTGGCCAGGCGCCCGACCAGTCGGTCGAAGTCGCCGCGCGTCGCCGGGCGAACGTCGCCCACCCCCGCCGGCGCGGTGGACCGCAGGTGCGAGAGACCCCGTCGCCACTCGGCCGCCGGCCGCCCGACCCCGGGAGCCACGAGGGCCGCCAGCGCGACGACCACGAGGATCAGCGAGGCGAGGACGATCATCACCCGCACGTCGATGACGTCCGCGAGCCCGGCGCCCGCCATGCCCAGCAGGAAGATGACGTCGCGCATGACGAACAGGGCCGAGAAGACGCGGCCCCGGAGCTCGCGCGGGGTGTTGCGCTGGAGGAGGGTCTGGCGGGCGACGGCCGACGGCGAGTTGAAGAAGCCGCTCACCATGACCCAGACGATGGCGACCCAGATGCCCGGCGACAGGCCATAGAGGACCCCGGCGAGACCCATCCCCAGCGAACCGACGAAGATCCAGAGCCCTGTCGCCAGCCGTCCCGCGTAGCGCGCCATGAACAGCGAGCCGAGGACGAACCCCACCGACGTGAGGCCCTCCTGGATGCCGTACTGGAACTCCGTCCCTCCCAGGACCTTGATCGCCATCGGCAGGAGCAGGACGTTCCACAGGCCGAACGAGAAGAAGACGGGGGCGCCCAGCAGGAACAGCGAGCGCAGCATCGGCGTGTCCCAGATCGTGCGGACGCCGATCTTGAGGTTCGTGATGACGACGCCGACCGACGTCTCCTCCTCGGGCGCGTCCATCGCGACCCTGGTCTTCATGAACCAGATGCAGCCCGCGGAGAAGACGAACGTGAGGGAGTCGATCCAGAACGCCAGGCGGATGTCGATGGCGGCGAGCAGGCCGGCGCCGACCAGGCTGGGGACCGCCGTGGCCATGAGCGTGACGCCCACGAGGAACGCGGATCCCGTCTGGTCGTAGACGTAGATGCCCGCGGCGAGGTCCGTCAGCGACGAGCCGGCGGTCGACACAGCTGAGCGAGCCACATCAGCACGAAGTCGCGCCTGCGGAACACCGCCATCGGCGAGATGTGCGCAGCCGCGCCCGTCGTCGTCAAGGCTCCTCCGTCCCCGTTCCGTCCCCGGCCCACACCCCGGCGTCGCGGCCCTCACCGGGGCAGGGTCCCGGACGCGGGGAGTGGCGGGAAGTGTACGGCCCGTGCCGCTGGGATTCGGATCCGTCCCGCTGGGAGAGCCGCTTGATCGACGAGGCATTCGCGCATGGCGCTGGCCGGTTGCGTGCTGTTCGCGGGGGTGGATGTCGACGCGATGGAT
>JBBSCF010000088.1:0-11375 GCA_038250545.1 Candidatus Limnocylindrales bacterium | reverse complement strand
CGCTCAGCCATCGAGGCCGACGACGAGGCCACCCGGCGGGACACCGCAGGGGCGGGCACCGAGCCCGGCGACGAGGCCGGGGCCCGGGGAGTGGGCTGACCGTCGCCGGTTGGATCCGGGACTGCACACAACTCGCTTGACTCTGGCGGCGCGCCCCGGCACCGTCAAGGGCGTCGGCGCTGTCGATCACAGGCGGCGCGACAACCCGGCCGCCGCGAGGTGTGCGGGGCCGAGGTGCTGGCGCGCCCGACAGGTGTCAAACCGACGCGTACCCACACTGGATTGAAGTCGATCCCGATCGAGGGCGCGGACGATTGGGAGGTCGCAACGATGCACAGCGCGTAGGCGCTGTCCGAACCGCATCCCGACAGGCGGGGTGATGGTCCGGCGGCGGCGCTGTTGGGAGTGCGGATGGACCCGTGCTGCGCAGCCCACTGGAGTCACCGACAGCTTGAGCGCGCTCCGACCGCCTACCATCGCTCCCGATGACCGCCAGCGACGACCACGGCACGCTTCCTGCCCACGCCGAGCGCCTTCTGTCGCGCCTCGAGTCGATCGAGGGTCTGTCGATCCCTGGCAAGGTCGGGCACCTGCAGCACATAGAGCACGCCAGGCGGGTGGCGCAACTCGCCCACCACCTGCGTGCCGCGCTCCTGCTCAGCGACGGGCGCTACTACCCGAGTGCGCTCGTTGTGATCCGCTCCGCGCTCGAGCATCACCTGATGGACCGCCTGATCCTGCTCGCTAACCGCCACATCGTCACCTCCACGAAAGCGAGGAGGAAGGACGCCGCGAGGTGGGAGGCGGACGTTCGGGCGCTCCAGGCGAACGATGATTCCGACATCGCCGCCTGGTTTTGGGACGGGGCGGGGCTCAACGTTGTCCATCGAGGCCTGCACAGCAGCAAGTCGAAGAAGGGGCGTGGGCAGACGATCTCCGCTTGGTACTTCGAGGCCGATCGTTTCGATCCGTTCGTCGGTCCTAAGCGCCACGCCGGACGGCTTGCCGCTCCCTTCTGGGAAAGGCGCCTGATGCAGCAGATGGCGGACGAGCAGGCAAACGCGTGGAAGTACTTGTTCCGCCACGACGCGGTCATGAAGGCCCTTCGCGTGAACCGCCTGCTCCTTGGGCAGCACATTCAGGTTGACGTGCACTACGGCTTTCTGAGCGGGTTTGCCCACCCGTCGAAGCGTGGCTACGAGGCGATCTTCGGCGGTAACACTCCCGACCGCCTGGGCATGTTCGACCACTACGCGAGCGAGTTGGTGCTGCTGTACGTCATCGTGCTGGCCGCTGCGGAGATCGAGATCTACGGAAGGATGGCGCGCCGGGACCCTCGTCTTCTTCTCCGTGACTGGGATGAAGTGAAGACGGAGGTTCGCGAGGGCCAAGCGGCGGCGTCGTACTTCTGGTTTCTGTCGGGCGGACCCGAGATGTTTGATCGCATCGATACCGCCCACACGCCGCCGGGCAACTGGAAGCCCAAGTGGGGACGGCCTCGGGTCAACCCGGCGGCGATCAAGACCGTGCGTGTCCGCTACTACCGCAACCCCCTGGGACGGCTCGTCAAGCTTCACCAGAGCTATCAGGAGTTGTCCACCGGCCTCATGTACCGATCGCCGTTCGAGCGTCGGGATGCCCAGCTCCGGTGATCCGGTAGGAGACCGGTTGTGCGGTCGGGCCCGTGTCTGAGCCAGCGTTCGCTCGTGGCCGCAGCTCGGACGGTCTCGGGCAGGCAGCCGTCTGTACACTCGGAGGCGAGTCCGGGCGAGCAGGAGGGATCGTGGCCAGAGCCGCGAGGGCGAAGAGCGAGATCGGGACGCACCTCGGCTTCGAGGCCAAGCTGTGGCAGGCCGCCGACGCCCTGCGCAACAACATGGACGCCGCCGAGTACAAGCACGTCGTCCTGGGCCTGATCTTCCTCAAGTACATCAGCGACGCCTTCGAGGCCAGACACGCCGAGCTCGAGGCGGACCGCGCCAACGGCGCCGATCCCGAGGACGCCGACGAGTACCGCGCCGCCAGCATCTTCTGGGTGCCCCGGGAGGCGCGCTGGTCAGCGCTGAAGGCGGCCGCGCCGCAGCCGACGATCGGCACCCTGGTCGACGACGCGATGGATGCCATCGAGCGCGACAACCCGAGCCTCAAGGGTGTCCTGCCCCGCGACTACGCCCGACCCGGCCTCGACAAGGCGCGCCTGGGCCAGCTCATCAACCTCGTGTCGGACATCGCGCTGGGAGCCCCAGCCGACCGGGCGAAGGACACGCTCGGCCGCGTCTACGAGTACTTCCTCGCCCAGTTCGCGAGCGCCGAGGGCAAGCAGAGCGGCCAGTTCTACACGCCGGCACGCGTCGTCCGGGTCCTCGTCGAGATGCTCGCCCCCTACAAGGGCCGCGTCTACGACCCGTGCTGCGGCAGCGGCGGGATGTTCGTCCAGAGCGAGCGCTTCATCGAGAGCCACGCCGGGCGCATCGGCGACATCAGCATCTACGGCCAGGAGTCCAACTACACGACCTGGCGCATCGCCAAGATGAACCTCGCCATCCGCGGGATCGACGCCCAGATCGACCACGGCGACACCTTCCACAACGACCGCCACCCCGACCTCAAGGCGGATTACGTCCTCGCCAACCCGCCGTTCAACGACTCGGACTGGCGGGGCGAGCTCCTCCGCGACGACAAGCGCTGGGCGTACGGTGTTCCGCCGGCCTCGAACGCCAACTTCGCCTGGGTCCAGCACTTCCTCTCCCACCTGGCGCCCAACGGCATCGCGGGCTTCGTCCTGGCCAACGGCTCGATGAGCTCCTCGCAGTCCGGGGAAGGCGAGATCCGCAAGAACATCGTCGAGGCGGACCTCGTCGACTGCATGGTCGCGCTGCCGGGCCAGCTCTTCTACTCGACCCAGATCCCGGTCTGCCTCTGGTTCCTCGCCCGCGACAAGCGCGACGGCCGCTATCGGGACCGCCGCGGCGAGACGCTGTTCATCGACGCCCGCAAGCTGGGCTCGCTCGTGGACCGGACCCATCGCGAGCTGTCCGACGCCGAGATCGCGCGGGTCGCCGGCACCTACCACGCGTGGCGCGGGGACGCGGGCGCCGGCGAGTACACGGACGAGCCCGGCTTCTGCAAGTCAGCCAGGCTCGACGAGATCCGTGGTCACGGCCACGTGCTCACGCCCGGCCGATACGTGGGCGCTGCCGATGCCGAGGAGGACGACGAGCCCTTCGACGAGAAGATGCGACGCCTGACCTCGACGCTGCGGGAGCAGATGGCCGACGGCCAGCGGCTCGACGCATTGATCGAGGCGAACCTGCGGGAGCTCGGCTTCGGTGGGTGAATGGCCGGTCGTCACGTTCTCGAAGCTGATCGAGGCTGAGATTCTCGAGATCGGCGATGGGTATCGTGCCAAGAACGATGAGCTTGGCGGTGACGGCCCGATCTTCCTCCGTGCAGGGCTCGTCCAGGACAGCGGCATCGATCTATCGGGAGCGGAGCGGTTCCACGTTCAGCGGATCCCCGCCATCGCCGGGAAAGTAAGCCGCCCTGGTGACGTCCTGGTCACGACCAAGGGCAACAGCACCGGCCGAACCGCATTCATCAACAGTTCGCTGCCGACTGTCGTCTATTCCCCGCACCTCAGTTACTGGCGCTCGAGGCGGAGTGACATGCTTGCGCCCGGCTACCTGCGCTACTGGTCCCAGTCCGAGTCCTTCCGCCGCCAGCTCGCTGGCATGGCCGCGTCGACGGACATGGCCCCGTACCTCAGCCTCAGCGACCAGCGGCGGCTGCGGATCGAAGTCCCGCCGATCGAGGTCCAGCGCCGTGCCGCAGGCATCCTCGGAGCGCTCGACGACAAGATCGATCTGAGTCGGCGGATGAGCGAGACCCTCGAGGCGACGGCTCTGAACCTCTTCAAGTCGTGGTTCATTGATGCGTCGGATGCTCTCGGGCCTGTTCCGTGGCCGCGGGTCGCGCTGGCGAGTTTGTTCGAGATCAACCCGCCAAGGGCTCTCCGCCGGAATGAGCCCGCGCCGTATCTCGATATGGCCAACATGCCGACCCGCGGTCCGTCGCCACGTGCGATCTCGTCTCGACTCCCGGGGTCTGGTGCCCGATTCGGCGCGGGGGACACCCTACTTGCCCGTATCACGCCGTGCTTGGAGAACGGCAAGACGGCTCTCGTCGACTTCCTGCAGGAGGACGAGTGCGGCTGGGGCTCCACCGAGTACATCGTGCTTCGACCAAAGCCGCCCCTGCCCGAGGAGTTTGCGTACTGCCTCGCGCGAATCCCGCAGTTCGTTGCCTACGCAGTTGCCCGGATGAGTGGATCGAGCGGTCGTCAGCGCGTTTCGGCCGCGGCAATAGGCGAGTACGTGATCGCGGCACCGCCGCCTGATCTCGCGGCGAGTTTTGGGGCAGCAGCTCATCCACTATTCCAGCGGATCACCCGGCTCACTCAGGAGTCCCGCTCCCTCGAGGGCATCCGGGACAGCCTGTTGCCCAGACTCCTCTCCGGCGAACTGAGGGTCAGCGATACTGCGCGGGAAGCGGCGGCCGTGCCAGCATGAGCGCCTGGCGCGATGACATCGAATCCGCGATCACCGCGTTCATCGCGGTCGCGGACCTCGCCGGCGACCCCATCGCCCGCGCCGACATCGTGGTCGAGTTCGGCGAGGCGCCGCACCGCCAGCCCGGCAGCCTCCCCGCGGGGAAGATGGCCGTGTACGGCTTTTGGCACGGCGGCGCCTGGCTCAAGGTCGGCAAGGCTGGCCCGAAGTCCGGCCCACGGTATGTGAGCCACCACTACCACCTCACCGCGCCCAGCACGTTGGCGAAGTCGCTGGCCGCCGACCCCGCGATGCTCGGCGTCCCCGGTTTCGACCTGGCGGACCCGGGAGCGTGGATCAGGGCCACCGCCTGCCGCGTGAACATGCTGCTGCCGGCGTCGAGGGCGCCGGAGCTGCTGTCGCTCCTTGAAGCGTTCCTCCACCTGCGACTGCGGCCCCGCTATGAGGCATACGACACCTCCTGTCGACGGGACCCGCAGGACAGCGCACGCGGATGACCGACTTCGGCGACTACATCGTCTTCGTGGACGAGAGCGGCGACCACGGCCTCGCCTCGATCGACGCCAACTACCCGGTCTTCGTCCTCGCCTTTTGCATCTTCGAGAAGACCTATTACGCGCGCACGGTGTTGCCGCTCGTGACCGAGTTCAAATTCCGCCACTTCGGCCACGATCAGGTCGTGCTGCACGAGCGCGACATCCGCAAGGACGTCGGGGACTTCGCCCTCCTCCGCGACCCAGCGCGCAAGGACGCATTCATGGACGAGCTGACCGCAGCGATCGAGGGCCTTGAGATGACCGTCATCGCTTCGGTCATCAGGAAGGACCTCCTGGTGGACCGGTACCACTTCCCCGAAAACCCTTACGAGATAGCTCTGGGCTTTGGTCTCGAGCGAACCCACCGCTGGCTCGCGGCGCGAGGTTCTTCGCAGTCGTCCACCCCTGTGATTCTGGAAATGAGGGGCAGGCGTGAGGACGACGCTCTCGAGTTGGAGTTCCGCCGCGTCTGCGATCGCCGGAACTACGGGAACCTTTCGATGAACCTCGAGGCTCGCTTCGTCCCTAAGTCCGCCAACGTGCCCGGACTACAGTTGGCTGACCTGATCGCGCGCCCGATCGGCCGGCACGTCCTCGAGCCTGCGCAGTCGAACCGGGCCTACGACGTAATCGAGACCAAGCTCCGCCGAAGCCCTGGCGGCAAAGTGGCGGGATACGGCCTCAAGGTGTTCCCGTCATGAAAGCAGAAGGCCCCGACGAATCCGTCGAGGCCCACAGCCGACCGGGAATCCCCAGTCCACGTGCAGCATAGTAACGGCTATGTCTAGTCGCCGCACGATCCGGGTGGCACCTCTGAGAAGGACTAGGGCTGGGCCGACGGCATGAGCTCATTTGAGCGTCTGACCGCAGCAAGGCCGCCGCGGGGGCACGGAGGGTCCGTTTCGCGCTCAATCGCCGACCGGTCTTGTTTAAGCGATTGCCCCACGCAATGACCGGCTTCACCGAGTCCATCGTCGAGGAGGCAGCACTTGCTTGGCTCCACGGGCTCAGCTGGGCCGTCGCGCACGGCCCCGAGATCGCCGTCGGTGCAGCCGGCGCGGAGCGGTCCGATCCCGGGTACCGCGACGTCGTCCTCGACGGTCGACTCCGGCACACACTCGCCCGCCTGAACCCGGCCCTGCCGGCCGAGGCCGTCGAGGAGGCGTTCCGCAAGCTGACCCGGACGACGCTGCCGACGCTGCTCGAGCGGAACCGGGCGCTGCACCGGATGCTCGTCGACGGCGTGACGGTGGAGTACCGCCGAGCCGACGGCTCGATCGCCGGGGCCCAGGCGCGCGTCATCGACTTCGAGTACCCGGCCGCCAACGACTGGGTCGCGGTGAACCAGTTCACGGTCATCGAGGGCGGCCAGGAGCGCCGGCCCGACGTGGTGCTGTTCCTGAACGGGTTGCCTGTCGCCGTGATTGAGCTCAAGAACCCGGCCGACGAGGCAGCGACCATCTGGTCCGCCTTCAACCAGCTCGGCACGTACCAGGCGCAGATCCCGGCCCTGTTCGGGACGAACGCGGTCCTGGTCATCTCGGACGGGACGCAGGCGCGCATCGGGGCGCTGGGAGCCGGCAAGGAGTGGTTCAAGCCCTGGCGCACGATCGACGGCGCGGCCGATGCCCCCACCGCGATGCCGGCACTGCGAGTCCTGCTGGAAGGCGTGTTCGAGCACCGCCGGTTCCTCGACCTGCTCCGCCACTTCATCGTGTTCGAGGACGCCGGTGGGGGAGCGATCGCGAAGAAGATCGCGGGCTACCACCAGTTCCACGCCGTCAACGCCGCGGTCGAGGAGACGCTCCGGGCCGGCGCCACGGCAGGAGGGGCGACGGCCAAGGCCGCGGAGGCGCTCGGCCGCTACGAGACGGCCGACCGCCCCGGTGGGGACGCCGGTGATCGCCGCGTGGGCGTCATCTGGCACACCCAGGGCTCCGGCAAGAGCCTCACGATGGCCTTCTACGCGGGCCGGATCGTGCTCGAGCCCGCGATGGCCAACCCGACGATCGTGGTCCTGACCGACCGCAACGACCTCGACGACCAGCTCTTCGGGACGTTCTCGCGCTGCCGCGACCTGCTCCGCCAGGATCCCGTCCAGGCGACGGACCGCGATGACCTGCGCGAGAAGCTCTCGGTCGGCTCGGGCGGTGTTGTGTTCACGACCATCCAGAAGTTCTTCCCCGACGAGAAGGGCGACGCCCACCCGGTCCTCTCGGACCGCCGGAACATCGTGGTCATCGCGGATGAGGCCCACCGCAGCCAGTACGACTTCATCGACGGCTTCGCCCGCCACCTGCGCGACGCGCTGCCGGGCGCATCGTTCATCGGCTTCACCGGCACGCCGATCGAGGCGGCCGACGCCAACACCCGCTCGGTCTTCGGCGACTACATCAGCATCTACGACATCGAGCGGTCGGTGCGCGACGGCGCGACGGTCCCGATCTTCTACGAGGGCCGGCTGGCCAAGATCACCCTGCGCGAGGACGAGCGCCCGCGGATCGACCCCGCCTTCGAGGAGCTGACCGAGGGCGAGGAGGTCGACCGCAAGGAGCAGCTCAAGACCCGCTGGGCGCAGCTCGAGGCGCTGGTGGGATCCGAGCACCGGATGCGCCTGGTCGCTCGGGACCTCGTCTCCCACTTCGAGGACCGGCTCGCGGTCATGGACGGCAAGGCGATGGTCGTCACCATGAGCCGCCGGATCGCGGTGGACCTGTACCGCGAGATCGCGCTGCTCCGCCCCGAGTGGGTCGTCGACGACGACGCGGGGGGCGCGCTCAAGGTCGTGATGACCGGATCCGCGGCCGACCCGCTCGACTGGCAGCCGCACATCCGCAACAAGGGACGTCGGGAGGCGCTCGGTGGCAGGTTCCGCGATCCCGCCGACCCGTTCCGTATCGTCATCGTCCGCGACATGTGGCTGACCGGGTTCGACGCGCCGTCGCTCCACACGATGTACCTCGACAAGCCGATGCGCGGGCACGGGCTGATGCAGGCGATCGCACGCGTGAACCGCGTGTTCCGCGACAAGCCGGGTGGCCTCGTGGTGGATTACCTCGGGCTCGCCGACGAGCTGCGCAAGGCGCTCGCCACGTACACCGAGAGCGGCGGCACCGGGCGGACGGCGATCGACCAGCGCGAGGCGGTCGCGCTGATGCTCGAGAAGTACGAGGTCTGCTGTGGCCTGTTCCACGGCTTCGACCGCTCGCGGTGGGTGACCGGAACGGCGGACGAGCGCGTGTCGCTGTTGCCGACGGCGCAGGAGCACATCCTCGAGCAGGAGGACGGCAAGTCCCGGCTGCTCCAGGTGGTGACGGAGTTGTCGGCGGCGTTCGCGCTCGCTGTGCCGGCGGACGAGGCGTTGGACATCCGCGACGACGTCGGGTTCTTCCAGGCGGTGCGTGCCGTGCTCGCCAAGAGCGTCACGACCGAGCGGAAGAGCGACGAGGAGCTCGACCACGCGATCCGCCAGATCATCAGCCGTTCGGTCGCTTCCGACGAGGTGATCGACATCTTCGCCGCCGCGGGCTTGAAGAAGCCAGACATCTCGATCCTGTCGGACGAGTTCCTCGCCGATGTCCGGGGCCTGCCGCAGCGCAACGTCGCCGTCGAGCTGCTGCGCAAGCTCCTCGCCGGCGAGATCAAGTCGCGCGGCCGGCGCAACGTCGTCCAGGCTCGCTCGTTCGCCGACCTGCTGGAGCAGGCGCTCCGCCGCTACCAGAACCGGGCCATCGAGACGGCCCAGGTCATCGAGGAGCTCATCGCGCTCGCCAAGGAGCTCCGTGCGGCGTCAGCCCGCGGCGAGGCCTTGGGCCTAACCGAGGATGAGCTCGCCTTCTACGACGCCCTCGGGACCAGCGACAGCGCCGTGGCCGTGCTGGGCGACACGGAGCTCCTCGCCATCGCCCGCGAGCTCACCGAGCAGGTCCGCGCCAACGTCACCATCGACTGGACCGTCCGCGAGAACGTCCGCGCCCAGCTCCGCGTCCTCGTGAAGCGGATCCTCCGCAAGCACGGCTACCCGCCCGACAAGCAGGAGAAAGCCACGCAGCTCGTCCTCGAGCAGGCGGAGGTGCTCTCCGAGCTCTGGGCGGTGGCATGACGCGACGCCCGCGGCTCGCGAGGAAGCGAGGCGACTCGTGAAGGCTCCAAGGCGGGTGCGGGTTGGCATCGCCCGGGTCCAGCTGCGCGTGGAGTCGCGGAGCCCCGGAAGGCTGCGTGAGTGGCTATGGCGACGCCGGGTCGGCTCGATCTGGGTAGCGCGAGATCACGAGGCGAATCTGGCCGGTCACCTTCCGCCCGAAGAACATGTAACGGTTCATCGCCTCTGGATCGCCGAGATCTACACCCCGTCGCTCGCAGCCGGGATGCCCAAGAACCTCCGAGCTCTTGGTGTGCGGGTGAACCGCCAGGACCTCGCTAAGTGGACCAAGCGACTTCGGGATCCGCTGGGCGGCGGATCCGTCAACCTCGGCACCATCGCGCGCCCGGGGACACCGGTATTCGGCGTGGATATCACCAGGTCAGATGTGCCGAAGCTGTTCGACCAGGTCGATGCATGGCTCGTCGAGGTCACACCCTCGATGTCAGCCGTGACCTTGGAGTTCCGCGTCGCTGACGTGGTCTCCACGAGACTCGAGTCCGTGCTGAATGCGGAATACAAGACTCGCGTTCGTGCCATCGACAAGGGCGTTCGCATACTCGACGCGGATCATCAACGCACCGCTGCCGCGGACGGACTGATCAATGAGCTAAGGGACGCGGCCGCGGACTGGGTTGCCAAGCGACTTCCCGGCCACTTCGCCGTACGGGGAGGCGGTATCCCACGTGCATGTTCCTTACGACGAAGAGCCTGGACCCATTCACTTCCGATGCGGCGCTTCATTCGTGGGAGCGCGCTCTCGGCCTGGAAGGTCGCGGTTACGACCTCTGGCGACTCGAGGATGACCCGGCGCTAAGACTCACCACGGGCGAGTTTCGGGACCCTCGACACTGGGTGCTGGCCGGACGCGAGGCCGACTTGGAATCAGCTGACGCACCGCCTGGGTACGAGGGCCACGCCGGAGCAACGCGCTGGCTGGGGCCGATTTACTACTCGATGTTCCGCTTGATCGCGGTCAAAGCCGGCACCCACGTTCTCGATGACTACCAGCAGGCGATCGCACAGGCGAGAGACGCCGTTGGACGTGTCGACGCGGGCAAGCCGGTCGACCTTGCCAGCCTCCTGCCGGGGCACATCGCCGGGATCGCCGGGGACATCGAGCCGGTCCTCGGCGATTACCTCAATTCACCGGCGCGGGACTGGCTAGCGCACGACCTACCTCGCTTCGTCCCTGATCCGAACAATCGGGCAGGGATCACGCCGTCTCAGGCGCCAGTGCATGTTGCCAAGCGCGCGGAGGACATTCGCGCAGACTCACCTTCTCGATTGGAACAGCTGGTGCTCCGCCTCAAGCGCCGCGCCTCCTCGCCAGCTCAGGAGCCGGCAGCAGATCTCGCAATCGAGACCCCGGCCGCACCGCCGGTCACAATCGGAACCTGGCTGAAGGATGGCAGCGATTGGTCGGCGCAGCAGTTGTCCGGGTCGGCTCGCCTCACGCGAGAGTTGCTGGTGACATTGGCGACGATGGCAACCGCCGAGGAGAGCGTTCGTCTCAACCGGCGAGTGTTGGTCCTCACGGTGATTGTCGGCATCCTGACAGCACTGACGGCCGTGACGCCCGTTAGCGAGCTAGCGATCGGGCTGCTGAATCTGATTGCGCCAGGCGTGTTTCCTGTCACCTCGCCGACGCCGGCCCCGTAGGTATCGAGCGGCGGCAGACCACACCACCACCCCTCGCGCCATTCGAACGGCCAGCCGATCGTGGCCGGCTGGAACTACAGCTGGATCGCCCAACTCAACTGGCAGGCCGACTCCTGGACCGCACCC
The DNA here is from genome assembly GCA_038250545.1 of Candidatus Limnocylindrales bacterium. Taxonomy (GTDB): domain Bacteria; phylum Chloroflexota; class Limnocylindria; order Limnocylindrales; family CSP1-4; genus CAIXZV01. The sequence continues at coordinate 342 of JBBSCF010000088.1, read as the reverse complement.
GTGGACGTCCGGCGCCTGCACCCGGCCGAGGACACCGGGCGGGTGACCGCCACCGGAGGTCGAGGCCCTGGTCGGGCGGCTCGGGGCCGAGGGGCCGGTGCCGCTGTTCGTGTTCGACGCCGGCTACGACCCGATCGCCCTCTCGCTCGACCTGGCCCCGGTGCGGTCCCAGATCCTCGTGCGGATCCGCTCCGACCGGGTCTTCTTCCCCGACCCGGCAGCGCGTCCGGCCGGGATGCGGGGGCGACCTCGCCGCCATGGGGAGCGCTTCGCCTGCGCCGACCCGGCGAGCTGGCCGGCTCCCGGCGCGGCCCTTCGCACCACCGACGCGCGCTACGGTCG
>JBBSCF010000087.1:0-11472 GCA_038250545.1 Candidatus Limnocylindrales bacterium | reverse complement strand
GCGGGGCGCGTCCGCGGGGCGCGTCTGCGGGGCGCGTCCGCGGGAGGGTGCGGGGCGCCTTGTCGCCGTATCGCCCGGATCTGCATCACCTACGCCTGGAGGTGGTGCAGGCAACGGAGATCCGGCTCGTATCTCCCAGGCACGCCTTTCGGTGGTGAGCGAGGGCTCCTGGGCCTGCGGCGCGGCAGGGACCGTCGCTGACAACACCCACAGGCGTGAGTGATGCAGGGCCGCCGACCGCCTGGACCGGCACCGCAGCCCGGCGCCGGGTACCGGAACGCGTCGGCCCCGCTGTTCCAGGTTCGGTCAGCGTCGACCGGTCGACGATCGTAGGTCGCCGGTCGTCATGAGGGCTCGGCTCGGACCCTGCGTGGCCGCCGGCCGGCTCGGTCGCCTCGATCAGCTCGCGCCGTGAACATCAGGCCGCGCAGGTCGCCGTCCGGCGCAGCCAGCCAGGCGCGGACCTGTCGGCCCCGACCCGGATACGCCGCGTCGAGCACCGGCGCGAGACGCTCGACCCGCCGGCGGTTCGTCATGTCGTCGGCGATGACCAGGAGCTGGCCGACGCGCGCGGGAGGGGCGCCGAACCGCTCGGTCCCGATCCTGGGGGCGAGCCGGACCTTCACGTCGTGGCGCCGCAGCGTCTCCTCTGCCGACGTGATCTCGGTCTTGACCTCGATGACGACGAGCGTCCGCGAGGCCGGGTGCCACGCCAGCACGTCGATGGAGCCTCGCTCGCCATAGATCGCGAAGGTCACCTCGCTCAGGACAGTCCAGCCGCGTCGCCGTAGCAGGGCGCAGATGCGCCCGACGGCGCCGCGTGTCCTTCGTCCAGGAGCCGGTCCAACTCGCCGGCCCTCCACCTCACGACCATGGCGACCTCCGCATCCACCCCCTCGAAGATACGGCGCAGCGTCCGCGTGCCGACCCTGTCGAGGTGCCCTGCCTCCATCTTCGAGATGAGCTGCTGGCTCACGCCGACGCGCCCCGCCAGGTCCTTCTGGCGCAGGCGTCCTCGGATCCGGAGCGCCCGCAGGCTCCGTCCGATGGTGGGGTCGTTCATGTCGACCAGCCTGGCGTTCGGCCCTTCGCGGGCGCTCATCCGGCACGTTGCGGGCGCTCATCCGGCCCTTCGCGGACGCGCATCGGGCCCGGCTGTCTCACCTACGCCCGGCCGTGGTGCAAGCGACGCCTGGACCGCCGGATCCCACCAGCCACGCCCATAGGTGGTGAGTGATGGGCTCCCGGCCCTGGGCATGCGAGGTGGAGTCGCTACCACCATGTCCAGTCGTGAGTGAGGCAGAACGGGCGACCGGGCGCGGGATCGTGACCGGCGTCGCGCACCCGCCGCACCCGCCGCACCCGCCGCGCACCCCTCGGCCCCGCGACGCACCCTCGCCCCCGCGATACGCCCAACGCCCTAGCGCGCCGCAGCCGCTCGCGCGCTACCCTCGCGGCAAATGCGTGAAATCACGAGCCGTGCCCTCGACACGGCCACCGCGCTGGGTGCCACGTACGCCGACGTGCGCGTGGTCCGGCGCCTCGAGGAGTCGATCACCATCAAGTCCGGCCGGGTCGAGGGCGTCTCGGGTGGCGAGAGCGAGGGGTTCGGGGTCAGGGTCATCGTCGGCGGGGCCTGGGGCTTCGCGGCGAGCCACCAGTTGACAACGGCGGAGGCGGATCGCGTCGCCGCGGAGGCCGTGCGCATCGCGAAGGCGAGCGCCACCGCCATCCGGACGCCCGTCGTCCTGGACGGCCGTCCGCCGGCCATCGGCCGCTATGAGACCCCCGTGGCGGAAGACCCGTTCGCGGTCCCGCTGGACCGCAGGATCGCGGACCTCCTCGCCGCGGACCAGGCGATGAACGCGGTGAAGGGCATCGCCTGGACGGAGTCCCTCTACGGCGCCCAGCGCGAGTGGAAGACCTTCGCCGCCAGCGACGGCTCGTATACCGAGCAGGTGATCACGCACGTGGGCGCCGGCCTCGAGGCCAACGCCATCGACGGGGATGAGCACCAGCGCCGCAGCTACCCGGACAACGGCGGGGCCTGGGCCTCGGCCGGCTACGAGTACATCCGCGCCATGGATCTCGAGGGCAACGCGGAGCGCGTCGCGAGCGAGGCCGTGGAGTTGCTGACGGCCCCCACGCTCCCGGCGGGCACGCGCACCATCCTGCTGCACCCGTCCCAGCTCTACATGCAGGTCCACGAGAGCTGCGGCCACCCCACGGAGCTGGACCGCGCGTTCGGGACCGAGGCCAGCTACGCCGGGACGAGCTTCCTGACACCGGACATGCTCGGCAGCTTCCGCTATGGGTCGGACCTGTGCGACATCGTGGCGGACGCGACGGTGCCGGGCGGCCTCGGCAGCTTCGGCTGGGACGACGAGGGCGTCGCGGCCCAACAGGTGCCGCTGATCAAGGAAGGGATCTTCGTGGGCTACCTGAGCTCGCGCGAGACCGCGCCGCGCATCGGCCGCCAGAGCGGCGGGGCCATGCGGGCCGACGGCTGGAACCGCATCCCCCTGATCAGGATGACCAACGTCAACCTGCTGCCCAGGCCCGGCATGAGCTTCGAAGACATCATCGCCGACACCGACGACGGGCTGCTGTTCGACACCTGCCGCTCGTGGTCCATCGACGACCGGCGCCTCAACTTCCAGTTCGCGACGGAGGTCTGCCGCGAGGTCAAGGGGGGCAAGGTGGGCCGGCTCTACCGCAACGCCACGTACACCGGCATCACCTACGAGCTGTGGCGGTCGATGGATGCCGTGGGCGACGCCTCCTCGTGGCGGATGTGGGGCACGCCCAACTGCGGCAAGGGCGAGCCGGGGCAGGCGGGCCACGTGGGCCACGGCGTCTCGGGCGCCCGGTTCCGCAACGTGCGCGTGGGGGTGATGGGATGAGCGGCACGGACGCGATCGGCGGCAACCCGGAGGCGGCGCTCCGCCTGGCCGAGGAGGTCGTGCGGCAGGCCCGGGCGGCCGGGGCCGGTGAGGCCGAGGCGCTGGTGGTGGCGGGCGACTCCGCCCTGACCCGCTTCGCCAACAGCGAGATCCACCAGAACGTCGCCAGCAGCGAGGTCCTCGTCAACCTCCGCTACGGCATCGGGCGGCGGGTCGGTGTGGCCAGCACCGGGCGCGTGGACCCCGACGGGATTCGCGCCCTGGTGGAGCGCGCCGACGCCATCACCCGCAACGTGGCGGAGCTTGAGGACTGGTCCGGGCTCCCCGACGCCGGCCCCGCCGAGCCCATCGCCGCCGCCTGGTCCGACGGCACCGCGGGCGCCAGCCCGGAGCTCCGTGCCGAGGGGGCGCGCGCGGTCATCGCCGCCGCGGACGAGGCCGGGGTGACTGCCTTCGGCTCGTTCTCCACGGATGCCGAGGCCATCGCCGTCGCCACCTCGAAGGGCATCCGGGCCGCGGAGCGGCGCACCAGCTCCCAGCTCCTCACCGTGACCATGGGCCCCGACAACGGCACGGGCTACGCCGAGCAGGTCTCGGTCGACGCGACGCTGATCGACGCCCCCGCCATCGGCCGCGAGGCGGCGGATCGCGCCCGCGCATCGGTCAACCCGGTCGATCTGGCACCCGGCGACTACCCCGTGGTGCTCGGCCACTACGCGGTGGTCGACCTCGTCGACATGCTGGGCTACCTCGGCTTCTCCGCCCTCGCCGTGGCCGAGGATCGATCGTTCTGGGAGGCCGGCAAGCGCGTTGCCTCGCCCCTGGTGACCATCACCGACGACGCCCACGACCCCGCGGGCCTGCCCGCCGCCTTCGACGCCGAGGGCGTGCCCAAGCAGCGCCTGTCGCTGCTCGATGCCGGCGTCTGTCGTGACCTCGCCTTCGACGCCCAGACCGCCGCCCGCGCCGGGCGTGCCTCGACGGGCCACGGCCTCCCGGCGCCGAACACGTACGGCCCGTTCCCAACCAACATGGTGATGGCCGCGGGCGACGCCTCGATGGACGAGCTCCTGGGCGGCCTGGACCGGGGCCTGCTGGTCACCCGCTTCCACTACACGAACCCGGTCCACTCCAAGAAGGTCATCATCACGGGCATGACCCGCGATGGCACGTTCCTCGTGGAGGGCGGGCGGATCGTCGGCCCGGTGCGAAACCTGCGGTTCACGATGAGCTACCTCGATGCCCTCGCGAACGTGGAGGCGGTCAGCCGCGAGCGGCGCTGCATCCGCGGGTTCATGGGCGCGTCCGTGGTGCCGGCGCTGCGCCTCTCGTCGTTCTCGTTCACCGGCGCGACGGCAGCCGAGTAGGACCCGGAGGAGACCGATGGGCATCAGCGACCGGACGACGGCCGACCTCACCCTCTATGCGGAGGAGGACGGCTCCGTGTCCGTGGACACCGGGTCGCGGTTCGTGGCCGTGGGCGCGGAGGACCTCGAACGGATCCTGGACCGCCTGGCGGCCGACGGCGGGACGCTGCGCCTCCTGGGTGGCACGGGCCGCGCCGACGACGGCGACGAGTCCCCCGACCACGAGGCCGACCCCTCGATGGGGGCCGCGGGCTGGGTGCTGGAGCTCGCGCACGCCCGCGGGCTCACGGTGATCCGCGAAGCGTAGCCGGGGCCCGCGCCGGCCCACGTCGCGCCGGAACACGGTTGACTCGCGACCCCGAACCCGCGCAGGATCGGCGCCGTCCACCTCCACGTCACCAGGGCGGCACGTGACCGAGCCCATGAAGGCGGCCACCGCCTCCGAGGCACCCGTCGGGTCGACCAAGCGCACCCGGCGCGTCACGCCGCCCACCGGGTGGCAGTTCTCCCTGCCCGCCATCGTCGCCCGCGAGGTCACGGCGCGGCTCTTCGGCCCCGTCATCGGCTGGTTCCTGGTGGGCCCGCGCGTGATCGGCCGGGAGCACGTGGCGGAGCTGGAGGGCCCGTCGCTGATCGCCCCGACGCACGCCAGCCACTTCGACTTCTCGGCGATCCGCCTCGCCCTGGGCCCTCGGCACCGCCGCCGCATCACCGCAGCCGCGGCCGCCGACTACTTCGCGACCAAGAAGACCCGCTGGTTCGCGGCCGCCTGGCTGGGCGCGTTCGCGTTCAACCGGACCGGGCGCGGGGCGGACTCGATCGCCGCCGCCGAGGGACTCCTTGCGGCCGGCTGGCACCTCGTGATGTTCCCGGAAGGGACGCGCACGATGACGGGCGACATCAACCCATTCCAGCCGGGCATCGGGCTCCTCGCCCGCCACACGGGTCGCCAGGTGCTGCCCGTCCGCATCGTCGGGATCCGGCGGGTGCTGCCGAAGGGCGGCCGCCGGCCGCACCGCCACCCGGTGGAGGTCCGCATCGGGGCCCCGATCCGCGCCCTGCCCGGCGAGGACGCGCGGGCGTTCACGGCGAGGCTGGAGGCGATCGTCCGCGCCCTGTAGCCATGGGCACGCGCACGGGGGCGGCATGGTGGCCGGCGTCCTGGCCATCGCGATCCTCGGCCACGTCGAGCTCGCGCAGGGCCGGCGTGCCCGACAGCTCCGCGAGACGGTCGAGCGGGCGACCGTCGCCGGCTGACCGTCAGCGGTCGCCGGAGACGCAGAACTCGTTGCCCTCGGGGTCCGCCATCACCGTCCAGCGGACGGCCTCGCCCAGCGACCGCTCCGCGATGACCGTCGCGCCGAGCGCGGTCAGCCGGGCGACCTCTCCGGACATGGTCTCGCCGCGGAGGTCGAGGTGCACCCGGTTCTTGAGCGTCTTGGGCTCCGGGACCTTCTGGAACAGGATCGTCGGCCGTCCCACCGCCCGCTCCACTGGGGCGATCCCCACGTACTGCTCGTTGACGTCGACGCGCGCATAGTCGCCCATCGCCTCGAGCCAGAACGGCACGACGGTGTCGTGGTCGGCGCAGTCGATGACGATCTCGCCCAGCCTCAGGGTCATCGGAACACCTCCGCGTGCCGGGGTCCCCGTCGGCCCGGTCAGAACCCCCTGAACCTCTCTATCACCCGGCGTGCCCAGAAGGTTCGCACAGGGAGCAGCCACGCGGCGAGGCGGACGACGAGCACGTGGATTCCCTCGCCGAGGGCGAGGCACAGGGGCGGTGGTTCGGGGTCAGGGGTTCCGCCACCGCATGCCAGCGGGAGGGACGCGCAGCCGGAGACGAGCCGATGGGATCAGTGATCGACGCGATATGCCCGCGCGTAGTTGGAGCCGGCCACCTGCTCCGCAAACGGGGGTTCCCTCACGAAGGCGTCGAACGCGTCCCGCAGCTCCTTGCTGGCACGGACAGCGTCCGCCGAGGTCAGGAGCACCCAATGGGCCGCGGCCGGCTCGTCCAGCAGTGCACCGGGCGTCACTGCCGAGAGCGGCACGGGGCGGCATCCAGAGTACCAGCCAACCATGGGCTGGAGCGTGGTGGCGACGACACACGGATGATCGGTCGCTGCGGCGATGGCCAGCGCCGGCTCCTTGTACCAGCGACCGCCGGGCTGGCCTCGCACACCGTGGTAGACGCTGACCCCGACCATCAACAGCACGGCCGCGGCGAGGCCGAGCCCACCGAGCACGACGGGCGACACGCCGCGAACGCGCCCTCCAGGGACCGCCCCAAGCACCCGATCGAAGGCGCGCCCGAGGGCCTCGGCACCGAGGATCGTCGCGAGGACCATGCTGAACACCACGTACCGCGCTTCGGCATGCGAGACCGAGATCGTCCCGGCCGCGGCCACCAGTCCCGGAACAGCGAGCCAGGTGACGGGCCGACCGAGTCCGGCGAGTGGCCGCCCGAGGATGCTGCGGGCCGCGACGACCACGACGAGCATGCCGCCGGCCACGACGAAGACGGCAGTGAGGGGCCCGGCGATCGTGGTCGGCACCCAGGTGAGGTACGACACCAAGGACTCGAGCGGGCTCGACGTGTTCACCTGGTCTGCGGCCCAGAGGACGATCCCCCACGGACGGCCCGTCTCGATCGTCGCCCAGACCAGGTGGGGAAGCACGAGCAGGAACGTCAGCCCGATCGTGCCGAGGACGAGGCGCTTCCTTGCCCACATGCTGCGCCACCAGAGGACGATCGCGCCGAGGGCAATCCCGATCAGGGCGGCGAGGACGCCGTAGCGGAGATAGAACCCGCCTGCGGCAAGAGGCGCCGCGAGGAGGAGCATCCTCCCGGGTGCGGGCCGGACCTGGAGCTGGTGCCAGAGCAGGGCCATGAGCAGGAGCAGGATGCCCGTCGAGGCGATGTCGTTGTGGAAGAGCGGCAACTCCCGGAGCACGACGGCGGAAGCGATGCATGCGGCCAGACCCATGAGCGCGGCCCGCGGCCCGAACACGACTCGCGCAAGGAGCCAGGCGGCCATGAGCGAGGCGAGGCCGAGCGCGAGCGAGACGAGTCGAAGCGCGGAATCCGCGAATCCCGCCACCGCGGCGGCGGTCGCAACAACGGGAAGACCCGGGGGGCGGAAGGGTTGGACGACCACCGCCGCCGGGTGTGGCGTCACCAGGTTCCGCGAGGCGATCGCATAGACCGCCTCGTCCCAGCCAAGGGCCGTGCCCTCACGGATCACGAGGACTCCGGCGGCTGCCGCAAGAAGCAGCAGCAGCGCGAAGGGGATCAGCTCACGCCGCCGAGCGGAGAGCCGTGCGCGCTGGACCATCGGCACCCATCGTATCCGTCGGCGGCGATCCCGAGCCGGCCGGGTGCCGCACGCTACCGCCAGGCCGTCCGGGCCGCGTCCGGGTACAGCCGCACCCGGCGATACGGCTCCCGGCCGCGCGACCTCGAGACCAGGTTCGCGCGCTCGGCCATCTGATGCTGCAGCCGCCGGATGTACGCGTTCTGCGGCGCCAGCTCGACCGGCTCCTGCTGCTTGATCACGAGCCCGATCGCCTGTTCCGTCTCGCGCAGGGCCGCCTCGCGCGGGTCCACCTCGAGCGCGAACACCGACGCCAGCGACGCGTGCATCTGCGCGATGGTGTTCGCCTTGAGGACGTAGATCGGGATGCCGCGATCCTCCGCGTCGCGCAGCGCCGGCGGCTTCTGGCGGTACTCGGAGCGGAGGGTCATCGCCACGTCGGCCTCGTCGGGCTCGCGGGCGATGATCACCGGCAGCCCCACGTCGCGGATCGCCTGCTCCAGCCGCTTGCGGCTGATGCCGTGGGGGAAGACGCGCAGCGTGGGCAGCGTGCCGCCCTCAACGGTGAGCGAGTCGGCCCCGAACGAGGCGTCGTCGTCCTCGGCATCGCCGAGGCCCTCGTACGTGGACCCGAGCTCGCCCGGCACCATCCGGGCGATCCGCTCCTCCTCCGCCGCCTCGAGCTCGGCGACGTTGATGGGGCGCGTGCCCTCGTCCTCCTTGAGCGCGTTGAGGGCCCGCGCCGCCTCGGCGCGCCACGCCTCCTGGCGGGCGAGCTCGCGGGCGTCGCGTGCCCGGATCTCGGCCGCGGTCGCCGCGCCCTCGGCGCGCTCCAACGGCCCTCGGTCCGCGATCGCACCCGCGACGAAAGGGCGCCCGGGCGGGACGGCGAAGCGCTCGCCGGGCAGCGTGCTCAGGGGCGCCGGTCGGTCGCCCTCCGGGCTGCGCGCCCCGCGTTCGGTGCCCCGCTCCGGGCCGCCACGGCCGGCGCGCCACCCACCCGAGGAGCCGGGCCGGAACCCGGGCCGCGCCGGCAGCCGGTCCTCGCCCGCGTAGCCGCCGGTGCGGTACGTGGATGCGCCGCGCCACCCGGGCTCGCGCCCCCAGGCGCCCGCGCCGCCGCCACCGCCGGTGAGCCCGCTGAAGCGGTCGCCCGCGCCGGCCACCCCGCCCTCGCGTGCGGATGGCTTGGGTCGGGCCTGCGAGCGGTGCACGCCCTCCTCGTCCCGCCATCGGAGCTCCGGTGTCACGACGTCGCCCAGGAGCATCGCGTCCACGGTCTGGGCCACGTCCGCGTGGACGAGCACCCGCTCGCGGTCCTGGATCTCCACGATGACGTCGAACGTCGGCGGCTGCTTCCGCTCGAGGACGCTCTTCTGCGAGCGGCGGCGGCGGGCCTCCTCGTCGCCCAGGGTGACGCTCTGGATCCCGCCGATCAGGTCCGAGAGCGTGGGGTTGAGCATCAGGTTGTCGAGGTTGTTGCCGTGCGCCGTGCCGATCAGCTGGACGCCACGCTCCGCGATCGTCCGGGCGGCCTGCGCCTCGAGCTCCGTCCCGATCTCGTCGATGACGATGACCTCGGGCATGTGGTTCTCGACGGCCTCGATCATCACCTCGTGCTGGAGCGACGGCGTCCGGACCTGCATCCGCCGCGCCTTGCCGATGGCCGGGTGCGGGATGTCGCCGTCGCCCGCGATCTCGTTGGAGGTGTCCACCACCACGACGCGCTTGCGCTGCTCGTCGGCGAGCACGCGGGCGGCCTCGCGGAGCATGGTCGTCTTGCCGATGCCCGGCCGGCCCATGATCAGGATCGACTTCCCGCTCTCCACGAAGTCCGAGATGATCTCGATCGTCCCGTAGACGGACCGCCCGATGCGGCACGTCAGGCCCACGATCTTGCCGCTCCGGTTCCGGATCGCGCTGATGCGGTGGAGCGTGCGCTCGATGCCGGCGCGGTTGTCGTCGCCGAAGCTGCCGATGTGCTCGACCACGTGGGCGATGTCGTGCTCGGTCACCTCGCGCTCGAGCAGGGTCACCTCGCTCCCGGGGTAGCGCGCCTCGGGCTGGCGGCCGAGATCGAGGACGACCTCGATCAGCGACACGCGATCGGGCAGGGCATGGATCGCCGCCACGATCTCCGGCGGCAGCGCCGCGAGGAGGACGTCGAGATCATCGGGCGTTGCCTGCTGCCGGTCGGTTGATCCCACCCTGTCTTTACCTCCTGCGCGGGCTACCGGACGCCGGCCGGCACGAGGCGCGGCTCGGCGACGCGGACCAGGGTTTCCTTCATGAGGAGCGTGACGACGGCGATCGACTCGAAGCCCTCCTCCTCGAGCCGGCGGTCCACCGGCGACTCATAGGTACGGACGGGGGCGAGCACCCCCTGATGGTGCGCCGACCCGGCGTCCGTCCGTGCGGCGATCACACCCAGCCCGTAGCGCAGGAGCGGGGTGAGGTCGGCCTCGGGACGGGCGAGCACCTTGAGGTAGTGCGGCTGGTCCTCCTTCGCCACCCCGACCTGGATGTAGGCGTCCAGCTGCGTGCCGTCCTTGCCGCCCCCGGGCGTCGCCATCACGAACACCTCGACATCGGCGAAGCGGAGGATGGGCGCAAGCGAGCTGCGGGGCACCCGGGAGTCGCGACCCTGGCGCTCCCAGTCCGGCAGGCGCAGCGCCTCGAGGCGCTGGACCGGCGCCGGGGTCACCGCGGTGTAGAGACGCGAGATCGCGAGCGCGTCCTGCGGGCGTGCCTCACGGATCCCGCTGGCGGCGGCCTGCTCGTCGCTCATCACGCCCGGCAGGGCCGTCTTCGGGTCGCGGTAGAGCAGCTGCTCATCGCCGTAGCGCAGGAAGCCTGCCTGCATGAACAGCTCCACGTTGTCGTCGGCGTCCGCGCAGGCGACGTGGAACCGCTCAGCGCCGCGCTTGGCACCATCACGCAGCAGGTGCTGGACGAGGCGGAAGCGCACGTCGCCCGCGTCCATGTCGCCCACGGCGTCCAGCTCCACCACGGTCCACTCGTCCCGCGAGCTCTCGCGCTCCACGCGCAGCAGGCCCGCGACGTGGCCGCCGCGGTCGTAGACGTACATCACGTCGTGCGGCGTGAAGGCGCCCAGCGGCAGCCGGAACAGCGCGAACATGCCGATCCGTGGCCCCGCCACCGGCAGCCCCAGGGAGCGCGTCCCGTCGCCGTCCGCCTGCGCGAGGCGCGACAACTCCCCGAGCGCGGCGAGATCCGTGATGCGGGCCGCGCGGACCTTGCCCGTGATCCTGGCCACGGCTCTACCGTCCCTGCTGGCTGCGGCGCGTGGGGTACGCCCGCCGCCCGACGCCCTCGCCGGGGTCGGCGTGCTCGGCCGCCATCGTGGCCACGAGGCGGTGGAACCGCGTCTCGCCCGCGAGCTCCGGGTGGAACGAGGTCGCGATGACGTTCCGCTGGCGCACCGCCACGATCCGCCCGTCGGGCAGCGAGGCCATGACGTCGACGCCCTCGCCCACCCGCATGATGACCGGCGCTCGGATGAACACCGCGTGGACCGGCGTGTCCCCCAGGAGCGGCACCGGCAGCTCCGTCTCGAAGCTGTCCAGCTGGCGACCGAAGGCGTTGCGCTCCACGGTGACGTCGAGCAGCGGCAGGATGGGCTCCTCGCCGCCGGCGATCTCGCGCGCCAGGAGGATCATCCCCGCGCACGTCCCGAACAGGGGGGCACCGCGTGCTGCCAGGTCCAGGATCGGCTGCGCCATGCCCCACCGAGCGATGAGGCGGCGCATGGTCGTGCTCTCGCCGCCGGGCAGGATCAGGCCGTCGAGGTCCTCCACGTGGGTCGGCAGGCGCACCTCGACCGCCTCCACCCCGATCGCGTGGAGGGTCGAGACGTGCTCCGCG
>JBBSCF010000086.1:0-11533 GCA_038250545.1 Candidatus Limnocylindrales bacterium | reverse complement strand
TCTCCGACATGCTCAAGGGCAAGCAGGGCCGGTTCCGCCAGAACCTGCTCGGCAAGCGCGTGGACTACTCGGGCCGCTCGGTCATCGTCGTCGGCCCGAACCTCAAGCTCCACCAGTGCGGCCTGCCCAAGAAGATGGCGCTCGAGCTGTTCAAGCCGTTCGTCATGCGGCAGCTCGTGGAGAAGGGCTTCGCGCACAACATCAAGAGCGCCAAGCGCATCGTCGAGCGCGTCCGCCCCGAGGTGTGGGACGTCCTCGAAGAGGTCATCCAGGATCATCCGGTCCTGCTGAACCGCGCGCCCACGCTGCACCGCCTGGGCATCCAGGCGTTCATGCCGGTCCTCGTCGAGGGCTCCGCGATCCAGATCCATCCGCTCGTCTGCACCGCGTTCAACGCGGACTTCGACGGCGACCAGATGGCGGTCCACGTGCCGCTGTCCACGGCCGCCCAGGAAGAAGCGCGGACGATGATGCTCTCGACCGCCAACCTCCTCTCGCCGGCTGACGGCTCGCCGGTGGTGGCGCCGACCCAGGACATGGTCCTCGGCAACTACTACCTGACGATGGACGCCCAGGTGTTCAAGAAGGGCGCCCCCGTGCGCAGCTTCGCGAGCGAGGACGACGCGATCATCGCGTATGAGATCGGCGCACGCGGCCTCCAGTCGTCCAGCCGGATCTCGACCGAGCCCGAGGAGGGCGCCGAGCGCCTGGTCCACCACGTCGCCGCGTCCCTGACCCTCCACGAGCCCGTCCAGGTCGTCGTGTACGGCTGGGACGACGAGACGCAGGGTCTCACCGAGCGCGGGGTCACCACGACGGTCGGCCGGATCCTGTTCAACCGGATCCTGCCGGAGCCCTTGCGCTTCGTGAACAAGCCCATGAAGCGCACGGACCTCAAGGCCCTCGTCGACCGCTGCTACCGCGACCTCGGACCGGTGGAGACCGCCCACCTCGTGGACGGCATCAAGGACATCGGCTTCAAGTTCGCCACCCGCGGCGGCATGACGATCGGCCTGTGGGACATCGTCGTCCCGGAGTCCAAGCCCGCCCAGATGAAGAAGGCCGACGAGGCCGTCACCGCCATCGACAAGCAGTTCCAGCGCGGCCTCATCACCGAGGACGAGCGCTACGAGCAGGTCGTCGAGCTGTGGCAGCGCGTCACCAAGGACGTCTCGGACGAGATGATGGCGGCGCTGGGCGACGAGAACCCCGTCCGGATGATGACCGACTCCGGCGCCCGCGGTAACAAGGGCAACATCGGCCAGCTGGGCGCCATGCGCGGCCTGATGGCCGACCCGTCCGGCCGGATCATCGACGTCCCCGTGCGGAGCAACTTCCGCGAGGGCATGACCGTCCTCGAGTACTTCATCAGCACCCACGGCGCCCGCAAGGGCCTCGCCGACACCGCGCTGCGCACCGCGGACTCCGGGTACCTCACCCGGCGCCTCGTGGACGTGGCGCAGGACGTCATCACCAAGGACGAGGACTGCGCCACGGAGCAGGGGAGCTGGATCATCCGCTCCGAATCCGCCGAGGAGCCCGAGGCGTTCCAGCGCCGTCTCGTCGGCCGGCTTGCCGCCGCCGACCTGGTGGACCCCAAGGCCAAGGTGAAGAAGGGCGAGACGGCCCCGATCGTCGTTGCCCGCAACGTCCTCATCACCGAGGACATGGCCCGTTCGATCGACGCGGCCGGCATCGACGAGGTGCTGGTCCGCTCACCGCTCGCCTGCGAGTCGCGCTACGGCGTCTGCCGCATGTGCTACGGCCGCAACCTGGCGACGGGCGACATGATCGGCATCGGCGAGGCGGTCGGCATCATCGCCGCCCAGTCCATCGGCGAGCCGGGCACGCAGCTCACTATGCGGACGTTCCACACCGGCGGCGTCGCCGGCCAGGACATCACGCAGGGCCTGCCGCGCGTCGAGGAGCTCTTCGAGGCCCGCATCCCGAAGGGCAAGGCCGAGATCAGCCATATCGACGGCATCGTCGAGGTCATCAACAGCGAGACCGGCCGCAAGGTCAAGGTGACGAGCCGCGAGGCATTCGACACCCCGATCGAGCTGCCCGAGGGCGCCGAGCTGCTCGCCGCCCCCGGTGACCTCGTCGAGGCGGGCCAGGTCCTCGCCCGCTCGGCATCGGCAGGCGACGTCACCGCCCCGGAGAAGGGCTTCCTGGCCCGGACGGAGCTGGGCGTCGTGGTCCGCGCCGAGGACGTCGTGGAGCGCGAGTACGCGATCCCGCACAGCGCGAAGCTGCTGGTCGAGGACGGCCAGGAGATCCGCGCCGGTGACGCGATCACGGACGGCCCCATCAACCCGCAGGAGTACCTCGACACCCGGGGCAAGGACGCCGTCCAGCGCTACCTGGTGCGGGAGGTCCAGCGGGTCTACCGGAGCCAGGGCGTCACCATCAACGACAAGCACATCGAGATCATCGTCCGCCAGATGCTCAAGAAGGTCCGGATCGACCAGCCGGGCGACTGCGAGCAGCTGCCGACCGAGCTCATCGACCGCCTCGACTTCGAGGAGGCGAACAACCGCGTCCTCGCGGAGGGCGGCGAGCCGGCGACCGCACAGACGGTGCTCCTCGGCGTGACCAAGGCCTCGCTGAACACCTCCTCCTTCCTGGCTGCGGCCTCCTTCCAGGAGACCACCAGGGTGCTGACCGAGGCCGCCATCAACGGCGCTCGGGACCACCTGATCGGGCTCAAGGAGAACGTCATCATCGGCAAGCTGATCCCGGCCGGGACCGGTGCGCCGCAGAACATCGCCGCGCTCAAGGAGCGCCAGCGCCGCGCCGCCCTCGAGGCGCTCGCCGGCGAGCACCTGGAGGGTCTCGGCGAGGCCGAGTACAACCCGTTCCTCGAGGACGGGACGCGCCCGGTCGACGACGAGACCGCGGGTCTCGCCCTGGCGGCGACCATCGCCGGCAAGGACGAGGAAGAGGCCGAGTTCAACCCGTTCTCGACCGACGCGGTCGTGAGCGACGAGCCCGCGCCCGACGCGGCCGAGTTCAACCCGTTCCTGGCCGACGCCTCGGAAGAGGGCTGACGCCGCAGGACCACGACACCACCCTGACGCCCCGGGCACCGGCCCGGGGCGTTTGACACTCAATTCGACCGCTTGTTACACTTCGCGGCCGTGGCCTCGAAGGGGCCCCGATCGCCATGTGCGTCGGGATCCGGCCCCGATAGAGTTCCGAGCGGTCCCCAGCCGGACCCCCGGCTCGGGTAGACCCGCCGGATCGACCACTACTGACAAGACACAAACAACGAAAGGAGCCGCGTCTCCGTGCCGACCATCAGCCAGCTCGTGCGCCACGGGCGGAAGCCGAAGATCGCCAAGGTCAAGGCTCCGGCGCTGCGCAAGAACTGGAACAGCCTGCGGCAGCGCCAGGTGTCCATTCCCGGTGCACCCCAGAAGCGGGGTGTCTGCCTGCAGGTCAGGACGATGACCCCGAAGAAGCCGAACTCGGCCCTCCGGAAGATCGCGCGCGTGCGGCTCACGAACCAGATGGAGGTCACGGCCTACATCCCCGGCATCGGCCACAACCTCCAGGAGCACTCCGTGGTCCTGGTGCGCGGCGGCCGGGTGAAGGACCTCCCGTCGGTCAAGTACCACATCATCCGCGGGACCCTGGACGCCGCCGGCGTGAAGGATCGCAAGCAGGGCCGCAGCAAGTACGGCGCCAAGGTCGTCCAGGCGCCCGGGAAGAAGAAGTAGATGCCGCGCCGTCAGTCGATCCCCCGCAAGTCGAAGTACCAGCCCGAGTCCACCCGGCCCTCCGATCGCTTCCGCGCGAAGCTGATGCGGGACGGGAAGCAGACCCTGTCGGACCGCATCCTCCGCCAGGCGCTCGCGCGCGCCGAGTTCCAGGCCAAGCGCCCGGGGCTCGAGGTGCTCGAGGCGGCCCTGCGCAACGCCACGCCGATCATCGAGGTCAAGCCTCGGCGCGTCGGTGGCGCCACCTACCAGGTCCCGGTCGAGATCCGGGGCGATCGCCGGCTGTCGCTCGGCGTGCGCTGGCTCGTCCAGGCCGCCCGCAAGCGCAACGGCAAGAGCATGAGCGAGAAGCTCGCCGCGGAGTTCGTCGATGCCATGAACGGCCTCGGCGCGGCGGTGAAGCGGCGCGAGGACACCCACAAGATGGCTGAGGCCAACAAGGCGTTCAGCCACTTCAAGTGGTAGTCCGCGCCCGAAAGAGGTAGACCAACCGTGGCACGAGCCGTTCCGCTCGCACGAACGCGGAACATCGGAATCATCGCCCATATCGACGCGGGCAAGACCACCGTCACCGAGCGGATCCTCTTCTACACGAAGAAGATCTACAAGATCGGTGAGGTCCATGAGGGCGCTGCCACCATGGACTGGATGCCCCAGGAGCAGGAGCGCGGGATCACGATCACCGCGGCTGCTACGACCTGCGCGTGGAACGATCACCGCATCAACATCATCGATACGCCCGGGCACGTGGACTTCACCATGGAGGTGGAGCGCAGCCTGCGCGTCCTCGATGGTGCGGTCGTCGTCTTCGACGGCGTCGCCGGCGTCGAGCCCCAGTCCGAGACGGTCTGGCGTCAGGCCGACCGCTACGGCGTGCCGCGGATCTGCTTCATCAACAAGCTCGACCGCACCGGCGCCAACTTCTGGCGCGACGTGGACATGATCCGGGACCGCCTGGGCGTGAAGCCCGTGCCGATCCAGCTGCCGATCGGGATCGAGGACACGTTCCGGGGCGTCATCGATCTCGTCCGGATGCGGGCGCTGGTCTGGCGGGACGACCTCGGCAGCACGTTCGACGACCTCGAGATCCCGGCGGACCTCCTCGAAGAGGCCACCAAGTGGCGCGACAACCTGCTCGAGGCGGTCTCGCTCGTGGACGACGAGCTCGCCCACAAGTACCTCGAGGGCGAGGAGCTGTCCGAGGCCGAGATCAAGCGGGGCATCCGGCTCGCCACCCTGAAGTACGCGTGGGTGCCGATCCTCACCGGCTCGGCGCTCAAGAACAAGGGCGTCCAGCCGATGCTCGACGCGGTGGTGGACTACCTCCCGTCACCGCTCGATGTCCCGCCGGTCATCGGGCTCAAGCCTGGGACGGAGGTCGAGGTCCTCCAGGCCGTCGACGACTCCGCGCCGTTCTCGGCCCTCGCGTTCAAGATTGCGGCCGACCCCTTCGTGGGCAAGCTGGCGTTCTTCCGGGTCTACTCGGGCACGCTCAAGTCCGGCTCCTACGTGCTCAACGCCACGAAGGGCAAGAAGGAGCGGATCGGCCGCATCCTCCAGATGCACGCCAACCACCGTGAAGAGATCGACATCGTCTACGCCGGCGACATCGCCGCCGCGGTCGGCCTCAAGGAGACCTATACCGGCGACACGCTGACCGACCCGGATCACCCGGTCATCCTCGAGTCGATGACCTTCCCGGAGCCGGTCATCGAGGTGGCCATCGAGCCCAAGACCAAGGCCGACCAGGACAAGCTGGGCATCGCGCTCCAGCGCCTCGCCGAGGAGGATCCGACCTTCCGCGTCAAGACGGACGAGGAGTCGGGCCAGACGCTGATCGCCGGCATGGGCGAGCTGCACCTCGACGTCCTCGTGGACCGCATGGTCCGCGAGTTCAAGGTCGCGGCCAACGTGGGCAAGCCGCAGGTCGCCTACCGCGAGACGATCCGAAAGGTCGCCCAGGGCAACGGCAAGTTCGTCCGCCAGACCGGCGGCAAGGGCCAGTACGGCCATGCCGTCATCCGGATCGAGCCCATGGAGAAGGGCGGCGGGTACGAGTTCGTCGACAAGATCGTCGGCGGCACGATCCCCCGCGAGTACATCAAGCCCATCGACCAGGGCATCCGCGAGTCGCTCGAATCGGGCATCTACGCGAATGTGCCGATGGTCGACATCCGGGTCACGCTGATCGACGGGTCCTACCACGAGGTGGACTCGTCCGAGATGGCGTTCAAGATCGCCGGCTCATTCGCGATCAAGGACGCCGTCATGAAGGCCAGCCCGGTCGTGCTCGAGCCGATGATGCGGGTCGAGGTGACGATGCCCGATGAGTTCATGGGCGACGTCATCGGCGACCTCAACAAGCGGCGTGGACAGATCGAGGGCATGGACCCCCGCGGCTCGACCCAGGTCGTCCGCTCCGCGGTCCCGCTCTCGGAGATGTTCGGGTACGCCACAGACCTGCGGTCCATGACCCAGGGTCGAGCCAGCTATTCCATGGAGCTCAGCCACTACGCCGAGGTTCCCCCGAACCTCGCGGCCGAGCTCGTCGCCAAGTCGAAGGTCTAAGAGGGTCGGCTCGCCCCAGCGCGAGCGAGCAGCACGGGAGTCCAGCCGGATGGCCAAGAAGAAGTTCGAGCGCACGAAGCCGCACGTCAACGTCGGCACGATCGGCCACATCGACCACGGCAAGACGTCGCTCACCGCGGCGATCACGAAGTACCTGGCGCTCAAGGGCGGCGCGGAGTACCGCGCGTTCGACACGATCGACAACGCCCCCGAGGAGCGCGAGCGCGGCATCACGATCGCGATCGCGCACGTCGAGTACGAGACCGGGGCGCGCCACTACGCGCACGTCGACTGCCCCGGGCACGCCGACTACATCAAGAACATGATCACCGGCGCCGCCCAGATGGACGGCGCGATCCTCGTGGTCGCCGCCACCGACGGCCCGATGCCCCAGACCCGCGAGCACATCCTCCTGGCCCGCCAGGTCGACGTGCCCTACATGGTCGTGTTCCTCAACAAGTGCGACGCGGTCGACGACCCCGAGCTGCTCGACCTCGTCGAGCTCGAGGTCCGCGAGCTGCTGACCAAGAACCACTTCCCGGGCGACGACGTCCCCGTCATCCGCGGCTCCGCCCTCAAGGCGCTCGAGGCCGGCAGCGATCCCGCCGACCCGGCCTACGCCTGCATCCAGGAGCTGCTCGACGCGGTCGACTCCTACATCCCCGACCCCGAGCGCCCGATCGACAAGCCGTTCATCATGCCGGTCGAGGACGTGTTCGGCATCAAGGGCCGGGGCACGGTCGCGACCGGGCGCATCGAGCGCGGCGTGATCAAGGTCGGCGAGGAGGTCGAGATCGTCGGCATCCGGGCCACCCGCAAGGTGGTCGTGACCGGCGTCGAGATGTTCAAGAAGCTGCTCGACCAGGGCCAGGCCGGCGACAACGTCGGCTGCCTCCTGCGGGGCATCGAGCGCGACGACATCGAGCGCGGCCAGGTCCTGGCCAAGCCGGGCTCGGTCAAGCCGCACACCAAGTTCATCGCGCGCGTCTACGTGCTGACCAAGGAGGAGGGTGGCCGCCACACCCCGTTCTACAACGGGTACCGGCCGCAGTTCTACCTGCGCACGACCGACGTGACCGGGTCGATCGGGCTCCCCGACGGGGCCGAGATGATCATGCCCGGCGACAACGTCGACATGACCGTCGAGCTGATCACCCCGATCGCGCTCGAGATCGGCCAGCGCTTCGCGATCCGCGAGGGTGGCCGCACCGTCGGCGCCGGCGCGATCACCAGCATCATCGAGTAACGAGACGATATGGCGAGAGTTGACGCGCGGCCGGTCATCCAGCTTGCGTGCACCGAGTGCAAGCAGCGGAACTACACGACGCGCAAGAACAAGAAGAACGATCCCAACCGGATCGAGCTGCTCAAGTATTGCCCCCGGGAGCGGCGTCACACGCTGCACCGCGAGGCGAAGTAGCTCGCGACGGATCCGCAGGGGCGTAGCTCAATTGGCAGAGCACCGGTCTCCAAAACCGGTTGTTGTAGGTTCGAGTCCTATCGCCCCTGCCATTCCAACCGACCGCTGAAAAGGCACCCGTGAAGCGAATTCGGCAGTTCATCAAAGAAGCCTGGTCCGAGCTCAAGAAGGTCTCGTGGCCCAACCGCGTCCAGGTCCGGAACCTGACCGTGCTGGTCTTCGTGATCTCGTTCGTGACCGGCCTGTACATCACCGTGGCCGACACGGCGTTCGACTACGTCGTCAAGTTCCTCGCCGGTCTGAACGCATGACCGAGCAGCTGACCGCCGCGCGGACGCCCGAGAAGCGCTGGTACGTGATCCACACGTACTCCGGCTACGAGAACAAGGTCAAGGCCAACCTCGAGCACCGCATCGAGTCGATGGGCATGGAGGACAAGATCTTCCAGGTCCTCGTCCCGATGGAGGACGAGATCGAGATCCGGCAGGGCCAGCGGCACACCGTCCAGAAGAAGGTGTACCCGGGTTACGTCCTGGTCGAGATGATCCTGGACCCCGAGTCCTGGTTCGTCGTCCGGAACACCCCGGGCGTCACGAGCTTCGTCGGCAGCGGCAACATCCCCGGGATGCGCAGCGAGCCGATCCCGCTCGACGAGACCGAGGTCAAGCAGATCCTCCGGCACATGGGCGTGGAGACGCCGAAGTACCGGGTCGCGTTCACCAAGGGCCAGAGCGTGCGCGTCACCGATGGCCCGTTCGCGGAGTTCATCGGCACCGTGGACGAGGTCAACCCCGAGCGCAACAAGCTGAAGGTCCTCGTGAGCATCTTCGGCCGGGAGACGCCGGTCGAGCTCGACTTCCTCCAGGTCGAGAAGCTGTAGAGGCAGGGAGCGAGCAACACCGTGGCCAAGAAGATTCGAATCGTCCTCACGCTGCAGCTGCCGGCCGGCAAGGCGACGCCCGCGCCGCCCGTCGGCACCGCGCTGGGCCCGCACGGCATCAACATCGTCGAGTTCACGAAGTCCTACAACGAGAAGACGGCGGACAAGGCCGGTTCGGTCATCCCCGCCCAGATCACGATCTTCGAGGATCGCTCGTTCACCTTCGTCCTCAAGACCCCGCCCGCGCCGGACCTCCTGCGCAAGGCGGCCGGCGTGGACAAGGGCTCGGCGACGCCGAAGCGCGCGACCGCCGGCAAGGTCACACGTGAGCAGGTCCGCGCCATCGCGGAGCAGAAGATGCCCGACCTCAACGTGAACGACGTCGAGGCCGGCATGAAGGTCATCGAGGGCACCGCGCGCTCGATGGGCATCGAGGTGGTCGGCTAGATCGCCGGCACGGCGTCCGGGAGAGACCCCGGACCGGACGCGAACCGCAGGGGCAGGTCCACAGGGACCGAAGGAGCACACGATATGGCTGAGCACGGCAAGCGCTACCAGGACCTCGCGAAGCTGGTCGACCGCACCCGCGTCTACCCGATCGCGGAGGCGGTCGCCCTCGCGAAGGAGACCTCCACCGTCAAGTTCGACGCCTCGGTTGAGGCCCACCTCCGGCTCGGGGTCGACCCCCGCCACGCCGACCAGATGGTCCGCGGGACAGTCGTCCTGCCCCACGGCACGGGCAAGGTCGTCCGCGTCGCCGTCTTCGCCCAGGGCGAGAAGGCGCAGGAGGCCCTCCGCGCCGGCGCGGACGAGGTCGGCGCCGAGGATCTCGTCAAGAAGATCGAGGCCGGCTGGCTCGAGTTCGACGTGGCTGTCGCCGCGCCGGACGTCATGGGCATGGTCGGGCGCCTCGGCCGCATCCTCGGCCGGCGCGGCCTGATGCCGAACCCGAAGGCCGGCACGGTGACGTTCGACATCGAGCGCGCCGTCAAGGAGGTCAAGGGGGGCCGCGTCGAGTTCAAGGTGGACAAGGGCGCGATCATCCACGTCCCGGTCGGCAAGGCCTCGTTCGACGAGCGGCAGCTCAGCGAGAACCTGGCGGCCCTCGTGGACGCGATCAACCGCGCCAAGCCGTCCGGGGCCAAGGGACAGTACCTGCGGACGCTGTCCATCGCGACGACGATGGGCCCCGGCATCCGGGTTGACATTCCGGGCGTCCTCGCCGCCGCCGTGGCCTGAGACCACGGCACAGGCCGCCGTTGATCGGGCTCCCGGCGCCTGGCATCGGGGACCCGCTGAACGGCGGCACGGGGTCGCGATCGAGCGACCGAGTACCATGCACGTCGCCGCCGAGAGGCGAGCGTCGTATCAATCAGACGGACAAGCCGCAGACAGCCTGCGCCCGCAGGACGCCTGACCTCCCGAGAGGGGAGCCAGACGCCCGGGGCTTGATCCGCCGGACCGGACCGGTCCTCGGACCCCGCGAGGGGAGAGGGCAGGGGACGACGGCGAGCACGCCGAGGCAGGACATCGCCTCACCTCCGGGTGGGACGCGCCCCCTGCTCGCCACGTGGCCCGTCGCAGGGGTCGATCGGCCGCAGGGCCGTGCGCACCCACCGCCGCGCGCCGGTTGCGCGCCAGGAGCAACGGAGGTCAAGGAGGCTCGATGCCGACCGAGGCCAAGCGCGAGACGATCGAGGCGCTGCGCGCCGAGCTGGGCGCCAACCGCACGATGATCGTCTCCGAGTACCGCGGCCTCAAGGTGAAGGAGATCACCGAGATCCGGCGCGCGCTGCGCAAGCAGAGCGTGACCTACCGGGTCGTCAAGAACCGCCTCATGCGGATCGCGGCACAGGACAACGATGCCGCAGCCGCGCTGTCCCCGCTCCTCTCGGGCCCGTCGGCGATCGCCTTCGGGAACGACGAGGCGCAGACGGCGAAGGCGGTCCTCGACGCCATGCGACCCTACGCCAAGATCGTCAGGATCACCGGTGGCGTGCTGGGCTCGCGTGGGATCGATGCCGATGGCGTGCGGCAGCTCGCCACCCTCCCGTCCCGCGAGGTTCTCCTCGCCGAGGCGCTGGGTGCGATCACCGCCCCGCTGTCCACGATGGCCGGCCTGTTCGACGCCCCGTTGCGGGACGTCGCCGGCCTCGTCGACGCGCTCATCGCCAAGCGCGATGGCGCAGCGGCCTGACCCTCACCTCGAGACCACCCGCGCCCCCCGGGGCGCTGACACACCAGGAGTAGAACCCCAATGGCCACGCTGACCCCCGACCAGCTGCTCGAGGCCTTCGAGCAGATGACCGTCCTCGAGCTCTCGGACTTCAAGAAGAAGTTCGAGGATCGCTTCGGCGTTACCGCCGCCGCCCCGGCCGCCGCGGCCGCCGCCCCGGCCGCCGGTGCCGCCCCGGCCGCCGCGGCCGAGGAGGAGCAGACCGAGTTCACCGCGACGCTCACCGAGATCGGGCCCAACAAGATCCCGGTCATCAAGGTCGTCCGCGAGCTCACCGGACTCGGCCTCAAGGAGGCCAAGGACCTCGTCGACGCCTTCCCCAAGGCCGTCAAGGAGGCCGTCACCAAGGACGAGGCCGAGAAGATCAAGGCCGCCCTCGAGGATGTGGGCGCCAAGGTCGAGATCAAGTAGATCGGCACGGCGGCGGGGCCGGTGGTCGAGGCGACCGGCCGGCCCCCGCTGACCGACGGCGGAGGCGCCGCACCCGCGCGACGCTCGCCGGAGGTCCATCCCGTCGAGGCCCGACGAGCGACGGCAACCAAACCGTCGCTCGTATGGTCACGTCCGGGGGTGTCGCCGGCCAGCGACTTTGTCCATGAAGCGGCCAGCGATTCTGTCATCAGCTCCGGTCCCGACGGCCACGCCAGGGATGATCCGGACCTGGCCGGCGGGCGACCCCGCGGGGTGGTTGCGGGGCTGGCGACCAG
>JBBSCF010000085.1:0-11640 GCA_038250545.1 Candidatus Limnocylindrales bacterium | reverse complement strand
TCGACCGCCATCGCGGGCGTCATGCCGTTCTTCGTCGCGGCGCTGGCGGCCGGGGCGCCGGCACCGTCGCGGCTGCGCAAGGCGGGGGTGGGGTTCGTGGCGGTGGGCGCCGCGCTGGTCGCGGTGCGGGGGATCGCCCCTGAGGCGGGGCTGGTCGCGGCCGTCGGTGGGTGGCTCTACCTCACCGGGATCGGGTGGGTGGCGCTCGCGGTCCGCGCGTCCGGCCGGAAGGGGCTGATGATGCGCCGGCCCATCGTCTCGCTGGGCTACACGCTCGCGCTCGCGAACGTGGCCGTCGGCAGCGTGCTGGGCATGCTCTTCGTCGCCGGCTGGCCACCGATCCTGGAGCGCTGGGTGCAGCTCCGGTCCGCGCACGCGTGGGCCAACGTCATCGGGTTCGTGTCGCTGGTCATCGTCGCGACGCTGCTCCACTTCCTGCCGACCGTCCTGGGCGGGCGCATCGTCCCGCGGCGGAGTGCGGTCACGGCAGTACTGGGGATCGCCATGGGTTCGCCAATCGTCGTCGTCGGGCTGATGCTCGGGCTCGCGCCCGTCGCGGGTGGGGGCGCCTTGCTCGTGGTGGTCGGCGCGCTCGCGATGGCGCTCGAGACCGTGCACGTCGTCCGGGCGCGCGGGCGCTGGACCACCGATCCGGGCTGGCACCGGTTCGCGTCGGTGGGGCTGCTCGCCGGCGTCGCCTGGTTCGTCGTCGGGGTCACGGCAGCCACCCTGCTCCTGCTCGCCCATGGCACCACGGTCGAGGCGTGGTCGACACCGCTCCTGGGCGCGCCGCTCGCCATGGGCTGGATCGCGCAGGTGCTGATGGCGTCGTGGACCCACCTGCTGCCGTCGATCGGGCCCGGGGGGCCGGTGGAGCACGCGCGCCAGCGGGTCGTGCTGGGACGGCTGGCGACCCCGCGGCTGCTGGCGCTCAACGCCGGGACGACGCTGCTGGCCGTCGGATGGCCGATGGGGGTTGGACCCGCGGCGATCGCGGGCGCGGCGCTGGCCGGGTTCGCGGTGCTCGCGACGGGGGCGCTCGCGGTGGGGGCGCTGCGCGCCGCGCGCTGACGACGGCTCCGTCGCCCGGCGGCGGTCCGGTGACGCCTGCGCTAAGGCGCTCGCGTACCGCTCGTCGGCGTCGATCAGCATCGCCACGGAGGAGACCACACCCCGATCACGCCCGACACGGCCAAAACGCACGCGCGGGTGCGCGGAACGTGCCGAGTCCCCGCGGGCCGCTCAGCCCGAAGCGGTGATCCGCAACTCGTCGGCGGTGTGGAGGGCCGCGAGGTCCGCGAGCGACGAACCGGCGAAGTGGGCGAGCAGCGCCTCCTGGCCCTCGAAGAAGACGCCGTGTACGTCGCAGAGGCCGTCGAGGCCGCAGGGCCCGCCGCGGAGGACGCAGGACTGGCGCCGGCTGTCACCCTCGACGGCCTCGATGACGTCGAGCAGGCTGATCGCGGACGCGTCGCGGGCCAGCCGGTAGCCGCCGGATCGGCCGGGCGCGGCTTCGACCAGGCCGCCTCGCTGGAGGTCGGCGAGCACCTGGGGCAGGAAGCGGACGGGGATGGTCATCGCGTCGGAGATCCGCCGCGCGGACAGCAACCCGTTTCCGTTGCCGCGTGCCAGGGCGAGCATCGCGCGCACGGCGTAGTCGCCACGCTTGGTCAGTTCGAGACGCATCGCCGCCGAGTATGGGCCCGAACGGCCGACGGTGCCCGCGAGACGCCCGGACCCGGCGCGTGCGGGCCGTCTGCCGCGCAGCGGATCAACCGTCCGGTGACCGGACGCCTGCGCCGCCACGGGGCACACCCGTCTGGTGGGACGGCCTCGTGGGTGATGGATGTGCCATGGAGCGGATCGATCGTTCCGCGGCCGAACCGTTGAGCCGCCCAGCGGCGCGGCTCGAGCGGCGCGGCCCTGCCCGCCGAGCCCCCGCCGGGGCGCCGCAACCCTCACCCGGTAGACTTCGCCCATGCCCCGCTTCAACTACGGCGGTCAGGCGCTCATCGAAGGCGTCATGATGCGCGGTCGCGACGCCATCGCGGTCGCCCTGCGCCATCCCGACGGCCGCATCGTCTTCGAGCACGAGCGCCTCGACGCCGGCACGGTTCACGGCAACCGCGCGGCGAAGTGGCCGTTCGTCCGCGGCCTCGTCGTCCTGTACGAGACGCTCGTCGTGGGCACCCGCTGGCTGATCCGCTCCGCCGGTCTCCAGGCCGAGGACGAGGGCGTGGAGATCGGCAAGGGCAGCGTGGCCCTGATGCTGGGCATCACCGCGATCCTGGGCATCGGCCTGTTCTTCATCCTGCCGCTGGTCGTCGCCACCTTCACGACCAGCAACATCGAGAACAGCCTCGTCCAGCACGTCGTGGAGGGGCTGACCCGGATCCTGATCTTCATCGGCTACCTCGCCGTGATCAGCCGGACCCCGGACATCGCCCGGGTGTTCCAGTATCACGGCGCCGAGCACATGACCATCCACACCTTCGAGGCCGGCCAGCCGCTCCGTCCCGAGTTCGTCCGCACCCACCCCACGGCCCACCCGCGATGCGGCACGGAATTCCTGGTGGTGGTGATCCTGCTGTCGATCCTGGCCTTCAGCCTCGTGGGCCGGCAGGACGCGATCGTCATGGTCACGAGCCGGATCCTGCTGATCCCGGTGATCGCGGCCGTGGGCTACGAGCTGCTCCGTCTGGGCGCCCGCCACCGCTCCAACCCGATCGTCAAGGTCGTCATGTGGCCGGGGATCCTGGTCCAGATGATCACCACCAAGCAGCCGACGGACGACATGATCGAGGTCGCGATCGTGTCCCTCGAGGAGGCCATCAAAGCCGACGGCGAGACCGTCCCCGAGGGTGGCCTGGCGCTGGCGCGCGACCCGATGCCAAAGCCCGGCGAGGTCGCCGCGGGCGTCCGCGCCGCGCAGGACGCGGCCGTCGCGGTCAAGGCGGCCGAGGGCGAGGCGACGGCTCCGGTCTCGATCGACCCGCCGCTCGCCGGCTGACGGCGGAGCCCGGCGTCATGGCGGACACCAGCCTCGACACCAAGCTCGCCGGCCTCGCGCGCCAGTACGACGACGTCGGGCGGCAGCTGGGCACCTCCGAGGTCCTGTCGGACCCCAACCAGCTGCGCCGCCTGGGCCGGGAGCTCTCGCGCCTGGAGCCCGTCGTGGAGGCCTACCGGGAGCTGGGCGACGTCCGCGAGCAGCTCCGCGGGGCCCTCGACATGCTCCACGCCGAGACCGACGACGAGATGAAGTCGATGGCCCGCGAGGAGGTCGCGGCGCTCGAGACCCGCGAGACGCAGCTCATCGAGGACCTCAAGGTCAGCCTCCTGCCGCGGGATCCCAACGACGACCGCAACGTCATCGTCGAGATCCGCGCGGGTGCAGGCGGCGAGGAGGCGGCGTTGTTCGCGAACGAGCTCCTCCGCATGTACTCGCGCTACGCGCAGGAGCACAAGTTCCAGACCGACCTGATGAGCCTCCACGAGACCGGCATCGGCGGCATCAAGGAGGCCATCCTCGAGATCGCCGGCGACGGCGCCTACTCGCGGTTCAAGTTCGAGGGCGGCGTCCACCGCGTCCAACGCGTGCCGTCGACCGAGTCCAGCGGCCGGATCCACACGAGCACGGCCACGGTCATCGTCATGCCCGAGGCGGACGAGCTCGAGGTCTCGATCGACGAGGAGCGCGACCTCCGCATCGAGGTCAAGCGCGCCTCCGGTCCCGGCGGCCAGTCCGTCAACACGACCGACTCGGCCGTGCGCATCACCCACCTCCCGTCCGGCCTCGTGGTCGAGATCCAGGACGAGAAGAGCCAGCACAAGAACAAGGCCAAGGCGATGGCCGTCCTCCGCAGCCGCCTCTACGACCTCGAGCTCGCGAAGCAACGCGAGCGGGACAGCGCGACGCGCAGGACGATGGTCCAGGCGGGGGACCGGTCGGAGAAGATCAGGACCTACAACTTCCCGGACAACCGGGTGACGGACCACCGGATCGGCACCACGATCCACAATGTCCCCGGCGTCCTCGAGGGCCAGCTGGACCCGCTCATCGACGCGCTCGTCATGGCGGACCAGGCTGATCGCCTCAAGAACCTCACGGAGGCCGACGATGGCCCAGACACCGGCTCCCCCGTTCGATCCTGAACGCATCGACTTCTTCGAGCCCGTCGTCCGCCCGATCGACAAGGCCACCGACCTGGGATCCATCCAGGTCCTCAAGCAGGGCAACCTGTACCTGCTGACCGATCCGTTCGGCGACATCCACGCGGATTCGCGCGGCCTGGGGCTGTACGACGGCGACACGAGGCGGCTCTCGTGCGCGATCGTGCGGGTGAACGGGCTGCGCCCCGTCCTGCTCCAGGCCTCGGCTGGTGGCTACTGGCGCGGCATGATCCAGATGACGAACCCCCGCATCGAGCGCAACCCGCAGGACGAGATGCGCCCGGAGGAGGCCCGCGCGAGCCAGAAGCTGGGCATCGGGCGCACGCGGACGCTCACCGGCACGGTGCTCGAGGAGGGCCTGCGCGTCGTCAACTACGCCGAGTCCCCGGAGGAGCTGCTCATCGAGCTGGAGCTGGCGGCGGACGCGGCGGACATCTTCGAGGTCCGGGGCTGGGACCGCGTCGCGCGCGGCCGGCAGCTGCCGGTGGCGATGCGCCGGGACCGGGTCACGTTCCGCTACGACGGCCTCGACGGGACCCGCATGGCGACCCACCTCGCGTTCTCGGAGCCCGCGGTGGATCTCGGGCCCGTCGACCCGGACGTCGCCGGGTCGGCGAACGCGGGCTGGGTGCGGCTGGCCTGGCGCTGGGTGCTGGCCCCGGGCGAGGCGCGCGAGCTCGGCTGGATCTGCTGGACCTCGGCCCGGCCGTCGCCCGCAACGACCCCGGGCGTCGGGACGGCCGGGACCGCCGAGCCCGCCGGCGTGCTGTTTCCGCCGGTCCCGCCGGTGGAGATCGATGCCGTGGCGGCGAGCTACCACGCGTGGAGCCGGGGCATGGCCGAGGTCCGCACGGACAACGAGCTGGTCAACCTGGCGCTCGAGCGGTCCACGGGCGACCTGCGCCTGCTGATCAACGACGGACCGCGCCCGGGCGAGCAGTACCTCGCCGCCGGCGTGCCCTGGTTCGCGACCCTGTTCGGGCGGGACGCGATCATCGCCTCGTTCCAGGTGCTCGCCGTGCGGCCCCAGCTGGCGATCGAGACGCTGGAGGTCCTCGCCTCGCTCCAGGCGGACGCCGAGGACCCCGAGCGCGACGCCGAGCCCGGCAAGATCCTGCACGAGCTGCGGACCGGCGAGATGGCGCGCTCGGGCGAGCTGCCCCATCGCCCCTACTACGGCACGGTCGACGCGACGCCCCTGTGGCTCGTGCTCCTGGGCGCCACCTGGGACTGGACGGGGGACCGCGCGCTCGTGGACCGCCTGTGGCCGAACGCCCTGCGGGCGCTGGAGTGGATCGACCGCTGGGGCGACCGCGACGGGGACGGTTTCGTGGAGTACGAGCGCCGGACCGAGGGCGGGCTGATCAACCAGGGCTGGAAGGACTCGCACGACGCGGTCCGGGACCGCCACGGGCACCTGGCGGAGGCGCCCATCGCCCTCGCCGAGGTCCAGGGCTACGTCTACGACGCCAAGCGCCGGATGGCCGGTCTCGCGCGGGTCCGGGGCGAGGCGGAGCTGGCGGCGCGCCTCAACCGCGACGCGGACCTCCTGCGCGACCGGTTCGAGGCCGCCTTCTGGTCCGACGACCAGGGCTACTACGCGATGGCCCTCGACGGGGAGAAGCGCCGTGCGGACGCGATCGCCTCCAACCCGGGCCACTGCCTGTGGAGCGGGATCGTCTCCCCGGAGCGGGCTCGGCTCGTGGTGGACCGCATGATGGCGCCGGACATGTTCACCGGCTGGGGCATCCGGACGTATGCCGCGGGCCAGCCGGGCTACAACCCGATCGGGTACCACACGGGCACCGTCTGGCCCCACGACGTGTCGCTGATCGCCGCCGGCTTCAAGCGCTACGGTCACCACGACGAGGCGAACCTGCTCACGGGGAGGGTCTTCCAGGCGACCCAGCACTTCGCGGACTTCCGCCTGCCGGAGCTGTTCTGCGGCTTCGACCGCGATGCCTCCCCGGTCCCGGTCCCGTACCCGGTCGCCTGCTCCCCGCAGGCCTGGGCCGCGGGGTCGCTCTTCCTGTTCGCAGAGGTCATGCTGGGTCTTCGGCCCCACGCCGGCCGGCGCGAGCTGGAGCTGGCGCACCCCGAGCTGCCCGAGTGGCTGGCCAAGGTGACGGTCTCGAACCTGCGGGTGGGCGAGGACGCCGTGGACCTGTTGTTCCACCGCTGGCGCGGCGGCACCTCCGCGGAGGTCCTGCGCAAGACACCGGACCTCGACATCACCATCCGGATGTAGCGCCCGTGCCAGGCACCCCCCCGCCCCCCCGTCCCTCGCCCTTGTCTGCCCCGGCCTCGGTCGCCGAGCTGGTCCGACGCGCATCCGAGCGCCTCGCCGCGTCGGGTTCCACGTCGCCGCGCCTGGACGCCGAGCTGCTGATGGGGACCGCGCTGGGTATCGACCGGGTCGGGGTCCTCACGCACCCGGACGCGCCCGCGGGATCCGGCGCCACAGCCGCGTTCGAGGGGTACGTGGCCCGCCGCGAGGCCGGCGAGCCGGTCGCCTACATCCGCGGGTTCCGCGAGTTCCACGGCCAGGCCCTTGTCACGGACCCCCGGGCGCTCATCCCGCGCCCCGAGACGGAGCTCCTCGTGGACGAGGCGCTCGCCTGGATCACCGCCCGGCTGACGGCCGCACCGCGGCCCGCGGCCATGCCGCCGCTGCGCGTCGCGGACGTCGGGACCGGGACCGGGTCGATCGCCGTGGCGCTCATCGCGGCCCTGCGGCGGCGGCGCATGGACCAGCACGTGACGGTGGTGGCGGTGGACATCTCGACCGACGCCCTCGCCCTGGCCAAGGAGAACGCCGTGGGCCACGGGGTGGCGGACCGGATGGTCTTCCGCGAGGGGGACCTGCTCCCCGTCGGTGACACGCCGTACGCGGTGATCTGCGCCAACCTGCCATACGTGGCCACCGCGGTGATGGACGGTCTGGCGAAGGACCTCGCGTTCGAGCCGCGCCTGGCGCTCGACGGTGGCCCGGACGGCCTGGACGAGATCCGGAGGCTGCTCGACCGGCTGCCCAAGGTGCTCGAGCACGACGGCATCGCGCTGCTGGAGATCGGGTGGGACCAGGGCGAGACGATGATCGCGGCGGTCGAGGCGCTCCTGCCGGGCTGGCGCTGCGCCGTGCAGCCGGACCTCGCCGGGATCCCGCGCCTGGCCCGCGTGGAACGGCCTCTCCCCGCGGTCCCGACGCGGCCGTGAGGGACCATCGCCCGCGCGTCCGCCCAGAGCCCGCGTTCCCCATCCGGATGCTGGCCCTGGACATCGACGGGACGCTCATCGGGCCCGAGATGGAGCTCTCGCCGCGACTCGTCGCGGCGATCGGGGAGGCTGTGCGCCGCGGCGTCCGGGTCTCGCTCGCGACGGGGCGGATGCCCTCGTCCGCGGTGGTGTTCGCCAACCGCCTTGGCCTGGTGGACCCGATCGTGGGCCACCAGGGGGCGATCGTGCGGGCGATGCCGGCCCGGTCGGCGCGGGAGGATGCCGCGGCGGCGGATCCAGGGGCGCGCCGGGGCCGGATCGGGCGCATCCTCTCGCACCAGCCCCTGGCGCCGGACGTCATGACCGACGCCGTCCGCTGGTGCTACGCCAACGGCCTCAACCCGCACCTCAACGTGGTCGAGCGGATGATCGTGCGCGAGGGGGACCCCAGCTTCGCCGACTACTCCGCGTATCTCGGGCGCGAGGCCGAGACCGTGAAGGACCTCGTCGCCGACATCCGGTCGCCGATGTCCAAGGTCATCGCGGTGGGCGAGCCCGGCCACCCGATGGCGCTGATCGAGGACGCGCGCCGGCTGTTCGCGGGCCGGGCCAGCCCCACGGTCTCCCACCCCCGGTTCCTCGAGTTCGTGGCCCCGGGCGTGTCCAAGGGCCGTGCCGTGGCGTGGCTCGCGCACCGGGCCGGCATCCCCCTGGGCCAGGTGCTCGCGATGGGCGACGCCCTCAACGATGTCGAGATGATCTCGGACGCCGGGCACGGGACGGCGATGGCCACGGCACCGCGCGAGGTGTGGGCGACGGCGCGCTACATCGCGGCGCCGGTGGAGGAGGACGGGGCCGCGGCGCTGATCGAGGCCCTGGTCCTGGCATCGCCCGAGGAGGCCGCGCGGGCCGCGGCGCGCCTGACCGCGGAGGCGCACGACCTGCGCGAGACCGACCGGCAGGGCAGGGTCCCGGCGTGAGCCCGCCGCGGATCCTCGCCGACGGCGACGCCGCGCGCGCCGAGGCGGTGGAGCTCCTGCGCGCGGGGCACATCGTGGCCATCCCCACCGACACCGTCTACGGGATCGCCGCGGACATCGCCCTGCCCGATGCCATCGAGCGCCTGTTCGCGGCCAAGCGGCGCCCGCCGGAGAAGGCGGTCGCGGTCCTCCTCGCGGACGTGGACCAGGCGGCGACGCTCGCGGTCGTGACGCCCCACGCCCGCGTGCTGGGCGAGCGGTTCTGGCCGGGCGGGCTGACGCTGGTGCTCCCGGTCCGCCCGGGTGCCGTCCTGCCGCGCGTCCTCGCCGCGGGCCTGCCCACGATCGGGGTCCGCGTGCCGGACCATCCCGCGCCCAGGGCGCTGGCACGGGCGCTGGGGCCGCTGCCCACGACGTCGGCCAACGTCTCCGGCGAGCCGGACGCGCGCGACGCGGCCGCCATCGCGGACCGTCTCGGCGACGCAGTCGCCCTCGTCCTCGACGGCGGACCGATCCACGACCGACCCGCCTCCACGGTCGTCGACTGCACTCTGGACCTGCCGTCGATCCTGCGCGAGGGCGCGATCCCGGCGGCGCGGATCGTCGAGGCGCTCGAGGGCGCGGGGCTGCTGCACGCGATCGAGCCGTAGGCCCGCGCCGCGTCGGTGGCCGGGCCACCTCCCGGCCCTGGGGACGCTCCGCGCCCTGGCCGGGGCCCCGCGGCGCGCCGCCGCAATCCCGGGGCCGCGAGCCGTGGGACAATAGCCCACCGACCGGTTTCCGTCCGCCCCTGGAGGTCCCCGCTGTGTCCCAGGCCACCCTGTCGTCCACCGCGTGGGCGTCCATCGCCGAGGTGGACCCCGAGCTGTGGGACGCGATGGAGGCGGAGCGGCACCGCCAGGCGGACAAGATCGAGCTGATCGCCAGCGAGAACTACGTCTACGCGGCCGTCGAGGAGGCCCAGGGCTCCTGGCTCACGAACAAGTACGCCGAGGGCCTCCCGGGCAGGCGCTACTACGGCGGCTGCGAGTACGTTGACCTCGCGGAGGAGCTGGCCAGGTCTCGCGCGCTGGCGCTGTTCCCGGGCGCGGATCACGTCAACGTCCAGCCCCACTCCGGCGCCCAGGCCAACATGGCCGCCTACTTCGCCGTGCTCAGGCCCGGCGACCGGATCCTGGGTATGAGCCTGGCCCACGGCGGCCACCTCACCCACGGCTCGCCGGTCAACTTCTCCGGGAAGCTGTACGAGGTGCACGCCTACGGCGTCGACCGCGAGACGGAGCGGATCGACTACGACGTCCTCGAGGCGCAGGCCCTCGACGTCCGCCCCAAGGTCCTCGTCGCGGGTGCCTCGGCCTACCCGCGCAGCTGGGACTTCGAGCGGCTCGCGGCCATCGCGCACGGCGTGGGCGCGTTGCTGTTCGTGGACATGGCGCACGTCGCGGGCCTCGTGGCCGCCGGGCTCCACCCCAGCCCGTTCCCGCACGCGGACCTCGTGACCTCCACGACCCACAAGACCCTCCGCGGCCCGCGGGGCGGGCTCGTGTTCGCGCGCGCGGACCTGCCCGAGGGCATCGATCGCGCCGACTTCCCGGCCCTCGGCAAGAGCACGCTCGCCGCCGCCATCGACAAGAGCGTCTTCCCGGGCGTCCAGGGCGGGCCGCTGATGCACGTGATCGCGGCCAAGGCCGTCGCGTTCCATCTCGCGGCCACGGACGAGTTCCGCCGCGACCAGGCCCGCACCATCGAGAACGCCAGGGTCCTCGCGGCGACCGTCGCGGCCGCCGGCGCCCGGCTCGTGAGCGGCGGGACCGACAACCACCTCGCCCTCGTTGACGTGACGCCGCTCGGTGTCACGGGTCGTGAGGCGGAGACACTCCTCGACGACGTCGGAATCACCGTCAACAAGAACGCCATCCCGTTCGACGCGAACCCGCCCAACATCGGGTCCGGGATCCGCATCGGGACGCCGGCGACGACGACCCGCGGCATGGGGCCGGACGAGATGCGGACCATCGGCAACCTGATCGTGGAGGCCATCCGGGGACGCGAGGACGAGGCCGTGCACGCCCGCATCCGCGAGGACGTGCGGGCGCTCGTCGGCCGCTTCCCGGTGCCGGGCCTTCCCCGTGAACGGGACTAGGGGCGGACCCGCCCGATGCGGCTGATCCCGACGGTCGGGGACTACGTGCCGCTCCTCTTCGCCGCGTTCCTCGCCGCCGCCGTCATCTCGCTGGTCCTCACGCCGCTCGTGCGGCGCGTGGCGCTGCGCCTCGACAACGTCGATCACCCCGAGGAGCGTCGCGTCAACAAGGCGCCCGTCCCGCGCGGCGGGGGCGTGGCGGTCGCGGCCGCGTTCCTCGTGGTGGCGATCGCCGGGACCCTGCTCAACAGCCAGACCGGCCAGGTGCCGGTCCCGCGCAACCTCGACCTGGCCGAGCTCACCGGTCTGCTCGCGGGCGGCGCGCTGGCCACGGTCCTGGGTGTCCTCGACGACACGTTCCAGCTGCGCGCCCGCTGGCAGCTCCTCGGCCAACTGCTCCTGGCGCTCGTCGCGGTCGGCGCCGGGATCACCGTGACCTTCATCAACAACCCGGTCGGGCCCGGCAACATCCCGTTCACGGGGCCGTTCGCGATCGGCTTCACGACGCTCTGGATCGTGGGGATGATCAACAGCATCAACTTCATCGACGGCCTCGACGGGCTGTCGTCGGGCATCGCGCTGATCGCGGCGGCGACCCTCGGGCTCATCTCGCTCACGACCGATGTCAGGCAGCCATTCATCGGCATCCTGTGCTTCGGCCTGGCTGGGGCGCTGCTGGGGTTCCTGCGCTGGAACTTCCATCCCGCCACGATCTTCATCGGCACGAGCGGCGTGATGTTCGTGGGCTACACGCTCGCGGTGCTGGCCATCCTGGGGACGGCCAAGGTGGCCGTGGCGCTGCTCGTGCTGGGCGTGCCGATCATCGACACCTTCTGGATCATCGTCAGGCGCCTCGCGACTGGCCGCTCGCCGTTCACGCCGGACCGCGGTCACATCCACCACCGGTTGCTGGACCTCGGGCTCTCGCACAGCCAGACGGTTCTGGTCATCTACGGGCTGTGCCTGCTGCTGGCCGTGCTGACCTTCGTGCTCTCGGGCACGGGCCAGCTGTACGCGTTCGCGGGCCTGGCCGTCGGCTTCGGCCTGGTCCTGTTCCTGGTGAACCGCAACGAGACGGCGCGCGCGCTCGAGGCCGACACGTACGACGAGGAGCCCGGGTCGGGCATC
>JBBSCF010000084.1:0-11853 GCA_038250545.1 Candidatus Limnocylindrales bacterium | reverse complement strand
CTGTCACCGACATGCTCACCGACGGCCGTGTCGCGGGCGCCACGGTGACCGAGCTCTGGCGCGGGCTGTCGGCCGATGCCCGCCGCCTGTCGCGCAGCGACCTCACCCTGCGCAAGCTGCTCGCGCGAACCGTGGTCGCGTTGTCCTCGATGACCGACACCGGGACCCTCGCCCAGGAGCTCGACGTCAGCCGCCCGACCGCCGGGGCCTACGTGGACGTGCTCGCCGCCTCCTTCGCCCTGATCGCCCTCTACCAGCGCGATGCGAAGCGCCAGGACGGCCCAGCGCTGCGCCGCCCCCGCAAGCTGTATCTCGGCGATCCGGCGCTCGCGGCGATCCCTGGCGTGCTGGGCGGGCCCGCCGCGTCCGAGCCCGCCCTGGTCGAGAACGCGATTGCGATCGCCCTGCTGCGCGCCGACCGCGCGGCGCTCGAGGGGTTCGCCCACCCCGAGCACCTCTACTACTGGCGCAGCGCCGACGGCCGGGAGATCGACTTCCTGGTCACCGATCCGACGCTCATCGCGCTCGAGTCCAAGTACGCCGCCCGTCGGTCGGGCAAGGACTACGAGAGCATCAGCAAGGCGTTCGGGCGCGGGATCATGGTCAGCCGGCGCGACACGGAGCTCGACCGCGAGGTCCTCACCGTGCCCGCCGGGGTGCTCCTCGCGCTGCTGGGATAGCGGAGGTCCGGCGATGACAAGGTCCTGGCTCTCGATCCGCGTGGAGCTCGTCGAGGGGCGAGGTGAGCATCTGTGGCCCTGTCCTGGCCGGGTCCTGGTTACCGCGCGGACGCACCCGTTCGCCGATCTCGCTCTGGCGATCGACGACGCCTTCGCCCGATGGGACCACGCCCACCTCCACGAGTTCCGGCTCGCCGACGGAACGCGCCTCACCACGCCGTACGAGGACGATGACGGGATCGGACCGGCCCTCGACGACCGGCGGACGAGGTTGTCCCGCCTGGCGTCGGGCGAGCGCCCCAGCGCTAGGAGCGTCGGCTACAGCCTCCATGGCGCGTCGGGCACTCGGCACCGAAGCGCCCAGACCGGGACGTTAAGGTCGGTCGTGGAGGTTTGTCTCCTCTCGCCCCGACCAGATCCTCCAGCACCCGATTCGTGCGTGGATTCAGCCCGCTGACCCCTCGCGCCGGACCGGCATCTTGCACCAACCTACCTCTATGTCCCGCAATGAGCACATTCAGGCGGGGGCGCGGCTGCGCGAGACCGGTCTCGCGGTCTGTCCTCATCAGGTCGATGGTCCCGCTGAGGGCCTCGGCCGGCGACCTCTGCGGTCGCAGCAGCCGGCAGCGGTTCGGCCGAACCTCGATTTGGGCGACTTGGGGCAACGAGCCAAGTCGTTGGCCCAAGACCGCGCCGTCGCCCCGAAATCCAGCCTTCGTCACGGACCTGCGATCAAGGAACCTGCCGGTGTCCGCTGTACCCTTGCCTGGTGTCCGGAACCGGTACTGCTGGCCCTTCCCGTGTCGACTGTGGCCTGCTGGCGCGCGCGTCGCTCGGCCGGGTCGAGTTGTGCGACCGATGCTTCGACCGTCGCGTGGCCGAACGCACGGGCCTTCCCGTCCTGCCTGACCCCCCAGGCGAGGAGATGCTCACCGGTCCCGACGGTCGGAGACACCGCTTCGCGTACCGGCTGTGGCGGGCCCCGACCGGGATCGTCGCGGAGGCCGAGGAGCTCGGCTGCGCCGGCGGGGAGGGGTATCAAGCCAGTGTCCTGGGGTCTCACCACACGGACACCGACGCCTTGCTGGCTCGCCTCCGGGTCCGGCTCGGGGAGCAGGTCGCCCGCCTCGACCTCGAGGAGCGCCCCGGAGGACCTCCACTCATGGCCGGCGACGAGCTGGTGGGTCGCCTGGTGTGGAACGAGGACGACGGACCATACGACGTCGTCGTCGACGGTCGCCGCCTGTCGTGGGAGGAGTTCGGGCGAGCCCTCGAACCCTTCGAGGGCTGGCGCTTCCGGTTGATCTTCGAGGACGTCGAGCTTGTCGATGGCGAGGCGGCCTCCGGGGCGGACGATCGCCCGCCGGCGCCGCCGCGCCTCCACTGACGCAGGCTGCGCGCCGAGATGGACGGGCGAGGTTCCACTCTGTGGCAATAGCCGGCCTGGGCGACCTGCTCGAGCGCGAGGCGCTGTTGCGTCAACAGCGCCGGCGTTCGCACGTTCCGGCGCGGGCAGCACTGTGCTGCCGAGGGCCGGGTGACCGGCATGGTCGAGGAGGGAGATGACCTTTCCGGAACGGTCGCGGGCACGGACGCCTACGGGGTGCGACTCTGGCTCGACGGCGACGAGCTCGCGGCCTCATGCGACTGTCCCGTGGGTGAGGACGGCGTCTTCTGCAAGCATATGGTCGCCCTCGCCCTGGCCTGGCTCGACGAAGAGGCGGTGCCGTCTGAGCCTGACCAACGGTTGAAGCGGCCCAGGCCGGCCCGCCAGCGACGCGTGACCCTCGACGACATCCGGACGCACATCGAGAGCCTGGATCGCCTCGCGCTCGTCGAGCTGGTCCTCGCGCAGGCCGACCGGGATGACAGCCTTCGCGAGCGCCTAACGCTCCGGGTTGCGATGGCAGACGCGACCGGTGCGGGGGCGGACCTCGTCCGGCGGACGATCGACCAGGCGGCGCGTTCGCCGGACTTCGTCCGCTACGCCGACGCTTACGCCTACGCGCGAGGAATCGACGCCGCCATCGATCTCGTGGAGGAGATCCTGCAGGACGGCTCGGCCACCGTTGCCATCGAGCTCTGCGAGCACGCCCTGGGGCGCATCGAGCGGGCGATGGAGTACGTCGACGACTCCGACGGCGAGATGGGCGGACTCCTCGAGCGCGTGCAGGAACTGCACCTCGCGGCCTGCGAGGTCGCCCGCCCGGATCCCGTGAGCCTCGCCGCGCGCCTGTTCGCCTGGGAGCTCGGAGACGGGTGGGACGTGTTCTCCGGTGCGGCGCTGACGTATGCCGATGTGCTCGGGGAGGCCGGCCTGGCGGAGTACCGGCGCCGCGCCGAGGTAGAGTGGGCCAAGGTGCCGCCGCTCACCCCGGGGGCGGACGTCGGCCGCTCGTTTGGGGATCGGCGCTTCCGGATCACCTCGATCATGGAGTCGCTTGCGCGGGCATCCGGCGATGTCGATGAGCTCGTGGCGATCATGAGCCGCGATCTCTCCAGCCCGTACGCGTTCCTCGAGATCGCCCGGGTGTGCCTGGATGCCGGCCGTGCCGACGAGGCGCTCGAGTGGGCGGAGCGCGGCGTGCGTGCCTTTCCCAGGACGCTCGATGGGCGGCTCCGGGCATTCCTGGCCGAGCTGTACCACCAGCGCTCGCGCCATGACGAGGCGATCGCCCTCATCTGGGCAGCCTTCGAAGACGGCCCCACCCTCGAAGGCTTCCTCCTCCTCAAGTCCCACGCCCAGCGCATCGACGCCTGGCCGCTCTGGAGGTCGCGTGCGCTCGATGCGGCGCGCGAAGCGGTGGTCCGTGCGCAGGGCACGGCCCGGCCCCCTCGCTTCCGCTGGGACCTTCCCGTGGACGGATCAGCGCTGGCGCGGATGTACCTCAGCGAGGGCGACCTCGACGCTGCCTGGCGAGAGGCGACGGCGCTGGGATGCAGCGAACAGGTTTGGCGGGAGCTGGCCCGCCGGCGGGAGACCGAGCATCCGGCCGACGCGATTCCGATCTACCAGCGCGAGGTCGAGGCGCTTCTCGGGACGAAACGGAACGACGGCTACGCGGCCGCGGTCGAGCTCCTGGGGCACATCCGCGGGCTCATGGTCACGCTCGGTGCCGAGGCCGAGTTCGCGGCCTACCTCGCGACAGTTCGGGCCGCTCACGGGCGCAAGCGCAACCTCACGAGCATGCTCGCCGCGATGGACTGGTGAGGGCCCCAAGGACACGTCGTGCACGCCCTGTTGTTACGGATCGCGTAACATCCGCGCATGTCATGGGACGACTTGCTCGCAGCCGCCGGTGAACAGCGCGGCTATTTCACCACCGCCCAGGCCGCCCGGCACGGCATCAGCCGGCGGGCGCTGACCTGGCGCGCCCAGCACGGATCGGCTGCGCGCGTCGGCCGCGGCCTGTACCGCCTGCCCCACTGGCCGGCCGGGCCCGACGACGACCTGCACGCGCTCCAGGCCCTCGCGCCATTCGGCACCTTCAGCCACGAAACGGCGCTCGCGCTGCTCGGCCTGTCGGACATCATCCCCGCGACCGTGCACCTCACGATCCCCGAGACCTCCAGGCTGCGGGCGCGGCCGGGTGTCACGCTCCATCGCTCGCGCCACGGCGCCACCGCCGACCGGGTGTTCCGCGACGGCCTGTGGGTGAGCACCGCACGGCGGGCCCTCCTCGACGCCGCCCGGGCCGGCGCCGACCCCGACCAGCTGGTCGCCGCCGCCCACGACGCCCGGGCTCGGGCGATGCTCACCGATGCCGACCTCGCCGACCTCCTGCACCACGCGCCGTTCGCCGGCACCGGGCTGTGACGGATTCCCGGGGCACGACCCCGGCCGGGCGGCGCGCCAGCCTCCTCGCCCGGATGGCTGGCGCCGCCCGCGAGGCCGGCGTGGTTCCGCGCCGGATCCACCTGGTCGTCGCGATCGACCGGCTTCTTGTCCGGCTGCTCACGGCGGCACCAGGCGAGTGGGTCGTCAAGGGCGGCTACGCGAACCAGCTCCGGCGGCCCGACGCCGCCCGCTTCACCGAGGACCTCGACCTCCGGGTGGACACCACCATCGAGGCGGCGCCCGTGCTCCTCGCCTCCGCCTTCGCGGTCGATGCCGGCGACGACCTGGACTACGGGGTGGTGGCGGCGCCGTCGCGGCTCGACGGCCCGCCGGGCGGCGACCTGCGCTTCGTCGTCGTGGCGCGTCTTGCGGGCGCCGAGTTCGTGCGCTTCAAGGTGGACGTCAGCGCGGCCGACGCCGTCGTCGGCCCGCCCGAATCCTGCCGCTCTGACCCGGTCCTCGAGCGCCTCGGGTTTCCGCCGTCGCGCTTCCCCGTCTACCCGGTCGCCCAGCATGTGGCCGAGAAGATCCACGCGCTCACCCTGCCGCGCGATCTCGAGAACACGCGGGCGCGCGACCTGGTCGATCTCGCATGGTTCGCCCGGCACTTCAGCTTCCGGTCGGATGCCCTCATGGCCGCGTGCGCCGCGACGTTCCTGCGCCGGGCCACGCACCCGTGGCCGCCGGCGATCGCCGAGCCGCCGACGTCGTGGGCACGGCCCTACGCGGCCTGGCGGGCGGAGGTGGACCTGCCGGACCCCACGCCTGCGGCTGCTGCGGCCTCGGTCCGGCGGTTCCTCGAGCCGGTCGGGGCCGGGATCGCCGACCTCGCCTGGGACCCTGAGACGCAGGGCTGGACGCCTGTGCCCCTGGCCTGATGACGACTCGTCGGTACCCGGCCCACGGCAGCAGCGACCGGGTGCATGGTGGATTGCCCTCCAGAGGCCGGGCTGGAACCACCCTGGGCCTTAGCGTGCAGGCCCACGAGGAGGTGCGGATCCCCCTCTTGGAGCGTCGCCGACCGAGCCCGTCACCGCGCACCGAAGCCGCCAGATCGGGACATTAAGGTCGGTCGTGGAGGTTTGTCTCCTCTCGCCCCGACCAGAACATCCGTTCTCAGTCGTTGATTGCCGACCGGGATCGCGGCCCCGCTAGGGGATCGACGTGCGGCCGGGAGTCGACGGACGGATGCGCGTGGCGCGACCGTGAGTGTCCCTGCGCAGGCACGGCGGCCAGTGTGCGGGCCGAGACCGCCGCGCCGTGACGCTCTGTCACCGCCCCGGCCCCCCGACCGGGACGCCCGCGAGGCCCCCGACGATGGTGTCGGGTGCGGGAGTCGTCAGGTCGTCTCTGCAGGACTCACAACGTGGTCGACGCAACGAAGTGCAAGGCCTGCGCGAGCGAGATCTGACCTGCGATCCCGCCCAACGCAACGGTGTGCGGCCTCGCAGAAGTCGGGCCGTGGCCGACGTCCGTCAGTCGTGTGCCGCCCGGCGCTCGACGCGGCGGCGGTCGGTCTTGGGGGCGGTCCCGCACAGCGCCGCGGCGGCCCGCTACGACCCAAGGCGCCCGGTATGGGTTGAAGGCCATGGGCGCCTGCGGCCCGGCCGGACGCCCGGGGACCTGCACGACCGGTCAGACGCCCGGCTGCTGTCGCTGGCGCCGGTTCCCCCGCCGCGGGGCTAGTCCTGGAGGTGCGCCTCAAGGAAGTAGAGGTACTTGTCGGCACACCGGCTGATCTCGGTGAACAGGTCCGCGGTGTTGGCGTCGCCGAGCTTGTCGGTCTCGTCGGTCGCCTCGCGGGCCGAGTTGGTGAAGGCCGAGAGCCGCTTCGCCACCGCCCTGACGTAGTCCATGCTGTCGGTGATGTCGGTCGGGAACTCCGGCAGCGTGCTGGACGCTGCGGCCATGCGCACCGTTCCGGTCGCGTAACCGCCGAGGGCGGTGACCCGTTCGGCCAGCTCGTCGACCCACTCGGAGGCGCGTTCGGCGACCTCGTCGAACAGCTTGTGCAGCTGCCAGAAGTCGGAGCCCTTGACGTTCCAGTGCGCCTGCTTCACCTGGCTCTGCAGGTCGAACGAATCGGCCAGGTGCTGGTTGAGGATCTTGATGACCTTGGCGCGGCGTTCGGCCGGGATGTCGATGCTCGTGGTGAACGAGCGGACGGGTGCGAGCTTGGTGGCCATGGCTGCCCTCATCGTGATGTCGGTCGGGGTCGGCGCGGACGGTCGGAAGCCGGCGCGGCACCCCTGGCGCCACTCCGGCCACCTCCGAGCGGGTGGATCAGCTCTTGTCCTTGTCCTTGTCCTTGTCCTTGTCGAGGGCGTCCTGGAGATCGCCCAGGCCCTCCTGGCCGCTGCCCTGGACCTGCTTCGCCTTGCCGTGGAGCTCCTGGCCCTTGTTGCCGGTCACCTTGCCGGCAACCTCCTCGACCTTGCCCTCGATCTTGCTGACGGTTCCCTTGACGTGCTCGTCGGTCATCTCGGTGCTCCTCTTTGTGCTGCTCCCTGGTCGCCCCGTCCGATGGCCGGCGGTGGCCCCGGGTACGCGCGGCCCAAGACCAAGTGTCTCCCCGTGACACGCCACTGTCATGACAGCGAGTCACGTGGTCGGATTCGCACGTCCCGTCCGCGTCCCGGTTGCGACCCGGTTCATCAGACCGCCAGCGTGTGGGCCCGATGCCGCCGCGTCATGACGTTCGATCAAGTCGCCGGCTCCGCGACCGGGACGCCCGCGAGCCTTGGAGCATGACCCGCAGGCTCCGGACATGGCGATCGACGATGTTGCGCGGCCCCGCGCACGTTGCTGCGCGACTACAGCCGGGACCGGCGATATCGACGGATCAGGTGGTGGGGCCGCGCCGAGTCTCCCTCCTCGGCAGGGACGATGCTGATCGCCCCGTCCTCCTCGAGGGTGGCCAGCTTCATCTGCCCGACGCGCTCAAGGCCGTGCTGTCGGAGGGCGGCGTCCGCGTCGCCGAGATCGATGCCCTGACGGGCGAACTCCGCCTCGAGCCATTGCCCATCCCGGCCGATCGTCGTCGGCCTGAACTCCAGGATCCGCCGGACGAAGGGAATCCGGGTGCGGGCCACGGCGACGAGGCGATTGAGGACGAA
The DNA here is from genome assembly GCA_038250545.1 of Candidatus Limnocylindrales bacterium. GTDB lineage: Bacteria > Chloroflexota > Limnocylindria > Limnocylindrales > CSP1-4 > CAIXZV01. The sequence continues at coordinate 4,219 of JBBSCF010000084.1, read as the reverse complement.
GATCGTGGCCAGGATGATCGCCCCACCCAGGACCGACTGGTCGGCCCCGGTCATGGCCGGCTGGAGCGCGTTCGCCACGAGCAGCACCATCGCAAGATCAAACAGGGTGAACTGGCCGATCTCGCGCTTCCCGGCCAGGCGCAGGGCGCCGAAGAAGAGCACGTAGATGATCGCGGTCCGCGCGACCAGCTCCAGGGGACTGACGCCAAGCTCCCACATCGGATCGTCTCCAGGTCGTTCACCGTGTGGAGGCTGGGGTGCCCCCTGGGTCAGCGGTGAGCCCGCTGCCTCTCCCGCTCCGGCCGACCGGCGTCGCCTACTTCTTGGTGGCCCAGAACATGTCGGCGAATTCCTTGGTGGCGGCCTCGAGGTCGGCAGCCGCCTGGGCGTCGACGCCCTGCTTGTTCTTGCCAGCGAGCTTGAGGAGCGTCCAGACCTTCGTGTGCAGGTCCGGGAATGCCGCGAGGTGCTCCGGCTTGAAGTAGTCGGACCAGATGACCTGGACCTCGTGCTTCACCTTCTCCGCGTGCTGCTCCTTGACCGCGACGCAGCGGACGAACGTGTTCCGGTCGCTGACGGCGGTCGAGCCCTCGGGGAGCTTGCCGATCAGCTCCACCATCCGGGCGACGGTGCGGGCGGCCTGGACGGCCTCGGACGGGTCGTAGATGCCGCAGGGGATGTCGCAATGGGCGTGCGCGACCGTCGTCGGGCGCAGCCAGGACGTGAAACGAGACATGGGGCTCCTCTTTGGCGGCGGTGGTCGTTGGCGGCCGTTCGTTGTTGTGCCGATCGGCGCCGCTCGCGAACCCGAGTCTGCTTCGGCAGCGCCGTGGCGGCATGAAGACCCGTCATCCCTGCAGGCGTCGCCGCGGTGTCAGTGCCGGCGACGTCGCAGAGGGCCGCCCGTCAGCCAGTCGAAGGTCGAGCCTACGAGCCAGGCCATCAATCATCATCGCAGTACGGGATCGGGTCAGACCCCAGCTGCGACCACCGCAGGGACATCATCGCAGTACGGGATCGCCAGCGGCCATGCCACGATCAGAAGGAGGATCGTGATGAGGCACCCATGGCCACCATCCCGCCGGATGACGATCACATGGGGCCGTTCCCTAGCCATGGGTCGCGTCCAATCGGATCTGCTTGGCCCTTCCGTGGAGCTCCTGGCCCTTGTTGCCGGTCGTCTTGCCGGCGATTCCTTCGCCCTTGCCCTCGATCTTGCTCATGGTGCCCTTGGCATGCTGGTCGGCCATCTCGGAGATCCTTCCGGGGGTGCGTGGCGCCGGGGCGTTGCGGAGCAAGCGCCGACGACCGCGGATTTGGAGTGTCTCCGGGCGAGACCGGCACGTCATGATCGACCGTCATGACGCGCCGAAGGCTGGACGAGACACTGGCGTCATCAAGCGCAGGTGCGGGGAGGCACCGACGCTCGGGAGCGCGACCCGCTCCCGATGCGACGGCCCAACGGCCCGCAATCGGTGAACTGGAGATCGAGATGAACAGGAACGGCGGCATCGGGATCATCGGCGTGATCGTCATCGTCGTGGTGATCCTCTTCCTGGTCGGCGTCATCAGGCTGTAACGCCGGAATCGTGAGGCTGTGATGCCGGGAGACCACCGGCGGCTAAAGACCCGCCATTGAGCGTGTCGCCCGCGGGAGGCGCCTGAGATGTCGTTCAACACGGGCGCGAAGCTCGATCCATCGCAGGTCGAGGATGTCCGCGGGTCGAGGATCGGTGGGCGCGGCCTGATGGTTGGCGGAGGCGGCGGGATCGGGATCATCGTCGCCCTCGTCTGGGTCCTCCTGGGCGGCAGCTCGACGACCGGCGGGACGCTCGGCAGCCTCGTCGACCAGACGATCGGCGGCGGTGCCGGCGAGCCCGGGCCGGCGAGCAGCGCCCTGGCCAACGAATGCAGGACGGGGGCCGACGCGAACACCCGAGAGGACTGCCGGATCGTGGGCTACGTCAACAGCATCCAGGCCTACTGGACCGACGAGTTCGCTTCCTCGGGCCAGCCCTACGTCGTGGCCAGGACCCGCTTCTTCACCGAGCAGTTCAGCACCGGATGCGGCGTCGCGTCATCGGCCAGTGGCCCGTTCTACTGCCCGAGCGACAGCTATGTCTACATCGATCTCGGGTTCTTCGACGAGCTGCGCTCGACGTTCGGCGCCCGGGGAGGCCCGTTCGCGCAGGCCTACATCCTCGCCCACGAGTACGGGCATCACGTTCAGGATCTTGTCGGGACGCTATCGGGCGGGACCAGCCAGGAGGGCCAGGCCGGGCAGTCGGTCCGGACCGAGCTCCAGGCCGACTGCTACGCGGGCGTCTGGGCGAACCACGCGGCCGCGACGGGCTACCTCGTGGCGCTCACGGACGCGGAGGTCGCCGACGCCCTCGATGCCGCGTCGGCCGTCGGGGACGACCGGATCCAGCAGGAGATGCAGGGCCAGGTCAACCCCGAGACCTGGACGCACGGCTCGTCCGCCCAGCGCCAGAAGTGGTTCACGGTCGGCTACCAGACGGGGTCTCCGGACGGCTGCGACACGTTCAGCGGCAACCCCTGAGCTAAGGCCGGGGCGGAAGCAGCCCTCGACGCGCCTGCATGGCGGCCGTAACCTGCCGGTCGGATCACGTGGCACGACCACGGGCGGTGCATACACGGGCCTGCGCTGGCACGTCGATCGTGAGCGAGCTGAGGTGTGGCCGCCAGGCTCGTCCCGCCAACTGCACCGGGCGAACCGTCCGCCAGTAGCCAGGTCGCGGGCTCTCGGAGGACCTGACACTGATGCTGTCGTTGTCGGCGGGCACGTACCGACGATGGCCCCCCACGCGATCACATGGACGCGGTGAACGAAGATCGTAACGGTCCCGCCGACGATCCTGACAGTCCGTGGAGAGCGTCGGCGCGACGGCTCACGCCCCGACGAGGTCCCGGTTATGCGATCCCACCGCCGACCCCTCGCTCCACCCCCGTAACCGCGATCTCCAGCGGCAGTCGGGCCGGGACATTAAGGTCGGTCGTGGAGGTTTGTCTCCTCTCGCCCCGACCAATGCACCTCCTCGTCCCCGCGAGTTGTAGACGCCCGTACACGCTCTGCTACACCCCGGAATTGCCCAGCCCGGCGGCCTGCCTGCCTCCACTCTGCCTCGACGATAGCTCCAACATCGACCATCCAACCGTACACGAACCAGTACACATAGGCATGGACCAAGACGAGGCTTGCAAGCATGCTGTTCAGGCATGGTCAAGCGCTGGCCGTCTCCGGCGCCCGGCACGTGAGCTTGTTACAGGACTTGAAACAATTGTCACAAACGCGATCGACGAACCCATTCCGACCCGGCAGCGGGATCCTCCCGCCGCTCCTGGCGGGGCGCGACCGCGAGACGGCCATCTTCGACGCTCGCGTCGCGCGGACCCGCCAGGGACAGCCGCAGCACACAGCGCTGCTCGGCGAGTGGGCGATCGGCAAGACGACGTTGCTGATGCACTGGCGTCGACTTCGGCAACAGGCCGGGGACGTCGTCGTCCTATCGATGGCCTACCCGCGGCCCGCAGACGAGTTTCTCGCCGGCCTCGTCACGACGATCGATGCTGAGCTGGCGACGGATTGGCGTCGGCGCGTCGAGGTGGAGATCGGACTCGACATCGGGATCGCCGATGCTCGTATCCGGCGGCCGTCACGTGATCCGGAGCGCGAGTTTCGCGCTGCCCTGCGACACCTCGTCGAGCGTCGGGCAAGCGAGGAGCGGTCTGTCGTCGTGCTCCTCGACGACGTCGACCTGCTTCCCGACACCGGGGACGCGCTCCTGCAGCTGCGAGCGTGTGCCCTCGAGCTCTACGCCGCCGACCTGCCTCTGGCATTCGTCATCGCCGCGTCGCCAGGCCTGTTCACGGAGGTTCGATCGGCTCATGAGCCGCTGGTCCGGTTCTTCGAGCCGCTGTCCGTCGGTCCACTCGACGACACGGATACAGCTCGGGCCCTGACCGAGCCCCTCGGTGAGACGACCGTCCGTTTCGACGCAGATGTGGTCGCCGAGATCGTGGACCTGGCCGGCGGCCGACCGTACTACGTACAGAAGCTCGGCTACTACACGTTCGACGCCGCGGCCAATGGTCGGGTGACACGGGCCGAGTTCGCGGTTGCCTTCGAGCGCGCCTTCGCTTCGGTGAGTCAGGAGATCTTCGCTGGGCGCTGGGAGAGGATGTCCCCGATCGACCG
>JBBSCF010000083.1:0-12411 GCA_038250545.1 Candidatus Limnocylindrales bacterium | reverse complement strand
CTCGCTGAGCGGGCTGCCCCAGCCCATCAGGCGCTCGGCGAACGGCCGGCTGACGTACTCCTCGCAGTAGGGAACGCGGTCCGGCTCCTCGCGGCGCAGCGCTGCCAGGACACGCTCTCGTGAGTTCATCGTCGATCCCTCGCTAGGAAGCTCGCCCGGCCGGCCTGCACGGCCTGCCGGGCGAGATCAGGCCGGAAGACTGATCCCTCGTGAGTCTAGCCTCGGGCAAAGGCGGTTCAGGGGGGCACGGGAGACAGCCGAGCGAGCTCGTGCCGTGGCTGGGCGGCAGCTGGCCCAGCAGTCGGCCCTCCATGAGCAGGTGAGTGGCCCACCCTCCCCACGCGCCGATCGGCATGACCCCGCTGCAGACTCCGCGGCGGCGCCGTATCGTCCGGACATGGGACTTGGATTTGGACTCCTCAGCGCCCAGCTCCGGCCTGGCGAGACCGACTGGACGCGTGCCTACGACGAGACCGTCCGCCTGGCCGTCGAGGCCGAGCGCCTCGGCTTCGACTCGGTCTGGACGACGGAGCATCACTTCGTCGACGACGGGTACATGCCCTCGCTGCTCGTCGTCAGCGCGGCCATCGCGGCCGCGACGTCGTCGATCCGGATCGGGACGGGCGTCGTGCTCGCGCCGCTCCACCACCCGATCCGCCTGGCCGAGGACGCGGCAACGGTCCAGCTGCTCAGCCACGGCCGGCTGACGCTCGGGCTCGGCCTCGGCTGGTCCGAGGTGGAGTTCGAGGGGCTCGGCGCCGACCCGCGGCGGCGCGGCCGCGCCATGGACGAGATCCTGGCGATCCTGCCGCAGGCGTGGAGCGGGCGTCCGTTCCAGCATCAGGGCGAGGTCTACACCCTCCCCGAGGTCGCCGTCCGCCCAGTGCCGCCACGGCGCATCCCGGTCGTCATCGGCGGCAGCGCCGAGGCCGCCATCCGCCGGGCCGCCCGCCTGGCCGACGGGATCTTCGCGAACGCGCCGGTCGAGCAGTTCGTGGAGATGGTCGGCTGGGTCCGCGACGAGCTCGAGCAGGTGGGGCGCGATCCGGCGACCTTCTCGCTCGCCCACTACTCGGTCCTGCTCCCCGGCCGATCGGAGGCGGAGGCGCTCGCGCGCTACGCGGACGCGCTATGGGCGATGAACTGGAAGTACGGGGACATGGCGGCCTCGGCCCGGCGCCCCGGTCCGCCCCCCTCGCCGCCGCCGACGCCCGATCTCGAGTCGCTCGTGAAGGGGCGCGCCGTGTTCGCCGGCCCGGCGGAGTCCATCGTTGCATCGCTCCAGGAGATCCGCGAGCGGGCGGGCATGCCGGTCGAGTTCGTCGCCCGCAGCTACTTCTCGGTGCTGCCCTACGACGCGCAGGTCGAGCTCATGGAGGCACTCGCGGAGGACGTCGCGCCGCACCTGTGAGGCGAAACGACAGAGGTGAAGACGCTCATGGAACCGAGCGAACAGATCGACGGCCTGATCGCGGGCCTTGACGACTGGCGCGGCCCGACCCTGGCCAGGCTTCGCCGGATCATCCTGGAGGCCGATCCCGAGATCGTCGAGGAATGGAAGTGGATGGGCTCGCCGACCTGGTCGCGCGACGGCGTGGTCCTGATCGGCAACGCCTTCAAGAGCAAGGTCCAGCTGGTCTTCCTCGACGGCGCCAGTCTTCCGGACCCGGACGGCCTCTTCAATACCGAGCTCAAGGGCACCAAGCGACGCGGCATCGACTCCTTCGAGGGTGACTCGATCGACGAGGACTCCCTGAAGGCACTCGTCCGCGCCGGTGTGGCCCTCAGGCTCAACCGGAAGGCCGCGAAGAAGTAGCCTCGGCGGTGCGGGGCGCTTCACAATGCCCTCCGGTAGTCTGTACGTACGTTGTTGCTACGAACGCAGGCAGCTCGAATGACCGACATCAAGGCCCCGACCACTCGGTCCCCGACAGCTCGGCCCCCGAAGGGCGAGCGGATCGCCGTGCGCGCGTCGAGCGCCGAACGCGAGCTGATCGCCCGGGCCAGTCGGGTCAGCGCGACGACGATGAGCGATTTCGTCCTCCGGGCTTCGATTGCGCGGGCCGAGGATGTCCTCGCCGATCGCCGCGAGTTCGTGCTGCCTCCCGAAGAGCGGAACGCGTTCGTCGCGGTGCTTGACCGGCCGCCGACGGACCGACCGCGCCTGCGGCGCCTCCTGGCCGAGCCGTCCATCCTCGAGCGGTGAGCTCGGCCGACGCGTGGAGCTCGACGGGCCGGTCCGCTTCGACCCGACCCGCCACGATGGGTCCGCGTTCGACTGCGGTTCGGAGGCGCAGAGCACCTGGCTGAAGACGATCGCGCGCACCGCGATGGCCGCACGGACGGCAGTCGTCTACGTCGTCACGCCGCGCCGCGAGAACCGCATCGTCGGCTACTACGCGCTCGCGGCGGGCTCGGTGAAACCCGAGGAGGCACCCGGGCGGCTGCGCAAGGGGGCGGGCCGAAGTCCGGTTCCCGTCGTGCTGCTTGCTCGGCTCGGCGTAGACACCAGCGCCCAGAGCCAGGGCCTTGGGTCAGCTCTCGTGAAGGATGCGATGCTGCGGGCACCCCAGGCGGCCCCGATCATCGGCGCGCGGGCCATCCTCGTCCACGCGGAATCCGAGACGGCGCGGCACTTCTACCTGCACCTCGCGGGGTTCGACGAGTCGCCGACGGATCCGCTCCACCTGCTCCTGCTGATGTCCGACATCGAGGCGCTCGTCGGTAGCTGACGCTGGCCACCGTGGTGCAAGGCGGTGCGCGCGGGCACCGCCGGCCCGCTGTCCGTGCCACCTGACCTGACACGGCGCCGGCCGACCCTGTCGCCCTCGAGCTCCTCCAGGTCGCGGCATGACGCCCCTCCAACCGAAGCCAACCCACAGCATGGCGCCGATGGACGCTCCCGCCCATGACCGTTGGGTCATCAAAGGGGAGTGAGCAACGTGGGAGATTCGGTGCCACACAAGTTCCGGGCGGGTGTACGGCGCCGTCGCGATACCCTCCCGCATCGGGGGAGCCACGAATGGCCGCAGTACTGAGTCAACCCCTTCTCGCGTGGTCGCCACCGCCCCCATCGACAGGAGCCTGGGCAACATCGGGCTATCAGGGCGGGCGCACGCGTGCCCTGTGGGCGCAGGCAACGCTCGGGCTCGCCATCGGGGTCGCCGGCCTGTCAGCGCTCGTCGTGGCGAACGGCATCGGGCTCCTCGATCGGGCGGTCGCCGGCACCGCCACCCAAACAGAATTCTTCGCGTTCACCAACCTCACCGAGGATCTCGACAACCTCTCGGCGGTCCTCCAGCTTGCCTCGGCGATCTGCGTTCTCGCCTGGCTGCATCGAGCCGTCGCCAACGTTCCGTCCCTCGGGCGAGGCACACCGCGATGGTCCCCGTGGCAGTCGGTCATCTGGTGGTTCGTTCCGCTCGCGTTCCTCGTCATGCCGTTCGCCATCGTCCGCGACGTGTGGCGACGAATGTCGCCCGCCGGCGATCAGACCAGCAGCGCGGTCGTTGGTGGCTGGTGGATCCTTTACCTGGCGGGGTCCCTTGGGTCACGAGCGGCCAGCCAGGCTGCGGCCACGGCCAGTACGGTTGAGGAGCTTCGATCCTTGTTCCTCGCCGTTACCGGGCTCCTCGTGGCGACCGCGATCTCAGGCGTCCTCCTGATCTGGGTCATCCGAACGGTAGAGTCCCGCGCCGCGCACCTCGCCACGTTGGGCATCGCCCAGGCACCTGTGGCGCCGGCTGGACCATTCTGGGGCGCGCCTGAGACGCCGGTGACCCTGGGCCCGAACGAGCCGTTGCTGCCACCGTCGCCCGCAACGCCGATGGCCCGAGCCCCCAATCTCCCGCCGCCGCCTTCTGTCCGCAATGCGCGTCTCGCCGAGCGAAGGACGCCCGCTTCTGTGCAGGCTGCGCCTTCGACTTCACCTCGCTGGGGCAGCCGGCATGGCGCGAACCGACGTCGGAGCACGGGCGGTGCAGGCGATCCGCGAGCGACTGATGGTGGACGATGAGTGGTCGGTTGACCTGCCGCACGGGTTCGCCTGGTGGGCGGACGACCTTCGCCAGGAGATCACGGCCGAGCCGCCGGTCGGCACCAGCAACCAAGAGCGTGCGCGTGTTGTCGTTCGCACCGAGATCGCCCGTGACCTCCTGGCCTCCGCCAGCTCCCTCGCGACAATCACGGCCAGAATCAACAGCCAGCCGATCGGCGGCGCGGTGCGATCCCGCCCCGATCGCTCGCTGGTGCTCGAATCCACGTTCCCAGCCGTGGAGGACACGCTGGCCTGGATCGTCCACACCGCGACAACAGTCTCCACGCTCGCCCTCACCTCCGGCCGCGCGCTCGTCGAGGAGCACCTCGGCGAGCTCGGCGGATCGCTCGCGAGCAGTACTCACCCGACGTCCGGCCGGCGGCCCATCCCCGACGACATGCTTAACCTGCCGGCGCAGTTTCCGCTCTTCGCCGCACAGCAGGAGAGGCAGCACGGCCCGACCTCGTGGTCGCAGCCGGCGGCTTGGAAGCAGGCGGCGGACATCGTGAACAGTATCGGCCTGGGCTTCTCGACGACCGGAGGGCCGGCCCTCACCGCCGAGTTCCCCCTGCGGACGCTGACACACGGCGAGGCCCCGACGATGGCCCTCAGCCCCGGAGTCCCAACGGCGCTCTTGCGAGGCGAATGGACGCCTGAGACGCCGCTTGGGCCCGGCATCCTCCTGCGCCTCTTTCTGCCTTTCCCGGGCTTCACCGGGTTCGACGGGATGGCAGACGTGGCCGCGGCCCTGAACCGCGCCGAGATTGAGCGCGGAGGCAACCCGGAGTCCGGCTGGCCGGCTCACTTCGGAGCCTGGACGGTCCTGGCAAGCCTCAACAGGGAGCAGCTCGTCGCTTACTCTGTGTGGGGCCGGCAATGCTCGCGTCCCGCGTCTCGCTGCCCAACCTGGTGGTCCATCAGGGGATTCGGGCACGAGATGCTGCAGGATGGCTCACGCCAGAGCGCACTCAGTGAGCGGCCATCGCTCCGCAATCAACGGACGGGCGGGCCCTTTGCGTGGTCGCGACGGACGGGGATGACACGCTCGGCACGCCGCTCCGGGCTCACACCGCCGAACGCCGGCCTTTGCGAGCCTGGACAGCGGGCAAGATCGGGACCAACCAGTGGCAGGACGCTCCGGACGCACCTGATCCACGCCAGAACCAATGCCGTGCAGGATCAAATGGAGCTGAGTAGCTATGGCCTTCCAGACACCGATCACGATTGCCGAAGCGGTGGAGGGAATCCACTCCAAGAAGTACCTGCTGCCGGCGATTCAGCGCGAGTTCGTCTGGAACGCGAAGCAGATTGAACAACTCTTCGACTCGATCCTGCGCGGCTACCCGATCGGCTCGTTCCTGTACTGGCAGGTTGCGCCCGAACGCCAAGGCGACTACCAGTTCTACGAATTCGTTCGGGATTACCACGAGAAGTCGTCACGGCACAACCCGAAGGCCGATCTGCACGGGGTCCAGGGCCTCACCGCCATCCTGGATGGTCAGCAGCGGCTTACGTCTCTGTACATCGGGCTGCGCGGCTCGTACGCGTTCCGGACCAAGGGCGGGTGGTGGTCCAATGACGGGGCGTTCCCCGTGCGTCGCCTCTACCTGGATCTTCTGGCGCCGGACGAAGACTGGGACGGCGGATATAACTTCAAGTTCCTGACCACCGACGAACGGAACAAGCAGCTTGCCCGGTGGTTCCGCGTCGGCGACGTGCTCGACTTCGAGGGCCACAAGGATGTTAATCGGTACCTGAACAGCCGTCCGGAGCTCGCTGGCGTCACGTTCGCGAGCGACACGCTCTTCGACTTCTACGAGGCTATCCGCGTGAAGTCGGTCATGAACTACTACCTCGAGAAGGGCCAGGACCTCGACAAGGTCCTCAACATCTTCATCCGAGTCAACAGCGGGGGAACGCAGCTCAGCTACTCCGACCTGCTCCTCTCGGTGGCCACCGCCCAGTGGAAGAACCGGGACGCCCGGGAGGAGATCACGGGTCTCGTCGATGAGCTCAACGAGATCGGCCGGGGGTTCCGATTCGACCGCGACTTCGTGCTGAAGGCTTGCCTGGTCCTAACGGATCTGCAGAGCGTCGTGTTCAAGGTCACGAACTTCACGCACGAGAACATGGCGACGATCGAGACGGCCTGGCCCGCAATCGAGGACAACCTCAAGAACGCGGTGTCCCTCGTCGCATCGTTCGGGTTCGACGGGGCGACCTTGACGTCCAGCAACAGCGTGATCCCTGTCGCGTACTACCTGATGAAGCGCGGCCACCAACAGCGCTACGTCAAGAGCGGTGATACCGCCGCCGATCGAGCCGTCGTCAGGCGATGGTTGATGAGTGCGCTGCTGAAGGGCACCTTTGGCGATCAGGCGGACACCGTGCTGTCTACGATCCGCGGAGCAATTGCCGAGACCACCGGTGGCTTCCCGGCCGACGAGATCAACAGTCGGCTCGTCCGGATCAACAAGTCAGTCCGCTTCCAGCCGGAAGAGATCGATGCACTGCTCGACGCCAAGTACGGACAGCGCCAGGCATTCCCGGTCCTGGCTCTCCTGTACCCCGGCGTGGATTATGGCAACCTGTTCCACCAGGACCATATCCATCCGAGGAGCCGGTTCACCGCCAAGCGGCTTCAGGCTCAGGGCATCGATGAGGCCGAGGCGGCGTGGATGATCGCCAGAGTCAACGACATCCCGAACCTGCAGATGATCGAGGGCGTTCCCAATCTCGAGAAGAGCGACAAGCGGTTCGACGAGTGGTTCACCTCACGCTATCAGTCCGAGGACGACCGAGATCAGTACCTCGAGCGACAGTACATCCCGACCGGCTTCGACCTTTCCCTGCAGGGGTTCCGGGACTTCTACGTGGCGCGACGTGACCTCATGCGGGAGGCGCTTGCCCGGGGTCTGATGCTCGCGAGCATGGCGCCGAACGTTGAGCACGAAGAGGCCGTGCCCGCAGCGGTTGTGGCTGTGGCAGCTCCAGAGGTGAGTGCACCCGCAGACGTCCCCGCCGGAAGCGTCGCGCCAGCGGTCTCGGCACCTGATCTTCACGACGATGTGGCGCGACGTCTCCGTAAGACACTTGAGACGACGGCTCGCAATGAGGATCTCACCACCTACTCGGAGCTGGCACGCCGCCTCGGCCTCGAGCTCGACGACGGAGCACAGCGACGGTTCCTCGCAACGCTCCTCGGCGAGCTCTCGCGCGCGGAGGTCGCGGCTGGGCGACCGATGCTCTCGTCGCTGGTCGTTCAGTACGAGGGCGGCACGCCGGGGTCGGGCTTCCTCGAGCTTGGCCGTGAGCTGGGCCTCGTCCGGCCCGGCGAGGACGCCGACATCTTCGCGTTCCGGCAGATGCGGGCGACCTGGGCCGAGTGGAAGGGCCGAGGGCAGCGCGAGACTGAGTGAGCGCGCGGGGCTGAGCGGACGGCTACCGACGCGGGTCCAGGTATCGGACGATCTCGACCGTTGATGCCCCAGGGCGGAAGACCTTGACGTCGCCCGCTGCCTTCGTGACCTCCTCGAGGAAGTCCTGGTGCGCGCCCGTCTCGGGATCCTCCGCGGTGTCCTGCACGTAGAGGATCACCACTCGTGCTGGACGCCCGTCCTTCTTCTTGCGGATCACGCGACCCATCCGCTGGATCAGCTGTCGGCGTGAGCGGCTCGTTGCCAGGATGATCGCCAAGTCGGCCGCCGGCACGTCCACGCCCTCGTCCAGGAGCTTCGGCGCGGCGACCACCGTGTAGTCCCCGCGTTCGAACGCTGTGAACCTGTCACGGCGCTCCTCGGCATCGAGCGAGGCCTCGATCACGGCGCCTGAATGTCCAGCGGCACCGAGAAGTCCGATCGCGCGGTCGGCCGCCGCGACGGTCTGGGCGAACACGATCGTCCGTTCGGCGGCCGCCACCGCCGGGCTCAGAGACGCGACGACATCAAGCTTCGCGGCCGATTCAGCGAGCAGCTTGCGCCGCTTCGTGAAGGCGGAGAGGTAGAACCCCGCGAGCTTCGATCCTTCCGGTACACCGGCGCTGCGGAGCTGCTGGACCTCGCGCATGAACACGCCAAACGGTTCTGCCGTCAGGCCCCACGCGGAGATGAGCCGGCCCCGGCACTTGCCAGCCTTCGCATCCGCATCTTCGTATGCGCCCCGCTCGCTAGAAGAAAACGCCGCGCCAACCAACGCAATGCGGAACGGGGCGATCACGTCATCCCGAAGTGCCTCGTGGTACCCGACCGAGTAGCAGACGCCGCCGAAGTACGGGTCCAGCAGCGTCTCGATGCCGTCGTCCTCGCGCTCGTACGTCGCCGTCAACCCGAGTCGTTGACGGAACTGCTCTTCGAGGCCCTGGGACCAGACACCCGCACCATAGTGATGGCACTCATCTGCAACCAGGAGGCCGGCGTCCCTGCCGGAAAGCATCGGCCACCTTGCGGCAGATGCGGCGGTGCTGACCAGAATGTCGCACCCGCGCAGGTCATCGCCGGACCCGGCGCCGAGCATTCCGACCTTGACGGGCCGCGGCGCTCTCGGGACCACGTGGGCCGCGATCTCGCGGTTCCACTGCCGGACCAACTCGATGGTCGGAACGACGACGGCGGTCTTCCGGCCCTCGGCGATCGCCTCGAGGATGGCCTGTAGCGCGAGCCGGGTCTTCCCGGCGCCCGTAACGGCCTCGACGACGCCCCGCGACCCCCGGAGGCGCCACGCCTCGAGCGCGCGGCGTTGCCATGGGTAGAACTCGAGCGGAGGGGTGCTCCCGGGCGCGCCGCGCACATGCCAGAGGCGCGCGACGCCGGGGCCTGGGCGCCACTCGAATTCGGCGCTGTGGCGGTAGAGGAAGGAGTTGAGTGCCGACGTGTCGGCGCCGTCCACGCCACGGGCCCGCAACGAGAAGAGCAGCTGGCGCTTATCCAGGCCTGGGTGCGCGGAGAGCACGTCGCGGACGACCGTGACCGTGAGCTCGGGCCGACCGGCCATCACACTCTCCGTCTCGAAGCCATGCGTGGTTATTCCAGCGCCATCGCGCGGATCGCCGCGTTGAGCGGGTCCGAGTAGAAGACCGGCTGAAGGCGGTCGAGCACCGAATCTGGCACGTCGGCCAGGTCGCGCTTGTTCTCACTCGGGACCAGCACGCGGCGAGCACCGGAGTCGGAGGCGAGTTCCAGACGCTCGGCGAGGTTGCCGACCTTCTGGAGGAGCCCCTGAACGCTCATCTCGCCGACGACAACCGTCGTTGGATCGACCGGTCGCTCCAGCAGGGCCGAGACGAGCGAGATGAAGAACCCGATCGCGGTCTCCGAACCTTCCTTCGCTTGGTTGAGGTTGACCGCCTGGACCGTGAAGTCGTATTGCTTCGGGTCACGGTCGATCCCCAGGTCCTTGAGGTGCGCCTTGAGGTAGGCGTCCGCGACCTTCAGGGCCTCCTTCATCGTCTGTGAGAGGTTCCCGAGCGGGATGATGCGGCCGCTCCCTGGGTTCACCTGCGTCTGGATGAGGAAGAGGGCGAGCTTCCGAGCGGCTGGATCGGACCGGTCGCTTCCCAGCGTGTAGGCAGAGCCGGCGGGCAGCGGCTGACCGGTGATCAACATGCCGCCGCCGCTCTCCGGCAGCCCGACGAAGGTCTCCGACCCGTTCTCCAGGTCGCGATACGAGAACCCGACGTCCCAGTACTCGAGCCCGCCCATCTTCTTGAGCTGCTCCTTGACTCGTCGCCGGTGCTCCATCGCGAACTCGACGTATTCGAGGATGTCGGCCTTCGTGGCCTCGCCATCGGGGTGGATGAGCTTCACAAGGCCGCTGACGGTCTTGCGAACCGCCTTCGCGTCTCGTCCGCCCACCTGTGGCCCGAACTCGACGAAGCGCTCCGGGCGGTCCATATACGTCGACTTGCGCACGTTGTGGAAGACCTCGGCGAGGTAGTCGGACACGAAGCCGAAGTGGTTCGTATACATCTCATCGCGCGTCTTGCCGAGCTCCCAGCCGGGCAGATAGGCATGGATCCGGTCGAAGAACGCCGTATCCATCTCCTTCGGCATCGGGTAGAAGAGGTTCGACGTCCGGACGATCGTCGCGATGTCCCCATCGAGGTTGCCGACGAAGACGATCGAGCCCTCAGCGTTGATGACGTCCTTCCCGCGGCTGAAGGCACCGTCCTCCATGTAGTTCTTCATGATGTTGATGCCGTTCTTGTCCACGAAGCGGATGCCGGCCGCCTCGTCGAACGCCACGGTGTCCCAGAGGGCAACAAGTCCCTTCTGCCCGTTCGCGAGGTTCACGAACATCTGGGCGACGGTGGTCTGGCCGCCCGAGATCAGGTGCGAGTACGGGCTGATCTGCTGGTAGACGAAGCTCTTGCCGGTTCCGCGAGGCCCCAGCTCGATGAGGTTGTAGTTGCGCTCCACCAGTGGAACCAGGCGCAGGAGGTACAGGAGCTTCCGGCGCGGGGTGAAGTACGGGTGCGTCGGCTCCATCCCGAGCGAGCGGATCAAGAGGTCGATCCATTCGTCGCGGGAGAATTTCGACCGTGCCTCGACGACGGGGCCGATGCTCCGAGATGAGAGCTGGATCGGCTTGAGCTCCTCGATAACGAACGGCCGGAAGACATTCTTGAACTTCAGGCTCGCGTCGTAGCGGACGGTGACCTCCGCCCAGACCCCGCCCATCAGAAGCCGGTCGTGCTCCCGCAGGAGCTCTTCATCGATGTGGACGTACTCCTGGTTGATGTTGTGGAGCGTCGCCCAGTACTTGTCGTCGACCTCCCTGAGCACGACGGACACCTTGTCGATCAGGGTGTAGGTGCCCTCCTGCTGGATCTTCGCACGCACGATCTCTCGCTCGTCCGGCTTGACGAACTTCGACGAAAGGCTCCGCCGGACGAACTCCATTCCGCGCTCGATGACCTCCGGGTCCGGCGAGGCGCAGTACTTCCCGAGCAGGAACTCGATGACGAAAATCGGCACCCCGTAGGCCGACCGGAGGACGCGCAACAGGTCCTTGCGGACGACCAGACCCGGGAAGGCCTCCGTGACCTTCCGGTCGAGATCGTCGAGGACGATCGCCTGCAGCGCCATCGGTTTCTCCCTACTCCCAGTCGGTCACGAGTCGAAGGTGGTGTTCGAAGAGCGCTTCCCCCGTCTCGTCGTCGAACGCGCAGACGACAAGCTCCGTCCCGGCCGCGAGCCTGACTCCCTCGGATAGGTACAGGGCGGTCGCCTGCTCCGGTGAGTCCGCCCGGACCTGCAGGTGCACGGGTATCGCGGCCTCCAGGGGTGCCTCGCCCGTGAGGGCGACGACGTCGAGCCGGACGCGCAGCGGGGGCGGGGCCTGGAGCGAGAGCTGCTCGCCTTCGGCGGCGGCGCCGACCATCGGGTTCACGCGAACCGGGATCGTTGCGCCAACGAGCTCCGCGATCGGCACGACGAAGGACGCGCGAACGCGGGCAACCGCGGTCGCCGCTGCTCGCGAGATGACGTGAGGAACGATCGTCTCCTGGAGCGAGATGCCGCCGTGCGCGTACCAGGAGGCCTTGACCAGGGTCCGGATCCCACGCGGGAATCCGAGCTCGAGTGACGGCTCGAAGGGGAGCGGCAGCCGGATCAGCTCCTCGGCGGCCGCACCCGGAGCCAGCAGGGCGTAGCGGCCCGTCCGGTTGACGACCTGTGCCGGCGGGACCGACGGCGTGCCCAGAGCATCCACGTCCTCGGGGTTGAGCCAGAGGAACCCGTGATCGGTGACCACGTGGACCTCGCCGATTCCGGCGCCGTGCAGGCGGTCGATGACGCGCGCGAGGCGCCCGGGGAGCCGGACGGCCTCGTCCGGCAGCGAGGCGGTGTCGGCGGCGGAGTGGCCCTGGTCGTCGAGCGCGTACGTGAAGGCGACCACGAACCGGGCGTTCGGCACGGGCTCGCCCTGGAGGAGCACCTCCAGCTCGACGAATGCGACGGTGTCTCCCCTTGCCCCGAGCACGCGCTGGAGGTGCGCGACGCGTCCGGGGCGGCCCTCGAGCCTGGTCGACGAACCGATGGAGAGGCTGAGCGTCCCCTTGCCGACGACGACGCCGATCGCCTCGCCGCCGGTGGGCAGGATGGCCGTCATCCCGAACGGCGTTGTCGTCGGGAGCGTCGTGGCAACCGCGTGGAGCTCGGCCGACGGGACCCGCTCGACGAGGCGCTGGGCGATGTCGAGCCGGAGGGCATCGACCACGATCACGGCGCGACGCGCCTTCGCCTTCGCCTTCGCCTTCGGCAGGGGAGACCAGAGCTCGTCTGCCACGCCGCGGACCGGCGAGACTCCGTCGATGTCCCACGCGGACTGCTGCTCGACCAGGTCGGTGAACCGCTGGTTCGTCGCGTCGAGGTACGCCG
>JBBSCF010000082.1:0-12664 GCA_038250545.1 Candidatus Limnocylindrales bacterium | reverse complement strand
GGTGCCCATACCAGCGTCCCATCACTGGAGCGCGACATCCGGAATTGGATCGCGACCTGGAACGAGAACCCCCGCCCCTACGTGTGGGTCAAGACGGCGGATCAGATCCTCGCCTCACTCGCCCGATATTGTGAACGCATCTCGGACTCAGCACACTAGGTGAGGATGGCATCATCATGGCGCCACGGCGCTTCAGGCGCGGCAATCACGTCAGTTGGAATTCGGAGGCCGGGCATGTCGCCGGTCGGATCACGAGGGTCGTGACGTCCGGGATCGAGTTCAAGGGGTACACCGTTCATGCGAGCAAGGAGGAGCCGCAGTACAAGATCAAGAGCGACACGACCGATCACCTGGCGATGCACAAGGGTCCGGCGCTGACACTGCTGCCGGACTGACTCGGGCGATCTTCACGGTCGGCCACTCGACGCGGACGATCGTCGACTTCGTCGCCCTGCTGCGGCAGGTCGATGTGGACCTCGTCGTAGATGTGCGTTCGATCCCGCGCTCGCGCGCGACCCCGCAGTTCAACAGCGACGTCCTACCGGAGTTTCTCGCCGCCGAGGCCATCGGCTACCGGTGGCTGCCCGCGCTCGGCGGGCGGCGCCACCGTCCCAAGGGTGCACCGCCGTCGGCCAACACATTCTGGCGTGTGATTTCGTTTCGCAACTACGCGGACTACGCCGAGACCGATGCGTTCCGAACAGCGCTTGACGAGCTACTCGCGCTTGCTCGCCATCATCGTTGCGCGATCATGTGCGCCGAGGCGGTCTGGTGGCGGTGTCACCGCCGCATCATCGCGGACCACCTGCTGGTTCGCAGCATTCCCGTCGCGCACATCATGGGGCTCGGGCAGGTGACCCCGGCCAGCCTCACGACAGGTGCGGTCGTGATGGCGGACGGCACACTGCGCTATCCACGGCCCGAACAGGACGAGCCGAACTTCGGGGGCCGCGGCCGGCGCGTGAACGAGCCGCGCGCCGAGTGACCCTGCCGGGTGGACCACCGACAGCGTCAGCGAGGTGAGGGACCCCGCGTCGGGCGCGCCCTACCCATAGGCGCATCCCGTTGACGCATTCGGGGATTGCCGGCGTCCGGACCGCCGTGAGCCGTGGGAGGAATGACCGGTGGCCGACGACTCCTGACTGGGATCCGGGCGCGCCCTTCATGTTGAACGACCCAACTCCATGCATACCACAAGATGCGCGAACGCTGCCCCGTCCCCCACGGCGACCTGCTCGGCTGGTCGCCGTTCGGGCATGCCCGGGTCCTGCAGGCGGCCGGCGATCCCGCTGCCTTCACCAGTCGTACCCAGCGTCGCGTGATCCTCAACGGGGAGCTCGATGCGTTTCGGCTCGATCGCGATCCGAAGGCCAACGTCGTGTTCGGGGCCGGCATCCACCATTGCCCGGGGGCTCCGCTCGCCCATCTGGCGATTCGACTCTGGGATCGACGACGACTCGCCTCCCGGACTGGGACCCCCGGGCGCTGTCGGGCGTCGACGAACAACGGCATGCGTATGACGAGATGCGAAGGCGCTGGTTGTGGCCTGCAGCGACCTTCTCGTCTGCTCGCCCTTCCGCCCTGCGGGCATCCCCAACTGCCTTGGGGTGGCGCTTGTCCTCCCCGAGATCCCATAGGGGTGATACTGGCCGGGCGCGCCGTATACCCGGGCAATGGCCCGCGGGCGCTGCCGCTGGAACTGAGCCCCCGCTGAGCTCCGTCACACGAGGAGTGAACATGGTCCCCGCAGATGAGCAGCGAGTCCCGCCTTCGGAACGCTTCGCCGGCAGCGAGCACCTCTTCGATCTCGCCGCCTCGGCGGAGGGCCTCCGGCGGGAGGCGGATCCGGCGAGGGATGGACACCGACAGATCACGCTGTTCCATGAAGCGGGCATGAGTGCCGTGCTCTTCGACTTCGAGGCGGGGGGTCGACTCTCCCATCACGACACGGACGGCCTGGTGACGATCCAGACCATCGCCGGGCGCGTCGACGTCACAACGCCACAGACGACCCACGGGCTGCCTGCCGGTTCTCTCCTCGTCCTGAGGCCGGGTGTCGTGCACGACGTTGTGGCAAACGAGCCCAGTCAGGTGCTGCTCATGGTCCATCTGCCGCACGAGTAGGGAAGGTCGACGTCGATCGCCGGCGCGCGGCCGGCAAGACAGGGAGGCTCAAGGATGCTCGGTCGCGTTCTCGAACGAATCCTCGACGCTCAGGCAGGCTGGGCAAGACCGCTCGGCGATGGGGTCCACGGGCTGGCGGCGGCGATCTTCGGCCGGATGCTGCCGATCCGCGACTTCCTCGCCGGGACCTGGCTGGGCCACCCGCTCCACGCCCTGCTGACGGACGTGCCGATCGGGGTGCTCACGCTGGTCATCGTCCTCGACATCATCGGCCAGTCGGCGGCCGCCGACGTGGCCCTGTTGATCGGCGTCCTCACCATGCTCGCCGCTGCGCTCGCTGGCTACGCCGACTACTCGACCACGGACGGCCGAGCTCGGGTACGGGCGACGATCCACAGCACGCTCATGCTCATCGCGCTGGTGGTGTACCTCGTCTCCCTGGGGATTCGGCTGAGTGGGCCCACCAGCCGGACCCTGCCGATCATCCTCTCGATCGTCGCCTACCTGATCCTGGCCGGTGGTGCGTTTGTCGGCGGCGATGTGGTGTATGCGCTCGGTAACGTCGTCGATCGGCATGCCTGGCGCCCGTCCGGCGCGAAGTGGCAGCCGCTCGACGTTGGAGAGATCGCCGAAAGAACGCTGGTCAAAGCCAAGCTCGGCGCCCAGGCGCTCGTCCTGGTTCGCTCGGGCGACACGATCCTGGCCCTGCACGATCAATGCGCCCACGCCGGCGGCCCGCTGAGCGCCGGCACGATCGTGGATGGATGTGTCGAATGCCCGTGGCACGGCTCGCGCTTCGAGATCGCGACCGGCACTCGACGGCGAGGCCCGACGCTCTACGATCAGCCGCGCTACGAGATACGGGTCGCCGAGGGCGGCGGCTACGAGGCCAGGCGCGTCTCCTAGCGACGGGCGGGTCCGATGCCAGGAGAGTGCCCTCCGAGCGAGAGCGAGAAGGCGGTGCTCGGGCACCGCGATCCCGGCGCGGGCCGCGAGGTCGTTGAGGACGATCTCGCAGGCCCCGACGTCGTGCCGATCCATCCGCGAGGGGAACTTGGCGATCCGCAGGACGCCATCCTCGCCGGTGAACGTGGCCTTGGGCCGCGCGCCGCCGAGCGAGCTCCCGCATGATAGGCTCCGATCGCCGCCCGCGCGCGAGCCCGGCAAGCCACTGCGCTCCTCCAGCCACTGAACCCCGATCCGCTGGTCCCGCTGGATCGGTTGTGCCAGCCCGCATATGGAGCCCTGGTAGTGGATGAGCGAGGAGACGGGAACGCAGTGGGCTCGCCGCCGCGCTCCCGTCGCCGCGTCAAGGACCGCAGATGAAATCCATGCACCCTTCCCGTGATCGACCGACCACCGTGCGCCGGCCGGTTCACCGGCCGATTGACCCGCTCCGCGACCTTGGGGAGCCGATCGTCTCTGAGCTGTTCAGTGCCGAGCGACTTGAGGAGCACGCGCACTCGCTCGCCGCGGCCCAGACGATCACGAGCGAACCACGTCGCGGGCGCGCGATCGGACCTCGCGTTGCGGAGAACGGCCGCATCTTGCTGGAGTCGTACCGCGTGCTCGCGGGTGCGATCAGGGAGGAACGTTCGATCACGCCGGCGGCGGAATGGCTCGTCGACAACTTCCACATCGTCGACGAGCAGCTCCGCGAGATCCGCGACGACCTGCCGGCCGACTACTATCGCGAGCTTCCCAAGCTTGCCGGGGGCCATCTCGAAGGCTACCCGCGCGTCCTCGGCCTCGCGTGGGCCTACGTCGCGCACACGGACAGCCGTTTCGACCCGGACAGCCTGGCCCGCATGGTGCGCGCCTACCAGCAGGTCGAACCGCTGACCATCGGGGAGCTGTGGGCGATCGCGATCACCCTGCGGATCACCCTGGTCGAGAACCTCAGCCGCATCGCCGCGCAGATCGTGCGCAGCCGGGCGGCACGGCAGAGGGCAGACGAGCTCGCCGACAGCCTGCTCGGCATCGGGCACGAGAGTCCGGAGGTCGCCGCGGCATCGCTTCGCCGGCGCACCGATTCGACGCTGCCGACGCCCGCCCGGGTCCGGCTCTTCCAGCGACTGCGCGACCAGGACCCGGCGGTGATCCCAGCGCTCGGCTGGCTCGAGGAGCTCCTCGCCGCGGAGGGCACGACCGCCGAGGAGACGGTTCGCCTCGAGCACCAGCGACAGGCCGCCATGAACGTGACAGTCCGGAACGTGATCACGAGCATGCGCCTGATCTCGTGGTTCGACTGGGCGCAGTTCGTGGAGAGCGTGAGCCTCGTCGACGAGGTTCTCCGGTCCGGTGACGAATACGGGGCCATGGACTTCGCCACCCGCGACCAGTACCGGCACGCCATCGAGGAACTGGCCCGCGACTCGGGGCGAGGCGAGGTCGAGGTTGCCCGAGCGGCGGTGGTCATCGCGGAAGGCGGCGCGGGCGAGGGCGTCGGCGGCGCGGGCGAGGGCGTCGGCGGCGCGGGCGAGGGCGTCGGCGGCTCGAGCGCGGGCGTCGGCGGCTCGGGCGCGGGCGTCGGCTCGGGTGGAATCGGGGACGACCTGGCTCGCCTGCACGACCCCGGCTACTACCTGGTCTCGGACGGGCGGCCCGCGTTCGAGAAGGCGCTTGGCGTTCGGGTACCCTTGGCCAGTCGCCTGCGACGCGCCTATGCTGCCGCGACGCCGGCCTACCTGGGCACGCTGGCTCTGGTCACGGCACTGGTCCTTGCCGCGCCGGTCCTCCTGGCAGGAGGCGGCACGAGCCGGTCGGGCCTGCTGATCCTCGCCATCCTGGCCCTCGCCCCCGCCTCGGACCTGGCGGTCGCGCTGGTCAACCGGGTGGTGGCGGACGGATTCGGTCCGCTGCGACTGCCACGGCTCGAGCTGAGCGACGGGGTGCCGTCCGCCCTCCGGACGCTCGTCGTGGTGCCCACGCTCCTGAGCAGCGAGGCGGGCGTCGAGGAGCAGGTTGGCCACCTCGAGATCCACTACCTCGGCAACCCCGAGGGCGACCTTCGGTTCGCGCTCCTGTCCGACTGGCTCGACGCGCCGAGCGAGAACGTCCCGGGCGATGACGAGCTGCTGTCGACGGCGGCGGCGGCGATCGATCGGCTCAATGCTCTCCACGGCGAGGCCCCCGGCGGAGGGGCCCGGTTCCTGCTCTTCCACCGGAGGCGTCGCTGGAACGAGGTCGAGGGCCGCTGGATGGGATGGGAACGCAAGCGCGGCAAGCTCCACGAATTGAATGCCCTGCTCCGCGGATCGACCGAAACGGACATCCTGACCCCGGCGCGTGCCGCATCCACCCCGCCACCGAACGTGCGGTACGTCGTCACGCTCGATGCCGACACGCGGCTTCCCAGGGGCGCCGTGGCGCGTCTCGTCGGGACGATCGCCCACCCGCTCAACCGGCCGAGCTTCGATCCTCGCACCGGGCGAGTCGCACGCGGCTACGGGATCCTTCAGCCGCGGATCACGCCCACGCTCCCCGCCGAGCGAGAGGCCTCGCTCTACCAGCGGACCTTCTCCGGGTCAGCCGGGGTCGATCCCTACGCGTCCGCGGTCTCCGACGTCTACCAGGACCTCTTCGGCGAGGGGAGCTACACGGGCAAAGGGATCTACGACCTCGACGCCTTCGAGCAGGCGATGGCGGGCCGGGTGCCTGAGAACGCGCTCCTGAGTCATGACCTGTTCGAAGGCAGCTTCGCCCGTGCGGGGCTGGTGACCGACGTCGAGCTGTTCGATGAGTTCCCCTCCCATTACCTGGAAGACGCGGCCCGCCATCACCGCTGGGCGCGGGGAGACTGGCAGCTGCTGCCCTGGATCCTGGGCCGGGCCGGCGACGCGACGGGCCGGCGGAGCCGGGCTCCCATCCCCGGCATCGGCCGCTGGAAGATGGTCGATAACCTGCGCCGGACGTTGTCGGCCCCGCTGACGCTGGCCACCCTCGTCGCGGCGTGGACGGTGCCATCCGTGTCGGCCGGCGCGTGGACGGCGTTCGTCCTCGCCGCGATGGCCATCCCAGCCGCGCTGCCGGTCGCGGGCGGGCTGCTCCCCCGGCGACGGGGCATCTCGAAGCGCAGTCACCTGCGGGCGGTGGCCTCCGACCTCGCCGTCGCCGCCTCCCGCGTGGCCCTCGGCCTGGCGTTCCTGGCCCACCAGGCGGCGCTGATGGCGGATGCCAGCCTGCGAACACTGACGCGCCTGTGGGTCACCCGACGCAGTCTCCTCGAGTGGACTACGGCCTCGCAGACCAGGGCCAGCCTCGACCTGGGCCTGGCTGGGTTCTATCGGCAGATGGCCGGCGGCGTGGCGATTGCGGCCGCCGTGGGTGTCCTCGTCCTCGCCCTCGAGCCGACGTCCCTGCCGATCGCCGCGCCATTCGTGATCCTCTGGCTCCTCTCGCCCTTCATCGCGCGCCTGGTCAGCCTGCCGCCGGCGGAGTTGCCCGGACGACAGCTCTCGGCCGCCGACGCCACCGCCCTCCGCCTGATCGCCCGCCGCACCTGGCGGTTCTTCGAGGTGTTCGTCGGCCCCGAGGACCACGCCCTGCCGCCCGACAACTTCCAGGAGGACCCCCAGCCGGTCGTGGCCCATCGGACCTCGCCGACGAACATTGGGCTGTACCTGCTGACGGTCCTGACCGCACGCGACTTCGGCTGGATCGGGACGCTCGAGATGGTCGAACGGCTCGAGGCGACGCTCGCCACGGTCGCCAGCCTGCGGCTTCATCACGGGCACCTCTACAACTGGTACGACACCCGCGACCTGCAGCCGATGGAGCCTGCCTACGTCTCGTCGGTGGACAGCGGCAACCTGTGCGGCGCGCTGCTGGTCCTCTCGAACGCCTGTCGCGAGATGCTCGACCGGCCCCTCCCGCTCGAGGCCGCGCTCGCCGGCATCGACGACGCGATCCAGCTGACGCGCGCGGCAGCCGCCGCGATCGGCGACGCGCGACGAACCCAGACGCTCACCCACCGGCAGCTCGCCGAGGCCCTCGATCCGCTTGCGGAACGAGCGGACCCTCCGGCAACGCCCGGCGCGTGGGCGGCCCAGCTGGCCGAGCTCGCGACCCGGGCCCGGACCCTTGTCGACGTCGCGGCCACGCTGACAGCGGAGCGCGGGGAGGGAATAGACAGCGCGCTGGTGACCTGGGCCGAGGCGACGCGCCTCGCCGTCGCCAGCCACGCACGAGACCTCGATCTGCTCCGGCCGGTCGTCGCAGGGAGCCGGGCGGGCGACTTGCCGGCGCCCGGTGAGACGGCCTTTCCCACGCTCTCCGAGCTGTCGGATCTGGAACCCGTCGCTCCGGAAGACGACGCGACCGCGCCGGCGAAGCTCGCCCGGCGGCTCCAGGCGATCGCCGACCGGGCCCAGCAGCTCTTCCGGGAGACGGACTTCAGCTTCCTCTTCGACCCCACGCGCAAGCTGTTCTCGATCGGCTTCCGGATCAGGGACGGGGTGCTGGACCCGAGCTACTACGACCTGCTCGCGTCGGAGGCGCGCCTCGCGAGCTTCCTCGCCATCGCCAAGGGCGACGTCGCCCGGGAGCACTGGTTCCGGCTCGGCCGTGCGCTGACGCCCGTCGGTCGCGGCTCGGCGCTCATCTCCTGGTCGGGATCGATGTTCGAGTACCTGATGCCCGCCCTGATGATGCACGCTCCTTCCCGGAGCCTGCTCGACCAGACGAAGAGCCTCGTGGTGGCGCGCCAGATCAGCTACGCAGCCGAGCGTGGCGTGCCCTGGGGCATCTCCGAATCGGCGTTCAACGCGCGCGACCTCGATCGGACGTACCAGTACTCGAGCTTCGGCGTGCCCGGCCTCGGCCTCAAACGTGGCCTCAGCGAGGACGTGGTCGTGGCCCCGTACGCGACGGCCCTCGCGGCCATGATCCAGCCCGAGGCGGCGGTCCGGAACTTCGCCCGGCTGAGCAGTGCCGGCGCGTATGGGCCGTACGGCTTCCGGGAGGCACTCGACTACACGCCGCGGCGGCTGCCCGAGGGCGCCTCGGTGGCGGTCGTCAACAGCTACATGGCGCATCACCAGGGCATGGCGCTGGTGGCCATCGGCAACGTGCTCAACGACGGGGCGATGGTCGAGCGCTTCCACGCCGATCCGATCGTCCGGGCGACGGAGCTCCTCCTCCAGGAGCGCATGCCCCGCGACGTCCTGGTGGCCCGACCGCGGGCCGAGGAGGTGAAGAGCGCGGCCGACGTGCGCGAACTCGTGCCGCCGGTCCTGCGACGCTTCACCTCTCCCCACGACCTGACGCCGCGGACCCACCTGCTCTCGAACGGGCGCTACGCGGTCATGGTGACGGCGGCGGGATCCGGCTACAGCCGCTGGGGCGACGTCGCCGTGACGCGCTGGCGCGAGGATGTCACGCGTGACCCGTGGGGCAGTTACCTGTTCCTGCGCGACACGTGGACGGGGGCCGTGTGGTCGGCTGCGTACCAGCCGACCGGGGCGGAGGCGGACAGCTACGAGGTCACCTATTCCGAGGAGCACGCCGAGTTCTCGCGCCGCGACGGCTCGATCGTCACCGGCCTCACCGTCGTCGTGTCCGCGGAGCATGACGCGGAGATCCGCCGCGTCTCGCTGACCAATCTCGGCTCCCACAGCCGCGAGATCGAGCTGACGTCGTACGCCGAGATCGTGCTGGCGCCCCAGGCGGCGGACGTCGCCCACCCGGCGTTTCAGAACCTCTTCGTGCAGACGGAGTTCGTGCCCGAGATTGGCGCGCTCCTCGCGACCCGCCGACCGCGATCCGGCGGCGAGCGACAGATCTGGGCGGCCCACGTGGCGGCGGTGGAGGAGCAGGCGGGCGGGGTGATCCAGTACGAGACCGATCGCGCCCGCTTCCTCGGCCGCGGCCGATCGGTCCGTTCGCCCCTCTCGATCATCGACGGCCGACCGCTGTCGAACACGGTCGGCGCAGTCCTCGATCCCATCTTCAGTCTCCGCTGCCGCGTGTCGCTCGCTCCCGGCGCCACCGCCCACGCGATCTTCTCGATTGTCGTCGCGGAGTCACGCGAGGACGTCCTCGACCTGGCGGACAAGCATCGCGAGTCGGCAACCTTCGAGCGGGCGGCGACCCTTGCCTGGACGCAGGCCCAGGTCCAGCTTCAGCACCTCGGCATCGACGGCGACGAGGCCCACCTCTTCCAGCGCCTCGCCAGCCGGATCCTCTACTCTGACCCGACGCTGCGGCCGCCCGCCAGCCTGCTGGCCCAGAACGAGCGCGGGGCGCCGGGTCTGTGGGTGCACGGCATCTCCGGGGACCTCCCGATCGTCCTCGTGCGGATCGACGATGCCGCCGACATCGAGATCGTCCGCCAGCTCCTGCGGGCGCTCGAGTACTGGCGACTGAAGCTGCTCGACGTCGACCTCGTCATCATCAACGAGCACGGCGTCTCGTATGCCGAGGACCTCCAGGGCGCCCTGGAGACCGTCGTGCGGATGAGCCAGTCCACCCTCGTCCACGAACGACACGAGGCCCACGGGGGCGTCTACATCCTGCGCGGCGACCGCCTCTCGGCCGACGACCTGACGCTGCTCCAGGCGGCCGCCCGGGCGGTGCTCTTCGGCCGGCGCGGCAGCCTCGCCGAGCAGGTGCTCCGCCTGGAGCGCCCGGACAGGACCGCCCCTCTGGCGCCGCCGCCCGTGGCGGCCCCGGTCCGGGCGGAGGTCGCGGGGCCGCTGCCGGACCTCGAGTTCTTCAACGGCCTCGGTGGCTTCGCCGACGGCGGGCGGGAGTACGTGGCAGTCCTCGGGCCGGGACAGGCGACCCCCGCCCCATGGCTGAACGTGATCGCCAACGCCTCGTTCGGTTTCCAGGTCTCGGAATCCGGGTCCGGCTACACCTGGTCGGAGAACAGCCGGGAGAACCAGCTCACCCCGTGGTCCAACGACCCGGTGGGGGACCCGGTGGGCGAGACGATCTACGTCCGCGACGACGACAGCGGGGAGCTCTGGGGCCCGACGGCGCTGCCGGTCTTGAGCGACGAATTGACGTATGTCGCGCGGCACGGGCCCGGGTACAGCCGGTTCGAGCACACGCGCGACGGCATCGGGCTCGATCTCGTCCAGTTCGTCCCCCTCGACGAGCGCGTCAAGGTGTCCGTTCTGAGCATCGAGAACCGATCCGGCCGTTCCCGGCGCCTCTCGGTGACCGCCTACGCGGAGTGGGTCCTCGGGACGTCGCGCGGCGCGGCCGCGCCCCACATCATCACCGCGCTCGAGCCGGCGACCCGGGCCCTCCTGGCGCGCAACCCGTGGAACACCGAGTTCGGCGGCCGCGTCGCCTTCCTGGACCTGGGCGGGCGCCAGATGGCATGGACGGCCGATCGGACCGAGTTCCTCGGTCGCAACGGCACTCCGGACCGGCCGGCCGGCCTCGAACGGGGACACCGACTCCTCGGGGCCGTCGGCGCCGCGATGGACCCGTGCGCCGCGCTGCAGACGAGCCTGGAGCTCGCTGCCGGGGCGCGGACCGAGGTTCTCGTCCTGCTCGGCGAGGCGGACGACGCCGCGGGGGCGGCGGACCTCATCGGGCGCTGGCGGGCGGCCGACCATCGGGCGGCCCTCCGCCGCGTGGCGACCCACTGGGACGACATCCTGGGCGGGCTCCAGGTGCGGACCCCGGACCGCTCGATGGACATCATGCTCAACACGTGGCTGCTCTACCAGACGCTCTCCTGCCGCCTGTGGGCGCGGACCGCCTTCTACCAGGCCGGCGGCGCGTACGGGTTCCGCGACCAGCTCCAGGACGTCATCGCGCTGGCGTCGGCTGAGCGCGACGTGACGCGGGAGCACCTCCTGCGCGCCGCGGCCCGCCAGTTCCCCGAGGGCGACGTCCAGCACTGGTGGCATCCGCCCTCGGGTCGCGGCGTGCGGACGCGCATCTCCGACGATCGCCTCTGGCTGCCCTACGCGGTGGACCGGTACGTGGCTGTGACGGGCGACTCCGCGGTTCTCGACGAGACCGTCGGGTTCATCGATGGGCCCGAGCTGCGCGGCGACGAGGTGGACGCCTACTTCCAGCCTGAACGCAGCGCAGAGTCGGCCTCCCTCTTCGAACACTGTGCGCGTGCGATCGACCGGAGCCTCGCAGTCGGCAGTCACGGGCTGCCCCTGATCGGATCCGGTGACTGGAACGATGGCATGAACCTGGTCGGCCACGAGGGCCGCGGCGAGAGCGTCTGGCTGGGCTGGTTCCTGCACATCGTCATGGCCGCCTTCGTACCCATTGCGGAGAGGCGCGGCGATCGCCGGCGCGCCGAGCGCTGGCGCGCCCACATGAAGGCGCTCCGGCGAGCCGTGGAGCGCCACGGCTGGGACGGCGACTGGTACCGCAGGGCATTCTTCGACGACGGCACGCCGCTCGGGTCGGCGGCCAACGCCGAGTGCCGGATCGATTCGATCGCCCAGTCCTGGAGCGTCCTGTCGGGAGCCGCCAACCCGCCCCACGCCCGGCGGGCGATGGCCGCGGTCGAGGAGTACCTCATCCGCCGCGGCGACGGCCTGGTGCTGCTGTTCACGCCCCCGTTCGACCACTCCGACGTCGACCCGGGCTACGTCAAGGGGTACCTGCCCGGCATCCGCGAGAACGGCGGCCAATACACCCACGGAGGGATCTGGTCGATCCTCGCCTTCGCGGCGCTCGGCGAGGGCGATAAGGCCGGCGAGCTCTTCTCCATCCTCAACCCGATCAACCACGCCAGCACGCGGGCCGGTGTCCACCGCTACAAGGTCGAGCCCTACGTCATGGCCGCGGACGTCTACGCCGAGCCGTCGCACGTCGGCCGGGGCGGCTGGACGTGGTACACGGGGTCCGCCGGCTGGATGTACCAGGCCGGCGTCGAGTCGATCCTGGGCTTCCGGCTCCGTGGCACGGCACTTCTGCTCGAGCCCTGCATCCCGCGCGCCTGGCGCGGCTACGAGATCGACTTCCGCTACCACTCGGCCCGTTACCACGTCGTCGTGGAGAACCCCCAGGGAGTCAGTGGCGGGGTGGCAACGGCGTCCCTCGATGGACGGCCCCTGGCCGACGGCGGGGCCAAGGTCCCGCTTGCCGACGACGGCGCCACCCACGAGGTCGTGGTCGTGCTCGGCCAGCCGTGAAGACAAGCTGAGACTACCGTCTTGATGCGTGCACCACCTGTGACTCATGAGGGCGTTGTTTGACAAGAGAGCCCTCGCTCTTCGGTATGGGGTGGGCCATCGTCCGCCCGTCACCGCCGGGTACCGGCCACGGCCAGCCAATTGAGTCTCCAGACCGCTCTCGATGCTGTGCCTGCTCCTGGCGTTTGCCACTGGATCAGGCGCTTTCGCTCGACGTCCCCAGCCACTCAGCCGCCCCCTCGACCGGGATCCGGATGCGTATGGCATCCGCGCGTCCAGCACCTGTCGGGCGCGCCAAGACACTCCATCGACTCCTGGCACCCCGACGACCGCCAGTGGACGCTCGACGAGTTCGCTGGCATCATCGGCTCGCGTCCCTGGATGACCGGCGAACACGTTGAGGGGGCATGAACGGTGGCACC
>JBBSCF010000081.1:0-12888 GCA_038250545.1 Candidatus Limnocylindrales bacterium | reverse complement strand
TCATCAGCATCACGAATGACTGCTGGCTGAGGGCGCCGTAGACCCCGATCCCGAACAGTGCCGCGGCGACGATCAGGACGGCCTCCGTCGTCATACCGCGACCTCCTCGTCGGGTTGCAGGCCGGGCTCGACGGAACCTTCATCCGCCGATCCGTACCTGCCTCGCGACCCGGCGATCGCGACCGCCCCGATCATCGTCGCGAGCAAGGTGATGCCGGCCGTCTGGAACACGAGCATCGAGTTGCCGAGCAGCTCCCGGCCGAGCTCCACCGTCGCCGCGGGCGGATCCGGGACGGGCTTGTCTGGGAATTCGCCGGTGAGTCCGACCGCGGCGAGGGCCAGGAACGCGACGAGCCCCGCGATCGCGGCCACACGGTCCTGGTGGACCATGACCATCGGGTTCAGGCCCGCCGGATTCATCATGTACATGACCATGACGATCGCCATGACGAGCATCTCGCCGGCCATCATGAGAATGAGCACCATCCCCAGGAACTCGGCGCCGAGGAGGACCATGATCCCGCCGACCGCCGCGAACGAGGCGAGCAGGTAGAACGCAGCGCGGACCATCGAATCGGTTCGGAAGACCCGGTAGCCGGTCACGATCGCGAGCAGGGCAAAGACCACAAAGGCGGCATCGACGAGAACCGGGTCCATCACAACAGGAACGCTCCCGAGATGAACACATTCAGGAGCGCAAGAGGGACCAGCGCCACCCACGCCAGCAGGACAAACTGTCCGATCCGGATGCGCGCAAACAGGTGTCCGACCGCCACGATGATCGCGAGGAGCAGCAGGGTCTTCACGATGACCCACACCGGTCCAGGCAACACGGGACCCTGGTACCCGCCGAGGAAGGCTGAGGCCCCCATCGCCGCCACGGCCACGAGCATCGCGGTGCGGGCCCCCGCCCAGAGGAGCCGGGCGATCCCGGCGTCCTCGGCCGAGGTCCCCCCGGCCAGGTCATGACCGTCAGGGAGGTTGAGCGGTCCCCAGAAGGTGACCGCAAGGCCCGCCACGAGGTAGAGCGGCAGGCCGAGCGGCTGCCGGATGACGTTCCACAGGGACGCCTGGGCGTCGACAATCCGCACGAGCGAGAGCGACTCGGCCGGCAGCGTCGTGGCAAGCATCGCGAGCAGGAACGGGATCTGGAACGACAGCGCCTGGGCGCCATATCGGTACGCCCCGTGCAGGGGAAGGACGGCGTTCGGCGACCATCCGTGGAGGAAGACCGCGATCATGACGAACGCGATGGCCGCGGAGAAGACCACGAAACCGGTATCGGGGTTCGTCGGGGCGACGCCGGGTGCCAGCGGCAACATGGCGAGGGCGAGCGCCGCAAGCGCTGCGAGGAGGGCTGGCGCCAATGCCCAGCCAGGCCCGTCGGGTCGCTCGGTGGTCGTTCGCGACGTCACGATCGAGCGCGCGGCACCGGCGATCGGCGCGGCGAGCGTTCGCCGCCACGAGCCGGAGCGCCCGGCGACCGCCGCTCCAACCCAGCGGTCTGCGACCGAGACCACGAAGCCCCCGGAGACCAGCAGCAACCCCACCGTTCCGATGGCAACTGGCGCGCTCATCGTCTCGCTCACGCGGCCGCCTCGGGGCGGAGGGTCGGGGCGGACCAGCACTCGTCGAGGTCCAGGTCGAGACTGACGATCGAGGCGACGGCATCCCCCCACTCCAGCCCGCGGAGCAGCTCCGGGAGAACGGCAATCGCCCGCTGGGTCGGCGCGTCGCCGATCGCGAGACGGCCCCTTGGGCTTTCGACGACACCGGTGACCGTCGTACGAGCCCCACCCGCGCGAGCCGCCAGGTCGAGGCTCCGCGCCGCCTCCTCCAGTCGGAGCCTCCAGCGCGAAGCGGCGTCGTCACCCGCCGCAAGGATCGGCTCGAAGCCGAGTGCGACGTAGGCCGGATCGTCGAGGCGGGCGTCCTGGGCGTGGCCGGCGGCACGGGAAACGGGACCAAGGGCGAGACCGTCGAGGACGGCTGCCAGGCGGCCGCGGGCGGGGGGGAGCGACCAGCGGTATGCGCCGGTCCGGGCGACGATCCCGGCGAACCGGTGAACCTCTGCGGCCATGCCAGGCTCCACGACCCTGGCCAGGCGGAGCGCGCGCAGGCCGAGTGCCGGCAATCCCTGGATTCGGAGCGAATCGCTCAGCCACCGGAGATGGTCACGCGCCCGCTCCAGCTCCAGCTCGGTGATCGGCACAGCCTGGTGCAGGGCACGCGCGAAGGGCGTCGTTCCAGCGTCGAGACCGGTGGCGCCGGTTGCCACGCTGGCGACGGTCGCCTCGAGGAGCACGTCCCCCGCAACCCGCAGGTCGAGCACCAGGCCGGCCGGCAGAGGGGCGAAGAAGGGGCCGAGCCGCGTGGGCAGGACGTCGAGGCGGAGCCCGTCGCGATCGGGTCCAAGC
Source organism: Candidatus Limnocylindrales bacterium (assembly GCA_038250545.1). Classification (GTDB taxonomy): domain Bacteria; phylum Chloroflexota; class Limnocylindria; order Limnocylindrales; family CSP1-4; genus CAIXZV01. The sequence goes on along the minus strand of JBBSCF010000081.1, from coordinate 10,471 downwards.
TCGGCCATGGGTCGGCCGTACGGTGTTCCGCCGGTCATCCCGCTGCCGCCCTGCCCGTAGGGTCCCACCCCGCGCCACGAGGCCGGGTCCTCGTCCGGCAGGATCGGCTCCTCGGTTGGTCGCGTCCCAAGGATGAGCTCGGCGAAGACGGATCGGATTGCGGACACTGGATCGGACGAAGCCTCGACCGGGACGGAACCCGGGATGTTGAGCCCGGCCGCGTCGGTCGCCCAGAGGACCGTTCCGCGGGGATGGGGCAGGGCGTCGTGGACACGGGCGAGGGCCTCGGCATGCTCTGGCGCGATGCCCCCGGCGACGAGGAGGACGTTGGCGGCACGGGGCGTCTCGACGAGCTGGAGCGCGTCCACCAGCCGCAGGTCCTGGACACCCCTCCTCGCGCCGGCCCCGGCGATCGCATACACGGGTGTGGGCGCGCCCGCGGCGAGCCGGCGCAGGAGCGACCTCACGTCCAGTCGAGGGCGCGCTCGCGCCATGCGTAGAGGACGCCGAGCAGCAGGATCGCGATGAACATCGCCATCTCGATCATGGCCACGATGCCCTCGGCAACGAAGACGACGGCCCACGGGTACATGAAGACCATCTCCATGTCGAATGCCAGGAAGACGAGCGCCATCGGGTAGTAGCGCGCGTGGTAGCGACTCCAGGCGTGGACTTGCGGAGCGCGTCCACCCGTGAAGGGAACGCGCTCCGGAGCGGTGGCCTCGGGCCCTCGGCTCCGGCCTGCGTACCGCCACGAGGCAAGCACGGCGAGGAGCGCCGCGAGCATGACGGCGGTGGCGACGGCCAGCGGGCCGAGGGCAACCACGGTGGGTTCGCTACACGTAGTCTTCCGGTGACTCCCGGAAGCTGTCCGCGCAGTCCTGGCTGCAGAAGTAGTACGTCTTGCCGTCGTGCTCGATGGTCGCCACGGCGTCGGACGGCCGGATCTTCATCTGGCACACGGGGTCCAGGACCACCTGCTCGTTCTCGGTCACGGTTCGGGCTCCTTGCTGTGCTTGGGGCGCCGGACGACGGCCCGGCGCCGTTGCGGAGGATGCGGCACCGACCTGAGTGCCGCCTGAGCCTACGATAGGCGTGCAAGCCGATTCGCGACGGCTCAGGTGGCGTGGAGTCGACGGACCGCCCGACGCGCGGCGTGGCGGTCGTCGGAATCACAGGCTGCCTTCACGCTGGGCTCATTCGCACACGAGACCCTGCTGCGGTGCACGTCGACGACTGGCCACCAGGAGGCGGCGAACGTGCCGAGACTCCGGCATCGGACGTCCGCGCAACGAGGTGACTGATGAGTGGCGACGACTTCGGCGGTGGACTGTGGCTCCTCGTCGTGTTCGATTCGGTCCTGTTCATCGCCTTCGCCGCGGCGTTCTTCCGGCCACGGACAGGACGCGACTGGCGCGTCATGGGCGCCTACTCCGCATTCATCATCGCGCTCTTCACCGAGATGTACGGGTTCCCGCTGACGATCTACCTGCTGTCGGGCTGGCGCTTGGAACTACCCTCCCCGGCGTTGGTGCCGACCCATGCCGGTGGCCATCTGCTCAACGATCTGATCTCGTGGACGGGGCGACCCGCACTTCAGCCCATTCCATCTCGCGAGCTACGGATCAAGTTCTCATCAAGGCTGCGCAGGGTGTGATGGGCCTGCGGCCAGCTCCGCGGCTCATCCACAGGAACTGGCACGTGCATCGGCTCAAGCCCCATCGAGACCGCGAGGCCGCGTGGGACCCACCTCTCGCTCTCGATGCGGTCAGACCCGCGGCAGGCGATCGAGAAGGTGGAGCTCCAGCGCCGATCGTCATCGCGCCGGACCTCAAGAGAGCGTTGCACGAACCCGGACGCTCACCCTCGTGCCACCACCAGGTCGAGCACCGATATCAAGGCTGCCGCGAGCCAGGCGCACGCGCTCCTGGATCCCCAAGATGCCGAGCTTGCCGCCAGCGAGCAGTGTGGTCGCACTCGGAACGGTGCCGATCCCCCGACCGTCATCTGCGATGGTGAGGGCCGTGCCGTCGGGCTCATAGGCCAGGGAGACGTCCACCGAGCCCGCCGCGCTGTGCCGCTCGGCATTGTGCAGGCTCTCCTGGGCAACGCGCAGCAGGAGGAGCTCGGCGTCCTGGGGGAGCGCCCGCCCCTGACCGATCACCGCGAATCGCACCTGCATGCCCGACCGGCGCGCTAACGCCGAGGCTTCCGAACGGAGCGCGGCCACGAGCCCCAGGTCATCGAGGATCGGCGGCCGCAGGGCACGGCTGAGGCGCCGCAGCTCAGCTGCAGTCTCATCGATGATTACCCGGGCATCCTCCAGGACATCTTCGTCGTCGGCGTCCTCATCGAGCGCGTCGAGCTTCCTCGAGAGCAACACCAGCGACTGGAGGGGGCCGTCGTGCAACTCGTACGCCATGCGCCGGCGCTCCTCCTCGCGCGCAGCGATCGCGTGTCGCGCGTACCCCTCGAGACCCTGCTCGCGCTCGTGCTGCAGGGTGACGTCCCGGAACATCACCTGGGAACCCCCTCCTTCCCCCTCGCCGGTCAAGGGCGCCGTGCCGACCGCCTGAACCCACACGGGCGATCCTCCCGCCGCGGAGCGAAGCGGCCGCGGGCCGCTGTCCGTGTCCCCTGAGATGAGATCCTTGGCGAGGTCGGGTCCCACGGTGTCCGACAACGGCTGGCCCCTCATGGCCTCGAGACGCTGGTCGAGGAGGCGCGCGGCGGCGGCGTTCGCCTCATCGATCCGCCCGTCGTCGTCGACGACCAGGACCGCGTCCGCTGCGTGGTCATAGAGCGACCGGTAGCGACGTTCCGACGCCAGTCGTGCCGCTTCGCGTGCCTCGGCATCCTCTCGCGCGTCACGCTCATGGTCCACCGCGAGCCCGACGAACGCGCCGATCGCGACCAGGATGGCGCTCTGCCACAGGATCCCGATGCGCTCGGGGCCATCGTGAAAGAACACAAGGTTGGGCACGGTGACCACGACGGACCAGATGGCCGTGGGAACCGACCCGCGTGCTCCGAACTTGAGCGCCGCGTAGACGACGGGCACGAAGAACAGCGAACTTGGCACGAAATACAGCGCCTCGGGAAAAAGGCCGGTGCCGTTCAGCTCCACCACCGTGTGGACGACGGCAATAACGAACGTCAGGAACTGCACCGCCCAGAACGCGCGTTGGCGCACCGGCGGGAGCCGGACACCTTCTCCCATTGGCGATGCGGGCGTCAGATGGGCGAGAACGGCCGTCGGCCACCGCCCGACGCGGCTCATCGCGAGTCAGCCTCACCCTCGGGGGTGATCCAGCGGCGAGCGGCCGCGTGCATGACTGCTTCCGTGCGGGTCGTCACGCCGAAGCGGTTGTAGATGCTCGTGAGGTGCGCCTCGACCGTTCGGGGGCTCGTCCCGAGCTCGACCGCGATGTCCTTGGTCCGCAGGCCGCGTGCCGCGAGGCGCAGGACCTCGATCTCGCGAGCGGTCGGCTCGTCCGCAGCGGGGCCATCGCGTCGGCGCATGGCACGTCGCGCTACCCGAGCATCCATCACGACCTGGCCCTGTGCAACGGCATGGATCGCCGCCACGACCTCGTGGCCATGCGCCGACTTCAGCAGGTAGCCGCTCGCACCGGCATCGAAAGCCGCCGCTACGTAATCCTCCTCATCGTACGCACTGAGGATCAGGATCAGGGCGTCCGGACGCTCGGCGATCATGCGCCGCGTCGCCTCGATCCCATTGATGACGGGCAGGTGAAGATCAAGCAGCACGACGTCAGGCTGGAGCCTTGACGCGAGCGTCACGACCTCGGCGCCGTCGGCGGCCTCGCCGACGACCTCGATCATGGGGTCGGCCTCGACGATCCTTCTCGTCCCCTCGCGCACGACGGCGTGGTCTTCGGCGAGCAGGACACGTACCAACGTCATCCGGACCTCCTGTCCAGCGACTGTACCAGCGCTGCAGGGATCGGCGACTCCGGGCAGCCCGCAGCCGGATCTGCGGATATCCGCACGATACGGCGCGGGATCACCGGATGCGGCCACGACGTCGGTACGAGACGATTCGGACCGACGGGTCGACCGATCACGCAAGGGAAGTCGCGGCGAGCGAACGTTCGCGGCCCTCGCAACGGACGACGCAATACCTGATGTCGCTATCGTCGCGCCTCCCTTGCGCGCGCCGGAGGGACGCGAACCTGAAGAGAGGATCTCTCAATGTACGCACGTTTCAAGGTCATCGGACTGGCGCTCGTTGTCGCCGGCATCGTGTTCGTCGGCGTCGGCGGCTACACCTTCGCGAAGACCCAGGAGGGCGCCAAGTCGCTCCAGGCCTTCAGCGCCGCCCAGAACGTCACCCTCAGCTACAACGACCAGGGCCAGCTCACCGACCGCGGCAAGCCCGAGGGCGCGGCGGCGATCATGAGCCTCCTCAGCAACGACTGGGGCTACGCGGTCAACACGGCCGACCTCAACCCCAATGACCCGGTCGTCAACACCGCCTCCGAGTACATGTTCCAGATGGCCACGGTGGCGTACCACACCCTCAACGGCACGCAGACCGTCGTCCTCACCGAGCCGGCCGAGTACAACGGCAAGACCTTCGCCGCCGGCAGCTACGACGTCCCTGTCGCGGGTCGCTATTGGTCCGGGTTCGACCGGCTCGATCCGCTCGACGGCCCGGCCCGCGGCCAGGCCTGGACCGGCACGGCCCACGCTCTCATCGCAGAGCTCGGCGTCGGCAGCGTGACCGCCTCCGCGCTCCAGATGGGACTCGGCATCGCCGCCATCGCCGCGGCCCTGGGGCTCACCCTGGTCCTGATGGGCGTCGGCGTCATCTGGGCGGCCCGGCCTGCGCTCGCTACCGAGCGCGCCACGGCATCGGCCGGTGTCCGTACCGCACAGCCCGCCATCGCCTGATCCCGTGCGGGCCGCAACCCCGGGGGCAACGTCGACATGCGTCACCCGTCTCGACACCGAATGACCCGGAGGCGTGATAGGCCTCCCGGATCACGCCGAACGCCTGAGCCGCAGGGGCCCCGCCTCTGCGGCTCAGCCACACCATTGGACGCATCGCGTTCAGATCGCGGGACCACGCGCGGCTGTGGCCGCAGGACCGGGGTTGACACGAAGGAGGTCGCCACCATCCTGGAAGCTGACAGCTGAGACGACCGACCGTCTGCCTCGATCGTCCGAGTGAGCGCGTCGATACGGGTCACGGCCGCGAGCTCGTCGATCCCACCAGCGGCGCGAGTTCGCCCGCACTCATCGAATCTGCAGGTCCGCCTCATCAGGTCCTCATCGACCCGTGCTCCACTGGTGGCATGACGAACACCGTTCCGTGGCACCACGCGGGCGCCAGGACGCACTCCCAGGGCACGACGCTCGCCGCCCCGGATCCCGTCAGGCGGCTCCCGGACGCGCTCGACATCCTCACCGCACGGATGCGGGAGGCGATGGTGGAGCGCCGGGCCGGACCGCCGGGCGGGGATCGCTACCGCCGTGCCGACGAGCGCGTCGCGTACCTCAACGAGCTGTACGGCCTCCTCCAGCGACGCATGGAGGTCCCGGCCGAGATCTGGCTCCTCGACGGCGACCGAGCGTCGGTCAGTGGCCGGCGGTCACATCGGGGGAATCGGCGATGACCGCCCTGGAACGCCCGTCCGCGTCGTGCACCGGGGATCTCCAGCGTGTCCGTCTCGCGGGCGGAGTCCTGCTGGCCGACGGGTTGCTGCGGATCGGCGGGCGTGGCGCCTCGGTCCCGCGACTTCCGGGGCCCGGCAACCGATGGCTCGGCGGTCTCGAGGTCGCGCTTGGCCTGGTGCTGCTCGACCGGGCCCCGCTCGATCCCGTGGCCCTCTACCGGGTCGGCGCGCCCGCCTACGACAAGCTGAGCCCCCTTTGGCGGGGCCGGTTGTACCGCGGTGCGCTCGACGCGTTCGACGCCGGGGTCAGGGCCGCGCTGCCGGCCGGCGGAGATGTCCTCGATCTCGGCTGCGGGACCGGGGCGGTGCTCGAGCGGCTCACCGCGCTCGGCATACGCTTCGGCACCTACACCGGGGTTGACGCATCGTCCGCCATGCTCGCCCGTGCGCGAGCCAAGGTGGGCCATCTTCCCGGCACCAACTTCAAGCGACTCGACCTGCGGACGGACGCACTACCCGAAGGCCCGTTCGATCTCATCGTGTCGGCCTGGGCGCTTGAGCACCTCGAGGATCCGGCGGCCGTCGTGGCGTCGGCTCGCGCCCGTCTCCGCCCGGAGGGCAGGATCGTCCTGTTCTTCGAATGCGAGACCCGGTCACCTCGGGGGGCGACGCTCCGGAGGCTCTGGCGCTTCTTCGGCGCCCCCCTAGTGTCCAGTAGCCAGACCAGATCCTGGCCCGGGCTCGTACTACTCCAGCGCTTTCGGACGGTCGGGCCGGACGTCGCCGTCGCCACGCTCACCGCCGCGCCCCCCGCGGTCGCCAGCTCGGGGCGTGCGGGGCCGTGAGGCACGTTGGCCGCGGATCAGGCCTGCGCCATCACAGGTCCACAACCGGTGCGGTGGCAGCGGCCGGCTCAGCCTCGGAGAACGTCCGGCGTGCGAAGCATCGGCCCGGCCATGAGGACCATCGGAAACGATGCAATTGCCGTGTTGTCGTCGCGCACGGCGGCGTTGTACGAATCACGAGCCGTGGCGATCAGGCCCTCGGTCTTCGCCAGCTGATCCTGGAGCGATCGGACGTTCTCGCTCGCCTTGAGATCCGGGTCATTCTCGACGACTGCGAACATCGAGCGAGCGCGCCGGTCAGGACGTACTCCGCCTCGCGGACGGCCGGACCCTGCGCGCCCGCGGCGACAGCGGCCGCCCGGGCATCGGTGACCCGTGCCGACGTGCCACGGCCGCGATGGGATGGCGCGGCCGCGCGGGGCCCAGGGGGCACTCATGCGCCGCGGACCGAGAGTGTGATCGTGGCGATCGTCCCGCCCTCATCCCGCCCGGCGAGCTCGATCGTTCCCGCGTGGGCCTCAACGATCCAGAGCGCGATCGCGAGACCGAGCCCGGTGCCCGACGGCCTCATGGTTCGGGCGCGTGTGCCGCGATAGAGGCGTTCGAAGAGCCGTTCGCGGTCCGTGTCGTCGATCCCGACGCCCGAGTCCACGATGCGCACGATCGCCTGCCCGCCCTTCACTTCGAGGGAGGCGACGACGCTGCCGCCGGCCGGCGTGTACCGAGCGGCATTGTCGAGCAGGATCGCGAACAGGTCGCGCAGCCGGTCCCGGTCCCCATTGACCATCGCCGGCTCGACGGCGGAGACGCTCATCCGCACATGCGCGGCTGCGCGTCGCTCTCGGCGCACCGATTCGACCAGCAGGGCGTCAAGCTCAACGGGGGCAAGCTCGAGGCGAGCGCCCGATTCGGCCCGGGCCAGCGCGAGCAGGTCACCCAGGAGGCGGCCCATCCGCTCAGCTTCGTCGCGTGCGTCGGCCAGGATCGCGGTGCGCTCTGCGTCGGGAAGGTCGGGCCGCTGTGCAAGATCGAGGTTCGCCCGGATGGTCGTCAGCGGCGTCCGCAGCTGATGTGAAGCGTCGCCGAGGAACCGTTGAAGGGTCTGGTGGTTCTGTTCGAGAGCGCTGAGCATCTCGTTGAACGCCAGTGCCAGCTCGCCGACCTCATCCTGGCGATGACTGCCCTCGACGCGAGCCGCGAAGTCGCCCGAGAGTGAGATCGCGCGTGCTGTCTCCGTGACGTCAGTCACCGGCGCAAGGGCCCGCCCGGCGAGGACGAGCCCGCCTGCGAGGGCGAAGCCGGCGACGATCAACCCACCAACGAGGAGCGCTGACCCCACCGTGCGCAGCAGGTCATCGAGGGGCCGCGTCGAGTCGGCCCAGACGACATACCCGAGTTGCTGCCCGTTCGGAAGTCCGATCGTCTGGAGCGTGAAGCGGCGCGGATCACCCTCGGTCGTCACGAACGTGCGCACGAGATGAGCGTCGCGTTCAGCGTTCGCGACGTCCTCCTCGGTCAAGGGCGGCATAGAAGTTCCCGGTTGGGCGGAGTCAGCGAGCACCGCCCGGTTCCGGTCGAGGACGATGACCCGTCCGCCCGTTGATGCCAGCTGTTCGAGCAGGCGCGCGGCCGGATGCAGATTCCCTGCTGGATCGACGTCCTGTGCGAACGCCCCGGCTGCGTGCTCGGCGTTGGCGACGAGACTCGCGTCAAACGCCTTCAGGAGCTCCTGACGGAGCAGCATGAACGTGCCGGCGCCGAACGCGACGAGCGCCACGGCAAGGAGCCCTGTGTAGAGCAGGGCCAGCCTGGTCCGGATTGAGAGGTGCCGCTGAACCTGGATCACCCCTTCAGCACGTAGCCCGCCCCCCGGACGGTGTGGATGAGTCTCGGCTCGGCGTCTGCCTCCAGCTTGTTGCGCAGATACCGAACGTAGACCTCGAGGACGTTGGATTCACCCTCGAAGTCGTAGGCCCAGACGTGCTCCATGATCACGTCCCGGGTGAGGACCTTGCGTGGGTGGCGCATGAACAACAGGAGGAGATTGAATTCCGTCGTCGTCAGCTCGATGGTCCGGCCTGCTCGGCGGGCCTCACGAGCATCGATATCGAGCTCGAGGTCCGCGAAGCGCAGCAGTTCGCCGGAGGGCGCTGCCCGGCGCCTCAGGAGCGCATGCACGCGGGCGAGGAGCTCCTCGAAGCTGAATGGCTTGACGAGATAGTCGTCCGCGCCGGTCTCGAGCCCCTGGACGCGGTCGGCCAGCTCGTCGCGCGCCGTGAGCATGAGGATGCCGATGTCGTCACCCGCTGCGCGGAGCCGACGGGTGACCTCGAGGCCGTCGATGCCGGGCATCATGATGTCGAGGATGACGAGATCGGGGAGGTGCTCGCGAGCCTTCTCGAGGGCTTCCTCGCCGCTTCCTGCCTCCACCACCCGGTAGCCCTCGTAGGCGAGGCCGCGGCGAACGACCGTTCGAATCCTCGGATCGTCGTCAACGACGAGGATGCGCGTCGCCTCGCTCACGTCGTCCCCACTCTCCAGGTCATCATCCGCGCCCCGCGCCTCGGCGGATCGCGCGGCGTGTTGCACGCGCTTCCGCAGATGATGGCGCCCGCGGTTCGATCATGCGTACCACGTCGGTGGCAGTACGTGGATCATCGCTCTTCCATGTGCGATTGGGTCGCGCGTGACGATCGGCATCTTGGCCCTCGGCTTCGAGCGTGGACCGGATCGACCCTGGCCCGGCAACCTGAAGCGAACCTGAGAGCCGGCTGAGACGTTCGGCTGGCAAGGTCGGTCCACAACCCGGCGGGAAGAGGCTCCCGTCACGGGACGCACGTCCCGGGTGTCGGAGCCCGGCACCATCGGGCTGCGCGTCAGCGCCTCAACTCCCGCTGGCGGCGCTCTGCACGCCGGACGACCGCGAGTCCAGCCGCCACGATGACGCCTGCGGTGAGAATGCTGACAACGAGCAGATGCAGGCTGCTGCGTCGCGACACCACAGCCGCCACCGCTGAGCCGGTCCCCGCCGTGGCTGGGCCGCCGCGACCGGCAGCAATGACGGTCAGGGACGTGGTGAGCGTCCCGTCGCCGATCGCTCGCAGCTCGTAGGAGCCGGTTGGCAGGTGAGCCGGGATAGTCAGCTCGCCTTGGAACCTCCCCACTGCGTCCGTCACCACCCACCCGAGCTCGACCGTGAGGCCGTTGCTTGCCAACACGATGAGGCGATCGCCTCCGAGGGCCAATCCGCTCCCGGCGACCATGACGCTGCCGCCGGCGGTCACGGACGACGGCTCGACGGTGACCGATGCCTCCTCGCCGTCCACGGAAAGCGCAAGGACGCTCGGCCCGCCGACGAACAGCAGGCCGATCAGTGCCAGGAGCAGACTCGCTGTGCGCAGCGGCATGCCTCGGCCCTCCCTCTAGGTACCCCAATCGGTGCGGCGGCCGCGATCATGGTCGAACCGCCTGGGCTTCCATGCTTGACTGGCACACGGAATGGCTGCATTCCACGCACCGTGCGTGAGAACCCCATGAGTCACGTCTGGGACCACGCTGAGAACGACCAGCTGACCGTCGCCGGACGACGATGGGCCAGTGCTGCGTGTCGGTGGTTCGGTCCGGGGCCGGCTTGCTGTGTCATGAGGCCTCGTGCGGAAGAAGCGCGCTTCGGCGCCACGAGAACGGCCGGGACTCGGAACGAAGGCGAAGCAGCGCCTGACGCGCGGCCACGTAGAGCAGGATGGACGCGAGGAATGTGAGCCCCGTCCCAAGGAACAGGTGGCCGAACACGGCGCCGGTCGACGCGAGCGCGAGCGCCAGGCCGGTGGCCGACTCGAGCAACTGCGTCGGGATCCGGCGGGCGCCGATCCTGCGATCGGATGACCAAAGCCCCCATCGTGACCGCGTCGGTTGTCCGGCGCAGCAACCGGTCAAGAAGCATCCGATCCGGCCGATCGCCACGGCCAGGAAGATGCCCGGGGT
>JBBSCF010000080.1:0-13034 GCA_038250545.1 Candidatus Limnocylindrales bacterium | reverse complement strand
GCGATGAATGCGGCCGGACCGCAGCCTTGGGTGCTCAGCTTCTCGTACTCGCGGGCGATCCAGGACCCCGTCCTCGCGGCCTGGCGTGGCGAGCCGGCCAACGTCGCGGCGGCGCGGGCTGCCTTCGCGGACCGTGCCCGGTCCAACGGCTTGGCCCGGATGGGTCAGTACCAGCCCGAGGCGGCCAGTTGAACGGACGGCCGAGGAGCACGGCGCCCGCCGCACACCACAGCCGAGGAGAGGCGCGATGACTGGACAATCCGAAGAGGCCGGGACGACGAGTGGCAGCGATGAACGTGAGCCGCGATCCCTCACCGGTCCAGCCCTGCGGTTCGAGCTCTCGGTGGAAAGCGCCCGGCTGCGGGCGGAACGCGAGTACATCGAGGGCGACCGCAACGCCCGCACGCTGACCAAGCTGGACTGGTTCCGCCTGGTGCTCGTCGCGCTGCGCGCCGGAGCCAGGCTCGACGAGGCCGACCAGCACGGCAGCATCGCGCTCCAGGTGCTGGAGGGACGGGTGACCGTCCGGGTCGGAGACGAGACGATCGATGTGGGCGAGCGCGAGATCTCCGTTGTCGCGCCCGGATACCCGTGGGCAGCCATGGCCGTGGAAGACAGCCTGGTCCTGCTGCACCTGGCGTGGCCGCCGACGCCCGGATCGAGCGTGACGGCATGACCGGACGCGCCCACCAGGACCGAACACCGGTCGCGATCCTGTTCGACGTGGATGGCTGCCTGATCTCGACCGGCGGCGCTGGGACCAAGGCGTGGCGATATGCGTTCAATCGCCTGCACGGCATCCCGGCCGATATCGGCGAGTTCACCGAGGGTGGCATGACCGACCCGACGGTTGGCCGGCTGACCTTCAAGCGCGTCATCGGACGGGAACCCACGGATCGGGAGATGGCCAGGCTGCTCGCGGCCTATCTCGACCGGCTGGGCGTTGAGGTCGAGCAGTCACCCGGCTACCGGGTCATGCCAGGAGTCGAGTCGTTGCTGCCACGCCTCATAGATGCCGGTGTCCTCCTGGGCATCGTCAGCGGCGCGCTGGAGGCGGCCGCCCACATCAAGCTCGCCCGCGGTGCACTGAACCGCTTCTTCTCCTTTGGCGGCTACGGGTCCGACTCCAGCGACCGGGCAGAGCTCACCCGCCTGGCCATCGAGCGCGCCAGCCGAATTCACGGTCACCCGCTCGACGCCGCCCGGATGCTGGTCGTCGGCGACACCCCCCGCGACATCGACGCGGCGCACGCCGCGGACGCGATCGCGGTCGGTATCGCGACCGGCAAGTACCCGGTCGAGGCGCTACGGGCCGCTGGAGCGGACTATGTTCTGGCCACTCTCGAGGAGCCGCTGCCCGGCCTGCCCGCCGCGCCGGATGCGGGGTCGACGGCTAGGTGACGACACCACATGCAGGATCGGGGTGTCGACCATGCCGGTGAAGATCAGCGTCGGTCCGCCGGTGATCACGATCCACGACAACAGCACGTTCATGGTCAGCGACTCGAGCGGCGAGATCACCGGCAACGGTGAGCTGGGCGTCTTCGCCGACGACACGCGCTTCGTCAGCCATTACGCCATCTTCGCCAACGGTCAGCCCTGGCTGCCGTTGACGTCCAGCGCCACGTCGGCGACGACCGCGCGCATCCACCTGGCGAATCCACTCGTGCCCACCGAAGACGGGCCGATCGCGCCCGGCTCGCTTGCGCTGACCATCACCCGGATCATCGACGAGGGAATCCACGAGGATCTCGACGTCGCGAACTACAGCCTCGGGCCGGTGCGGTTCCACCTCGAGATCGCGCTCCGCTCGGATTTCGCCGACCTGTTCGAGGTGAAGAAGCACGCGTTCACCCGGCGTGGCCACATCCACACCGAATGGACGGACGAGAGCGGAGAGCTCGACACCACCTACGCCAACGGCGATTTCAAGCGGCGTTTCACCTTCCATCCGTTCAACGCCGATGCACGTCCTCACTACGCCAACGGCCGCATCACCTTCGAGATCGAGCTGGCGCCGGACGGCACCTGGCATACGTGCTGCGAATACGTCCTCGCACATGACGGGCGGGAGCGCGCTCCGGTGCACGAACACCACGAGCATCCGGCCGCCGATCGCGATGATCTCCCGACCGGCTGGCTCACCTCCGCGACCGCCCTGACCTCGTCGAACGAGGACGTCTACCGGCTGTACCGCCAGTCCGTGGAGGACATGGGCGCGCTGCGGCTGCGCGCCTACGACTCGGCCGCCGACGTCTGGGTTGCCGCGGCCGGTGTCCCCTGGTTCGTCACGCTCTTCGGCCGCGACAGCCTGATCGTGGGCCTCCAGACGATGCCGGTCCACCCCTGCCTGTCCCTGGGCGCTCTCAAGAACCTGGCCCGGTTCCAGGCGAGTGAACGCGACGACTGGCGCGACGCCGAGCCGGGCAAGATCCCGCACGAGATCCGCTTCGGCGAACTGGCCCACTTCAAGCGCATCCCGCATACGCCCTACTACGGCACCGCCGACGCTACGCCGCTGTACCTCATCGCTCTGCACGAGGCCTGGCAGTGGCAGGGCGACGTCGCCCTGCTGCGCGAATACCGCGATGTGGCGCTCCGTTGCCTTGACTGGATCGACCGCGACGGCGACCTCGATGGCGACGGCTTCCAAGAGTACCGGACTCGCTCCAGCGCAGGCTACGAGAACATGGGCTGGAAGGATTCGGGCGATGCGGTCGTCGCTGCTGACGGCCGCCAGGTCACGTCGCCGAAGGCGCTGTGCGAGCTCCAGGGCTACGTCTTCGATGCCTGGCTGCGGATGGCCGAGGTCTTCGACGCGCTCGACGAACCGGATCGGGCGGCAACGCTGCGCCGCAGGGCGACTGACCTGCAGGCGCGCTTCGAGGCGCGCTTCTGGAGCGACGAGCTCGGCTTCTACGCCTACGGCCTGGGTCCGGACAAGCAGCCGATCCAGACGATCGCCTCGAACGCGGGCCACCTGCTCTGGAGCGGCATCGCCGATCCGGCCCATGCCGCGCGCGTCGTGGAGCGCCTGCTCGAGCCGGACATGTGGAGCGGTTGGGGGATCCGGACGCTGTCCGCGCGCAATCCGGCCTACAACCCGCACTCCTACCAGCTTGGCTCCGTCTGGCCGCACGACAACGGGATCATCGCGCTCGGCTTCCGTCGCTACGGCTTCGCCGCCGAGGCCGCGCGCATCGCTCGCGCCATATCGGAGGCCGCGAGCTACTTCGTGAGCTACCGGCTGCCGGAGCTGTATGCGGGGATCGAGCGCGAGCCGGGGACTTTCCCGGTCCTCTACCCGGGCGCGAACGTGCCTCAGGCGTGGGCGGCGGGATCGGTCTTTCACCTCCTGGCGGCGATCCTCGGTCTCCGGGCGGACGCACCGAACGGCCGCCTCTTCGTCGACCCGGCGCTGCCTTCCTGGCTACCCGACGTTACGCTCCACGGCGTCAAGGTAGGGAGCGACATCGTCGATCTGCGGTTCTGGCGCGAAGGCGAGAAGTCGCGCTGGGACGTGGTCGCCCAAGTGGGCGGGATAGAGGTCCTGGAGCAGGCGTGGCAGCCGTGGCCGGTCGGTGGACGACCGGATACGACTTCCGGCCTGTGACGGTATGAATACGAGGCTGGATGTGGCCGCACGAAACCGTGGCGGCAGCGCACGAGACACGGGAGGACGAACATGGAACTCGGTCTGATCGGCCTGGGCCGGATGGGTGCCAGCATGTCCCGGCGCTGGTTGCGCGCCGACCACGCCGTCGTGGGCTACGCCCGCCACGCTGAGACGGTGGCGGGATTGGTCTCGGACGGCGCGTTGTCGGTCGGCGCGCGCTCGCTCGAAGATCTCGTATCGCGGCTATCCATGCCGCGGACGGTGTGGATGATGGTGCCCGCCGCGGCCGTCGACGCGACGCTCGACGATCTGGTCCCGCTGCTCACATCCGGCGACACGGTGGTCGACGGCGGGAACTCGTACTACCGCGACGATCTCCGCCGGTCGAAGGCCCTGGACGAACGCGGCATCGCCTACGTCGATGTCGGAGTCAGCGGCGGCGTCGCCGGTCTCGAGCGCGGGTACTGCCTGATGATCGGCGGCCCGAAGGACGCGGTCCAGCGACTCGATCCGCTGTTCAGCACCCTCGCTCCAGGTGTCGACGCCGCGCCCCGGACCCCAGGGCGCCATGGTCCGCCCGCAAAGGCGGAGCGCGGCTACCTCCACTGTGGGCCCAGCGGCGCTGGTCACTTCGTGAAGATGATCCACAACGGCATCGAGTACGGCCTGATGGCCGCGTACGCGGAAGGTATGAACATCCTCAAGCACGCCGATGCCGGTCTCGAGCAGCGCACCGTCGATGCCGAGACGACGCCGCTGCGTGAACCGGAGGCGTACCAGTACCAGCTCGACCTCGGCGACATCGCGGAAGTCTGGCGGCGGGGCAGCGTCGTGGCTTCGTGGCTCCTCGACTTGACCGCCCAGGCGTTCCTGCAGAATCCGGACCTCGCGGACTTCACGGGACGCGTATCGGACTCCGGCGAGGGACGCTGGACCAGCATCGCGGCCATCGACGTCACGGCGCCCGCACCGGTCCTGACGACCGCCCTCTATGCGCGGTTCAGCTCGCGTGGCGAAGCGGACTTCGCCGACAAGGTCCTGTCCGCCATGCGCCTGGGGTTCGGCGGACACGTCGAGACCAAGGGCTAGCTAGCTAGCTAGTCAGAACGATTGAGACCGATCGGTCCGACGCCTCGCCCTCTGCGGTGCGGCGGACGATCTCGCCTTCAAGCAGATCTTCCCCTCACTCCACGGCCTGATCCGCGAGGCGGTCACCGCCGCGGCGGGTGCAGGCCCAGATCGAGACCCTCGACGAAGGCCCACACGAGCCGCACTCGATGATCGGCCGGCAGGAGCCCGTCGAGATCGACCGCGCGGAGCTCGAGCTGGCCACGGTTCGGACGCTGCAGGAGAGCGGTCCCGGGAACGAGTTCGTTGGGCTCGGCTGGCTCCGTGGGCGGGAGCGCGAAGAGGGAGTCGTCCATGCCGTTGATCGTAGCTGCGACGGCAGCGTCTCGGAATCCCCTGACGCGAAGGATTCACACCCTCGTAGCTTAGCCTTCGGCTTTGCCAGCCGCCTCCATGGCCAGGACCTTCGCGAGCCGCCTGCGATGGCGCGGCGCACCGCTGAATCTCGCGCCCAGGAAGGCCACTGCAGATTCGAAGGCCGGCTCAGGCCCGATGACGCGCGCGCCGAGGGTGAGGACATTCATGTCGTCGTGTTCGACGCCCTGGTGGGCCGAATAGGTGTCGTGGCAGACCGCCGCTCGGATGCCTCGCATCTTGTTGGCCGCCACCGATGCCCCGACACCCGACCCGCAGATTAGGATGCCGCGGTCTGCGTCGCCGGAGATGATGGCGTCGCCGAGGCGTTGTGCGTAATCCGGGTAATCGTCGTCGGGGTCGGAGCCGTCGCCCCCGAGGTCGATCAGCTCATGCTCGAGGTCGGCCTGGGCGATGCGCCGGAAGAGGTCGTCCTTGAGGGCGGCCCCAGCGTGATCGGCGGAAAGGCGATGCGCACGCGGCAAGGATAGCTGGCGCCGCGACTCCCTGAGCTGTTCGGCGCCGCCGCCGACCTGGCCGAGTCGAACCTGACCGACAACAAGGGCGAGTCGGACTTCAGTGCCAGCGAAGCCGGCCGGAACCTCCGATTCGGGGTCCGCGAAAACGCCATGGGCGGCATCTCCAACGGCATCGCCTATCACGCCGGCTTCCTGCCGTATTGCGCGACGTTCCTGACCTTCAGCGACTCCATGCGTGGCTCGGTCCGGCTGGCTTCCCTGTCCGGTCTCCACATGGTCTACGTCTGGACCCACGACTCGGTCGGGATGGGCGAGGACGGGCCGACCCACCAACTGGTCGAGCACGACGCCGCCCTGCGCGCGATCCCGAACCTCCATTTCGTCCGGCCGGGCGATGCTAACGAGACGGTCGCAGCCTGGGCGCTCGCCATCGAGCGCAACGACGGCCCGGTCGCGCTGGCCTTGACCCGCCAGAAGCTGCCGACCCTGGCCGGCACGGACCCGCTCGCCCGCGAAGGCGTGGGGCGCGGCGGCTACATCCTGCGCGAAGCATCCGGCGGGTCGGCCCAGCTGATCACCATCGGGACCGGGTCGGAGCTGCAGCTCGCGTTCGCGGCGGCAGAGGCACTCGAGGCGGAGGGCATCCCCACCCGGGTCGTCTCGCTGCCGTGCTGGGAGCGGTTCGAGCTCCAGGACGAAGGTGTACCGCGATACGGTCCTTCCGCCCACAGTGCGCAAGCGGGTCGGCATCGAGGCCGGGGTCACGCTCGGCTGGGAGCGGTACGTCGGCGACGAGGGCGACCATCGGGCTCGGCCAGCCGCTGGGTTCGATGTCGCGCCGCCAGCAGGCTCGCCGCGTCATCGATGTCGTCGCGCTGGAGCGGCCGCAACTCGAGCCGACCCCGGCCAGTCACCTCAGCGCCCGATGCCGTCCGTTCAGGCGCCGGCGTGCAGCACACGCCTGACGCGCAATGCCGCATCGAGCTCGACGAGATCAGCCCGCTGTCCGACCGCGACCCGCCCGCGGTCGGTGACGCCGAGCATCGCCAGGGGGTTGCGACTGGCCGCCGCAACCGCCGCCGCCGGTCGCGCTCACGAGACGGCGGCCAGACGGGCCGCCGCGGTGACCCCGGCCCGCCCGACGATCCCCGCCATCTCGTCGGGCTTCAGCGACGCACCGCCGACGAGGGCTCCGTCGATCGAGGGCTCGGCGAGGAACTCGCCGATGTTGGCCGCGGTGACGCTGCCGCCGTCGAGGACCGGCACGTCGGCCGCGGACGCGTTCCAGCCGAGCCGGGTGAGCGTGGCCCGGATCGCCTCGGCCATCGCCGCCGCATCGGAGCCGAGGGCGTTGCGGCCCGTCCCGATCGCCCAGACGGGCTCGTACGCGATCACGAGGCCCACGTCGGCGAGGGCGAGCGAATCGTGGCCGGCGAGGGCTCCGACGAGCTGGGCGTCGACCACCGCGACCGATCGCCCGGCATCGCGGTCGGCGAGCTGCTCGCCGACGGCCAGGATCGGGCAGAGGCCGAACTCACTGGCCCGGGCGAGCTTCCGGCCGATGCGCTCGTCGGTCTCACCGTGATCCCGGCGGCGCTCCGAGTGGCCGAGGATCACCCAGCCGGCGAGCCCGGCGAGCATCGGCGCGGAGATGTCGCCGGTGTAGGCCCCGGCCAGCTCGTGATGGACGTCCTGCGCTCCGACCCCGACGGTGGGGTCGGCCGCGGCGAGCGCGTCGCGAACGGCGGCGAGGGCGACGAACGGCGGGCAGATCACCCGGGTGACGCCCTGGGCGCGGGTCCGGCCGGCGATCGTGACCGCGAGGTCGCCCGCGTCGGCCGGCGTCGTGTTCATCTTCCAGTTGGCGGCGACGATGACGGGGCGCATGGGTCAATCATGCCCGAGGCCGGACGATGACGGATCGATCGCCGGGACGACGCCAGCAGGCATCGTCCTGCGCAACGCCCTGATGACCGTCCCTCCCGAGCGCGGCCTCCCGTGGCCTCTGAACACGCTCTACTCGCTCTTCGTGGACCCGCAGTTTCGGGAAGGGTTCACCCGCCACATCAACGATCCGGTCCTGACCCCCTTCTGGGTCAGATCATGGATGATGGCGACGTCCTGCTCGTCGATCTGTCGGGTGTCGGTTGTGACCATATGCGCCTGTTCGGCAGCCTCCGCATCGCCGACGCCCACATCGCGATCGTGCGGTTCAAGATCCTCCAGCAGATGCTCCATCACCCGCTCACCGTCGAGGGCATCGTCCAGGTCAAGACCGATTGGGAGAGTGCCCGGGCCGCGGCGGGAGTGCGCGGTGCAGCCGGAGGAAAGGGCCGGCCAGAAAGCGGCGTCGTCCTCGGCTAGGGCTACGCGCGGGCGATCCCGAGGAGGCGCGAGAACTCTGCCCGCACGATGTTGTAGCACTCACATGACGCGGCCTCTAGAGCCGGCCGGCCGAGGATGTGCATGTCGCCCCGGTGGTAGGCGATCAGGCCCCTCTCCTGCAGATCCCCGACCGCGATCCCGACGCTCTGGCGGGCGACCCCCAGCATGAGGGCCAGGAACTCCTGGGTGAGGAAGAAGGCGTCGCTCTGGGCGCGGTCATGGGTCGCGAGGAGCCAGCGTGCCCCGCGTTGCGACACGGAGTGGAGGCCGTTGCAGGCGGCGTTCTGGGCCGTCTGGACGAAGAACGCCTGGGAGTAGGTTCGGAGCAGCGACGCCAGGCGGCTGCCCTGATCCAGCGCCGCCTCCAGCCGCCCGGCCGGGATCCTGAGCGCTTCGCCCTCCAGCTGCGACATGAGGTGGAACGGTGAGCTGTCCGCGCCGAGGAAGGTCGGCAGACCGATCATCCCCTCGTTGCCCACGGTCGCGACCTCGGCGCCGAGGCCCACCGACATCAGCGCGACGACCGAGATCATGCCGCTGAGCGGGAAGTACGCGGAGTCGATCGACTGGCCGGGGCGCGCGAGCATCTCGCCGCGAGGCAGGGCCACCGGTTCGAGCCAGGGCTCGAGCGCGCGAGCTTCCTCGTCGGACAGTGCCGCCAGCAGATGGTTCTGGGTGCGGCCCGCCTGCAGCACCCGCCGATTGTGCCACAGGCAATGCCGCGACACGGTCGAAACTACGCCCGTGTAGCACATTGGTGGCAGACACGGCCCCCCGATGGGGCGAGCCTCTGTTGATCGGCCCAGTGGGGAACTTGGGGCGGCCATCAAGAGGAGCCGCACATGGTAAGCGTACTTACGAGGGACCCCAGGCAGCTGAACGCGGTCGACCCGGCGACGGGCAAGGCCATCGGCACGGTGCCGGTCACCGCGGAGGACCGCATCCCAGGGATCGTGGACCGCGCACGAACGGCGCAGCGATCATGGGCCGTGCTTCCGTTTGCTGAGCGCGCCAGGGTGTTGACCGTGCTTCGGAGCGTCGTCGTCAAGCGCGCCGACGAGATCGCGGAGACCGTTTCCCGCGGCATGGGCAAGCCATTGGTGGATGCCCTGGTCGGCGATGTCGGCCTCGTGCTCGACGAGTTCGACGAATACATCAGAAACGGGACCGAGTGGCTCGCCGACGAGCCCGTCGAGGTGCCGGCCAAGTTCGGGACCGTCAAGCGGGCGCTGACCCGCTACGTGCCACGCGGCGTCGTGTGCCTGATCGCGCCGTGGAACTTCCCGTTCGGCATCGCGATGGGTCCGCTCATCCCAGCCCTGGCGGCGGGCAATGCCGTGATCCTGAAGCCCACGTCGGCCGCGCCGATGGTGGGGGTCGTCCTCGAGGAGTTATTCCGGGAAGGGTTGCCTGGTCACCCGGACGTCGTCCAGGTCGTCCACGGGCCCGGGGCCCTGGGTTCGGTCATCGCGACGGCTCCCGGCGTGGACTTCGTCAGCTTCACCGGCTCCACGAAGATCGGCCGACAGCTCGAGGCGGCGCTCGCGCCGTTGCTGCGGCCGGCGCTCCTGGAGCTGGGTGGCAGCGATCCCGCCATCGTCACCGACGATGCGAACCTCCAACGTGCCGCCAACGGCATCGTGTGGGGCCGGTTCATGAACAACGGTCAGGTGTGTGCGGCCGTCAAACGCGTCTACGTGGAGCGCTCGGTCGCCGAAGCGTTCATCGGGAAGGTCGTCGAAAAGGTCCAGGCGTTGCGCGTCGGGCCGCACACCGACCACGTCGTCGATGTCGGACCCCTGGCCAACGACCGAGGCCTGGACGCCCTGGCCGCGCAACTGCAGGACGCGATCGATCGCAGAGCCAAGGTGGAGACCGGCGGGTTCATCCCAACGGGCTCCGCAGGTCTGTTCTGGCCGCCGACCGTCCTTACGAACGTCGACGCCACGATGCGGGTGATGAACGAGGAGGTCTTCGGGCCGATCCTTCCCATCCAGATCGTGGGCGACGACCAAGAGGCGATCGACGAGGCCAACCGTTCCGATGAGGGACTGGACGCCTACGTGTTCTGCGGCGACCCCGAGCGGGCCGAGCGGATCGCGAATCGCCTCGACGCCGGGGCCGTGGACATCAACGAGGCGGACGTGAATTACGTCATCGCCGCCCTCCCGTTAGGAGGGATCAAGCAGTCGGGCATCAACCGCTATCACGGCAAGGCTGGGCTGCGCCTGTTCACGAACATCAAGGCCATGGTGATCGGCGCCGGCAAGCAGGATATGGAAGGCTATTGGTTCCCCCACGGACACGAGTCCCTCAAGCCGTCAGGGACTCGATCCGATGAGGGCACGCGCGACTGGGGATGCGGTCGTCGTTCCGGCGGGAGCCTGCCACAGCATGGTCACTACGTTGACGTGGCCGCACGCGCCGAGCAGACGAGCATTGCCGTGTGCGTCCCACGTCTCCCGTGGAGAGTCAGCGCGCGACCACCCGCGGTGCGCGGAGCGTACGCCATCGTTCGCGCCCGCGCAGCCTTCTCAGCGGACCCTCAAGCTCAAATAACCGCCGTCTCACGCTGTGGCCGCACGATTCGAGGCAACAAGTCAGATGACCCTGCTCCCGCCGGTCCCCGCGTTCAAGGTCAGTTTGACTGTACCCGTACTACGGCTACGAGGGGTATGGAGAGGTCGCCCCGTGGATCACGAGCTGGCCCTACTCGCGTCACGGCGGAACCGGCGGCTAGCGCACCGGCGGGCCAGGCCCGCGCGAGTCGCCGACGCTGGTCGCCCGCGCGACCAGACCCAACCAATTGTCCGGAGCGGACCAACCCCTGTCTACTCTCAGCGCTCTCTCAGGAGGCCCTCAGGTCCCCTTGAGACGATCATGACCGGCACCGGCGAGACCGTCGACCTCGGGCCAATCGAGCCGCGGTGCTAGTTGGAACTTAGTCCGGTGCCTGCGTCCCACAAGACGGTGGTGACGCGATCACCGCAGCACGGCAGGCAGCAAACGGACGCCATGCCTTCCGCCACATCTGGGCCGCAACAGCGGCGAGGAGTTGTACGATGGATAGCAGCAACGCCCCCAGTCCACCCACCCTGCATCGTGGTCTTGGCGCCGGCCCGCGGGGGGTCTCCTGGGTCCGATGGGTTGAGCTGGCACTCGTGGTCACGGCCATCATCGGGGCGGTATTGGTCCTGCCCGCCCTGGGTCGTCAGGAGCCCATGTTCGCGGCAAACGTGCGCGACGTCCTTGCGCAGCCGGGGGAGTACCTCGACAAGCGGGTCGTCGTCAGCGGACGGATCGACGAGGTGCTCACGCACCGCGTGCTCACGCTCCGCAGCGACCTGTCCGAAGGCTCGCTGCTCGCGCTCGTGGAAGATTCGGCCCTGGTGAACGGCTACGGAGACCTGACAGGGCCACTACCGGAGGAGCGCGGCCCGCTCTACCAGGCCGGGGATCTCGTCCAGTTCCTCGGGAGAGTCGAGAGGTTCGATCGCGCGGCGCTCGCAGACAAGTTCGACGTCGTCCTCAATGAGGAGTTCTTCGGCCCAATGGAGGGTGAGCCCGTGCTCCTGGTCGAGCGGCTCGACGTGGTGGCTCCTGGGATGGAGATGCCGACCGTCGCGCCTCTCGATGGTGGCTCGACAGCGCCCGACGCGACGCCGGCCAGCGCGTCGAGCCCCTGACGGCTACGTCCCTGTCGGGACGACCGGGTCCCGTCCGCGTGGCTCGGCCTGAGTATCGCGACGCCTCATCCGGTGACTCTAGCCCGCCAGCCTGCGGGCTGCCAGGGGGGTGTCCATCGCGCACCTTATCAGCGGTCGCTTCTCACCCTGCTGTCAGGCGCGGTTCATGCGGCACCCAGTCTGGCCGCTCACGATCCCCGTGCTATCAGCCAAATGAGGCACGGCGGACATGTACGAGCATCCAGGCAGATTGACCGATCCGGCCGATGCGGGAAGCACGGCGCCGGAAATGGCGAACCACGTGGCCACGCACGCGCGCGGCCGAGTCTCGGGAATCTGGTCATTCCCATTCGGCGAGCCGGGGACGATACGCGCGGATGCGCGACCTGTCACGACACCGACCGGTGGGGTACCCACGTCATCGAGGCCACTGCTGCCGCTGACGCCGCGTGTAGCGTGTGCACGCGGACGGGTTATCCCGATAATCCCGCAGAACCGCAGGTGTCCGGAACGGAGGTTCGGTGGGGGCTGGCGCACCGACCTCCGACGGACGGATCCTCTGCTCGCTCCACCACCTCCCGCCGAGGACGAGTCCGGGGTCGGTGACCCTTATCGCAGCCTGCGAGATGGGTAGCGCGGGCCGACCCCTCTGCTGACGCGAGACGGGGCAGCCGGGGCTGGGGGAGGCGGACCACTGGGACTCGCAGGGCTGCGACGTCGGGCCTGTGCCCTCCGGTGATGGCGACGCGGCTCTAGCCGTTCGAGGAACGCGAGCCGGTCGCCATGCGCAACGACCCCTTCCCGTCCCGCTGCTGCCGCCGCCCCTGCCGGGCATCCACGCCCGATCGCCGGGAGAGGGCCCGCAGATCGCGCGTGATCCGGGCCCTGTCCTCAGGAGCGCCTTGAAGGCTCCCTGGTAGAACGGCCCGCCCGCCCAGAACTGGGCAGGCGTCGCGAGCGCCAGCTGGACCAGCGGGTCGGACAGGATCCCTGGCAGCCATGAGGCGACCGTCATGTGAGCCAAGCCGCCCAGGAGCGGTATGGTCAGCACCGTGGCCACCACGAGGCGCCGCCGCAGGGACGCCAGGTTGCGGGCGGCAACCTCATCCCGCTCCGATCGTGCCTCAGCGAGGTCCTCGACAGCCGCCTCCGCATCCGAGCGCGAGGCCCGCTCGATGTCGGCTGCGTAGCCGGCTGCCTCGACGGCCGCCGCAAGGTCGAGGATTCGAGCAGGTCGGCATCCGATCGACCGAAGCGACTCGCCGTGCCTACCGCGAACTCCTGTTCACGGCACCCGGCATCGGCGACCAGATCAGCGGGGTCATCCTGTTCGATGAGACGATTCGCCAGCGGGCCGTGGACGGGACGCCATTCCCACAACGACTC
>JBBSCF010000079.1:0-13084 GCA_038250545.1 Candidatus Limnocylindrales bacterium | reverse complement strand
GATCACCGACGAGAGCCCAAGCTCCCGGAACAGCGCCTTCAGGAAGATGCGTCCGGTGTTCTCGGTCGAGTCGCCGTGCAGCGCTGTGATGTCGAAGGCGACGAGCTGCGCCCGCAGGACGTGGGTGTCGGCTTCCTGCAGCAGCTCACCGATCCGGTCGTGGCGAGCATGGCCGGGCCGCAGCCGCTGGCGGAACAGCTCGCGCGCCGGCCCGCCGTCCGTCTGCGTGTTGGCCGCCAGGTGCCCGATCAGCTTTGCGAAGTGCGACTTCCCGGAGCCGAAGAAGCCCGAGACCCAGATGCCGGTCTTGCCGGTGCCGTTCGTCGCAGGGCGGGCGCCCGCCACGAGCGCGGAGAAGACGTCGCCGAACTGCCTGGCCAAGAGGTCTGTGAGCACATACTCGCGGAGGTCCATGGACAGGCGGGACGCCTCGGCCACCTTGATGACGCTCTGGATCTCGTCGGCGAGGTCTCGCTGGATCGTGTCTCGGACTGTCGTCACGTCCGGTAGCCCTCCTGCGGGTCAGATGCGGGGAACGCGGTAGTTCGCGTCAGGACGAAGGTTGAGTAGGCTCAGCGCTCGGTCGTCGCCTTCGCCGGGGAAGGCGATCGCGACAGGTGCTGGCGGACGCTCGGCGGCGCCATGGAACTCATTGGTGATCGCCGAGTAGGAGGAGATCGTCGCCAGCGAGCCGGTGTTGACGATGAGCCGAGCGACCCGCGGAGCCTCCAGCGGCTGCCGGATGGCACCCACGATGGCTTCGCGGGCCAGGCCTCGCAGGCTCTCCATCGCCTGGGCAGGGGCCCGACGCTCGAGTCCCGCGATGGCCGTCTCGGCGCGGCGCCGCCTCACGACCTCTCGGAACGCCCGGCCCATGTCCACGACGTCGACCGCATATCCCTCGTCGGCGCGAGCCTTGGCCCATGCCGGCAGGCGCGCCAGGATCTGCGCCTCCCACTCGGGCGGATAGACGAAAACCCGGACGTCGCTGGGCGCGCCGGCGGCCCAGGCCTTGACCTGTTCGCGGAGTGCCAGCAAGGCGTCGTCGATGGAGCGCCGCACCTCAGTCCCCGTCCACGGGCAGCGTGATCTCGACGACGTCGGCCTGGGCGCGGTACTGGAGCACGCCGTCGCGGGCGGCTGCGCGAAGCGCAACCTCCGCGGCGGTGGTGTCCATGCCGAGCAGACGGAACCACGGCGCGTCGAGCACCTGCCGATCTGTCCTTCCCTCGGCCCTGCCCAGCTCCACGGCGAGCCGAATGGTGGCGTGCCCCGGCCGCAGACGTGCGATCCGCCGCTGCTTCGACCCCTCGACGAGCCCGAAGTCCTTCCATGAGCTGGCGAGGTGGTTGGCGGTCGACGTGATGCTCTCTGCCGACCACTCCAGGCCGGCGTTCTGCCGGGCCTCGTCGACGTACTCGCGCACCTCCTCGGGGCCGATGGCGTCGCCGGGCCGTGACAGCCGCGGGGCCAGGAGGTCCAGCGTGGCCTCGCGGAAGAGCCGATCCAGTCGCGCGAACATGAGCATGCCGCTCAGCCCGCGGGCGGCCGGGTCCGGGTCGCGCATCGCGCGGCGGAAGGCGGTGAACTCGGTCGTCTCTGCGCGGTCCAGGGCGTAGCGGAGCTTCAGCCGCTTCCAGGCCCACATCCGGGCGCTGCCGGTGACCTTGCGGGCGGCGTTCTCCTCGAGAATCGCGCGGCGGTAGTGATCCGCGGTGGCGCCGGCAGGTACGGCCGCAAGCAGGTGTTCGATATCGGCGCGCATGGACCCGGCGCCCGCGAGTCGAGCCGTGATGGCCTGCCGGTCGAGCGTCTCGAGTGTGGGCGGGTCCGGTACCAACGTGCCCCTCCGTTCGTGTTGCCGTACTGCTAGCGTACTTGAGCAGGTGCCAGCTTGAATGGCACGAGTGTCCCGATCGACCGGGACTTCCGGCGCACGGGGATTCACGTGACCGACCGATTGCCAGCCGCGCTCGAATTTCTCCGCGACGTTGGCGCCCGCGTCGCATCGACGCACCCGGAACTGAGCCCGGTCATGGGCGATGGCCGGCTCGTGGTCACTCGCGGCGACGCATCCAGCCCGCTGACTCTCGGCTTCGGACCCGACGGTCGGGGCAACATGAAGCTCTTCGCAGCAGCCACCGTGCCCGCAGCCGAGTCCCGTGCGGCCGGATCGCGTCTGGGCCGGGTACTGGGGACGGTCCAGGTGCTCCCGAACGGGCACCATCACGAGGTCAGGCGGTGGTCGCCCTACCGCCTCGAGGATGTGGAACGCAGCCGCGCCGAGGCGGAGGGATGGGGTGTCGCCACCCTCGTGGGCTTGCTTCGGGAGCTCCCGTCCGGGGCGCAGAGGGCGATCGAGGTCCGGGCGGTCTCCATGCCGCCTCTGGTGACGACCGTCGTGGCGCCCGCCGGACGACCTCCCTTGGTGAGCGACGCTGAGACGGCGAACCTTCGCGCGTCTGTTGCCGCACTCGGGGCGCGGCTCGCCACGACCGTAGCCGAGCGCGATCGGTTGCAGCGCGAGGTCGCCGCGCTGCGAGAGGGTGCCTCCGAACCCGACAGCGAACTGGTGCGCATCGCAGCCGAGCTCGCGGCGGCTCGGCGCGAGACCGAGATCTCGGTGGCTCTCGCCGGGGCATCCGAAGTGAAAGCCAGGGAGCTCGTCGAGGACGTCAGAAGCGCACGTGAGACCGCAGCCGCTCGGGAGGCCGAGCGTGACGCGGCCGCTGCGCGGGTCGCGGCACTGGAGGCGACCTCGGCCACGGCAGGCATTCCGACCGACGATGTACTGGTCCACCACCTGTTAGGCAGCTTCAATGCCATCATCGACAGCGGCGCTCGCGCGACGACGTGCCTTGCCGTTCTCCGCCACTATGTCGATCTCGCCCCGAACAATCCCCAACTCCAGGAATTACTCGGCGTTCAGTTGCTCCGCGACGACCAGGTGCGCGAGGCGGTTCGTGTCCTGTCGGCCTGTGCGGGCACTCTGACGCCGCGGGGCGCCGCCGCGCTCACCGAGGCTGCCTTTCGTTCCCGCGAACTTCCCAATCCGCTGGAGGTCATCGCGCGCGTGGACTGGCTCGTCGGCAAGGCGGCGCAGCAACTCAGGGAAGTATCTCGCTGGCTCCGGGGCTCCGATCTGATGAGGCTGGCGGACCTGGTCGCGGAGAACGCCCCGGCAGACGTCGGCAGCTTCCTTACGGAGGTCGCGCGGGTCGCCACGCGCGACCAGATGGAGTGCCTGTTTGCGCTGTGGTTCGATCTCGACATGGATGCTGCACTTGGGCAACTCGTCGATTGGGCCAGGTCCGACCGGGTCCAGGTATCGGAGGCATGGGTTCGAAGCGGACTGCAGGTTGCGGTGGCGGCCGACGAGCGGCGGACGATCCGGGCGGCCCTCGATCTCCTAGCCAGCGACGCTGAACGGAGCCGGGACGCGTATGCGATCGTGGACTTAGTGTCGCTGGCCCGAGAGAAGCTGCGGCCAATGGATGGGCGCGAGTTCGCCGTCCGTTGGCTCCGCGAGGGGGCGTCGGTCGCGACTGCGGACGATCAGGCGTGGGCCGACCGCGCGGCTGCCACGCTGCGCGACGTCCTGATGGATGTTCCGCAACTTCGCGAGGATGATCCGGAGTACGAGCTCGCCCTCGTGCTGATCTCTCGGACATCGACAGACATCGCAGCAAGCCTCAGGGAGTTGGTCGAGCAACGAAGCCAACGCGTCGATGCGAAGACGCGCGACATCACCACCGTGCTTGAGGCGTTGCAGGCGACGGCCGACCGATTCCCGAACCTCGTCATCCTGGCGGAGGCAGAGAAGTCCGCGGCGCACCGGGGAACCATCGGGGTGAAGAAGGCCCGAGAGGCGCTCTTCGAACTCGGCGACATTGCCCGGCGGTATGCAGGCGGCAACCTGGACGTGGGCCTCGACGAAGCGCTCGCGACGCTCCCCGACTTCAAGCCCGACATCTCCGACACGGCGAAGCGCCAGTACGCGAAGGAGTATGGGCGCGTCCTTCCCGGCGGTCGGCGGATCGTGCTCGGGCCACACTTCGACATCGGGGGCGAAGACGGGCGAGCCTACATCTACGTCGATCGCGAAGCGAAGCGGCTGGTGCTTGGCCACTGCGGCAACCATCTGCGCGGCAAGCGCGACAACTGAACCGGCCGGCCAGGCGCACTCGCCCGGGAACGCCGGACTCCGCACCGGACGGGCCGTTCGGCGGTCGGGTGGGACCATCGGGTCCTTCCGCACCCACTTCATCGGGAAGTAGCCTCGTCGTCCGCCCACTTTACCGCCGAGGCAAGCATGTTTCGCGACTTCGGATCGATCGCCAAGGTCGTGGTCCAGCTCGAGACGCGCAACGTCTCGCTGTGGCACGCATGCCAGCTGCGCGACCTCGACGCCTACCTCCAGGCCGGCGGTGTGCCGTCGCGATCGCTCCTTGAGCGGAAGCGTCTGGCGTTCACCCCGTTTGTGACAGACGCCAGCGACCGGCGACATGGCCTCTGGTCGAAGGTCTTCGTCAACCTCGCCGACTTCGGCACCTCGTTTGCCCGCGGGTCACGTGCCGTTCCGAGCACGTATGGCCCGATCGCGCTCCAAGTGCGGCCGACGGCCCTCCTCGAGGCAAGTGACGTAGCCATCTGTCTCCGCTCTGCGGGAGCATCGGACTTCGACCGCGACGTCGAGAGCCTCTCGGACCCCGACGATGTCGACCGGTTGTTCGCCTATCCGCTCTCGGCCGGAGTCTTCAAGTCGATGGAGCCTCTCTTCGGCGAGCGGCTCCGCGAGGTCTTCGCCCCACGCTATCCGTTCGCGACATCCCCGGAGGCGAGCCTCTCGCTCCAGGCGGGACGCATCGGCATGGGATACCTCGTCGCAGCCTGGGTTGATCCGGTGGTTGTCGGAGACGTGGCCCTGATCGATGCGGTTCGCGAGCGATTGGGCGACGCGGCACCGGTCCGACCTCGGTCGATGACCGAGGAACGCCACGTCGTCTTCGAGGACATCCAGCGCGTCATCGCCGGCGGCATGCCACCTCGCCTTCGCTTGCTCCAGGGAAGGGCAGATGTCTCCGCAGTGACCCGCGCCTGGGCGGCATCGGTTGACGCGTTGGGACTCGACTGGCAGTTCGAGCGGTTCGCCCAGTACCTCGCGGAGGGAACCCTGATGGCCTTGCGAGAACCGACGCAGGCCGGAAGACCGACATCTGAGACAGTCGCCAACCCCCGGCAACCTCCTCATGATCGAGTCACCGTCGGCCGTGCAGCCGGGGCGCACGCGAGGCACGAATGAACGACGTCCCGGTTCGACGACTATCGGTCGGGGACCAGGTTCGGCATCAAGTCTTCGGCGCCGGGACCGTCCTCGCGATCGACGGCGACGTTGCCCGGGTCGCCTTCTCCGACGAGCGGCGGAAGATCGTCGTGCGCTCGCTCGAGCGAATCGCCCGGCCCGTCGCCGCTCCCGCACGGACAGGGGTGGCAAGGACCCCAGAACCGAAGACGCGCCTGGCGGATCGCATCGGCGCCCGGATCGCCGCGAACGCAGGCGGGCTGACCGGCAGGTCTATCGCGTTCACCGGAGATGGTCCGTTCAATCCTGAAGACCTCGCAGAGCTCCTTCCGCGTTCGTGCCGGATCACCTTCGAGCCAGACCCGGCCGACCGACGCGACGTCGATATCCTGGTGATCGGCCGGCATCGTTGGTCACCGGAGGTCATTCGTGGGGTGCTCGGGGTGGCCCCGGCCGGTGCCAGGGCGCTCCCGCAAGAGGCGTTCGCCGACCTGCTGGTCGCCGGCTACGACTGGTGGGCCGACTCGGTGGACTGGCTGAATGATGTCGCCACCTACCACGCAGGCCTCCAACTGGCCCGGCAGGTATTCGCGTTCCGGTGGCCGTCAGGATCCACCCCGGAGTCGGCGGCGCAGCCCGACGAGGTTCCGCTCGGGGCCGTCTCCGACGAGCTCGAGGACGTTCTCCGCGAGAGGTCGCGTCTGAACGACCTCGGCTACCGGATCACGGGAACGAGCCGCTCGCGCCGATGGCAGGTCCTCAGCGAGCGCGCCGTCCCCGAATTGGGCCTCAAGCGCGTCGCCCAGACGATCGCCGGCTTCATCCGGCTGCGTCGCACCCAGAAGGGCGGCGCTCGCAAGTTCAGCCACGCCATCACCGAGTGGAAGCACGACCTTCAACAGCTCAAGCGGACCTACTACGACCGCGGCGGGCGAGGGTTCACCTGGCCGAATACGTAGTGCCAAGTCGCCACCGCCACACTGCACGCTCAACGATCTCGCCCGATGAACACGCCCGGCGGCTCTCCTCAGATGGCCTGCTGGCGTGGCGAGGCCGAAGCCAGTCCCTCGCCGCGGCCTGTTCGGCTGGATTGCACATGCGCCCGTCGGTATCGATGAGCACCCACACTGGGACTTCCGTTCGCTTGTTCGCCGGGTTCCCTAGGAGTGTAGTGGCCTCGATCTGAGCTCAGGCGCCCCGCCCCGGGCCGGACATCTGCGAGGCTCGTGACGTGCGACGCAGGCTCTTCGCCGCTCTGCTCATCGTGGTTGGTGCCCTGTCCGCGAATGCCGCACCTGCCGCTGCCGATGAGACTGTCAATCACCGGGCAACAACCACATATGAGTTCGTCCCCTCCAAGGGCATCATCAAGGTGACGATCGACCTACGGGTGGTGAACCATATCCCGAGCACGACGGAATACGTTGCGTGCACGAAGTACGAGTACGACCTGTACTACGGGCTGATCCCGTACACATCGACGTGCCCGCAGACGACCAACTACTACGTCAATGACACGGCAGCATGGATCGAGGACGGCGCCAGCAACCTGGCAGTCAAGGCGGACAGCGGTAGCGTCACGCGGTCGGTACGGAAGCATCAGGACGGATACACCCAGCTCAAGCTGAGCTTCGCCAAGATCTTCAAGGGGCACACTCGCAAGCTCCACATCACCTATACGATCCGCAGCGGTCGGCCGCGGAGTTCCACCTTCACGCGCGCCGGCGCAGCCTACGCGCGGTTCTGCGCGACTGGAAACGGAGTGGACGGCGGCTCCGTCAATGTCGTCGTACCGAAATCCTTCAGCATCACGCTCACGGGTGATGCATCTCGATCGACGAGCGGCTCGAAGGTTACCTACAAGAGCGGAACGATTGCCGACCCGCTCAACTACTACCTCTGCCTCGAGGGCACCAATGCAGCGGCATATCGCCGGACCACGGTCGAAGCCCCCGGCGGTCGCGCGATGACGATCGAGTCCTGGCCCGAGGATGCTGCGTGGCTGTCGTCAGTGCGCGACGAGGCCACCACATCGATCGCCGCGCTCGAGGTGCTGATCGGTCGTGACATCCCCGAGTCCGGCACCCTGACGATCCGCGAGGTTGCAGCGTCCCAGCTTGGCGACTACGTCGGCACGTTCGACCCGGCCACCCTGGTGGCCAACGTCAGCGAAGCGGTCGAGCCCGGAACGGTGGCCCACGAGCTCTCGCATGCCTGGTTCAACGGTCGCCTGTTCGAGGATCAGTGGCTGCGCGAGGGATACGCGGGTTGGGCCGAGAACGCCGCGACGGGGGCATCTCCCTGCAACAATCCCGGGACATACCCCGGCACAGGCTCCCCCGACCTTGCTAACTGGCAGTTCCTCGGCCCGAAGGCAACGGGGCAGCAGAAGGCTGTTGTCGGGTACGACTACGACGCCTCCTGCGCCATCGTGACCACGGTCGCGCGCTCAATCGGGGATATCGGCCTGCAGGGCGTCTTCGCCTATCTTCTCGACCATCAGGTGCCGTACCTCAACGAAAGCACCGACCGGCTGCCTGATCATGCTGTGACGTGGCAGACTTGGCTCGACGTTGTCGACGAAGTTGGGATGGTGCCGGCCGGGGCGGATCTCGACACGACCCAGGAGCTCCTCGCCCAGTACGGCATCGCCACGGACGCGGAGAAGCTCGCGCAGCGGTCGCGAGCTCGCCATGCGTATCACTCGTTCGAAGCGCTGGAACCCTCGTGGCAGGTGCCGGCGTTTCTCCGAGGCGAGCTGGCGAAATGGGACTTCTCCGGAGCGCTCGAGGCCCTCGGCGTCGCGTCCCAGCTCCGTGCCGTTACCCGGGATACCGACGCAGCGCTTCCGGAAGCCGGAGCGATTACCGGGAGGGCGGAGGTCGCATTCGAGGAAGCAGACTCGACCGGCGACCTTCGGGCCGCTATCTCGGACGCCACCGACCTGAAAGACGCCGCGACCAACGTCGCTGCCGCGATCGCGACCTCAAACGAGGAGCGCGGCCCCCTCGATCAGATCGGGCTCATTGGCACGGATCTTGGGCCCATGCGCGTCGCAGCGGTGGCGGCGGTCCAGGCCTCGGACCCCTTCACCGCGGAAGCCCGGGCCGCCGACCTCACCGCCACACTGGATGGGGCGCAAACGTCGGGCGCCATCCGTGTGGGGGGTGTGACTATGGCAACCCTTCTGGCGGGAGCGGGCGGGATCTTGATCGTGCGTCGACGGCGGCGTTCGGCAGCGATGGCGAGGGCCGAGGCATTGGACCTCAGCGTCGCCGAGGCAAGTGGTGCCCCGTTCGGGCCATCCGAGACCGTGGTCTTGCCGGTGTCGGGCGAAGCAGCGACGGTCGACCAGGTCCTCGATGCTCCCTCGAGCGCAGGCAGCGGAAACGCGACGGAGACGGACCCCACGCCACCGTCCACGAACGACGAAGCGGAGTCGCCGGGAGAGGAAACGGAAGGCGCTGAGGCGTCGCTCCGCACTCTGGAGCACCTGCACGCCGAAGGGCTGGTATCCGACGAGGAGTACGCCGTTCGGCGAAGGGCGATCATCGAAGGGATCTGACCGCCGGGCGACCAGGAGTGTCCCCCGAATGGTGGGGTTGAGCCACGGTTGACGTCGAGATCGGGAACCCGCATCGACCCCGACCCGAGACGATCGCGCCAGCGTGCCGCGACCCGGCCGACCGCCAACGCGCCGCGCCGACCCACCGCGAGAAGAATCGATTGTCGAGGGCGATCGCGATCAACCGAACAGGCCCGACCCCGGCGCGAAGATCCGGTGCCAGGCGCGGTAGCGGTCGATCGCCTCGAGGTCCGACGTCGACCACGTGAAGTCGGAATCCATCTCAGGCAGCGGCGGGACCGGCGGGACCATCCGACCCGTGCCCGGCGGAGGGGCCTCGCCGGCGCGGATGCGGAGCCCGACCGCGAGTGCCGGGGTGCGCGAGATGCGCAGCCACACCACCTGCTCGTCGCCCGGGCGAAGCGTTCCCCGGCCGAGCGGCTCGCGCCTGAGGTAAGGCTCGAGTCCATCGATGACCGGCTTGAGCATCGACGCGAGCGAGGTGGTCTTCGTCACGGCGATGTCGACGCCGACGGCCCTCGTCACAGGCGGCCTGCGCCACGCAGCATCTACGGCGTCGCGCCAGGCCATCTTCTCGGACGGCGACTCTTCGCGGGGCACGGTGTCGCTGGTCGCCGTCAGGTCCGCTGCACTACCGAAGGGGTCGTCATCTTCGAGGGACACGTCCCACGCGAGCGAGACGCCCAGTCTGGGCGCGGTTCCGGGGCGCTTCGTCGCCACGATCCTCTCGACGCCGACCAGCTCGGGGGCGAGGACGCCGGCGTCCTGGAGGCCGGCGAGCGCGAGCAGCACGAGGTCGACGAGGTCCGTCGCTGACGTGTCCGGCTCGAGCTCGAAGTCGAGCCCGACCTCGTTCGCGCCCGGCATGGTCCGATGCATGGCCTCGGCGACGGCGCCGCGCCAACGGGCATCAGCGCTCAGGCTCCCGGACCCGTGAGACGACCCCTCGACGAGGGCGAAGGCGGCGGTCGGCGTGTGGCTCTTCATGCATCCTCCGTGGGTCTCATGGTCGGCGTGCGGACCGATCGGTTGCTGCGGCGTCGCGGAGCCGGGGCTCTCGGGCGCTCGTGACAGGTGCGCGGGCAATCATCACTGAATCTCGTCGTGGGCTTCCACCAGGGCGTCCTCGTTGATCGCTGCATCGCACTCCAGGCAGATGGGCGGGCTCCAACCGCCCGCCTCGGGCCGGGAAGCCCGGCGGAACCACCTCATCGCTCACTCTCCCCCGTAGACGTGTTCGACGACGCAGTCGCCGAGGCGGGGATCGAAGACGTCGCAGACGATGTCGCCCGGCTGCGGGCCCTCGACAGCGCCCACCAGGAGGTTCCAGCCGAGCCAGAGGAGGAAGCCGACGACGGCCACCTCGCCCGCGATCTCGCGGACGTCTCGCGCCCGCCGTCCCCCCTCGTGCCGCCGTCCCCGCTCGTGCCGGTGGCCGGACGCGATGGACCAGAGCGGGACCGCGACGAAGAAGAGGAGCGCGCCGACGGCACCCACCTGGTCCGCGGAGATCCCGAAGGCCCAACCTCCCAGGACGCCTGCGATCGTCAGCGCGACGACGGCGGGCATCGGGTTGTCCATGACCTCGTCGGCCCAGTTCCGGCGCAGGCGGCGGTCCTCCTCTGCTTCCGTGTCGGCTCCGACGGGGTGGCCGAATGGAGACCCGTCGCCGTACCGGCTCATGTCTCGATCGCCGGCCGGTACTCGACCGTGCCAAGCCCGAAGGTCCAGGCGACCGCCTCGCGGGCGGTCGTCATCGACGGTGGCACGCGCAGGAAGTAGGTCTTCCGGCTGCCGTCGGGCTCGGCGGTCGAATTGCGGACCTCGACCATCGCGAGCGTCTCGTGGCGCGAGCTCCACCGGTCGATCTGGCGGTTCCAGAGCCGGCCGGTCTCGTCCTCGTGGACGAGCTTCGCGCCGCCCTCGCGAACCAGGCGCTCTTCGCCGAACCGCTCGACGAGGACGCGCCGGACCTCGACGTTCTGTTCCGCGTCGATCATCGCGACGATGATCCGCGCCGGATCGGTGACCACCCACGGCTCCACGGTGACGCCATGCCACGCGTGGCCCTCGAGGCCGTCGGGCCAGGCGATCGCCGGTCCGTGCGCGCAGTGCGGCCGGCCGCGATCGTCGGTGCGCACGACGAGCGGGCGCTCCGACACGATGGCGAGTCCCTCGAGTGCCCACCAGGGGCCCGCCGAGCGGGCGAGCTCGAGACGGGTCTCGATCTGCGCCTCATGCGCGTCGCGCCCGGCGGCATGGCGCCAGAGGAAGCCGCCGAACACGTCGCGGGCGGCTGCGAGGACCGGCGTCGCCGCGTCCCACTGGCCGGGCTGCATGGCCTGGAGGGCGAACCGGCTGGTGCTCGGGGTGAGCAGCTCGGCGACGAGGCGGCGAGTGGCCTCGACGAAGACCGAGCCGGCGAGATCGCGCCCGAAGAGCTCGATGAGACGGGGCCACGCCTCGCCGAGGACGTCGGCCGCCACGTCGATCGATGCGCCGTGGGTCGATTGACCCAGCAGGTGGCCGCCCCGAGCGCCGCGCCCACCGGCGTCACGGACGAACCGTGCCAGGCGCATCGTCCCGCCGAGGCCGAGCGCCTCGGCGACGTCGACGACGGGGTCGATCGCGTCAAACCTCGCGTGGACGGGCAGGCGGTCGGGCGGGACCCGACCGCGGATGCCGCGGGCCAGCCGGTGCGTCCATGCCGGCTCCATCCCGAACGGTTCGGCGAGCGCGTTGAAGTCCCGGTTGGCGCCGGTGCCGACGTCGCCGCGGACGTGCTCACCCCGGATCGTTCCGCGGGCGCGGGACGCGAACGTGTAGGCGAGGATCCCGGCGGCCGGCGAAGGCACCCAGACGAAGGTCGGCACCGGCCGGCCGGCCGCGGCGTAGAGCGAGCCGAGGGCCGCCTCGGCTCGTGGACGGTCCGCCCGATCGGTGCAGGCGGCAACGGCTCGCCACTCGTCGGCAAAGGCCGTCATCCGGCGCAGGAGTTCGTCACCCGTCGGGCGCTTCGACGCTCCCATCAGTCGATCACCCGCCGGAAGGCCACCGACGCGACCTCGGGCGGAACGTACTCGCGCTGGATGACGACGCGGTACGTGCCCGGGGCAACCTCGATCGCACCGTGCTCCTCGTGGCCGAGAGTGACGGGCGAGGCGACGCGGAGGTAGCGCTCCTCGCCGGCGCGGAGCAGGGTTGCGCCGGGTGAACGGATCGCGTGCGCGTGGCCGGTCGCCTCGCCCTCCGCCAGGACGACCCGGCCGCCGGCGCGCGCCACGGGCCTGGCGCCGACGGGAACGGTCGCCACCGGATCGAGGAGGACATCGCCCTGGCGAACCTGCGCGGGGCCCGGCAGAGGCCGGTCTGCGGGCACGGCGCCCGTGGCGGCGTCCACGTCGGGCGTGGCGGGAGCGGCCATCGCGGGGCCGCCGGTCGGTTCGGAGATCGTCATCGGATGGTCCTTCCGGGTGTCGGCGCGGGGGCCGGAGGCCATACGTCCCCCTTTCCCCCGCCTCGGTGTCGATCGAATAGTCGTCGTCGGCTGTGCCAGCTTGTGTGGCACGGACGGTGCCCGCGGGAACCGGAACAGCGGGGCCGTCGGGCCGGCTCTCAGCTCTCGCGCGCGGGGAACGCAGCCGGCCGGCCGCCGGGCCCGAGGACCCTGGCGGGGACGAGGCGGTCGTCTGCGTGGCCCGGCGCGCCGAATGGACGGACCCGCGGCGGGACGCATCGGTGGCTGAGTCCGCAATAGGCGGCGAGGTAGAGCACCGTCGCCCGCGCGTCGTCCCAGTGATAGGCGCTGAGGCGATGGTCGGCGAGCGGTGCGGCGCAGCCGGCGCAGCGATTGGGGTTGTCGCAGCGACAGTGGACGTCGAGCACCCTGGCGGTCGGGTCCCCGTTCCCTTCGCCCCCGAGGGCCAGGTACTCCCCGAACGCCTCCCCGCAGACATCACATCGCCGCAGACCCCGCGGCATCCCGGTGGAGTCCCGCCTCGACAGCCGGGCGGCGTCCTCGGCGGATGCCGGTCGCCCACCTTCGAGGCCGTCCCCGACCAGGAACCCGCTGGGCGTCCAACGGTCGACGTACGCTCGCAGGGCATCGCGGCGTCGGGCCTGCTCGGGAGCGTCCCTGATCATCCCGGCGAGGACCAGGCGGTCGGTGACGGGAATGCCCCTCGGGACGAGCGAGG
>JBBSCF010000078.1:0-13297 GCA_038250545.1 Candidatus Limnocylindrales bacterium | reverse complement strand
CCGGTTCCCGGGACTCGAGACGCGGGACTTCGCCACGCGATCGCTCTACGAGGTCCTCCACGAGGACTTCGACTGCGACGTGGAGGCCGCGGTCGAGACGCTCGAGCCGGTGATCCTGACGGCTGCCGAGGGCCAGCTCCTCGGGGTGCCGCGCCACGCTCCCGCGCTGTTGATCCGCCGCGTGACGACGGACTCCGCGGGTGAGCACGTCGAGCACACCCAGGCGCTCCTCCGGGGCGACCGGACCCGCTTCCTCCTCCAGCGCCGCGTCCACGAGCTTCATCCTGCCGACCCGGGCGCGGCGATGCCGTCCCCACCGTCCGGCGACATCCCGAGAGGCTTCACCGCGGCAACCCGTCGCGGAGTTTCCGCGCTCACCTGACCCACCGGAAGGAGAACCGCATGCCGAACGCCGGGGAGCGCTGGCTCGCCGTTGCCGCCGAGACGATCGAGAAGATCCGGGCGACCCAGCTCGCTACCTGCGAGCAGGCCGCCAGAATCTTCGCCGAGACGATCGCCGGGGATCGCCTGGTCCACGTCTTCGGTTCGGGCCACTCCCGGATGAACACCGAGGAGATGTTCCCCCGCATCGGCAGCTTCCCGGGCTTCCACCCGGTGGCCGAGCTGGCGATCTCGAACCATGTCGGGGTCGTCGGTCCCAACGGCCTCCGCCAGGCGATGTTCCTCGAGAAGGTGGACGGCTTCGGCCGGGTGATCCTCCAGCAGTTCAAGATCCACCCGGGCGACGCCTTCCTGATCTTCAGCAGCACCGGCATCAACGGGGTGGTCATCGAGGTCGCCCTCTACGCGAAGAAGATGGGGCTCCCGGTCGTGGCGGTGACCTCGCTCGACCACGGGCGGGCGACGGACTCGCGCCACCCCTCCGGGCTCAAGCTCATGGAGATCGCCGACCTGACGATCGACAACTGCAGCCCCGCCGGCGATGCCGTCGTGGAGATCCCGGGCATCCCCTACCGGGTCGGGCCTTCGTCCTCGATCGGGGCGATCGCCGTGGTGGACACGCTCAAGGTCCTGACCGCCGAGCAGCTGGTCGCGCGGGGCGTGATCCCGGTGGTTCTCACCTCGCCCCACTTCGTCGGCAGCACCGAGGGCGAGGAACAGCTCGAGCGGGTCTACGAGGAGCACTTCCGTCGCGTGCGGCAGGCGTACGACGGCGAAGGGGCGATCCCCGTCCCCGCCGACTGGCGCTGAGGACGAGGTGACCACGGACGGACGGACGGCCGCGGCCACGGACGGACGGACGGCCGCGGCCACGGACGGGCCCATGGCATTGACCACGAGCGGTGCCGCCGCACCGGCCGGAGGCCGCCTGGCCGGAGGCCGCCTGGCCGGAGGCCGCCTGGCCGGCCGCACGATCCTGGTCGCCGGATCGACCGGCATGGCGGCCTCCGCCGCCCATCGCTGCGCGGCGGAGGGCGCCCGGGTCTTCGTGACCTCCCGCACGCTGGAGCACTGCGCGGCCCTCGCCACCCAACTCGAGGCCGCCGGCACCGAAGCCGGCTTCCGCGCGGCGGACCTGGCCGACGAGGCCCAGGCCGAGGCTGCGGTCGCGGCGGCGGTCGCGCGGTTCGGGCGGCTCGACGGCCTCTTCGC
This sequence comes from Candidatus Limnocylindrales bacterium, assembly GCA_038250545.1. GTDB lineage: Bacteria > Chloroflexota > Limnocylindria > Limnocylindrales > CSP1-4 > CAIXZV01. The sequence continues at coordinate 11,683 of JBBSCF010000078.1, read as the reverse complement.
GGTGGCGGGAGGATCGGGGCGCCGGTTCGGCGACGGCCCGGTCCACGAGCTGACGCTCGCGGGCTGGCAGGGAACGATGGCCCTCAACGTCACCACCCAGGTCCTCGTCGCCGGGGCCGTCCTCCGCCGGATGCTCGACCAGGAGCCGACGCCGGCCGGCTCCCGGGGCGCCCTCCTCCTGATGTCGAGCGTGCTCGCTGCCCACCCGGTCCCGGAGCTCTTCGCCACCCACGCCTACGCCGCGGCGAAGGGCGCCATCGTCGCCCTCACGACGACCATGGCGGCCTACTACGCCCCCAGCGGGATCCGCGTCAACGCCGTGGCCCCGTCCCTCGTGACCACCCCGATGTCCGCCCGGGCGGCGGCGGACCCCGCGACCGCGGATTTCGCGCGGCGCAAGCAGCCCCTCGCCGGCGGCTTCCTGGACCCGGACGATGTCGCCCGGGCCGCGGTGTACCTCCTATCGGACGAGTCCCGCCACGTCACCGGCCAGGTCCTCGCGATCGACGGCGGCTGGTCGGTCACCCAGGCCGTGGGAGGAGACCGATGACCGGCGGGGCGCAGCTCCCCCTCCTCGCCACCGCCGACGTCGTCGTCATCGGCTCCGGGTCCGCCGGGACACCGGCCGCCGTGGCCGCCGCGCGGGGCGGCGCATCGGTGATCCTCGTCGAGAAGAACGGCTTCCTCGGAGGGACGAGCACCGCCGTCCTCGACACGTTCTATGGCTTCTACACGCCCGGGTCGTCGGCCCGAAAGGTGGTCGGCGGGATCGCCGACGACGTCGTCGCCGGGCTGCGACAGCTTGGGCCCGTCCTCGAGCGCCCGAACACGTTCGGTGCCGGCACCGGCATCACGTACCTCCCCGACCACCTCAAGGTCGCCTGGGAGAATCTCGCGACGGGGGCGGGAGTCCGGATCCTCCTCCACGCTTTTCTGGCAGACGTGGTGGTCCGCGACGGGCGGGTCACCGAGGTGGTCGTCGCCACGAAAGCGGGCCTGGCCCGGGTAGCGGCGCGGGTGTTCATCGACGCCTCCGGCGACGCCGACCTCTGCGCCTTCGCCGGCTTCGGCTACGAGCTGGCCGGCGAGCTCGCCCCGGCCCAGACCCTCACGACCACGTTCCGGCTCGTCAACGTGGATCTCGCCCGGCGGAGGGGCGTCCCCAAGGCGGAGGTCGAGCGCCTGATGGCCGAGGCGGCCGAGAGCGGCGCCAATGACCTGCCCCGACGCGAGGGGTCGGACCACGCGACGCCGGTCGATGGGATGACGGCAACGATCATGACCCGGCTGGCCTCGACCGGGGAGCGCGATGGCCGCCTCGTGAACGCGACCGACCCCGAGCTGCTCTCGCGGCGCGAGATCGAGGGCCGCCGCCAGGCCCTGGAGTACGTCCGGTTCCTCACCGACCGGGTGCCCGGCTACGAGCAGGCGTCGCTGGCGACGTTCTCCAGCCAGGTCGGCGTGCGCGAGACGCGGCGGGTCTACGGCGAAGCGCGCCTGACCCGGGAGGACGTCCTGGGCGCTCGCCAGTTCGACGACCAGGTGGGCCTCTGCGGCGCCCCGATCGAGGATCACCACGGCGGCGCCGACACCCGCTGGCAGTACCTTCCCGACGGCCGGGCCGTGGGAATTCCCTACCGGACCCTGGTCGTCCGCGACGCCGCCAACGTCTTGGTGGCTGGCCGCTGCTTCTCCGCCACCCACGACGCCCACGCCTCGGTCCGCTCGATGGCCCAGTGCATGGCCATGGGCCAGGCCGCCGGCACGGCCGCGGCGCTCGCCGTGGCCGATGATCGCGACCCCCGCGAGGTCTCGACCGCCATCCTGCGCGACCGCCTGCGCGCGGCCGGGGCAATCCTCGAGTTGCCGGACGGGCCTGAGCCCGCACCGACGAGGGAGTCGGCAGGTACCGGTGGGCCGGGGGCGATCGGCGGGCCGGGTGCGACCGCGGGGTCTGACCCGTGAGCGCCGCACCGAGCGCGTCCCCCTACCTGGTCGGGGTGGACATCGGGGGAACCCGGACCAAGACCGGCGTCGTGGACCTCGACGGCGGGGTCGCCCGCGAGACCATCGACGAGACGGCGCGGGCCCCGTTCGACGAGATCCTGCCCCTCGTCCGGGAGCACGTGGGCGCGCACCTGGCCGCGCGGGGCGACGGCTGCCTGGGGATCGGCGTGGCTCTCCCCGGCATCGTCGAGACGGGATTCGGCTCGCGCTACCTTCCCGGCAAAGTCCTCGGCATCGAGGGATTCCCCCTCCGGCAGACACTCGAAGAGGCCTTCGGGCTGCCGGTCCGCTGCGTCAACGACGGCGAGGCCGCCACCCTCGCCGAGTGGCGCTTCGGGGCGGCCCGCGGCGCGGACAACGTGGTCGGCCTCACCCTCGGGACCGGCGTCGGCTCGGGCGTCGTGCTCAACGGCCGGCCCCTCGCGACCGGCAACCTGGGGAACGGCATCTCGGTGGGGCACTTCACCATCCACACCGGCGGCAAGCTCTGCCTCTGCGGCAACCGGGGCTGCGCGGAGACCCTCGTCTCGGCGGCCGCCGTGACCGGCAAGCTCCGGGACGCTCTCACCCGCAAGGTGCCGTCCGTCCTCGCCGAGACGTTCCGCGAGGACCCACGCTCGATCACCTTCCAGTCGCTCGCGGACGGGGTGCGGGCCGGCGACCCGGTCTGTCGCGAGATCCTCGACGAGTTCGTGCGCGATCTCGGGGCCACGATCGTGACCGCGATCCACGCCTACAACCCGACGGTGGTGGTCCTGGCGGGCGGCCCGATGGCGGCCGCCGAGCTCTTCCTCGCCGACGTCCAGGCGTACGTGAACCGCTACGCGTTCATCTTCCCCAAGGGCCGCATCGTCGAGCTGCGGCGCGCCCGCGACGAGGCGCACGCCGGGGTCCTCGGCGCCGCCGCCCTCGTCCTTTCCCAGATCGGAGGCTGACCCCCGTGCCCTTCGTCCGCACTGTCCTCGGCGATATCGACCCCACGGAGCTCGGGGTCACGTACGCCCACGAGCACCTCGTCATCGACGGCGGCCGGCCCTGCCAGCTGTTCCCCGACTTCCGGCTCGACTCGGTCGAGTCGGCGGTGGCGGAGCTGGCCCCGGCCCAGGCGCTGGGGCTGCGGGCGGTGGTGGACGCGATGCCCGCCGACTGCGGCCGGAACGTGGAGAAGCTCGCCGAGATCAGCCGCCGGAGCGGCGTCCACGTCGTTGCCCCCACCGGCCTCCACCACGAGCGCTATTACCACGACCGGCACTGGAGCGCGATCCTCTCCGCCGACGAGATCGCCGACCTCTTCGTGGCCGACGTGGTCGAGGGCATCGACGCGAACGACTACGCGGGGCCTGTGGTCCGGCGCACGCCGTACCGGGCCGGGGTGATCAAGATCGCCGGCGACGTCGACGGGCTGACCAGCATCGAGGAACGGATCTACGCGGCCTCCGCCGCGACCCACGTCCGGACCGGCGTGCCCATCCTCACCCACTGCGAGAACGGCACCGCCGGCCCGCTCCAGGCCCGCTTCCTCATCGAGCGGGGCGTCCACCCGGCCAATGTGGTCCTCTCCCACACCGACAAGATCGTGGACCGCGGGTACCAGCGCGAGATCTTCGCGACCGGCGCGATGGTCGAATGGGACCAGGGCTTCCGCTGGAAGCCGGGCCAGGCGAACGGAACGCTGACCCTCCTCGAATGGGCCTTCGAGGACGGCTTCGGCGACCAGGTGGTCCTGGGCATGGACGCGGCGCGGCGGGGCTACTGGACGACGCATGGGGGGGCGCCGGGCATGGCCTGGCTCCTGGGTGACTTCGCGGCGGTAATGGCCGCGCGCGGGATCGGCCCGTCGGAGCAGGAGCGCCTCTTCGTGGCCAACCCGGCCCGCGCCTACACGTTCGCCACCCCGGCCGCGTGAGGGCTGGCCGCCTCCACCCCGATCCCGTCCTCCCCCGATCCCGTCCTCCAGGGAGCCCCGCCATGACCGGTCCCGCGATCCCAACCAGCGTCGTCGGCTCGCACGCCCATCCTTCCTGGCTCGTCGCCGCGATGGCGGCCGCGGCGCGGGGCGAGATGGGTCCCGACGACGTCCGCGAGACCCTCGATGACGCCGTGGACACGGCGATCCGGGACCAGGAGGAGGCTGGCATCGACATCGTCTCCGACGGCGAGATGCGGCGGGCCGGCTTTTTCACAGCCGAGTTCTACCGTCACCTCTCGGGGCTGCGGCCGCTGGAACCGTCCCGCCGCCTGGGCGCCGGCGGCCACGACCAGCAGCACCGCTTCGCGGTCGACGAGCCGATCGCGGCGCCCGGCGGCCTCGGCGTGGTCGACGAGTTCCGGTACGCCGCCTCGCGGACCCGGCATCCGCTGCGGGTCACGCTGCCCGGGCCGTTCACCCTCTCGGGACGGCTGGCGACGGGGCCCGGCGACGTCTACCCGACGCGCCTCGCCGCCGCGGAGGCCTTCGTGCCGATCATTGCGGCGGAGGTCGCCGCCCTCGTCGCCGCCGGGGCGACCCTGGTCCAGCTCGACGAGCCGTCGCCGGCAATCCACCCGGACGCCGGGGCCGACTTCGCGGCGCTCCTCAACGCGGCGGTCGCGCCGGCGTCCGGGGCGCCGGGCGTCCGGCTCGCGGCCCATCTCTGTTTCGGCAACTACCTGGGCCGGCCGCTCGCGAAGCGGACCTACCGGCCGGTGATGGACCAGCTGCGCCGGTTCCAGGTCGCCGAGCTCGTCCTGGAGTTCGCCAACCGCGAGATGACCGAGCTCGACGTGCTCCCGGATCTCGCCGCCGCGGGCTTCGACCTGGCCGTGGGCGTGGTGGACGTCAAGAGCTCCTACCTGGAGACCGCCGACGACGTCGCCGAGCGCGCCGAGGCCGTCCTGGCGACCGGCGTTCCAGAGGAGCGCCTGGCGCTCGTCCCGGACTGCGGCTTCAGCCAGACGGCCCGCTGGGCGGCACGGGCGAAGCTGAGCGCGCTCGTGGCGGGACGCGACCTGCTCCTCGGGCGCCGGCGCGGCTGACGTCGCGAACGGCCCGCCCGGGGGCCGGGCCGCCGCGAACGGCCCGCCCCGGCCTCCCCCTACCCGCTCCGGGGCTCACCAGGCGCGCGCACCCGGAACGTCGCCGACCAGGCGACTCGCTCCGCGGGCGCCAGGACGAGCGCCCGGCCCGCGGCGATGGCCGCAGCCAGGTCGTCGTCGGGCGACGTCGTCGGCTCCAGGGCGTGCTGGGAGCGCGGCACCGCGGGGGACGCCGGCCAGCCGCCGTCCGAGAGCCAGATCCCCAGGTTCGGGGCGATCGGGGCGTACCAGGTCAGCTCCAGGCGTCCGCCGTCGGGCTGGGCCACGGCGGCGACCCCCGGGAGTCCCTCGCCGCTGGCGCTGTCCCAGCTCCCGTAGAGCTCCCACCCGCCGTACGCCTTGAGGGCGGTCCCCGCGGCGGGCCCGCGGACGACGTCGAGGGCGATCGGACGGCCGTCGGTGCCGGGCGTCTCGGGCCAGTCCGCGCGGCCGGGCACCGGGGCCAGGGGCAGGCCGACAGCGGCGGAAACCCGCACCGAGACCAGCCCCTCGACCTCGATCCGGGCCCCGGGCTCCAGCGCCAGGAGCGGATGCATCGACCAGAGGAGGGGCAGGTCCACGGCTCCGTGGTTCTCCACGTCGTACTCGGCGACGACCCGCGGCCCGTCGAGGCGCAGCCGGCGGCGGAACGTGTACGGGTGGCGGAGGCCCTCCCATGCCGCCGCGAGGACCATGCCTTCGGCCGTCACCGCGGTGGGCCGGCCCCACTGCTCGCCGTGGTCCCGCAGCGGCGGGGCGGTCGGATCTGCCGGGTCCGGGCAGGGGGCGACGGTCGGGAGACACTCGTCCCAGCCGAAGGCGACCTCCCCGCTGAAGACGGCATCGGCCGCGCTCCAGGCCGGCGCCCCGCCCGCCGACCCTCCATCCGGCGCCGCGGCGTCGGCATCGGCGTCCCCGCCGGCCTCCGGCGGCTCACCCTGGACCAGCCACTCGCGACCGGTCCAGAGGTCGGCGAGCGAAAGCACTCGCGCCCCCAGGGCGGGGCAGACGAGGACGCGGACCCGGTCGTTGGCCAGCTCGAGAGTGGCGAACGGCCCGAACGGCGGCCCGGGACGGATCATCGCCGGGCTGCCGTGGGCGCGGGCACCGGGCGCATCGTCAGTCGGCCGCAGCGACGCGGGTGCGGGCCTGCTCCGCGCGAGCCTGGCGCCACTGGGAGATGGCGACCGCCGCGATGAGGAGCAGCCCGAGAGCGACGCGCTGGATGAACGTGTTGAAGCCGAGGAGGTTCATCCCGTTGTTGAGGACGCCCACCATGATGACCGCCAGGAACGTCCCGAAGATCGTCCCCCTGCCGCCCGACGTGGCCGCCCCGCCCAGGAAGACGGCGGTGATCGCCTGGAGCTCGAGGCCCACCCCGTTGATCGGGTTGCCCGAGGTCGTCCGGGCGGTCAGGAGAACCCCCGCCAGGCCGGCGATCGCGCCGGAGAGGACGTACATCAGGACCCGGACGCGCGTCAGGTTGATGCCGGCCAGACGCGCCGCGACCTCGTTCCCGCCGATCGCGTAGATGGCCCGGCCGAAATCGGTGTAGCGCATCAGGACGTGGACCAGGACCGCGACGAGGATGAGGATCACGGTCAGGACCGGGATCCCGGTCCAGGCCCCCCCGCCGAGGTTGGGGATCGGCAGGTCCGTCAGGAAACGGCCCTGGGCGAGCCAGGTGAAGTCGGGGTGCGTCCCGACGCCGATCGGCTTGCCCTCCGGGGCCAGCAGGAAGGCGAACCCGGCGAAGGCGGCGAGCGTTCCCAGGGTGGCGATGATCGCGTTGACCCGCAGGATCGTGACGATGAAGCCGTTGATCGCGCCGGCCACGGCCCCGGCGGCGATCCCGGCCAGGATCGCGATCGGGACGTTGCCCGTCGGCAGGAGGCCCGTGGCCCCGACCGTGCCGACGCCGATGAGAACCGACGCGGAGACCACCGACCCGATCGAGGCCGTCGATCCGACGGCGATGTCAAGGGCCCCGGCGATGATGACCACGGTCTCGCCGATCGCGAGCAGCCCGACGATGACGATGGCCTGGGCCAGGCTGTTCATGAGGTTCTGCCAGGAGAAGAACTTGTCGCCCCCGGTGAGCCCGAACCAGCTGCTCACCACGGTGATGAGGAGGACGAGGAGGACGAGGGCGAACATGAGGGACAGGTTGTCCGCCCCGATCACCCGCAGCACCCGGCGCAGCGGGCCTCTCGACGGCGCCCGCATCACGCTGCCCGTCGCCTCTGCCTCGCTCATGCCGCGCTGCCCTCCGTGGCCGTGGTGCCCGCCGGCGCGGGCGACGTGGTGTTGAGGTGGTCCGCCATCGCGAGGCCGAGGACGGCCTCCTCGCTGGCCTCGGCCGCGGCGAGCTCGCCCGTGATGCGGCCGTTCTGCATGACGTAGATCCGGTCCGAGAGGCCCAGGATCTCGGGCAGCTCGGAGCTGATGAAGATGATGGCCAGGCCCTCGTTGGCCAGCTCGTCGATGAGGCCGTAGATCTCAGCCTTGGCTCCCACGTCGATGCCGCGGGTCGGCTCATCGAGGATCAGCACCTTCGGCTTCGCCGCCAGCCAGCGGGCCAGGACGACCTTCTGCTGATTGCCGCCCGACAGCTTGCCGACCTCCTGGTCGAGCGAGGGCGTCCGAACCCGGAGCTTCTCCACGTACCCGGCGGCGATGCTCCGCTCGAGGCGGGCGCGCACGAAGTGGAAGCGGGTCACGGAGCGGAGGATCGCCATCGAGGCGTTCTCGAGGACGCTCCGCATGAGGACCAGGCCCTCGCGCTTGCGGTCCTCGGGGGCCAGCCCGATCCCCTTTGCGATCGCGTCGTCGGGACGGTGGATCCGGACCTCCGCGCCCTCGAGGAAGACGCGGCCACCTGTCTTGGGCAGCGCCCCGAAGATGACTTTGGCCAGCTCCGTGCGGCCGGCGCCCACCAGGCCGGCGAACCCGACGACCTCGCCGGCGTTGACGCGGAACGAGACGCCCGTGTGCCAGTTGCTGCGCAGGTCCTCGACCCGCAGGACCTCGCGATCGGTGCCCGCGGGACGCCGGAGAAAGACGTCCGACAGCTCCCGGCCGACCATGAGGCGGACGATCTCGCCCTCCGTGAGGTCGGCGGCCGGCGTCACGGCAACGAGCTGTCCGTCCCGGAGGATGGCGACCCGGTCGCAGAGGCGGAGGATCTCGTTGATCCGGTGGGAGACGTAGATGATCGCGACGCCCTCGTCGCGCAAGCGCCGGACCAGGGTGAAGAGCCGCTCGACCTCCTCGTCGGTGAGCGAGGACGTCGGCTCGTCGAGGGCCAGGACGCGCACGCCCGACTTGAGGGCCCGCATGATCTCCACGACCTGGCGCTGGGCCGATGACAGCTCGTCCCCCATCAGGCCCATCGGCAGGACCGATTCGAAGCCGTACTCCCGGATGTCGCGCCGGACGACGGCGTTGAGGGCGCCGCGGTCGATGAGCCCGGCGCGCTTCGGCAGCTCGCCGACCCAAATGTTCTCGGCCACGTCCACGCCCGGGATGATCTCGGGCTCCTGGTAGATCACCCGGATCCCGGCCCGGTGGGCCGCCCGCGGGTTGGCGAAGGCCAGGCGCTCGCCGTCGATGCTGAGGGTGCCCTCGTCGGGCCGGTAGTCACCGTTGATGATCTTGAGGAGGGTGGATTTGCCGGCCCCGTTCTCACCCATGAAGGCGAGGATCTCTCCTGGCCGGATGTCGAGAGAAACGCCGGTGAGCGCCTGGACGTTGGGGAAGGCCTTGCTGACGTCGCGGATCTCGAGGGTCCCGGGCCGGGCGGGGGCGTCGCCGGCGGGCGGCGTGGAAGCCTCGGGAGTCGCGGTGGTCATCGGCGGGCAGTCTCCCTCGCGGCGCGGACCGCGGTGGGTGCGAGAGCCCGGGCCGCGGGGCCCGGGCTCTCGGAGTGCAGGACTACTTGGAACAGTTCGCGAGCGAGATCGGGTCGAGCGTCGTCGCGTAGTTGGTCGGATCGACGATCGACGTCGGGGCATAGGAGGTCGCCGGCGGCGGGTTGCCGCTGGTGATGGCGTCGTTGAGGACCGTCGCGGCGGTCTTGCCCACATCGAGCCCGGAGATGAAGAGGGCGGCCTTGAAGCCGCTGGGCTGGTTGGCGGCCCACGGCTTGCAGGCCTCGTAGGCGCCGAGGCCCACGGCGATGATGTTGTCGGTGCTCACGCCGGCCGTGGCCAGGGCATTGAGCGTCCCGAGGACGCCCTCGTCATTGCAGGCGAAGACGACCCAGTTGGTGATGTCGGGGTTGGCGGTGATGACGGGGCCCGCCGCGTCCTGCGAGGACGAGGCCTCGCCCGTGTAGGGGACCGGGAAGATCTGGGCGTCGGCAACGCCGGCGGCCTTGATCGCGGCCTTCGCGTTGTCGGTGCGGTCGTTGCAGACCGAAAGGGTCTGGACCTCGACGGAGAGGACGCCGACCTTCTTGGCCGAGTCGCTGAGCCAGCCACCGTCGGTCAGCAGCTTGGCGGCCGCCTCGCCGACCTTCTTGCCCATGTCCTTGCCGTCGAAGCCGACGAACGGAACGGGGTTGCCGGCCTCGTCCTTGATGTTGTCGTCGGTCGCGATGAGGACCACACCGGCGTCCTTGGCGGCCTTGGCGATGGCCGGGCCGATCGTCTGGTCGGGGACGGTGATGGCGATGCCCTTGGCGCCGGCCGAGATCGCGTCGTTGACGAGGCTCACGCCCAGGTTCGGGTCGAGCTTCGCGTCGAACTTCTTGGCGTCGTCGCCGAAGCTGGTCGCGGTCTCCACGAACGAGTTCTGGAGATCGATGAAGTACTGCTGGTCGGCGCTCTTGTTGATCGCCACGAGCAGGTTTCCGCCCGCCGCGGGCGAGCCAGGGGCCATCGACCCGGGGGCCATCGAGGCCGGGGCCATCGAGGCCGGGGCCATCGAGGCCGGGGCTGCCGGCGAGGGCGACGATCCACCGCCGCAGGCGACCGCAAGCACGGCCACCGCAGCGCCGAACGTCAACAGTTTCGACTTGTGCACGTAGTTCTCCTCCACTTGGGTCCGCGAGCCGGTTCTTCCGGCTCCGTGACCACGCGATGTGCCAGCCCGGTCCCGGTGATCCGGAGTCCGGGCGGGACGGACGCGCCGTGCGCCCATCCGGTTGATGCGCCCGAGCGCTGTCTCCTCCTCCTGCAGGTTCTCACGACACAGGCCGGGAGTCCGGCCAGCCTCGGCCCGGATTCGGACCCGGACCGGGCGCTTGTCAGGATCAACCAGACCAATGCGGCCGAAGGGTATGCACGACCGCGGCCGCACGTCAAGGAACAATGGCACATCGGCGATGGGCAGTCTGGGCCGGTGTGCGCAAACGAACCTGCTTGGTGGAGCAACCCCGGTCACGGTCAACCGGTCACCGTCACTTGGTCACCGTTCCCGGCCGCGAGGCGGTACCCTGCCGATCACTTGGCACGGAGGCGACATGAACGACGACACGGGGCCCACGGAGCGGCCGGTGCTGCCCGACGCGATCGCGCGGGGCCGGGTGATCGCGATCGCTCGGGGCCAGCCGGCGGAACGGCTGCCGGCCATCGCAGAAGCTCTGCGCGCCGGCGGCGTCCTGGCCTTCGAGGTCACCCTCGACTCGCCGGACGCGCTGGCGGGGATCGGGGCCGTGGTGCGAGCCGAGGCCGGCATGGGCGGCGGCGGCCTCCTCGTGGGTGCCGGCACCGTCCTGACCATCGCCGCCGCCGAGAGGGCGGTCGAGGCCGGGGCGCGGTTCCTGGTGATGCCGCACACGGACCCCGCGCTGGTCGCCTGGGCCGCCGGGCAGGGCATCCCCGCCTTCCCGGGCGCCATGACCCCGTCGGAGATCCTGTCCGCCTGGCGCGCAGGCGCGGCAGCGGTGAAGCTGTTCCCGGCCGCCTCGCTGGGCCCGGGATTTCTGCGCGAGGTCCGCGGCCCGCTCGGGGCCATCCCGCTCGTTCCGACGGGCGGCATCTCGGCCACCAACGTCGGCGGCTTCATCGCCGCGGGTGCGGTGGCCGTTGGCGTGGGCGGCTGGCTCACCGGCTCGGGCGACTCGGACGTCATCCGAGCGCGGGCGGCGGAGTTGCTCGGCGCGATCTGAGCGCCCGTGATCCCCGCCCCGCGGCGATGCCGGGCTACGGCGCGGGGGTCGGTGCGGGCGTCGGTTCGGGAGTCAGCCCGGGCGTCGGTTCGGGAGTCGGTCGGGGCGACGAGGTCGGCTTCGGCGTCGGCTTGGGCCTCTTCGTCGGTTTCGGCGTCGGCTTCGGCGTCGGCTTGGGCCGGGGCGTGGCTGCCGGCGCGCAGCCGGAGACGCCGCTCCCCGAGGCCCGTCTCGCCGTCGGCTTCGGGGCCAGGAACCGGGCGGCCGGGAGCGTCCCGGGAGCCGTGAAGAGCTGCTTGGCGCGGGCGCGGATGTTGGCGAAGTTGCCGTAGATGACGTAGCCGCGCTGGTCGTACCCGGAGTGGATGAGGGATGAACCGGCGACGACGGCACGGAATGTCGTGGTCCGGTTCACGGCTCGGGCGGCCTCGACGAGCGTCGCCACGAGCTTGCGCGGGATGTTCGTTTCGACGGTTCGACCCATCGACTTCAGGAAGCCGACCGGGTCCT
>JBBSCF010000077.1:0-14238 GCA_038250545.1 Candidatus Limnocylindrales bacterium | reverse complement strand
GCGCGCTCGGCAAGTTGTCGTGCGCGCGGCAGATTCCCGCGTTCCAACTCGAAGCGCGACCGCAGGACGAGCGCCCCGGTGCGATCGACCGCGCCTGCGCTGCCATCCAGGAACTGCCTCGCGAGCTCGAACTGCCCCGACGCCACCACCATGGGGATCGCGGCATCCAGGACCCGGGACGCGGACGTCGGATCGCCCGCGGCGCGATAGTGCCAGGTGGCGGCGAACCAGTCGGTGGCCTCCTTGGCGACGGCCACGGACCGATGGAGCTCCCTCACGGCGGCTCCACCGATCTCGGCCGCCAGGTGCGCCTCCAGGAACTCCCGCACCAGCGGGTGGAACCGGTGGGGCGCCGTCCGGTCCGGGCGAGCCAGGAGGCCGAGGCGCTCGCTCTCCGCGATCGAGGCGGCCACGGCTAGCGGCGGGCGATCGTCGACCAGCACGGCCGACGCGACATCGACGCCCGTCAGCAGCGCGGCGCGGGTGAGGAAGTGCTGCAGCTCCGGCGGGAGGCTGGCCAGGACCTCCTCGGCGAGGAAGTCGTAGAGGTCCCCCTGCGAGGCGCTGAGGTGGGCCACGAGGGCCCGCGGGTCGGTGTGGCTCCGCTCGTCGAGCCCGGTGCGCACGAGGGTGAGCAGGGCTGCCCAGCCCTCCGTCCGGGCGAACAGGTCCGCGACCACGTCATCGTCCAGCGGCCGCCGGTAGGCCTCCCGGAACAGGCGCGCCGTCTCCCCGACGTCAAAGCACAGGTCCGGGGCCTCGAGGGTCATCACGTCGCCCCGGGCCCGCAGCCGACCCATGGCGAGCTTCGGCGCCGACCGCGAGGCGATCACGATCGAGAAGCCCGGCGCGGTCCGCTCCAGGAGCGCCCGGACGATGGGTTCCGTCTCCGCGAATCCGTCCACGACGTGGTAGTCGTCCAGGAGCAGCGTGAGCCCCGTCGCGCTGCCGACGCCAAGCTCCGCGGTCTCGCGCGCGAGGGTCCGGATCAGCTCGTGCCGGTCCGTGGTGCCGGACTCGAGCCCGGCGAGGAGACGGAGCGTCTCGGGCGCGAACCCCGGGTCCAGCTCGCGACCGCTCGCCACGATGTGCCGGATGAAGGTCAGCCAGTCCCGGTCGTCCGCCTCCATCCGGTACCAGGCGGTCATGCGCCCGGTGTGCCGGGCCCAGTCCGCGAGCAGGGTGGTCTTGCCGAAGCCCGCGTCCGCGACGATCAGGGCGAGGCGACCCGCAGCCGCGCGCTCGAGCCAGGCGTTGAGGCGCTCCCGGGAGAGGGTGTCGTCACGCGGCGGGGGACAGTGGATCTTGGCCGGCTGCACCGGCAGCGGCGTCACGCCGCGGCCGCCGGCGACCAGCATGGAACCGGCCATCCCCGGCCCGACCGCGACCAGCCCATGCGCGTGCCCCGCTCCTGTCGGTCGCGGCGCCGGCTGGGTGTGGGCTCCCTGTGCCGCACCACCGCTGGCGGCAGAAGATACGGCAGCCTCGGGGCGCGCGGATGGGCGCTTCGGCCCGCCTGCGGCGGGACGCGTGGGCTCGGGAGTGGGAGGGGTCCGGTGACGGTGGGACCGCTCGGTCATCTGGGGCATGCGGCGCATGATGCGGGTCGCCGCTCACCGCGCGCTTATACGGTCACCCCGATCCAGACCGTCGTCGCCCCTGGCGGGGGTCAGCCCTCGTACTCGAACCCGATCTTGAGCTGGACCTGGTACTCGACGATCTCGCCGTCCTCGATCCGGGCCGTGGACTTGACCACCTCGATCGTGCGGATGTTGCGCACGGTCTTCGATGCGGTGGCCACGGCCTGACGGGCGGCGTCGCTCCACGATTGGGGGCTCGTCCCAACCATCTCGCGAACGATGATCACGCCCACTCCATTCCTCCTCGATGCCTGATCGGCCCAGCATAGGCCAGCATCGGGCGGGATGGACAAGGGGTCAGGCGCCGGTCGCGGACTCCGCGCGAACCTTGTCGAAGCAGGTCGAGCAGTAGATCGGGCGATCGTTGCGGGGCTCGAACGGCACCATGGCCTGGCCGCCACAGCTGTTGCAGACGGCGGCATGGTACTCGCGGGACCCGCCGGCCGCACCCACCGTGCGGGTTCGCTTGGCCGCGGCGCGGCAGCTGGGGCAGCGCTGGGGGTCGTTGACCAGGCCCTTGCTGGCGAAGAACTCCTGCTCTCCGGCCGAGAACGCGAACGTCTCGCCGCAATCGCGGCACGTCAGCGTGCGATCCTGGAACACCGTTCTGCCCTCCCCTGTCCACGGTTGCCACCGAGCTCCGAGCGACCCGCGCGGGCGTCGCAGCGGCGGTGCGCTCGGGCGGCGGGACCGGGAGACCGGTGGCCTTGGGCGGAGAATACGTCGGCCGTCAAGCCGTTGACCTCTCCCGGCGGGCCCGATCGGCCCCCGCCGACGACCCAGGACGCGGGAACCCGACGGCGCGGATGTGCGTCCGAGGGCGCATGTCGACCACCCCGCGGCTTCCTGCCGCCCTCCTCCTGGTCGCTCTCGGGACCGCCGCGTGCGGCACCGGGGGCGCGTCCACCCCCGCACCCGCGTCGTCCGCGCCCGGGACGCCCGCGAACCCCACGGCCATCCCCAGCCCGACGATCGATGGGATTACCCACCCCACGGGAGCCGGCGAGGTCATCCTCCGCTTCGACGAGGCGGGCGGTTTCACGCCACCCGAGTGGCAGGCCGCCCACCTCCCGTACTTCACGCTCTACGGCGACGGCCGGGTCGTCTTCGTCCAGACCACCGCCGAGATGCCCGCTCGCGGGGACAACGTCTCCGTAGGCCTCCCCCTCCGCACCGGCACGCTGGGCGAGGGGCAGGTCCAGGAGCTCCTCAACTACGCGCTCACCGACGGCGGTCTGGCCCTGGCCCGCGAGCAGTACGACAACCCGATGATCGCCGACGCGCCGACCGCGGTCTTCACCGTGAACGCGGACGGCGACAGCAAGACCGTGTCGGTGATGGCGCTCGGGATGGAGGGCCAGCCGGGCCCCGACACCGCGATCCTGCGGCGCCTGGCGACCCTCGGCGAGCGGCTCCGCAACTTCGACCAGGGCGGCTCGCTGGCAAGCGCCGCGTACGAGGTGACGGCGTACCGGGGCGTGATCCTCGAGCAGCAGGGCCTCACGGGCGTCCAGATCCGCGACTGGCCGTGGGCGGACCTCGCGCCGGCCGACTTCACGCTGCCCGCCGACGCCAACACGCTTCCGCAGGGGACGAAGACGCTGACGCCCGAGCAGGTCGCGGTCCTGGGCATCGAGCCCTACCAGAACGGGATCTTGTCCGGCGTCTGGCTGCGTGCCGACGACGGGAAGGTCTACTCGCTCGTCGTCCGCCCGCTGCTGCCGGACGAGGAGGCCTGACCCGGGCGACGACGCCGGTCGCGGGCGTCAGCCGACGTCCGCGAACCGCTCGCCGGCGTAGTTCACGAAGCGCGTCTGCGCCTTCTTGAACCACAGGTCGATCTCGCCGGTGGGGCCGTTGCGGTGCTTCGCGAGCTTGAGCTTGATGACCTCGCCGTCCGTGACCTGGTCGTCCGACCCGCGCTCCTTCTCCCGCCACAGGAACATGACGAGGTCCGCGTCCTGCTCGATGGAGCCGGACTCGCGCAGGTCCGAGAGGCGGGGCTCCTTGGACTCGCGCATCTCCGGCTGCCGGGAGAGCTGGGACAACGCGAGGACCGGGACGCGCAGCTCACGGGCGAGGGCCTTGAGCCCGCGCGAGATCTCCGCGACCTCCTGCACGCGGTTCGCGTCCTTGGTGGTCACGGAGGACTGCATCAGCTGCAGGTAGTCAACGATCACGAGGTCCAGGCCCGACTCGGCCTGGAGCCGGCGCGCCTTCGTGCGCAGCTCCATCGTGGAAATGTTGGGCGTGTCGTCGATGTAGATGGGCGCCTCGGACAGCGTGTTCATGGCCGGGGCGATGCGCGTGAAGTCCATCTCGTCCAGGAAGCCCGTGCGCAGGCGCTGGGAATCGATGTTGGCGACGGACGAGAGCAGGCGCAACACGAGCTGCTCCTTGCTCATCTCGAGGCTGAACAAGCCGACGCTCTTGCGGTCCCGCGCGGCGGCGTGCTCCGCGATGTTGAGCGCGAAGCTCGTCTTGCCGACGGACGGGCGGGCCGCGAGGATCACGAGGTCGCTCTTCTGCAGGCCCGTGGTGAGCGTGTCCAGGTCCTGGAAGCCGGTCCGGATGCCGCTGATCTCGCCGCGGTGCTCGTGGAGGTAGTCCAGGCGGTCGTACGCGTCGTGGAGGAGGCTCTTGAGCGCCGAGAAGCCGTCCGTGACGCGCCGCTGGCTGACGGCGAACAGCTCCGACTCCGCGCGGTCGATCGCCTCCTGGACCTCCGCCGGGTCCTCGTACCCGATGCCGGCGATCTTGCCGGCCGCCGAGATCAGGTTCCGCAGGACCGCCTTGCGCTCCACGATCCGCGCGTACTGCGCGGCGTGGACCGCCGTGGGCGTCTGGTTGGACAGGGTGCCGAGGTACGAGCGGCCGCCGATGGCCTCGAGGTCCCCGGTCCGCTCGAGCGCCTCCGCCACGGTGACGACGTCCACGGGCTCGCGGCGCTCCGAGAGGTCCAGCATGACGGCGAACACGCGGCCGTGGGCCTGCCGGTAGAAGTCCTCCGGCTTGAGGAAGTCCGCGACCTCGATGATCGCGTCCCGGTCGATGAGGATCGACCCGAGGACGGACTGCTCGGCTTCGATGGATTGCGGCGGCAGGCGATCGATCATTGGGTCCCGAGGATGGTCAAGTGGAGTGACAGGTCTACTGTCACGGAGATCGCCCTACGCCGGTAGGGCCTTATCCCCGAACGCGTGCCCTCGGACCGCGCACCGGTGTGGACACGGTGTGGATAGGTCGCCACGCAGCCGTCAGGCGCGCCGAGCGCTGGGCGCCGCGAGAGCACCGCAGCGAGCGCGGTCGGGGGTGCGTGAGCGAGGAGCGCAGGGCGGCAACGCCCGGATCGGCCGCATCACGGCCGCGTATTCAATCCAGGCGGCGGATGACGCCGATGAGCTTTCCCTGGATGCGGACCGATGGGTAGAACTGCGGCGGGTAGGCGGGGTTCGCCGGCTGGAGGCGGATGCGGTCCTTCTCGCGGAAGAACCGCTTGAGCGTGACCGCGTTCTCCTCCACCTGGGCGACCACGATGTCCCCGTCCCGGGCGGTGTCCTGCTGGCGGATGACGACGAAGTCCCCGTCCGCGATGTGCGCCTCGATCATCGAGTCGCCGCGCACGCGGAGCACGTAGGCCTCGCCCGCGGGCGCGAGGATGTCCGGGACCGCCAGGGTCTCCGCGACATCCTGGTACGCCTCGATGGGTCCACCGGCGGCGATCTCGCCGATGATCGGCAGGCTGTGCGACTCGCTCGTCATCGACTGCGGCATGAGCTCCGGGCCGAGGCCCATCATCAGCGCCGCGTGGGGGGTCAGCCGGATGGCGCGCGACTGGGCCGCGCCGCGCTCCAGGTAGCCGTCCCTCTCGAGGATCTGCAGGTGATGGTGCACCGCCGACGTCGACGCGAGGCCGACCGCCTTGGCGATCTCGCGGACGGACGGGGGATAGCCGCGCGCCCGGATCGTTGCCGCGATCACGTCCAGGATCTTCCGCTTGCGTTCCGCGTCGTGACGGGTCACGGGGGCGTCTCCTTGTGGTTGACGCGATCATACCGAACGGACGTTCGATGTCAAGCCCGAGACGGCACGTGGCCGGACGGCGATCAGCAGGGCGACCAGCTTGAGGATCGGCAGGGCGATCAGCGGACCTGCCGGGGTCGGTGGAGGGTCGGTGGCGGGCCGGTGGAGGGCCGGTGCTACCATCGCCCTTCCCCGGTCCCCGCAGCGGACCGCGGGATCGACGTGAGGAGCAGGGTGGCTCGAGCATCGCGGCAGCGCCGCGAGGATCAGACGGCATCGACCGAGGGACGCCGCGCGCAGCGGATGGGCCTCCGGCGGCTGCTGGGTCTGGTCGCCTTCCTGCCCATCGCCAGCCGGGCGCCGCTGTACGGGCGCCTGTTCTGGGAGCTGGTCCGCGACGACCGGACGCCCATCGGGCGGAAGGCGTTGCTTGCCGGAGCCCTGGGCTACCTCGTGCTCGGCCGGGACCTGGTCCCCGACGACCTGCCGGTCATCGGTGGCCTGGACGACCTCGTGGTCGTGGTCCTCGCGGTGGACGTGTTCCTGGACGGCGTCCCCACCGACGTCCTGGACCAGAAGCTGGACGAGCTGGGCATCGACCCGCGCTCGTTCCGCGACGACGTCGCGCGAATCCGGCGCTTCACGCCGGGCTCGCTCCGGCGCATCATTCGCCGGGCGCCCGCGACGGTGGCGCTGGCCGGCGACACGCTGCACAACAGCGGGCTCGGACCGAAGGTCCGGTCCTGGATCAACAACTAGGAGGGTTCAATCGCGTGAAGGTGATCCTGACGAAGGACGTCTCGAAGCTCGGCAAGAGCGGGGAGATGAAGACGGTCGCGGACGGATACGCCCAGAACTTCCTCATCCCGCAGAGGCTCGCCGTGACCGCTTCGGGTGGCGCCTATCGCGCGTACCAGCACGACATCGCGAGCCGCGAGGAGAAGCGCCAGCGCGAGCGGGGCGACGCGGAGATCGCCGCGACCCGGATCGCCAGCACGACGCTGACCATGGGCGTGAAGGTGGGCGAGGGCGGCAAGCTCTACGGGTCCATCAACAACCAGGACATCGCCGAGTCCCTCGGCCGCCGCGGCATCGTGGTGGACAAGCACAAGATCGAGCTCGACCAGCCGATCAAGTCGCTGGGCACCTACAAGGTCGCGATCAAGGTCTACTCGGGCATGACGCCCGAGGTGACGATCATCGTCGAGCCCAAGGGCTGACGCACCGCGGGCACGCGCCCGCCCGCCGCGCACACCGCTCGCCCGGACCATCGAGGTTCGGGCGAGCTAGATTCAGGGCGAGCGCGCCCATATGATCCGCTACGTGAGTGGCATCGACCCCCAACCCGCGAGCAGCCCGGGCGAGACTCCGGTCCTGGCCGGCATGGCGGTCTATCTCGGGCTGCTGACCGCCGCGCGCGGTCAGGACCTGCTCCCGTCACCCGAGCGGCTGGTCCTCATCATGCTCGGCGCCGCGGTGATGGGGCTGATCCTGCTGCCGCGAGTGCGGCCGCACGCGCCGGTGCTGGTTACGGTCCTGATCCTCGGCGCTGGCCTGTTCCTGCGCTGGGTGGAGGTTAGCCACCCGGGCGGCTCGGATGTCCTGTCGGTCACGCACGAAGCCCTCTCCGTGACGCTCGGTGCCGGCAACCCCTACGACCACTTCTACACCTCGTCACGTCCGCCCGGAGCCCCGTTCCCGTATCCGCCGGTCAACCTGCTGATCCACCTGCCTGGACACCTGCTGGCGGGCCTCGACGGGGTCCGGATGACCGAGTTCGTGGCCGCGTGGATCGTGATGGTCCTGATCGCCCGCGTCGCCCTCCAGGATGGTCATCCGCTGGCGATCCCGATGCTCGCCCTGTACGCGATGCTGCCGAACCTGGTGAACCTCGTGGGTGATGGCAGCAACGACACGAGCGCCGGTGCGGTGTTCGTGCTGTTCATGCTGGCCCTCGTGCGGGCCGACGGTAAGGACCGGTGGCGGGCGGTGCTGGCAGGCGTGCTCGCGGCGTGCGCCATCGGGACGAAGCAGTCCGCGCTGCCGCTCATGGTTGCGGGAAGTGCCTGGCTGCTGCACGCCAGCCGGCCCCAGTTCCGGCGTTACGCGGTCGCCGCAGCCACGACGCTGCTCCTGGTGAGCGTTCCTTTCGTCCTCCAGGCCGGCGTCGTCGGGTATGTCAGAGCCCTGACCGCGTTCGCGGGCTTCCACGAGGATGTCTACGGCTGGAACATCTGGGTGCTCGCGCAGCAGCTCCGCTGGCCGGTCGCCTCACGTGAGGATGCGCTGGTCCTGGGGACCATCGTGGGCCTGGCCGCCCTCGTCGTGGTTGCGGTTCCCCGCTACCGGCTGGCCCGGACGGCGCTCGCCGCCGGCGCGGTTGCGATGGCGGTCCTGTTCCTCGCGCAGCGCTGGACGGCCTACTCATACTTCGCGCAGCTGCTGTCCGTGCTGGTGATCCTGCCCCTGCTGCGTCCCCGGGATGTGGTTCCTGGAGACCGGCTGGGGCCACCCGGGGGACAGGGCGAGCCCGCGGTGCCGTCCCCTCAGAACGCCACGAAGTCGATCGAGATGGCCCAGACCGCGTACGCGCACAGGGCGATCGAGGCCACCGCGGCGGTCCGCATCAGACCCGTCCACCCCCGGGCGACCACCGTCGCGAGGATGGCGAACAGCAGCACCTGGAAGTCGAGGCTGAACCGGTAGCCGAACTGCGTGATGCCGACGTTGCCGTGGGTCAGGATCGGGATCGACACGAGCGCCGTCGCGAGCAGCGCCCAGCCCACCATCGGCGTCCGGATTCGCGCCTTGAGCAGCCACAGGTAGAGCGGCGTCGTGAGGAAGATGCCGAGCCCCCACCAGGACGGTTGCAGGAACGGCGCGTCATCGACGTAGTTCCAGCTGCGGAACAGGATCGCGAACAGGTTGCGCGGGATGTACCAGGGCGACAGGATCCCGTGCTTCTCGTAGATCGGGTCCTCGAGGACACCCGGGATCATCACGTAGGACTGGTCCATCAGCGTGCCCCAGCGCAGGAGGTTGAACACGACGTAGATCAGCGCCGGGCCCGCCAGGCCGAGGCCGAACACCACGACGGTCCGCAGCAGGTGTCCGCGGTCCATGGCCCGGAGCGCCGCGATCCCCGGGAAGCCGAGCTGGGCCGCGAGGACGAACGGGAGCGCGAGGCCCACCGGCAGCCGGCATAGCGCCGCGAGGCCCAGCAGCAGGCCCGCCAGCCAGGCCGTTCGCTGCGTGAGCGCGCACCACAGGGCCGCGGTGAGCAGCAGCACGGCGCTGACGTGGGCGAAGTACCAGGCGGAGCCGCCGATGGCGATGTACCAGTAGCAGGTGCCGAACGCGAACACCGCGGTCAGGGCGAGCCGATCGCGGATCCGCAGGCCGAGGCCCAGCCGCCCGAGCACGAGGTAGACGAGACCGACCGACAGCCCGGCGTAGAGCGAGCTGTAGACCTGGGCCGGGAACTCGCGCCCGAAGATCGCCACGAACGGCATCGCGAGGACGGCGGGCATGGGCGGGTAGGCGACCAGCCAGCGGCCGTCGCCCGCCGGGATCAGCTCGTTGAGCCAGGACGGCGCCTCGTCCAGCCAGTAGCGCCCCTTGAGGAACGCGTCGGCGAGGCGGTTGAAGTAGTCGAGTGACTGGGGCTTTGGATCCGCGGTCAGCAGGAAGACGGTCGCGCCCAGGATGGCCATGGCCACGAAGCCCCACAGCTCCGGACGGCGCTCGGCCCGTTCGACCAGCATGGCCCCGTACGTCCCGTCGAGGTAGTCCCGGACGCGTTCGCCCAGCCCCGGTCGCGTCGACCGGGCCGTCCTGCCCTGTGCCAACCTCCGCTCCCCTCGCGACGAACGTTCGCGGGAGAGCGTAGCAACCGGCGCCTATCCCCGCCGCTTCCCGGCGGGCGCAGAATCGCGGGCGTGAGCAGCCGCACCATCCTCCATGTCGACCTCGACGCGTTCTTCGCGGCGGTGGAGCAGCGCGACCGGCCGGAGCTCCGCGGCCGGCCGGTGATCGTCGGGGGCAGCGACCCCACCCAGCGCGGCGTGGTCTCCGCGGCGAGCTACGAGGCCCGCACGTTCGGCGTGCACTCCGCGATGCCGCTGCGCACGGCGCTCCGGCTGTGCCCGCAGGGGGTCTACCTGCCGGTCGACGGGCGCAAGTACCAGGCTGCGAGCCGCGACGTCATGGCGGTCCTCCGCAGGTACACGGACCAGGTGCAGCCGATCTCCATCGACGAGGCGTTCCTCGACGTGACGGGGTCGCGGGCCCTGTTCGGGGACGGCGAGACGATCGCGCGCCTGATCAAGGCGGCCGTCCGGGCGGAGGTTGGGCTGACGGCGTCGGTGGGGGTGGCGACGACCAAGCTCGTGGCCAAGATCGGGTCCGACCTGCGCAAGCCGGACGGGCTGGTGGTGGTGCCGCCCGGCGAGGAGGCCGCGTTCCTGGCGCCGCTGCCGATCTCGAGGCTGTGGGGCGTGGGCGAGAAGACGGCGGCGGTCCTGCGCGAGTTCGGGGTGCAGACGATCGGGGACCTCGCCGCCCTGCCGGCCGACGCGCTCGAGCGCCGGTTCGGGAAGCATGGCGGCGCGCTGGTGGCGAGGGCGCACGGGATCGATGCCGACCCGGTGGCGACCGGGGAGCCGGCCAAGTCGATCGGGCACGAGCACACCTTCGGGCACGACACGTCGTCGGCCGAGGTCGTGGAGCGGACGCTGCTGGGGATGGCGGACGGGGTGGCGTGGCGGCTCCGGGCGGCGGGGCTGAAGGCCGCGACGATCACGCTCAAGCTGCGCGACTCGTCGTTCACCACGATCTCGCGCCAGACGACGCTGGACGTCCCGGCAGACCTCACGGAGCCGATCTACGAGGCGGCCCTCGGCCTGCTGCGGCGCGAGATGCACGGGCAGCGCATCCGGCTCGTGGGCGTGACGGCCTCCAACTTCAGGGACCGCGACCAGCTGGCGATGTTCGGCGCGGCCGACGACCCGAAGCGGCACCAGGCGGCCGAGGCGATGGACACGATCCGGCGCAAGTACGGCGAGCGGATGGTGACCCGCGGCCGGCTCGTCCGGGCCGGCGTGCCGACGGTCTTCGAGCGCGACCCGAACTCCGCGGTGGAGGGGCGGCTGGGGGTGCCGGAGGCGCCGACGGGGCGGCGGCGGCGCGAGGGGTCGGCGGCGGCGGGACCGGCGGACGACGACGGGATCGACCCCCTGCCCGTCGACGAGCCGTAGGGCGGGCTCCGGGGATCCCTGCGCCGGCGGCCCGGGGTCCCTGCGCGGCGGCGGGTCCTGCGCGGCGGCCAGCGGAGCAACCGTTCGGTCACCGAACGTCTCATCCGCCCCACGGCGCGATCGTTGGTTCCGGAGCCCCGCCAGCGGACAAACGTGCCGCCACGCGGCTGGTCCGTCCGGGCGCCGAACCGTAGACCCGCCTGGCGGCTCGTGGCGAGGGGGGCACGAGCGCGAGGCTGCGAGGCGGCCGCGGGTCCAGGTGGGTCGCGCATGCTGGCGGTTGGGCCCGGCACCTGACGGCGTCCTGCCGCTGGATCGGCCACCACGCCCTCGGGGCGACCACGCCGGACCCGGCTGGGCCACCACGCCCCTGCGCGGCGTGACACACAACCTGTCACAGCCGGCGGCGACTCTTCGCTCACAACGCTTGACATCGAACGCCTGTTCGGTCTAGCGTAGGGTCGAAACGAACAAGCGTTCGCATCCGGAGTGCCCCCGGTGGCGACGACCCCGCCGCGTGAAGGAGATCACCACCATGGCGATGGTCCGCGTCGCACCGGTCACCGTCCAGGTCCGCACCGACTGGTTCAACGGAGTCCCGCGTGAGGTTACGTGGGGCACGGAGCGCCTCCTGGTCACCCGCCTCGTGTCCGTCCGGGACGAGGTCCGCGCCTACCCGGCCATCACCGGGCCCCGCACCCTGTTCGAGGTCGACACGCCCTCGATGCGCATCGCCCTCACGTTCCAGCACCGCTCGCGCCGCTGGACCATCGAGTGGCTGGACGGGCACGAAGCCGCCGCCTGAGGCGCCGTTTGAGACGGGAGTCGCGGCTCCTCCCCGTCGACTCCCTGGGGCCGGCTGCGGGGCGGGCGTCACCTGTCGCTCGCCCCGCGGGCCACGGCGGCCCGCCTAGGTTCCCGGCTCCGGCGATGGCGCCGCGGCGGGGTCGCGGAACGCGATCTCCTGGACCACGAACTGCAGCCGACAGGCCGTCACGGCCCGGTCGTCGGGGATCAGCGTCGCCCCGGTCGCGGCGTCGGTCGCGCGACACGCGGCGGCCTCCGGCGCGTCCATCGACACGGTCAGCAGCAGCGTGGTCTGCCGCGGCAGCTTGACCAGCGCCGCGGACAGGTCCGGCGGCATCGCCAGGACGATGTCGTGCTCCGCACCCGAATCGGTCACCAGCGTCACGCGCGCCGCGGGCAGCAGCAGCCACGCGTTGTCGATGTCGCAGGCCTTGGCGTCGCGGATCCAGCCGCAGTCGCCGTCCCGGCCGCGCACATCCCAGAGGCCCGCCGCCCGGGCCCGGACCTTGACCTCGGTCCGGCCATAGCAGGCGAGGAAGTCGACCCGGTCGAGGCCGGCGATCGTCTCGGCCCCGAGGGCGCCCCAGCAGCGCGGCGCCGCCGGCGCGATCCACGCGTTGCCCTTGTCGCCGGCCGCCACCCACCCGAAGAGGTCGATCAGCTCGCCGTCCGTCTGGACCTCGTACCAGTCGAGCCCATCGAGCGTCACCGGCCCATCGACGATCAGCATCCGTGTCCCGGCCGGCAGGAGCGGCTTGAGGCGGGTCGCCGGATCGCTGACGCCCGGTACCGCGCGGACCCGGAGGTTGTCGCCGTCGAGGGTGACCGCGGCGAGGACGCCGGGCCGCAGGCTGTCGGGCGCGTCGCCGGTCGAGGGAGGCGTGGCGCCGGACGGGGACGCCGTGCGCGCCGGGCCGCTGGGCCCGGCCGCGGTCCCCGGAGCCTCGGACGCCGGGGCGGACGAGGCCGGCCCGGTACCGCGCGGACCCGCCACGCCGTTGAAGGCGCCGCCGAGGGCGAGCGCGGCCACGAGCAGGACCGGCACGACGACCGCGAGGCCGGCGATCAGCGTCTGCCGTCGCCCGCCGCGGGGGCCCTTGCGCGGCCGCTCGAGCACGGCCTGCATCGTCCGCTCGGGGAGGTCAGCGGGCATCGCTGGCCCTCCGGGCAGGCCCTGGGACCCCCGCCCCAGGCGCATCCGGCACTCGCTGATGACAATCCGGTCGAGCCAGTCGTCGAACCGGTGCAGGCCCTCGAGCCGTGGCAGCTCTTGCCAGGCGGCGACCATGGCGCACGTCGCGGCGTCGCCGGGGTCACGGTCGGGGCCGAGGATCGCCAGCGCCAGCTGGTAGGCGCCCGGGAGGCGACCCTCGACAACCGCCGCGTAGGCGGCGGCGTCGCCGTGCCGTGCCCGCTCCAGCAGGGCGCGATCCCTGGCGGCGGTTCCCTTGCCCGGTGCGTGTTCGGTCCGCTGCACGATCCCTCCCCGGACCTTGTCCCTCGCAGGATGCCACGTCGCACCAAACGGCACGTCGGAGCCGGGGGTCGCTCCGTCCACCGACGGTTGCCCAACCGCCCGGACGGGCCGATCGTCCCGTCCCTGTGGCCGCAGCGGCACGGTCCCTCAGGCCGCACCGGCCCACGTGGGACCTTGGGCGCCTCTCTACAATCGGCAGCGTGGATACGAGCAGCCGCTTCCGCGACCTGACGGTCGCCCAGTTCGTCGACCAGCTCGCCTCGGGCGAGCCCGTCCCCGGCGGCGGCGCGGCCGCGGCGATCGCCGGGAGCCTCGGCGCGGGCCTGGTCCGGATGGTGGCCAACCTGTCGGTCGACCGTCCCAAGTATGCGGAGCACGCCGCCCTCCACGCCCGTGCGATCCCCGCGGCGGGGGAGCTCGCGGACCGCATGCTCGCCCTCGCCGACGAGGACGCCGCCGCGTTCGCCGGCTACGGCGCCGCCATGAAGCTCCCGCGGGACACGGACGGGGAGAAGGCCGCCCGGGCGGCCGCGATCCGCGAGGCCGCCCTGGGCGCGACGCTCTCGCCGCTCCGGACCGTGGAGGCCTCGCTCGAGATCGTCTCCCTCGCCGAGGAGCTGGCGGGCCGGAGCAACAGGAACGCCTCGAGCGACCTCGAGGTCGCCGCGCTCCTGTCGGTCGCCGCGTGCCGGGCGGCCGCCGCGAACGTCTTCATCAACCTGCCGTCGCTCGGCGACGAGCGCCGGGCACGCGAGCTGTCCGAGCGCACCGAGGCCCTGGCCGACACCGTGGAGCGCCTGGCGGCCCAGACCCGGGAGGTCGTCCGAGGCGGTGCGGCGAGGGGTGCACTCCCCGCCGATCCGGCATGACGATGCTCACGGACGAGGGCCCCCGCCTCCTGCGCGGCGGTCCCATCGCCGCCGGCATCCGCGAGCAGGTCGCCACCGACGTCGTCGCGTTCCGGGACGAGCACGGCTACACCCCGGCCCTGGCGGTGGTGGTGGTCGGCAAGGACGCGCCCTCGGCGGTCTATCTG
>JBBSCF010000076.1:0-14309 GCA_038250545.1 Candidatus Limnocylindrales bacterium | reverse complement strand
CTTCGCCGCCGGCCTGCGCCCACCCAAGATCCCCGAGACGCCGCCGCCGGTCCTCACCGACGACGATCTGCGTGCCCTGTTCCGTATCACCGAGGGCACCGACTTCGCCGCCCGACGCGATCGTGCGGTGCTGTCACTCCTCGTGGATGCCGGCATGCGCGTCTCGGAACTGGTGGTGGCCCCGACATAGCTGTAGGTGTCGGTCGTGGCGGGGCCGACGAGGGTGCGGGTGGCAAGCCGCCCCAGGACGTCGAGGGTGAAGGTCACGTCGTTGGCGGTGCCCGCGGAGGTCGGCGGCCGCCTGCGGTGCATCCGGGAGAGGACCGGGACGTCGGTGGCGACATCGTCCTGGACGTCGGTGGCGTCGGCGGCGATCGGTCAGGCTTCGCCCTTGCGAATCGTTGGAGGGTGTTGATCCGCACGAGCCCGGACCAGCCACTGCGGCGGAAGTGGCCTTGACGGGGATCGATTGCCACTACTATTCTTCTTTGCGTATGGTTGATGCAATCATCGCCGACTGGCTCTCCCCCGCCGAGGCCGCGGATCGCCTCGGCGTGACGTCTCGTCGCGTCTACGCCCTCATCGACGAGGGGCGCCTGCGTGGCGAGCGGATCGGGGGCCGGATCCTCGTCCACCGCGACGAGGTCGAGGCACGCGCTGGCGGGGCGTCCGCCAACGGCCGCCCGTTCAGCGCTCGACGCGGCTGGGCCCTCCTCCTCCTGGCCGCGGGGCTCGATCCAGTGGGCCTCGCACCAGACGCGCGGTCCAAGCTTCGGCGTCTGCTGCGGGAGCGGAACCTGTGGACGATGCGGGCGCGATTTGACACCCGCGCCGAGCGAGTGGTGCTGCGGGCGCACGCATCGGATCTCCCTCGGATCGTGACCGATCCCGATGTCGTCCGCTCGGGCGCGGCCGCGGCTGCCGACGCCGGCCTGCCGCTCGTTGCGCCCGGCGCGCCGCTCGAGCTCTACCTCGACGCCGTGACAGCCGGGCGGCTGATCGGCCGCTACCGGCTGATCCCGAGCCCGAGCGGCAATGTGACGCTGCGGGTGGTGCCGACGAATGTCCGCCCCTGGCTGGCGGGCCCGGTCGCGCCTTGGCCGGCGGTCGCCCTCGACCTCGCCGAGGACGGCGATCCCCGGAGCCTCGACGTCGCCCGCGCGGCGCTCGAACGCCGATGACCATCCGGATCGAGCCCCTC
Organism: Candidatus Limnocylindrales bacterium; assembly: GCA_038250545.1. Lineage (GTDB taxonomy): Bacteria > Chloroflexota > Limnocylindria > Limnocylindrales > CSP1-4 > CAIXZV01. The sequence goes on along the minus strand of JBBSCF010000076.1, from coordinate 13,108 downwards.
GGCGTGGCCGAGGCCGGGCTCTGGCGCGCAACGCTCGAGGTGTCGGTCCTGTTCGCCGATGTCCCGTGGGTCATCATCGGCGCCCAGATGGTGATGCTGCTCGAACGGGAGCAGGGGGTGGCGTCGGGCCGGACGACGCTGGACCTCGACGCGATCGTCGACGTGCGGGCCATCGTCGGTGGCAGCAGGACCGCTGCGGGACGCCTGGTCGGCGCCGGCTTCGAACCGTCGGTCGAGCACCCGCACCGGTTCATCCGGGGAGCCGATCAGGTGGACCTGCTTGCACCCGACCATCTGGGACCGCGGGTGGACCTCACGACCGTTCCGCCCATGAAGACCGTCGCCATCCCGGGCGGCAGCCGTGCCCTCTCGACGCGGCGCCTCCTCGACGTCGCTATCACGGGCGTCGGGACGGGTCGGTTGCCCGCGCCCTCGATCGCAGGCGCCATCGTGCTCAAGATCCACGCGTGGGAGGCCCGCCGGGCGCCCCGCGACGCGGAGGACCTGATCCGGCTGCTCGATCTCGTGCAGGATGCCGACACCACGAGGGCGGCCCTCAAGCCGGTCGAGCGACGTCGGCTGGCGGATGTCGCACCCCTCGCCGACGAGCGGTCCTCGGCATGGCGATCGGCCCGCGACCCGGACAACGCCCGGGCTGCGCTGGCGAGGCTATCGCTCTAGCCCTGGGCATCACCACGGCCGCAGCTCGATCGGGACACTGACGAAACGCATGGCGTCCCCGCGGTTGAATCCTGTCGGACTCGGCGGATCGGTCGGACCCGATAACCGCCAACATCGGAATCACCGGCCGCCTCCCGGCAGCGTCGCCCCTCGGATTGCGCGAAACCGGGAGACGTCCCCGCGGTGGAAGAAGACGCGTCCACGAAGGTCATCGCCGACGATCTCCACCCAGCCACGTCCGCTCACCCGATCGCCGTCGTCGTCGCCCTCCCATGTGAATTCGACCCTGGCTTGTCCGTCATCCATGCCTCCGCGCCAGTCGATCAGACCTTCCACCGCGATGAAACGGAGATGGCCGCCGCCAGTGGGCTCGAATTCGATGGACGCCGGCCCCATCCGCTCGATGGCGTCGACGTCCCAGTGGTCCATCGCGATGATCCGCCACCGTCCTGTCACGTCCTGTCGGGCCACGACCCTACGCCTCCGGAAACAGCCCGATCTGCTCGGGCGAGGGACCGCCAGCACCTCGAGCCCTGCCTCGCTTCGATGCGTCGCGCCGGGCACGACGGGCAGCCCAGGCGCGGACCTTTGCATCGGGATCCACGGCGGCGCGTCGGCCGGCTGCCTCCGGATCGACGTCCGCCAGCAGTTCGAGCGCCTGGATTCTGACCGCGCCACGCGGCCAGGCGAGTCCCAGATCGATCATCCGCCGCGCGTCATCGGCACCCAGCGCCTCGATCGCATCGAGCGCGCCGGCAACGACCGCTGACGCATCGCGAGGGTCAAGCTCCCGCGTGCGCCCGATGACGTTGGCGAGCTGGCCCGGGTCCCTGCGGAGTGCCCTCGCCGCGGCCCACCGACGCAACGGCGGGGCGATGCGCCGCTCCAAAGGCACCGGCGTGTCCGGGTCGACCTCCACCACCCGCGGCGCAGCCCCCGCAGCCTGGTCCGGATCGACGACGAGGAACCTCGTGCCGATCCAGCCGGCCGGGTATTCGACGCGGTAGACATCCGACCACAGGAAGCACTCGACCAATTCGTCGAGGTCGGCCTCGTCGAGGATCCCGGAGTCGGCCAGCCCCGCGACGAGCCTCCCCGTGTAGGGTTCCCAACGCCGATCCGTGCAGAGCAGGAGGGCCGTGGTGACGGCATCCGGCTCGCCGTTCCCGTGATGCCGCCGGAACAGGCCCACGGCTTCGAAGGGATGGCCGGCTGGAAGGACCGGAGTCGCGATGAGCGCCCGCCACAAGCCATCGGCATCGGCTGCACCGTGGAGGGCGATCAGATCCTCAAGACGATCGCCGCGATCCGTGTCCTCGCCGGCGTCCCAGTCATCCATGCTCGTCCCCTCGGGCGTCACCGCCAGCGGCCTCGGTCAGCGAAGGTCGCCACCGGTTGAGTATGCCCTCTGGGTCGGCCACGCTCGCCCGGTGATCGACGACGAAGACGCAGGGCGGAGGGTCCAGGACGACGCGAGGGCCCGCCTCTGCGGTCGAGCAATCGATACTATTGACATCATCAGCCTATCTCGACCAGACTATGTGCCATGAGTCGTCCGCAGCGATCCCTCTTCCCCGACACGCAGCGTCAGGCCGTTGCACTCGGCGCGCGCCTGAAGGCCGCCAGGGTCCGCCGGGGCATGAGCGAGACCGAGATGGCGGCGCGAGTCCTGGTGTCGCGGCCCACGGTCCGTCGCCTCGAGCGCGGCGACCTCACCGTGAGTACCGCGATCCTGGTCCGCGTGCTCGAAGTGCTCTCGCTCGAGGGTGACCTGGACCGTCTGGCGGAGCACGACGACCTCGGGCAGCAGATCGCGGACGCGCGGCTGCCGAGGCCGAGGCGCCCGGCGTCCCGTGGTCTGGCCGACGAGATCTAGCCGATGAGTGCGAAGGAGGAGCTCGTCGTCGTCCTCGATGCAGCGGACCTGGGTCCCGAACGGCCGGTCGGGGTGCTGACGCGCTGGCCCGGGCACACGCTCGCCGTGGGCTTCGCGTATGCCGCGTCCTGGCTCCGCGCGGGCCCCGGTGCGGGCGCCTTCGCGATCGACCCGACGCTTCCCCTCGTCGAGGGCCTCTCGCCCGTCCCCGGCCGCCGCCTGCCCGGGATCTTCGCCGACACCGCTCCCGACGCCTGGGGCCAGGCGCTGCTGCGCCGCCGTGAAGGCCGGGATCTCGATGACTGGGGCCTCCTGACCGGCGTCGCCGACGAGACGCGGATGGGCGCGCTCCGGCTCCGACGCGGCATCGATGGGCCGTTCGTGTCCGAGCGCGATCCGGCCGTGCCGCCGGTGACGGCCCTCCGTACCCTCCAGGCCGCCGCCCGCCGCTTCGAGGAGGACCCCGATGCGCCCGGGACCGACCCCGCGATCGCCCAGCTCATCGCACCCGGCTCGTCGCTCGGGGGAGTCAGGCCCAAGGCCAACTACCGGACGCCCGACGGCCGTCTCTGGATCGCGAAGTTCCCCTCGCGGACCGACCGCCGCGACGTGGGTGCGTGGGAGCACGTCTACGCGCAGCTCGCGCGGGCAGCCGGCATCGATGTCCCCGAGTCAGACCTGCTCGACGTCGCCGGGCCGACCCGCACCTTCGCCACCCGCCGGTTCGACCGCACCCCCGAAGGCAGGCGACTGTACGCGTCCGCCCTCACGCTGACGGGACGCACCACCACCGAGGGCGCGGACTACGCCGACATCGCCCGCGCGATCACGGCCAGCGTTGCGGCGGCGTCAGTACGAGACGACCTCGCGCAGCTGTATCGGCGGATGGCGTTCAACGTGCTTGCTGGCAACCGGGACGACCACCTGCGCAACCACGGCTTCCTCCGGACGGCCTTGGGCTGGCGGCTCGCGCCCGCGTTCGACATGAACCCGGCGCGGGAGATGCGCGAGCACGCCACGGCCGTGAACGGGCGCGCGATCGCGCCGTCCGCGACGGACGTCCTCGCTGCCCGGATCCACATCGGCCTGTCCGAGGGGGCGGCGCATGCAGTCATCGGCGAGGTGGCCGCGGCCATCGGGACGTGGCGGGACGTCGCGAGAAGGGCCGGAATCTCGCGGAGCGAGCAGGACCAGGTGGGTGTCGCGTTCGCAGCCCTGGCAACAGTGGCAGATCTCGGGGCCGGTAGCAGCGAGTAGCGGCCAGGTCATCACCACGGCCGCAGCCCGATCGGGACCCTGACCAAACGTATGGTGTCCGCGCGCCCAACTCCTGTCGGGCGCGCCGAGCGTTACAGCGAATAACTGGACGCGTTTCGGATCGGGTCGCGTGCGGAGAGCACAGCGCTCGGCCAGCCGGGATTAAAAGTCCCCTGCTCTACCGCTGAGCTACGGGCCCGGCCGCGACCGTACCACGTTCGGATCAGGGCTTCCCGACGCTCCGAAGCTCCCGTGCGGACCCGCCGCGAGCCGCCGGACGCCACTCCGGACACAGACGCCCGATGGCGGAGCGCATGGGGCGTGTAGCTGCGCGAGTCCACGAGCGAGGAGGTCGAGGCTACGCGGGCCGTCTCCGGCCCTCATGGGCGAAGCGCCGCCATCCGACGAGAAGGCCGAGCATCGCGGCGAGGAAGACGAGCGGGAACCCCGCGTCCTGTGGCGAGCCGGGCGGAGCGGTCGACGTGTCGGGAGGATCAAGGCCGAGGAGTCTGTAGACCTCTCGTACGCTCGTCGTCTCAACTCCCGGGAAGTCCTGCGGCGTTCCGCGGATCCATGCCGCGACATTGACCTGAACCGGAGGCGTGAAGGCGGTCCCGTCGAACAGGAGAGCGATCCGGTCGCCCTCGCGGACAATGACCATCTCCGCGCACGGCTGTGTGGGCAGGTCGACGATCTCCATCTGTGCCGGGGCGCTGCCGCGCGGCACGTATCGGACCCGCAGGGTAAACCGGCTCGACAGGCCGCCGAACGCTGCCGGGCTCCACGACCCGCCGCTATGCACGGCGATCACGTCGCCGATCACGACCCGCTGCGCCGTGGGGAGCGCCTCTCGGAATGACGGATACGGCCCGTCGCACTCGGCCGCGACCGGCGCGACGGCGACGCTGAGCGCGGCGACCGCGACGATCGCCACGAGCGCGAGCCGCCATCGGCGACCGAGGGCTATGTCCAGAGGGCTCATCGCCGGGCTGCGCTCCTTCTCCGGGACCCGATCGGGCTCCGAGACGCAGACGCATGATCACGGACGAATGGGGCGAGGGACAATAGGTCGCGGCTGAGCGGGCCGAGGTAGGCTCTCAGGGGCGATCCTGCGCCGGGCGGTCTGGCCCTGGGAGGTCTCAAGGGGACTCCGGGCGAGCCCGCCCCTCGGAGGAATCATGGCGTCGAACCCTGCCCCGGACGGCGCGGCCGCTGCGGAGAGCATCACCCAGAGGATCCAGGAGCTGGGCGACTGGCGTGGCGAGACGCTCGCCCGCATGCGCCGGCTCATCCACGACGCGGACCCCGAGATCGTGGAGGAGTGGAAGTGGGCCAAGCCGGACTCGGGCGGGACGCCGGTCTGGTCCCATGACGGCGGCGTCTGTACGGGGGAGTCGTACAAGCAGGTCGTGAAGCTCACGTTCTTCCGAGGCGCCACCCTCGCGGACCCCCGGAAGCTGTTCAACTCCAGCCTCGAGGGGAACGCGCGCCGAGCCATCGACATCCACGAGGGCGAGACGCTCGACGAGGCCGCCTTCAAGGAGCTGATCCGCTCCGCGGTCGCCGCCAACGCCGCGGCCCGGGCCCAACGCACTACTCCGAAGCGGTAGCCCGCCCACGCCCTACGGCAGCAGGGACTCGTTCACCAGCTGGTCCACCGTCACCGGGTTGGGGACCAGGCCCAGCCCGGTCATGAACGCGAGCGACGTCGCCCAGCCATCGCGGTCGATGGACCCGAGCGCCCCGCCGGTCCGCGGGTTCTTCCAGGTCGCGATGGTCGCGTCCAGGATCTGGCGCTGGAGGTCGGCGTTCTGCGCGAGGTCCGGCACGGCCGCGAACGTCGCGTCGAGCCCGGCCTGGGGATCGCTGGTGATCCGGGCCATGGCCCCCAGCGTCGCGGCGGTGAAGGCCCGGAGCGCGTCCGCCTTGGTCTCGAGGGTCTTCGTCCCGGTCACGAGGCCGGGCCCGGGGAGCGGCATGCTGTCGTCCACGGTGAGCACGACCGGCTCGACCCCCGCGCTGCGGAGCTGGACCGGCTCGTTGTTGGCGAAGCCCGTGGCCGCGTCGACCTGGCCCTGCTGGAGGGCGGTCGCCTGGGCGAAGTCCGGGAACTCGATGATGGTCACGTCGTCGACGGTGAGCCCCGCGCCCTTGAGGAGCGCCTGGAGCATGACCCAGTTGGTGCCGTAGCGGCCGGGGATGCCGATCTTCCTGCCCTTGAGGTCGGCCGCCGTCGTGATGCCGGAGCCCGCCTTCGCGATGACGACCGCGGGGAACTGCCCGTAGATCGTCGAGGTGTAGACGACCGGGATGCCTTGGCTGACGGCCGGGATGACGGACGTGCCGTCGCCGGAGCCGATGTCCACCGCGCCCTGGCCCAGGAGCGTGATGAGGTCGGGGTCGATCTTGTTCTGGAGCGTGACCGTCAGCCCGGCGTCCGCGTAGGCGCCCGACTGCTGGGCGAGGTAGAACTGGGCGAACTGGACGCTCGGGATGTAGCCGAGGCCGACCGTCAGCGCGACGGGCGCGGCCGACGGGGTCGACGGCGCCTCCGACGGGGTCCCCGGGGCCGACGGGCCGGTCGAGGGCGAGGCGGCGCCCGTGGGGGCGGCCGACGGCGCCGTCGTGGGGGTCGAGCCGCAGGCCGCCACGGCCAGGGCGAGGGTGAGCGTGAGGGTGCCGACAAAGCGGCGGGATCGCGGGTTCACGGGCGCAGGGATCCTCCGGGCTGGGTGGGACGTGGGATCACCGGTCGCCGACCAGGCGGCGCTCGATGAGGACCATGACGAGGTACAGGCTCACGCCGATCAGCGCGAGCTGGGCGAGGGCGGCGAACATGAGCGGGGTGTCGAACAGCGAGGCGCGCGCGATGTTGATCAGGACGCCGAGGCCCTTCTCGCCGCCGGCCCACTCGCCGACGATCGCGCCGATGACGGCGAGCGTCACGCCCACGCGCATCCCGCCCAGGATGGCCGGCAGCGCGGCCGGGACCTCCACGCGGGCGATGACCTGCCAGCCGGTGGCGCGGAAGCTGCGGGCCATCTCGAGGAGGCGCGGATCCACGCTCCGGATGCCGACCATGGTGGCGACGGCGACCGGGAAGAACACGATGAGCGTGGTGATGACGAGCTTGGACGGGAGGCCGTTGCCGAACCACAGGACGATGAGCGGCGCGAGCGCCAGGACCGGCGTGGCCTGGGCCGCGACGAGGTAGGGGCTGAGGAGCCGCTCCGCGAGGCGCGAGCGGGCGAGCAGGACGCCGACGGCGAGCGCGACGGTCGCGCCGATGGCGAACCCGAGCAGGATCTCGACCAGGGTCTGGGCGACATGGGGCCACATCAGGCCGTCGGCCCAGGTCTTGATGAAGCGCTCCAGGACCGTGTACGGGCCGGGCAGGATGAACGACTGCAGCCCCGTGACGAAGACGACGAGCTGCCACAGGGCGACGAAGACGACGAGGCTCAGCGCGCCCGGCCAGACCAGGCCCAGGACGCGGGGCGGCGGCTTGGTGACGGCGGCCGGAGCGGGGCCCACCGCCGGCACGTCGCTCACGACTCGTCCTCCGGCCGGAACGGGTCGAACCAGGCGGGGGTCCCGGGCTCCGTGTCCGCATGGCGGGTCCGGACTCCGGGGCGAGCGCCGGCCACCACCGCCGCGGCGGCCTCGGCCATCGCGATCCGGTCGTCGGTCGTGTCGACGAGATGGGCGCGCACGTCGGCTCCGATCGAGGAGACGAGCGCGGAGTCGAGGTCGACCAGGCGGCGCGGGCGTGGCAGCTCCACGCGGATGTCGGCGACGACGCGCGCCGGGCGCGGGGACATCACCACGACCCGGTCGGCGAGGAAGATCGCCTCGGGGATCGAGTGGGTGACCACGACGATCGTCGTCCCGGTGCGCTCCCAGAGCCGCAGCAGCTCCAGGTTGAACCGCTCACGGGTCAGGGCGTCGAGGGCGCTGAAGGGCTCGTCGAGGAGGAGGACGCGCGGCTCAAGGGCCAGCGCCCGGGCGATCGAGACCCGCTGGCGAGTCCCGCCCGAGAGCGTGGATGGCTTGGCGGGCGCGAACTCGCGCAGGCCCACGAGACCCAGGAGGTCGTCGGCGCGGGCGCGCTGGCGCTCCCCGGACCAGCCGGCGAGCTCCATCGGGAAGCGGACGTTCTGCTCGGCCGTGCGCCAGGCCAGCAGGCGCGGCTCCTGGAAGACGAGGCCCACGCGCTCGTCCGGGCCGGTGACCGGGTCGCCGTCGAGGGCCACCCCGCCGCCGTCCGGCGAGATGAGGCCCGCGAGGACGCGCAGGAGCGTGCTCTTGCCGCAGCCGTTGGGGCCGATCAGCGCGACCACCTCGCCGGGCAGGATGTCGAGGTCGATCGCGTCCAGCACGTGGGTCGTGCGGGCGCCGCGGAAGGTGAGCGAGACGCCGTCGATGCCGATGCCGGCGCCGGGGCGGGGAACGGCGACGGGCGCGGGGGCAGCGGCGGACGCGGACAGCGGGGCCACGTGGGCGGGCTCCCGGGCTGTCGTCATTCGCGCACCTCCGTCTGCAGCCAAGGGCACGACGGGGCGGACGGCGCACATGCACGGTCCGTCATTGGCCCGTGCACGGACCCGGCCTTCTCTCATCCGGACTGTACCGTCGGCTCCGGCCGGCCCGGCTCACGCCGGGCCCTCGGATCTGCTGCACGCCACGGCCGTGTTGCCGTTGCGCCGCTCGTGGGCTCGTCCCGCAGTCGCGGGACCCTACCACCGGTCGGGGATCGCACCCTGCCCCGAAGGCTCTGCCGCGGAATCTACCACCCCACCGCCACTATCCGACGGAGTCATTGCACGGTCAATCATCAGCGGACGCGATGACCGTCAGGCTGCGGGCAAGGACCCCTGCCAGGTCCTTCTCGACGACATACTCGGCCGGCGCCTCACCGACGCGAAGGGCCTCGAAGTGCCGCGCCCCGCACTTGATCTTCGCGTCCTCGATGCCGCGCAGGTCGTCCGTCCACAGGCCGCCCTTCGTCTCAACGACGAAGTAGAGGCGCTCTCCGTCATCCGTGGCGACGAGCACGGCCCAGTCCGGGTTGTAGCCGCCGAGCGGCGTAGGGATCGTGAACCAGCCCGGAAGCTTCGCGTAGACCCTGATGGCGCTGTTCTTCTCGAGCGCCGCCGCGAACGTGCCCTCGTTGTCCGAGTCGTAGACGACCGCTTCGTAGACCGACTTCTGCGCGTCCGCGAGCATGTTCTTGAGGTAGCCCGTCAGCTCCTCCTCCAGGAACAGCTCCTGGGCGAAGTAGCTCTGGTCGCCGATGCGCTGGTACTTGATCCCGTCGACCAGCGCCAGGCGCTTGCGACGCTTGATCGCCTCGGCGGTGATGTCGATGAACTCCTGGGGGTTCCGCCTGAAGTCACCGAGTCGGCCGCTGTCCACCACGATCCGAACGATCGACCGTCGCGTGAGCTGGGTCCGATCCTGGAGCTCCGTGAGCAGATCCGGGAGCTCGATGTCGTCCTCGCGGATGGCGACCGGCATCCCCCCGCCGGCCAGCTCCTCGGCCTGGACGCCCGCCTTGCCGATGGTGAGGTTGGCTTTCGTCCACTGGAGCCGCGTCGGCGCGATCGGCGGCGCAGCGCGAAGGGCATCGGTGCACCCGGCGATGAGCGCAGCGTTGTCGAACTCCACGCGGTACGTCGTCTTGAACTTGACCCGGTCCCAGAGGGCCTTGAACTCGTCGCTCTGGAGCACGGCCTGCCGGGGTCGCACCTGCCGTCGCTCGTCCGCGTTCTTGACCTCCAGGCGCCCGGCGAGCTTCCGCAGGATCGCGGCGACCTGGTCGGCCTGGTCGGCGAACGCATCGGGGATCGTGAGCGTGCCGGCCTTGAGGGCAGACCGCAGGGAGTCCTGGACGCGGCCGTGCGCGTCGATGTGCCCGGCCGCGCGCAGATGCTCCCAGAGCGCCTTCGACGCATCGAGCCCCAGCGGCACGGCCCGACCCTCGGCGTCCGCGATGGAGATCGCCGCGAACTGGTGCGGCTCGACCACGCCGAACCGGATCCCCGTGTCCTCCTCGATCTCCTTCTGGAGCCCCGACGCGAAGTCCTCGTAGGACTCGGTCGCCACCACCGTGAGCGTGTTCACGTCGAACCCGCGGACCCGCTGCCCGTCCTGATTGACGCAGAGGCGAAGCCCACGCCCGATCGTCTGCCGCCGTTCCCGCTCCGTCCGAATGTCGCGAAGGGCGCAGATCTGGAACACGTTCGGGTTGTCCCAGCCCTCCCGCAATGCGGAGTGCGAGAAGATGAACTTGAGCGGCGTCTCGAGGCTGAGGAGCTTCTCTTTGTCCTTCATGATCAGGTTGTAGGCGCGCTCCGCGTTGTCCCGGTTCGCCTGGTTGTTCTCCTCCGTGTCGGTCCAGCCGCCCTTCCGGTCGATGGAGAAGTAGCCCTCGTGGACGGCCTCGGCCTCGTGGGTGAGGTCGACGCCTTCGAAGAGGGTCCGGTAGTCCGGATGGGCGGCGGCGCGCCGGTACTCCTCCTCGAACACCTGGGCGTAGGCGCCCTTGTCGCGATTCCCGTCCGCGTCCACGTGCCGGTACTTGGCCACGGCATCGATGAAGAAGAGCGACAGCACCTTGATGCCCTGCGGTCGCAGGCGCTTCTCCTTGTCGAAATGCTCCCGGATGGTGCGGCGGATCATCTCGCGCTGGATCGCGAGAGGATCAACGTCACCCCACGCCTCGCCGGGCCGCAGGTAGTGCTCACCGCCCGGAACACGGAGCTCAACGTACTGGTCGCCCGCCCCGACGCGGATCTCGCCGACGCGGCAGTCCGCGTATACGGCGCGGCCGGTCGTCTGCTGGAGGTCGTCGCCGTCCTGCACTGCGACTTCGCGGCGGCTGATGCCATTCGCCGAGGCGATGTCCAGCTCAAGGCGGGCCGTGATCGTCCCCCGCGTGTTGGCGACGGACACGAGGCGCACGTACGGTCTGTTGTGCGCGCCTTCGATCGTGGCCGAGGCAACCTCGATCTGCTTGACCAGCTTCCGCTCGTAGGCGTCGACGGCATCGAGCCGGTAGACCATGTGGTGCTTGTCGGCGTGCGTGGCGGAGTAGCGGAGTGTGCACAGCGGGTTCATCGCGTCAAGCGCCGCCTTGCCGGCGCCCGTGAGGCCGCCGTCCACGCTCTGCGGCTCGTCAACGATGACGATCGGCTGCGTCGCCCGGATCAGGTCGATCGGCTTCTCGCCGTCCGTCTTCTCGCTGTCCTTGTAGAGGTTGTTGACGTCCTTCTTGTTGATCGCACCGACCGTGACCACCATCACCTGGATGTGCGGGCTGGTGGCGAAGTTGCGGACCTGCCCCAGCTTCGAGGAGTCGTAGAGGAAGTAGTCGAAGGGCGTGTTCGCATACAGACCGCGGAAGTGGTCCTCCGTGATCTGGAGGGTCTTGTAGACACCTTCCTTGATCGCGACGGACGGAACGACGATCACGAACTTGGTGAAGCCGAACCGCTTGTTGAGCTCGAAGACGGTCCGCAGGTAGACGTACGTCTTGCCCGTGCCGGTCTCCATCTCGACGGTGAAGTCGCCGGACGCCAGCATGGTGCTCGGCGCGAGCCCGTTCCGCAGCTGGATCTCGCCCAGGTTGGCGAGGATCTCGTCATCCAGCAGGGTGAGCCGGTTGCCGATGCCGAGGTCGCTCTCGGCCAGGCCCAGGCGCATCTGCTGGTCCCGGCCCGCGGTGACCGTGAACTCGGTCCGGCAGATCTCCTGGCCGCGGAAGAGATCACACACCGCCTCGATGGCGTCGTCCTGGAAGTCGAGGTCAGGCTCGAAGTGGAGCTTCATCGCTTGTGGCCCTTCCGTGGCGCATCGGGCGCCGGCGGCGTGGGCGCCAGATCCGCCGCAGCGGCCTCCAGCGCGCGGACGCGATCCTGCTCGCCCTCCGCCTCGAGGAGCGCGCGTCTCCGGTCCGCGTATCGCTCGTACTCCTCCTCGGCTCTGTGGGTCGCTACCGCGTGGCTGACCGAACCCGGTCCCGGGAGGACCCGCCGGTCGTTGAACCGCAGGAAGTCGTCCAGGCGCGTCTCCCAGTCGCGGAGGAAGACCTGCGCCCGGCGCCGGGCCTGGTCCTCGGCGAAGTCCAGCCACATCACCACGATGCGGTTGAGCTCCGCGATCTCCTCCTCGGCGAGGTAGTTCTTGGCCACCCGCACGTCCGCCTTGGCCACGCGCCCACCGGCCCAGGACGTGAGGCCCATGTTCGGCTGCGTGTGGTCGGCACGGCCGGCGATGAGCTCCGCGGCCGTCCTGCCGGTGGCGGCGAAGTGGAGCTTGTTCTGGATGACCTTGAAGAACGCGGCGACATCCTGGCGCGCCGGGTCGTAGTCCGCCGCCAGGGCGAAGATCTCGCGCACCCGCAGGTACATGCGCGCCTCGCTGGCACGGATGTCACGGATGCGCTCGAGCAGCTCGTCGAAGTAGTCCGGTACGCCCATCCCCGGGGCGGGCGGGTGCTTGAGACGCTCGTCGTCCATGGCGAAACCCTTGACGAGGTACTCGCCCAGGCGTGCCGTGGCCCATTGGCGGAACTGCGTCCCTCGCGCCGACCGGACCCGGTACCCCACGGCGAGGATCGCGTCGAGGCTGTAGTGGTCGATGAGGCGGGCGACCTCGCGGCTGCCCTCGGATCGAACTATCCGGAATCTCCGGATGGTTCGGGACGGATCGAGCTCGCCCTCCGCGTAGATGCCCCGGAGGTGCTCGTTGATCGTGCGCACATCCTTGCCGAACAACTCCGCGATGAGCGTCTGCGAGAGCCAAAGTGTCTCGCCTTCGAACCGACACTCAACCCGCGCGCGTCCGTCCTCGGTCTCGTAGAGCAGGATCTCGCCGAGCGTCACGCGATCCTCTGCCCTGCCCTGGTCTCCCATGTCGCTAGAGGCTCCGAATGTGGGTGAGCCCGTGCTGGCCGAGGATGGCCGCGAGGTTCGACTTGGCGACATCGTCCTCGAAGGCGCTGTCCCGGAAGACGCAGGTCGCGTCGCCCGCCGGGGCAAGCTCCACGTGCCAGGCGACGATGCCGGTCGCGAGCGCTTCGACGTCCGCGCGGGCGATGGTGGTCGCGAGGCACACCAGGAGGGCGCCACCGCCAACGGCGTGGACGGTCGCGCCGGCGATCTCGCGCTCTTCGATGGGCACGCACAGGTCCAGGCCGAGCTTCAACAGCAGCTCGTAGAGGATGTCCTGCTCGGTTCGGTCGTCCTTGAGGTGCTCGATCGCGCCTTCAAGCGTTCCTGCGAGGTCGTCGCG
>JBBSCF010000075.1:0-14842 GCA_038250545.1 Candidatus Limnocylindrales bacterium | reverse complement strand
GGTGAGACGGTCGAGGCCGATGACCTCGCCGTCGAGGAGCGGCACCTCGAGCACGGGTGCGGTGAAGCGCGCCTCGATGTCGCCGAGGTACGCCTGCTGCATCTGCCGGCGGGCTCGGGCGAACGGCGTGCGGCACGCGTCCTCGGGCAGGACCATGTTCGCGACGACGAGACCCAGCGGGATGCCGAGTGAGGCGAGCTCCTCGATGGCGCGGCTGGCCTCGACGATCGGGGTGGCCTCGGGGTACATCACGAAGGCGAAGGTGCTTCGCGCCGGGTCGCGCATCATGTCGATCACGCCCGCGAACCGGGCCTTGGCGACATCGTCGGCGGCATCGCCGTCGACCGAGGCGAAGACCTTGACGTCGATCTGGCGGCTCCAGTCGATCGGGAGCTCGAGGAGCCGCATCGTGTGGCCGGTGGGCGCCGTGTCGAAGATCGTGAGGTCGAAGGTGTGGCGGCTGGCGAGCTCGATGAACTGGTCGAAGGCCGCCATCTCCTCGGTGCACGGGGAGTCGAGCTCCTCGCGCATCGCGGCTATTGACTGCGGGCTGCGGCCCCTCGCGACGGCGTCCTCGATGATCCGGTCGGTGTAGGCGATGGCCGCGGCCTTGGCATCGACGCGCGCCGCCCACAGGCCGTCGACGGAGGGCACGGGCGTCGGATCGGTCTCGATGACCTCGCCCAGGACCTGGCCGATGTGCGCCGCGGGGTCCGTCGTCACGAGCAGCGTGCGATAGTCCTGGCGTGCCGACCAGACGGCCGCCGCGCACGAGATCGCCGTCTTGCCGACGCCGCCCTTGCCCGCGAAAAAGACGGTCCGCGGACCGGCCGCTGGCCGCAGGGAGGCGACCGCTGCCGCCGTATCGTGCGCGCGCCGCGGGGCGCCGTCCGCCGGCAGGCCGAAGACTGGGCGAGCCGACGTGGCGTCCGCGAGGAGCGGCGCCATGGCCCGCAGCCGGGCAATACCGCGCACCTCGCCGTCGAGCAGCGGCACCTGGCGTGTGGGCACCGGGAGTTGGCGGGCGATCTCGGCGAGGTAGCGCTCCTGCATCGCGATGCGCGACGCGAAGAACGGGGTCGACGCCTCTTCCGCCGGGAGAATCCCGTTGACGATCAGCTCGGTCGTGACGATCCCCAGGCGGGCGAGCTCGGCGCCGGCACGCTTCGTCTCGGCGATCGCGGTCGCCTCCGGATGGAGCACAAACGCGAAGCGCGTCCGCGCCGGGTCGCGCAGGGCCGCGAGCGCCCGCTCGTACTTGACCTTGGCCTCGGCGATCGCGGCCGCCGGGCCGATGCAGGTCTGGCCCGCGCCCGCCTCGGCCTCGGAGATGCTCTTGGACCACGCCTCGGGCAGCTCGAGGAGACGGACGGTGTGCCCGGTCGGTGCCGTGTCGAAGATCACGAGGTCGAAGGCGTCGCCACTGGTCGGGACCAGCGCCGGTGCCGTCGGGTCGAGGAAGTCCGCGAACCGGTCGAACGCCGCCACCTCGGCCGTGCACGGCCCCGCGAGCTGCTCCTCCATGACCGCGACGATCTGTTCGGGGAAGATCTCGCGGATCGGCGCGAGCGTCCGGTCGGTGTACTCGGCGGTGGCCTTGTCGGGGTCGATCTCCATCGCCCACAGGCCAGGCACGCCGGCGATCGCCGTGACGGCGTGGCCGATCGGCTGCTCGAAGACGTCGGCGAGGTTGGACGCCGGGTCGGTGGTGACGATCAGGACACGGTGGCCGGCATCGGCCTCGGCGACCGCGGTGGTGCAGGCCATCGTCGTCTTGCCGACGCCGCCCTTGCCCGAGAAGAAGAGGAAGCTGGTCATGTGAGGGTGATCCTTCGGGGCGCGGTCAGGCACCCGCGGCGAGCGCGGCGTGGAGCTCGTCGAGACTGGGGTAGGCGGAGGTCTTGACGACCTGGCCGCGGACGACGGTGATCGGCAGCGCTTCGAGCTGGCGCGCCTTGATGAGGTCGTAGACGGTCTTGTTGCGCATGAACGCCTGGGGGTCGCTCGTCATCATGTGGCGGACGACGGTGTGGCCCTCGGCGGTCAGCGTGCTGACCGTGTCCACGAGGTCCACGAGCGTCGTGTCGAGCACCGGACCGCAGAGCCCGGTGGGGCAGCAGAGCGGCGGGTCGAAGATCTCGATGTCGAGCGTCGTCACGGCCGTGGCCTGGTCAGTCATCGGTGGTCCATCCTTCGGCGCCCGCAGCCGGGCGATCGGTTGCGTGCGTGACCGGCGCGGGCCGGCCGGAGACCGCATCGCGGATGCGGCTGAAGAGCTGTTCGAGGAGCGGAGTATCGAAGATCGGCCCGCACGCACCGGCGCAGCAGGCCGCGTCGGGCGGTGCCAGCAGGGCGTCGTCCGTCGGCGGAGGAGCGGAGGGCTCAGCCATGGGTGGCCACGCCATCGAGGGCGGTGGCGACCGCGCATTCGATCGCGGACACGTTGAGCTTGCCGCCCGCGTGCAGGACGATGCCATCGACCACGACGACCGGTGGCACCAGACCGTCGGTCGCGATGCGAGCCTCGACGTCCGCGTGCTCGCTCATCTCGGGGCTGAACAGGTCCACGTACTCCACGGCGACCGAGGCCCCGAACCGGGCGTGCAGGCGCTGCGCGACAAACCCCGCGGCGGACCGCCAGGTCTTCTCGGGCGGGCACGAGGCGGCCGACGGGAGACCGACGATGAGCACCGAGCACGTCATGCCGGCACCTCCGCGAGCGGGATCGTGCCGGGGCGGCGCGACGGGAGCATCGGCAGGGACCCGCGCACGCCGCAGTCGGAGCAGCGGCACGCCGTCGTCGCGGCCTCGCCCGGGCTGAGGAGGGTGGTCACCGCTGTCCGTAGCGCCTCGACGCGCTCCAGGTCGAGCGAGTAGTAGACCCAACGGCCGGCGCGCCGCTCGCGAATCAGACCGGAGGCGCGGAGGGCCCGCAGGTGGTGCGAGACCAGGGCCGTGCTCAGGCCGAGCATCTCCCCGACATCGCACACGCAGTGCTCGCCGTGGCGGAGGATCGCGAAGATGCGGGCACGATTGGGCTCGGTGAGCGCGGCAAGCCCCGCGAGCGCCTCGACCGGGAGTGTCGCTTCGGCTGCGTGGTCGTGCAAAGGGTCCATACCCACATTCTCATGACCGTTAGACAAATGAGCATTTGACGAACGGCCGGTTCTGCGGGGCCAGTCGGCACCCGAACGATGGGAGCGGCGAGCGCGGCGAGCAGGCGGATCTCGGTGTTGACGGACCTGGACCGCACCGCCGTCATCTCACGCGATCCAGACGAAGTAGAGGCCGACACCGATCATGATCACGCCGCTCGCTCGTTCGATCGCACCGGTCCACCGTCCGGCGGTCTGGAGGCGCTTCACGACCCCGGTGAATGTCCCCGCGAGCACCACCGGCACCCCGCGCCCCAGGGCGTAGACCAGGAGCAGGGCCGCGCCGTAAAGGAGGGCGCCCTCGGCCATCACGTAGGTGAGGATCGCCACGAGCACGGGCGTCGCGCACTGGGAGGCGACCAGCCCCGACACGAGACCCAGGGCCAGGGCACCGGGCAGGCCGCGCAGGCCGACGCGCTCGCGGGCGCCGCTGAACCAGGTCGGGGTGGAGACGTGGATCACCCCGAGCATCTGGAGCCCGATGACGACACACACCGCGGCGACCACGTAGAACCACACGCGCGAGGTCCCGCCGATCAGGCCGCCCACGAGGGCCGCGACGACCCCCAGCAGCATGAACGTGATCGCGAGGCCCAGCGCGAAGGTCGTCGACAGGGCGAACGCGCGGCGGCGCGAGAGGTCGGGCGAGCCGCCGACATAGCCGACGATCAGCGGGATGGTCGCCATGTTGCAGGGACCGAGGCTGGTGACCACGCCGCCCAGGAACACGAGCAGGTAGCCGACGACCGACGCCGTGCGCAGGGCTTCGACATCGAACGGCACGTCAGCCCCCGCCTGCCAGCGCCTGGAGATGCTCCCGAAGCTGGTCGGCATCCATGACACCCGGGTACCACTGGCTCGCCCCGGCCCGATCGAACAGCACCAGCGTCGGGATCGAGACGATCCGGGCGCGCGAGAGGAGCGCCTCGTTGCGGTCCTCGTACACGTCGACATCGACGAGCGTGACCTTGCCCTGGAACTCCGGGTAGACCTCCGCGACGATCGCGGTCATCTCGATGCAGGAGTCACATGTCGTCGAGTGGAAGAAGGCGAGGGTGGGCTGGCTCGCGGCGAGGGCGCGGTCGAGGGCCACCTCCGGCGCCTCGGTGACGGCGACCGGCCCCGCTGACGACGAGGTGCCTGCCGGCTGGCCCTTGGCGGTCACCAGCACGACGACCAGGGCCGCGATCCCGGCGATGACGGCGATCTGTGACCAGCGCCGGAGGGCCTTGTGGGGCGTCGCGGTCATCGCACGGCCTCCGTCGCGAGCCAGCCTTCGATCTCGCGCCGTGACGGGACCCGACCGCGCGACACGACGACGCCGTCGATGGCGATGCCGGGGACGTCGAACAGGAAGCCACGCGTCGCGATCTCGGCGGGGTCAGTCACGTGGACGACCCTGGCCTCGATCCCGGTCCGCTCGACGACGGCCGCGCCATCCTTCGTGGCCTGCTCGCAGCGCCGGCATCCCGGTCCGAGGATCTCGATGGGGCGCATGTGCGTGCCACCAGTGCGTTGCGGAGGCCCGGGTCCCGTGTGTACGGGGCCCGGGCCGGGGTGTTCGGAGGTTTTCGCCCTACTTGGCGATCCAGGTGGCGATGTCGCTCGCGGCCGGGATGCGGCCAGTGCTCAGGACCTTGCCGTCGACCACGAGGCCCGGTGTGTGCATCACGCCGTAGCCCGCGATCGTGGCGTAGTCGGTGACCTTCACGATCACGGCGTCGACACGGGCGAGCCTGACGGCCTCTCTCGCCGCCTCCTCGAGGAGGTGGCAGTTGTAGCAGCCGGGTCCGAGGACCTCGATCTTCATGGTGAAGTGGTCTCCCTTGCCGATCAGGCGGTGAGGAAGTTGAAGGCGTAGCCGATCACGACGATGCCGGCGGCGACGATGCCGACGAAGGTGACGAGCAGCCGCGGCTTCATGACCTTGCGCAGGATCACCATCTCGGGCAGGGAGAGGGCCGTGATCGCCATCATGAACGCGAGCGCGGTGCCCACCGGCAGGCCCTTGCCCAGGAGCGCCTCGATGATCGGGATCGTGCCCGCGGCATTGGAGTACAGCGGCACGCCGAGGGCCACGAGGGCCGGCACCGCGAGCGGGTTGTCCGCGCCGCCGACCTTCACGACGAACTCGGTCGGCACGAAGCCGTGGATGAGGGCACCGACGCCGATGCCGACCATCACGTAGGGCCAGACCCGCCCGACGATGTCGCGCGTGGAGCGCCAAGCGTCGCGGACGCGGTCCTCGAGCGTGGGCTTGTCGTTGATCACGACGGAGCCGGCGCGGATCTTCCAGACGTAGTCCTCGACGTATCGCTCGAGCCCGAGCCGGCCGATGAGCAGCCCGGCGAAGACGGCAACGGTGAGGCCCGCGACCATGTAGGCGATCGTGAGCTGCGGGCCCACGAGCCCCCAGAGCAGGACGATCGCGACCTCGTTGACCATCGGGGATGCCACGAGGAAGGCGAACGTCACCCCCAGCGGCACGCCCGCCTCGAGGAAGCCGATGAACAGCGGCACCGCAGAGCACGAGCAGAACGGCGTGACGACACCGAACCCGGCTGCGGCCACCGTCCCGACGGCCGCGTTCCGGCCTGCGAGCGCGCTCCGCACCTTCTCGGGCGACACGAACGAGCGCAGGAACGACACGAGCGTGACGATGCCGATGAGGAGGAGCAGGACCTTGGGCACGTCGAAGAGGAAGAAGGCGACCGCCTGGCCGAGCTGGGAGGAAGAGTCCAGGCCGAGGACGTCGAAGGCCAGCCACGTCGAGAGCGGGAGGGCGAGGAACCAGGCGACGGTCCAGAGGACGGCACTGGTGATGACGACCAGCCAGAACGGGACCGCCGGCCGCCGCACCGCGATCGCGGTCACGCGAGCACGTCCCGGAGCGACGCCAGCGCTGCGGTGCAGGCTGCCTCGTCGCGCTCGTAGTAGACGCGGCGCGTGTCACCGCCGGCGCGGACGGGCCGCACGAGGCCCGCGTCGCGCAGGCGGGCGAGGTGGTTGCTCACGTTGTTCTCCCGGGCCCCCAGCGATGCCGCCATCTCGCACACGCACACGGGGCCGTCACGGAGGATGCGGACGATCGAGGCCCGGATCGGGTCGGCCAGGAGCCCGGCCATGACGGTCGCGTGCGCGACATCGGGGGCCAGGAGGTTCATGCGCAGGTCCTCGACGACCGGCAGCTCAGTCCGCATCGTGGTGTTCTCCGAGAGGTGGCCACCCAATGTGACCGTCCGTTGGGGCGCTGGTGTCTCAGCCATGAATGTCTCATGCCCGGATGAGATATCCATGGGCCGTTGGTCACGAACTGGCGGCCGGGAGGGTCGTCGGCTGCCCCGCAGGTTGCGCCGGAGCCCAGGCCGCACCTGATCGGACCGCTCGCAGCGTGCCGGAGGCGACGCTGAGCCAGGCGGCGACGAGGCCCAGGAACAGGAGCGCGCCCAGGGCCTCGATGGGACCCGCGTGCCAGGCGCGGGCGAGCGCGACGGTCAGCGCGGTGAACGCCCCGAGCGGGAAGGTGAACGCCCACCAGCCGATCCCGTACGGCAGCGGGCCGCGGCGGCGGTAGCCCGCGAGCAGGGCTGCGGCCACGGCGAGCCACCACAGCCCGAAGCCCCACAGCGCGGTCGCCCCGATCGTCGAGACGGCGGCGATCGCCGGCGCCGCGTCGCCCCACGCGGGCGTGCCCGCCTGCGCGAGTCGTACGAGCACGAGGCCGCCGACGCCGATCGGCCCGAGCGCAATCCAGATCGATGGTGCGAGCAGCGCGCCTGGCAGCGGATGGAACACGAGGCGGGCGTAGAGCAGCGATGCCACGAGGAGGAACAGCAGCATCCCGATGCCCCATGCGCCGTACCCGGCCGCCAGGAGCAGCCCGAGGTCGCCCGCGCCCACTTTCTGGGCGAACGGCACCAGAACCATCGGCACGATGATCATCAGGACGGGGGGAATGAACCATGCCCCGTTGACCGCCGCGGGCTCCACCCCTGGGCCGCTGAAGAGCATGACCGCGAAGGCCACGCTTACGACCACCGCAAGGCTGACCCCGATCGCTGCGAGGACACCGACAAGTCCGAGCGTGACATCGACCGGCATCACGGACGGCCCGACGGTCGCGACGCCGACCGCGAGCACGAGCAGGCCCGCAGGGAACGTCGAGTACATGGCACCGAGCATCGGGTTCGCGAAGTCCCGCCGCGCCGCGTCGCGATGGCGCAGCCACCGCGCGACGTATGGGACACCGAGCCCCACCGCGAGCAGCGCCGACAGCGCGACCACCGCCACGCCAAGCGCACGCATCGGCCCTTCCAGGCCGGCGACCTGCCCGGGGTTCTGGTAGGCGACGATGCCCACGATGGCCGTGCCCATGACCGATGCGTACCAGCCGGGGTGGAAGCTCGCGAGGCGTCCAGGCCCCGAAACGGCGGACGGGCTCGCCTGGTTGATCGTGCTCATTGGACCGGTGTTCTCCATCACGTGAGCAGGTCGATCGCCATCTTCGCGGCGATGACCCACAGCAGGACTCCGATGAACCGCTTGAGCTGGGCGCTCGAGAGACGCGTCTGCATGACGTGCGAGCCGACCAGGGAGCCGGCACCGGCCAGGACGGCCATCGTGAGCAGGAATGCGGGGTCCAGGCCGCCGAGCGCGGCGTGCCCGAGGAACCCCGAGAGCGACGAGAAGACGACGGCCAACGCGGTTGTGCCGGCGGCCACCTTGGCGCCGAGGCCCAGCCAGGTCAGGCCGGGGAGGATGATGTTTCCGCCCCCCACGCCGAGCAGGCCGCCGAGGAAGCCAGCCACGCTGCCGAGGGCCGCGCCCGCGCCAGCCTCGGCCACGGGGGCGAGGTCGCGCCGTCCGGCCCGCGGCCGGTAGAACAGCATGATGGCGCCCGCGAACACGAGGAAGGCGACGAAGAGCCCGAGCAGCACCTGCTGGTCGACGTGGACCGTGAGGCTCGCCCCGAGCGGCGCCAGGATGACCGCGGCGACCAGCACGGGGATGCCTGCCCGCCAGTCGACCAGGCCGCCGCGGGCATAGGCGATCGTCGCCGCGGACAGGCTGACCGCGTTGAGCAGGAGCGCCGTGGACGTGGCCTGGCCCAGGGGCACCCCCATGTAGAAGAACAGCGGGACGAACAGGAAGGCGGCACCCAGCCCGGCCATGGCCATGACGCCGGAGCCGACGAAGACCGCGATCCCGCCGACGAGGTAGAGCAGCATGGCCGGGCGCCGTCAGCCCGCGATCAGCGCGGGTAGCCGGAGCAGGCGGCGCAGACGATCCTGCCTTCCGCCACGCGGGCGTATGGCTCTGCCACGAGCTCGCCGCACGACGGGCAGACGAGGAAGCGGACGACCTCCTCGGGCTCGCTCCAGGTTGTGCCCTCGATCGGCCCGACCGTCATGATCTCGTCGGCGGGGGCGTCCCAGACGAGGCTGACGACCTCCATCTGCTCGGTCTCGGGGATCTCCGTCGGGGGGACGCCCGCCGCGCGCTTCTGCATGAACGCGCTCGCCTTGATGCGCGGCTGGAGGGTGGGCTTGTAGGCGACGCGCACGGCCCGCTTCGTCGCCTTGTCGATCAGCGTGACGGCGAACTTGCCCTCGCCACTCTTCTCGATGTTGCCCTTGCCGAAGGTGCAGCCGGTCGTGAACTGGATCCCGTCCCCGAAGCACATGCCGCCGTGGTAGTCGCCGGTCTCGATGATCGCGTGGAGCTGCTTGGACCCCGCGCGCGTCACGCCCAGCTCCCCCATGGCCGCGAGGCCCAGTCGGACGCCCGCCGTGCTGGCCCAGCACTTGTGGCCGTGGAAGGCGAGGGCTCCCGCGAGGATGTCGGTGTCAAGCATGGTTGGCTCTTTGTGCGCAGTCGTTGAGGTTCATCGGGCGATCGCCGCCGACGCCGGAGGGGCGTCCACGCCCGCCCTGATGACGAGCTCGCCCGTGGGCGACAGGCCCTCGAGCAGGGCGACGGTCACCGCGCCGTCCGTCGTCGAGCGGCGGTACAGCTCGCGCAGTGCCTCGGGGTCGTCGCTGCTGTGGATCACCACCCGATAGGTGAGTGGGTCCACCCCGAGCGGGTCGGTGCGCTTGACGCCGTCGAGCACGACCTCGGCACCCTCCACCCGGAGACCCATCTCGGCTGCGCCGCGCGTGATGTTTGACAGGACGCACGCCCCGAAGGCGGTCAGCAGCATCTCGGGTGGGTTGAACCCGAGGGAAGGGTCGCCGCCCTTGATGGCCAGCTCGAGCGTCTGCCCGTGGGCGTCGGCCCACGCGGTCTCGTCGGTGAGCCTGGTCACGGCAACGTGAAAACGCGGGACGCCCGCGTGGACGGGTGGGTTCATGTCGACTCCTGGAAGGGCTCGGTGGGAGCGAGGGGTGGGTGGGTGGACGCGGCGGCCCGTGTGGCTGGTCGTCCCTGGCCACAGGGGTCGGACTCGAGCTGGAGGGTGGCGTGGCCGACCCCGATCCGGCGGAGCGCCTCGGTGCCGGCCACGAGCGCGCGGCGGGCGTCGGCATCCGGGGCCACCTCGAGGTGGGCGGTGACGATCGGGAGGTCCTCGGCGAGTGCCCAGACGTGGAGGTCGTGGACCCCGCGCACGCCAGGGATGCCTTGCAGTGCCGCACCGGCGGCATCGAGCGACATGCCGCTCGGGACGCCCTCGGAAAGCAGGTGGACGATCCGCCCGAGCAGCCGAAGACCGGCGAGCGCGAGGAGGATCGCGATGACGAGGCTCGCCAGCGGGTCGGCCGCGGCTGGGCCCCCGGCCATGATGATCAAGGCGGACCCGATCACCGCAAGCGAACCGAGGGCGTCACCGCCGAGATGCAGCACGAGGACCTTGGTCGCCTCGGTCCGGCGCTCGATTCCGTGGACGACGAGGGCCGACACCGTGTTGACCGCGAACCCGACCACGGCGACCGCGAGCACGACGGGGGCATCGACTGCCGACGGGGAGAGAAGGCGGCTGACGCTCTCGACGAAGACGATCGATGAAGCGGTGATGAGCAGCACCGCGTTGGCAAGCGCGCCGATCGCCTCGAACCGGTGGAAGCCGTAGGTATGGCCCTCGTTTGGTGCGCGCGACGCAAACCGGGCAGCAACGAGGCCGATGAGCACGACAACGACATCGACGAGGACATGGGTCGCATCGCCGAGCAGCGCGAGGCTGCCGGTGACGAGCCCGCCGACGACCTCGAGCCCGAACACGCCGAGCGAGAGTGCGAGGGCGACGAGGAGCCGGCGCGAGGGCCTGATCCTGTCGATGGCCTCTGTGTGCGCGGAGGGTTCGGCGGTCATCGCCCGACGGTCGAGCGGGTCCATGTATCCGCTCACGCCGGCCCCGGGGCGACCGCAGGCTCGACCGGCGCTGGGGCCGGTCGGAACCAGGCGCGCAGCCGCGGTGCTGCGCGGAGGTAGAGGACCATCAACAGGATCTGGAAGATCGGCATCGTGGCCGCCGGGATCGCGACCATGGGCGAGAACGCGGTGGTGGCGATCGCGATGGCCGTCGCGTTGTTCTTGCCGGTGCTCGCGAACGCGACGGCCATGTGCTCCTCGTAGCCCATGCCGAGGCGACGGTCGAGCAACGTGACCACGACCAAGGTCAGGCCCATGAAGATCGCGTTCGGCACCAGCAGGATCGCCACGGTCTGCCATTGACCCAGGATCAGGTTCGCCTTGCCGAAGAAGATCAGGAACACGATCGAGTACATCCCGAGCAGCGAGAGCGCCGGGAAGAGCGGGGCGATGGCGGCGGAGCGCGCGTTGCCCAGCCACCGCAGGAGCCCCCGTCGCGTCGCGTAGCCCAGGATCATCGGCGCGACCAGGACGGTCAGGATCGAGGTGACCAGGTCGCCGATCGGCACGGTGATCCCGAAGCCGCCGGCGAACAGCGTCATCCACAGCGGCACCACGACGATCGCGAGCAGGAAGCTCAGCGCGACGACGACGGTGGCGAGCTCGAGGTCACCCTTGGCCAGGCCGGTGTAGCCGATCGCCATGCTCGAGCACGGCACCACCATCACGAGCAGGAAGCCGAGCGCGAGTTGCGGGTCGGACAGGAACGCCGTGGCGAGCACCCAGCCCACGAGCGGCGCCCAGAGGAAGTTGAAGGCGAGCGCGATGCCGATGCCCCGCAGGTTCCGCCCGGCGCGCAGGAGCGCCTCGAACCGGACGTTGACCATCATCGGGTAGATGATCAGGAACACCGCCGCGGTCGTGATCAGGCCGATCGGTCCGGTGTTGGCCCTCGTCCAGCCGGCCGCCGCGTTGCCCAGAGCCAGCCCGGCGACGATGGCGAGGCTGACGTAGGCGAGCATCCAGCGGTTGAGGTGCTCCTGGATCGACGTGATGTGGGTCATGTGGGCCTTGGCCAAGCGGCGCTCGTCGCCACGGCGGCAAGAGCGGAGCCGTGCTACTCGGCGAGCCAGGGAACGATGTCGTCGGCAGACGGGACGCGGCCGTAGCTCACGACCTTGCCGTCGATGACGAGCCCGGGGGTGCTCATGATCCCGTAGGTCATGATCTCGGCGTAGTCGGTCACCTTGGTGATCTCGGCCTCGATTCCCGCCGTGGCGACGGCCTCACGGGCGTTCTTCTCGAGGCGGACGCAGTTGTTGCAGCCGGGGCCGAGGACTTCGATCTTCTTCATGGCGGACTCCCTTGTTCGGGTGGGATGGGTGGGCCCGGGGTGACCGCGGCGGCCGAGTGCCCGGGGGTGATGTCAGGTGAGCAGGATCCAGGCGCGCTGTGCGGCCAGGAGGATCAGGGCGACGGCGAAGATCCGCGACAGGGTGGCGGACTTGACCTTGCCGGCGGTGAACCGGGCACCGAGCCAGGCGCCGACCATTGCGGCGATCGAGGTGACGATGACCGTGGGCCAGTCGAAGGACGCCGTGCCGAGGTGCGAGAGGAAGGCGGAGAAGGAGGGGACCGTGACCGCGACCGAGTTGGTCGCGGCGGCCAGGCGGGCGGAGTAGCCGACGATCGTGAGGGTCGGCATCAGGAGGAAGCCCGGGCCGACGCCGAGGAACCCCGCGAACACGCTGATCGGGGCCGCGGCGACGGCCGCCTTGGCGCGGCTCGCGTCGGTGATCTCGGCGACGACCTCGGTCGAGGCCCGCTTGGGCAGCAGCATCCGCACGGCAAGGAAGACCAGGACGCCGACGTAGAGCCACCACACGAGCTCGGTCGACGCGAACTGGAGGAGCCAGACGCCGACCGGGGCACCGATGGTCGTGATGATCACGAGGATCAGCGCGCCGCGCTTGTCGACCATCCCGGCCTTCCAGAACGCGATCGCCCCGGTGATGGCGGTGAGCCCGTTGAGCAGGAGCGCCCAGGGCTGGATGACGTTGATCAGGTCGTAGCCGAAGAGCCCGAGGATGGGGATCGCCACGAACGCCACGCCCAGGCCGAGCATCCCGGACAGGAAGCTGAGACCGAAGAGCAGGGGCACGAGGACGAGCAACATCTCAGCAGCGAATGTGTCAGGACCGGCTGAGATGTCCAAGGGGCCATCCGTCACGAAGACGGGACCGCACGGCCCGCTTCCCCGGCTTGACCTTCAAGCCACTCGAAGGTCTACCCTGCCGCCATGCACATCGCCATCTTCTCCGACGTCCACGCCAACCTCCCGGCGCTCGAGGCCGTCCTCGCCGACGTTGATGCTGCCGGTGTCGATCAGCGCTACGCCCTCGGTGACCTCGTGGGATACGCCCCATGGCCGAACGAGGTGCTCGAGCGCCTCGCGGCGGAAGGCTTCCCAATCGTCATGGGCAACTACGACGACGGCACCGGGTTCGGCCGCGACGAGTGCGGCTGCGCCTACGTCAAGGAACGGGACAAGGCCGAGGGCGACGCGGGCTTCGCCTGGACCAAGGCGCACACGAGCGAGGCGAACACGGCCTGGCTGCGCACCCTCCACCCGGAGATCCGCTTCGAGGCCGACGGCAAGCGCTACCTGCTCGTCCACGGCAGCCCGCGGCGGATCAACGAGTACCTCTACGAGGACAAGCCCGACGAGACCTTCGCGCGGATCGCGGCCGGGGCCGCCGCAGACGTGATCGTCTGCGGGCACACCCACAAGCCCTATGACAAGGCCGTCGCCGGGACGCGCTTCATCAACGTCGGCTCGGCAGGCAAGCCCAAGGACGGCGACCCGCGCGCGTGCTGGGCCCTGCTCGACACGACCGCCGACACCGTCGAGTTGCGCCGCGTCGCCTACGACGTCGAGGCCGCGGCCCGGGCGATCGAGGCGACCGATCTGCCGGCCGAGTTCGCCGCGCAGCTCCGCGAGGCCCGGGGCTACCGGTGAGGATCGCCGACCTGGCCCGTCGCGCCGGGGTCGCCGCCTCGGCCATCCGCTGGTACGAGCAGGCCGGGGTGCTGCCGGCGCCGCAACGCCAGGAGAACGGCTACCGCGACTACGGCGAGGCCGACCTCGCCCGCCTGCGCCTGGTCGTTGCGCTGCGACGGCTGGGGCTCGGGCCCGAGGACGCCGGGCGCCTGGCCCGACTGTGCCTCGACCACGGCGAGATCGACAGCGACCTCGCGCCGCTGCTCGCGGAGCAGCGTGACGCCATCGCCCGCCAGCGCGCCGACCTCGACCGGCTCGAGGGGGAGCTCATCGACCTGGAAATGACCATCGCGGCAGCCGGCCGCGCCCGGAGGAGACGAACCGTGTCGGACCGCCCCATCCGCGTGCTCTTCGTGTGCACCCACAACAGCGCCCGCAGCCAGATCGCCGAGGCCCTGCTGCGCGACTACGGCGGCGCCGACTTCGAGGTTCACTCCGCCGGCACGGAGGTCACGCAGGTCAACCCCTACGCCACCCGCGTGCTCGCGGACCATGGCATCGACTGGTCCGGCGCCCGTAGCAAGCCGATCACGGAGTTCCTCGACCAGCGGTTCGACTACGTCATCACGGTCTGCGACCGCGCCCGCCAGACATGCCCGGTGTTCCCGGGCTCGGAGAACACGCTCCACTGGGGGCTCGACGATCCCTCGGAGGCCGAGGGCAGCGAGACCGAGAAGCTCGCGGCCTTCAGGCGGACGGAGCTGGACATCTCCACGCGGCTGCGACCGTTCATCGAGGTCGCCCTGCGGGCCGCGGGGCGGCGTCGGACCCTGGATGTCGGTGCCTGACCGAATCCAGAGAGTCGCCCGTCCGGGTGCGGACGGGACCGCTCCTGACGGTCGCTGGAATGGCCACCCGAGCTACGCGTATTCGGGTGGGGCAATGAAGGCAGCGATCTCGACGACCAATCAGCGCAAGGTTCTGGTCACGGCACCGCCGCTGCAGGCGCCTGTCCCGGATCGAGGGCCAGGTAGAACGTCGAAGTCAGCGCCGCGGTCGCGAAGTCCGTTCTTCATGTGCGAGCTCCAGCCGTACACGATCACGTACGCAGCTGACGTTGACCTGGAGGTCGACGGTCCGTAGTGTCGGGGCAGGGAGTGATCAGCTCGTCCAGTACGGAGCCCGGCGCCAGCGGCGCGGGCGACGCTGGTAGCGAGTGGGCTCGGCCGGGTGGCCCTTGGTCGTTCGAACCACGCGGTCCACGTCGAACCAGATCAACCCGCAACCCGAAGGGAGCCTGCTGCCATGACCGACATCCACGTCAGCGACGCCACGGATGCCTCCGGTTCCGCTCGCGCTCGGCCGGGCTGAGGCTCGC
>JBBSCF010000074.1:0-15098 GCA_038250545.1 Candidatus Limnocylindrales bacterium | reverse complement strand
GGTGCCGCCGGTGAGGGCGGCCGCGAGGGTGAGCGAATGGGTGGTGCCCGAGGCGACCGTGCCGCTCGAGCCGTCGGTCGTGTTTCGGACGATGTCCCCGACCTGGACGCCGGCGGCGGCGAAGTCCACCGTCGGATCCGAGAGGACGGTCGAGGAGTCGCCCGCCGCGATGCCGGTCGCGCGAATGATCGTGGCGACCGTGCCGCTGGTGCGGGCGATCGTGGCGACCGTGCCGCTGGTGCGGGTGATCGTGGCGACCGTGCCGCTGGTGCGGGTGATCGTGGCGACCGTGCCGCTGGTGCGGGTGATCGTGGCGACCGTGCCGCTGGAACGGGTGATCGTGGCGACCGTGCCGCTGGAACGGACGACGCCGGTGATCGACCCGCTCGAGACGACGCACAGCGGGGCCGACGGATCGGTGACCACGAGGATGCCGTTGAAGCAGCCGTCGCCGAAGCCGTAGTTGCCGTCGACGGCGGCGCCGAAGTTGGCGTTGGACGTGCCCTGGTCGGTGGGATACGGGCCGAACTGGACGCCCATGAGCGGGCCCTCCAGGCAGTCCTTGCCGGGTCCGACCGGCAGGACCTGCTGGTCCTGGGGGTTCTTGAGCTCAGCCCCGTCCACACCGCGGGCGATGCAGTCGGTGGGCTTCTGCCACGTCTCGGTGACGTAGGTGTTCAGGAGCTTGTGGGCATATGACCCGTCGGGCGCGAGGGCGTAGTAGCCGTTGGGATCGCACGGCAGGCTGCCATCGGTCGGGCAGAGCACCGGGGCGTACAGGTCGACCGTCAGGCCGGAGACGCCGGGCTGCCAGTCCTCCGCCGCCGCGTACTGCGGGTTGAGCTCGTTGCGGGTCGTGTCATAGCTGACGGAGCCGACGATCCCGCCGTTCCGCGGGTCGATCCCGTTGTCGCCGGTCGGATCATAGAAGTGGACGCCCCAGTCGAGGGTGCCCGAGAGGCCGATGATCGGCAGGACGCTGACATCGACGCCGGCCCCGAGGACCGTGGTCGGCCCGGGCTGGTTGTCGGCCTGGTACGTGATACCGGTGGTGTAGTAGCGGTCGTTGTAGGCCTCGAGGACGAGCCACTCGGTGAGCGGATAGGCGTTGTCCATGACGTAGTAGCCGGCGCCGTTGGTGGTGACCAGCGTCGCGCCGCGGTCCATCAGGGAGTTCTCGCGCTTGCGCAGCGTGAGGGTGAAGTCCGGCACGCCGGGCTCGGTCCAGGTGTCGCTGCCGTCGAAGACCCCGTTTCCGTTGAGGTCGTTGAAGTCGCGCTTGCCGTTGCGGTTCAGGTCGTTGAACACGAACCCGGAGAACTTCGTGAACCACCCGGTGAGGGGCAGGACGCCCATGTCGACGGTCTCGCCGTTCTGGACCGTCACGTTGAGCAGGTCGAGGATGTAGTTCTGGGGGTCGTCCCAGTACGTGATCGTGTAGGAGCCGTTGGGGACGTTCGGGATCGTGAACGTGCCATCCACGTTGCCGCGGCCCATCCACACGGCGGTGTCGCCGTTGTTGAGGTCGGACAGCGCGATCCAGGGCTTGTCGATCGGCCTGTCGATCTTGCCGCCGCACAGGCCGCCCCAGATCGTACCCGGCAGGCACTGGCCGCCCGTGGTCGGGACGAAGACCTTCATGGCGTCGACGACGCCCTTGATGGTGCCGGTCCCCCCGGGGGCGAAGCTGTCACCGTAGGGCTTCGACGCCCCCGTGGCGGGATGCGTCCAGCGGCTGGTCGCCGGCCCGGGAACGTAGCCGAAGATCTCGGCCGGGAACGGCTCGCCGGCCACCACGAACTCGGTGTCGAGGCCGGTGGAGCCCTCCATCACCCAGGCGTCCCAGTCGTGGTTGCCCTCGAGGGTGGTCGTCTGGACCCAGCTGGTCCCGGAGGGGGGGACGACGGACACGGCGTAGCGGTTGGGCCCGAGGTTCGGGATCGTCACCACGCCGGGATCGAGCTGCGGGTCGGTGTACAGCGCGACGTCCGCGCTGTTCACGACGCCGTCCATGTTGATGTCGCCCGAGAGGCACTTGCCGCCGAGGTGCGTGACGATCGGCGCGTAGGAGGCGTCGAGGACGATCTGCTCGCCCGGATCCTGGATGCCGTTATGGTTCAGGTCGTTGAACTGGTACTGGGTGCACAGCGGGTTGCCGAAGACGTCGGTCGCGACCTGCCCGATGTAGTCCGTGATGAAGCCGGCGAAGCCGGGCAGGCCGTCCTCACCCGGGTCGTACTGGCCGTTCGTGGACGTGACATCGGCGAAGACCTGGGCCTTGATGGTCGCCGTCGGCAGGGGGCTCGGCTGGAGGGGCACCTCGACGACGCCCGGCGATTCCATCGGGATCGTGAACGGCGTGCCGTCGAGCTTGAAGCCGTCGGCGAGCACGGAGATGAGGTAGCGCCCGGCCGGCAGGGTCAGGCTCGTCGTGCCGCTGAGGTCGGCGTCGGTGCCCTGAGCGAAGACGGGCGCGGAGCTCTTGAGCCCGGCGATCGACGTCCAGCCACAGGAGCCCGGGTAGGCAGGGTTCGGCAGCGTGTGGGCCGCGTCGAGCCACGCCGAGCAGACGGAGCCGGGGTTCGCGTTTCTCGTCGTGGTCGTGCCGGTGTTGTCCTCGTTGATGATCCACTTGTAGGAGGCGACCGAGTCACCCACGACGACGCCGGTTCCGCCGAGCGCCCTGGGTTCGGTCCGGGCGGAGATGACGGAGAGCTTGATCGTGCTCGTCGGGTTGACGAGGGCCGGGGCGGCGGGTGCCGCTGCGGGTGCCGCTGCGGGCGCCGCCGCGACCGGGGCGGGCGCGAAGACGCCCGCCACGGACCCTGCGGCCATGACCGCCGCCATCCAGGACACGGCGAAACGCCGCATCACGCGGCGCACCGGGTGGACGTGATCACGCTTCACGGGTGACTCCTCGATCTCCAAGACGCTGGGGCGCAGGGGTAGCCGCACGCAGGGCGGCGCTCATGGGGGGTGGGGCGACACGTGGGTCCGGGGCGGCGGCCGGCTCGCCGGCATCGGCGGGCCAGGGCGCCAGGCCCAGCAGGGCCGAGGGGACGAGCACCGCGATCGACGCAGCCAGGACCACGCCCCCGTCGAGGAGCACGTCGGCCAGCCAGAAGAGGTCCTCTTCTTCGGCGCCGAACAGGATCGCGTGCACCTGGTTGCCGGGGATGCTGAGGAGAGCGAACAGGGCGGCCGCGATCATGGCCCAGGTGGTCCGGCCGGCCCTCGTACCCGGGCCGACGCCCAGGACGGCGGTCGCGCGGAGCGCGAGGAGTCCGCCCACCATGATGGAGATCGCGGCCAGCGGGACCGCGAGTCCCCCGTCGCGAAGCCAGTGGGCCAGCGGCGGCAGGTAGGCGTGCTCGTGGGCGCCACCGTGCGCCTGCTGGACGACCCAGATCCCAGCCATCGCGAGGATCCAGGACATCACCACCAGGCGGGCGATGCGGGACGGGGTCGCGGGAGTGACCAGGAGGGCACGACCCAGGTGGTGGCGAATGGACATGTCCGCCATGGCATCTCGCTCCCCAGCCGGAGGACGCCGGCATCGCCCGGGTCCTCTGGGCCCGGAACGCTATTGAGCGGTGTCCGGGCGGTGGGGGCCAGCCCGCAGGTTGGTCGGTGCCGACCCCCAACCTTGGGGTGTCGCCCGCTCGACGGGGGGTCTCGCCCGGCGTCGCCGGCGGCACGACCGGGGCGCGCCGAGGGGCCAGGAGCCACGCGGGATCGGGCGGTCACCTCGGGAGGAACCACCCGGCGGTCAGCTCGGGATCAGGCCCCTGCGCGTGCCGATCACGACCGCCTCGAGCTGGCTGTGGGCGCCCAGCTTCGCCAGCACGCCCTTCTGGTACCCGCGGCAGGTGTTGAGGCTGATTCCCAGCGCCCGCGCGATCGCGTGCGGGTCGAGGCCGTGCCCCATCAGCCGCAGGACGTCGGCCTCGCGGCGGGTCAGCGCCGGGCCGTCGCCGGACACGGCACCGCGTCGCGAGGTGTCGGCGAGGCGGCCGAGGATCGAGGCCAGGGTGGTGCCGTCGACGAGCATCTGGCCGGCCACCGCGGCCCTGATCGCGCCGATCACGGCGGGCAGGGTGCTCTCCTTGGGCAGGAAGCCGCTCGCTCCCTGCGCCGCCGCACGCGCCAGCAGGTCCACGTCGGTATGGCCGGTGAGGACCAGGATGCGTGTCTCGGGATGGGCGGCGACGATCCGGGAGATGGCGTCGATGCCGTTGCCGTCCGGCAGGTAGACGTCCATCAGCACCACGTCAGGCTTCAACTCCGCGATCCGAGGCAGGGCCGCCCCGATGGTGTTGACAGTTCCCACGCACGCAAGATCCGGGTAGCTGTCGATCGTCATGGCCAGCGCGCCGGCCAGCGCCGCGTGATCGTCGACGATCAGGACCCGGATCGTCCGACCTCCGGGCTCTCCGTCCCTCCCGCGAGGGCCGCCCCCCGCCGAGACGCCCCGTCGTGGATCCGGCTCCCGGTCGGGCTGAGCCCGCGAGACCATGGCGACGGGGTCGCCCGCGCGCGCGCCACCCGGATCTGAGATGTGCACCTTCGCTTGTTGCCCTCGGTACGCGGCGATTCCCCGTCGCCGGCCAGGTCTGCCCTCCTCACCGGAGAGCCTCGATAGAGTGCGGCCTGAAGGGGACTTCCGGCAAGCGACCGACCTTGCAATCACATGACAACGCTCGTGTCGCCCTCGTGGAGTCGCCTTGCCGAGCGCGCGAACCCCGCAAATTGGGGGTCGCGCTACGCACGTCATCCCGTGATAATGACGCCCTTGTCGCGGGCCGACGACCGGGGTGTCAGCCGCGACATCGGGGAGATCGGGGAAATCGGGGAGAGAGGTCGATGCAGGACGCGTCCCGCCTGTTCGGTCAGCCCGTGTCCGGGCTGCGAACGGCTGTCCAACGAAACCTGGGGCCGGCGGTCGCCGACGGCCCAGTTCGCCGCCAGGCGGCGACCACGGTCACCGTGCATCCGTTGCGGGAGAACCGTGAGCGCGCGACGGAGCGCCGGCTCGAGGCTGCGGTCCTCGATCTGGCCGCCATCCGGCAGCCCGCGGACGTCCTGTCTGCGACGCTCCGCGCGGCACGCGACGTCACCGGCGCGGAATGCGCCGCCCTGGCGCTCGCCTCCACGACGATCGGGGACGACGCCCGGCTCGCGTGTGACGATGAGGGAGCCTGCGACACCGTGCGCGCGGTCCTGCGTGATGATCCCCGTCTCGCCCTTGCCGATGGCGAGGACGAGCCGCTGCGGATCGTGATGCCCGGGCCGCGCCAAGCAGGACGACCTCCCGCGCGCGCCCTCCGCTCGCTCCTCGGCGTGCCCATCGTGCTGGGCGGCGAGATGGGCACCCTGTACCTGGTGAACCGGGCCGGCAGCCGCGCCTTCGCAGATCACGATGTCGCCTCGACGAGGCGCCTTGCCGCCCATGCCGAGGTCGCCTTCGAGAACGCGCTCGTCCACCAGCGGGCCCTTGCGCGCGCCCACGAGCTCGACCAGACCAACGCGGACCTCCAGCGTGACATCGCGGCCAAGTCCCGGTTCCTGGCCAACGTGTCCCACGAGCTGCGGACCCCGCTCCACGCCATCCTGCTGGCCGCCCAGCTCCTCCGCAGTCCGTCGGGGACGGTTCGCGGCGCCCGTCAGGCGCCGTGGCTGTCGGCGACGATCGAAGGCAGTGGCCGGCACCTGCTCAGCCTGATCGACGACGTTGTCGACCTGTCACGCAGCGAGACCAGCGACCTGGGGCTGCACCGGGTCGCGATGGAGCTCCAGCCGCTGCTGGCGGACCTCCGGCACCAGGTCGAACCGCTGGCGAAGGAGCGGCAGATCCGCCTGGCGATCGCCGGGGGAGCCGGGACCCGGCTCACCGCCGATCCGCGGCGCCTGCGCCAGGTCCTCCTCAACCTGCTCGCGAACGCCATCAAGTTCACCGAGCCCGGCGGTCGCGTGCGGCTCCACGCCGCCGTCGAGGGCGGCGTGCTCCGCGTCCGCGTCCATGACACCGGGGTGGGGATCGCGAGCGCGGATATCGACCGGATCTTCCAGCCCTTTGAGCGGGTCGCGGCGGGCGGCACGCCGGGATCCGGGCTCGGCCTGACGATCGCGAGACGGATCGCCGAACTGCACGGGGGCACCCTGACGGCAACCAGCACGCCCGGCATCGGGAGCACGTTCACCCTGCGCATCCCCAGCGCCCCGGGCACCTCGACCGCCGGTGCGCCGGCGGCCGACGACCAGCCGGTCGAACTCCGTGTGCCGGTCGGGGTCGCGGGGTCCCCGATGGCCAGCGCGACCGGCTGAGGCGATCGCGTGCCGTCGGTGCGGGTCGTCCTCATCGAGGATCACCACCTGGTGCGTGAGGGCCTGCGGCTGGTCTTGGACGTGGCGCCCGGCCTGGAGGTCGTGGGCGAGGCGGCCGGACGGGACGAGGCGTTCCGGATGCTGGAGCAGGCCCGTGCCGACGTCGTGCTGCTGGACCTGGGCCTGGGCGATGTCGTGGGCTTCGACGTCCTCCGTGCGATCCGCGCCCGCCACCCCGGGGTGCGCGTCGTCGTCCTGACGATGCACCGCGATCCCGAAACCGTGCGCCAGGCACTCCAGGCCGGCGCGGCGGGCTACGTGGTGAAGGGCGCGCACGCCCGGGAGCTGATCGACGCCATCCACGCGGTGATGCGGGGCGAGCGCTACCTCCACAGCTCGATCACGGGCACCGTGATCGACGATTCCCTGCGCAGGCTTGCGAACGGCGGCGCCCTGACCGGCCGCGAGCGCGAGATCCTGAGGCTGCTCACGATTGGCATGAGCGCCCCCGAGGTCGCCCGCCGGCTCGCCATCAGCGTCCATACCGTGCACCGACACACCGCCAACATCTCCGACAAGCTGGGCGTGCG
The DNA here is from genome assembly GCA_038250545.1 of Candidatus Limnocylindrales bacterium. Taxonomy (GTDB): domain Bacteria; phylum Chloroflexota; class Limnocylindria; order Limnocylindrales; family CSP1-4; genus CAIXZV01. Next base: position 8,184 of record JBBSCF010000074.1, on the reverse strand, counting down.
GGGCCTGGTCCCGCTGGTGCGCTACGCGATGGAGCACGGCATCGCCGGCGAGGCCGGATGATGCCGGGCGGCGTGGTGCAGGTGGACCTGCGGCTCGGCCAGCGACGCTCGCAGCACGTCCTCGAGGCGGCCCGTCCCGGAGCCCTCCACCAGGAACCCGCCCACCGCCCGGCGGACGCGCAGCCAGCGGTAGCCCGCCCCTTCGCATAGCGCGATCGAGACCAGGGAGACGCCCGGTCGGGCGGCGACCTGGGCAACGAGCCGCTCGGCGGTGTGCGCGGTCCCCAGCGTCTGCTCCGGCATGACCAGGTCCACGCCTTCGCCGGGCCCACCGGCGCCTGCGGCACCGGCACCCGGCACGAGGCGGACGCGCGGCATCCGGCCGAGGGCGGCCCGCCCTACGCGGTGGTCACCGTCCCCTTCTCGGTGCTGCGCACGATCGAGGTGCTGCGACCGTTCTCCGCCGGCAAGCAGCGGGCCATCCGGCAGCTCAACTACCACGCGTCGACCAAGATCGTGTTCCAGGTCCGCGAGCGGGTCTGGGAGACGGACGACGGAATCCTGGGCGGGGCGACCGTCACGGAGCTCCCGGTCCGGCGCATGAACTACCCCACGCCGGACCCGTCCACGCGGCGTGGGGTACTGCTCGCGTCGTACACCTGGGGCCAGGACGCGCTCCAGTGGGGCGCCATGGACGAGACGCGCTCCAGTGGGGCGCCATGGACGAGGAGACGCGCCTGGAGGAGGCCCTCGACGACGTCGCCCGCATCCACCCGCGGATCCGCGACGTGTACGAGGTGGGCGCGTCGCACGCCTGGTACAGCGACCGGTGGGCGCGCGGGGCGTTCGCGATGTTCGCGCCCGGGCAGCAGACCGAGCTCCAGGCCGACATCGTGCGGCCGGAGGGCCGGATCCACTTCGCGGGCGAACACTGCTCGCTCTACCACGCCTGGATCCAGGGCGCGCTGGAGTCCGGGATCCGGGCCGCCCAGGCCATCCACGAGACGCCGGACGCCGGCTGGCCCGGACGGGGCTGGCCCTGGGGGGGCGGCGCGGAGCCGGCCCGCCCCCACGCCTCGATCGTCAGGCTTGACCTGCCGCCTCCGGCACCGTCGGCCGTGCGCCCCCGGTCGCCGCCCCCGGCCGGGGCACCCCATGCTGGGAGGCGAGCCGCCGGTACGCCTCGAGCTGGGCCGCCACCTGCCCCTCGTCCCAGCCCAGCAGTTCCCCGGCGATGGCCGCCGCGGCCGGCGCAGCGGCCAGCCCATGGTCGTCGCTGAACAGCAGGAGCGCGGTTCGCCGGTCGAGGATGTCGGCGAGCGTGATGGCCATGCCGTGCTCCACGGCCAGCCTCACCTCGCCACGCACCGCCGTGCTGCCCGGGGCGAGCGGCTCGAGCCACGCCGGATCCTCGTCCCCCAGCCGCAGCAGCTCGGCCACCTCCGCGCCGTACAACCAGGTGATCCGCTCGGCGGCCGACGGCGACACGCCCCTGGAGGCCAGCTCGGCCTCGCTCGCCTCGCGCCAGGCCTCGAACCCGCGCCCGCCCAGGTCGGCGCCGGGCAACGGCACGACCGCCGTCCGGTCGCTGTTACCAAGCTCGCGCCCGAGCTCGCGGCCGACGTGCTCCATCACCCGCTCGGCCATCCGCCGGTAGGTCGTGAGCTTGCCGCCGACGATCGAGAGCAGGCCCTCCGGACTCCGCCAGACCTCGTCGTGGCGGGAGGTGTCTCGGGGCGCCTTCCCCGCTTCAGCGATCAGCGGGCGCAGGCCGGCCCACGTCGAGACGATGTCGGCACTCGCGAGCCCGAGCGACGGGAAGCAGTCCTGCGCCATCCGCAGGACGTCCTCGACCGCCTCCCGGTCGGCGACCGGGTGGTCGAGCGGCCCGTCGTAGGCCACGTCCGACGTGCCCACGTAGACGGAGTCCCAGCGCCGGATCGCGAACCCCTCGCGACCGGACGGAGCCTTGAGCGCGACCGCCCCCCGGAGCGGGAGACGGTCGGCGCGGAACACGAGGTGGATCCCCTTGCTGGGCAGCACGTGCTTGGGCGCGGCCGAGTCGCCCAGGCCGATGGTCTCCTCGGCCCATGGACCGGTCGCGTTCACGACCACGGCCGCGCGGACGTCGCGGGCGCGACCGTCCAGCTCGTCCCGCACCCGGGCCCCCACCAGGCGTCCATCCGCGACCAGGAACGAGGTGACCGCCGCGTAGTTGGCAACGAACGCTCCGTGCCGAGCGGCGGAGATCGCGTTCTCGAGCGTCAGCCGAGCGTCGTCGGTGATGTACTCCATGAACAGGAACCCGCCCGTGAGGGGCTCGCGAAGCGCCGGGGCCCGTTCGCGGATCTCGGCGGCGGTGAGCACGCGGTGTCGCTCGTGCGGCTTCGAGTCGGCGAGCCTGTCGAACATGCTGAAGCCGACACGGAACTTGGCTTTGCTGTCGCCCTTGAACAGCGGAAACACGAACGGCAGCGCGTGCACGAGGTGCGGGGCGATGGCGCCCAGCGCCTTGCGCTCGTGGGCCGACTCGCGGACGAGGGCCACGTCCCCGTACGCGAGGTACCGCACACCTCCGTGGACGAGCTTGGACGACCGGCTCGAGGTGCCCGAGCCGAAGTCGTCCTTCTCGACGAGACCGACGGCGAGGCCACGCAGCGCCGCGTCGCGGGCGAGGCCGGCACCGGTGATGCCGCCGCCGACCACGAGGAGGTCGAGCTGTGCGGCGGCCATGCCGTCGAGCGCGGCAAGGCGCTCGGGGCGGCCGAAGGCCTGGATGCCCATCACCGGTCTACCTCGTCGCAGCCGCGTAGGCCCGGACCGCGTCCACGGCGTGACGCCACGCCTGGTAGCGCTCCTCGAGGCCGACCGCGTCGGCTCCGGGCTCGAACACCGTGACCCGGAGGCGCGTGGACCGGATCTCCTCCACGTCCTGCCAGAACCCGACCGCCAGGCCCGCCATGTAGGCGATGCCCAGGGAGGTTGCCTGGTTCGTGCTGGGCCGCTCGACCGGGATGCCCAGGACATCGGCCTGCGCCTGCAGGAACAGGTCGTTGGCAGCCATCCCGCCATCCACCCGCAAGCGGTCGAACGCGGGCGACGGCGAGTCCGCGCGGAGACCCTCGATGACCTCGCGGGTCCGGAACGCCACCCCTTCGAGCAGGGCTCGCGCCACGTGGGCGCGGGTCGTGGCACGCGTCAGCCCAAGCAGGGCGCCCTTCGCCGACGGGTCCATGTACGGCGACCCGAGGCCCTGGAGCGCGGGCACGAAGGCCACCCCGCCGGCATCCGGCACCGACGCCGCGAGCGCCTGGCTCTCGGCCGGCGACTCCAGCAGCCGGAGGGCGTGGCCCCAGCCGACGACGGCCCCGCCGGTGATGACCGTCCCCTCGAGCAGGTAGGTGTCGACGTCGCCCAGGCGCCACAGGCCAAGGGCGTAGCTGCCTGTCCCGTTCACCCACTCCCGGCCGGTGTTCACGTCCACCATGACGGACGTCCCGTAGGTCGCCTTGCCCTCGCCCGGATCGAGACAGAGCTGCCCGAACATGGCGGCCTGCTGGTCGCCAGCCGATGCGGCCACCGGCACCCGGGCCCCACCGAAGAGGTCGGGGTCGGCATGCCCGTAGACGCCACTCGACGGGGAGACGGTGGCGAGCTGCTCGACGGACAGGCCGAGGAGCCCCACCAGCCCAGGCGACCAGGCCCCAGTCGCCGGGTCCCACATCGAGGTGGTGGACGCGTTCGAGCAATCGGTGACGAAGGCCCCGCCACCCGTCAGGCGGTAGATGAGCCAGCTGTCGAGGGTGCCGATGAGGGCGTCGCCCGCGGCGACCCGGTCGCGAACGCCGGGCACGTTCTGGAGCAGCCACTCGACCTTGGTGATCGCGGACAGCGGGCTCACGGAGAACCCCAGCTGCTCGGTCAGCTCGAGGCATCGTGGATAGGTACGGAGATCCTGCCAGACGAGGGCGTTGTGGAGCGGGCGCCCCGTCGCCCGGTCCCACGCGAGCGTGGTCGACCGCTGGCCCGTGACGCCCGCCGCCGCGATGGTGCTGCCGTCCGCGTCCGCGCGCGCCATCGTCTCGGCCATGAGACCGCGGGTCACGGCCCAGATCTCCTCCGGGTCGTGCTCCAGGAGGCCGGGGGCGGGGGTGATCTGGGTGAACTCGCGGTACGCGCTCGCGACCTCCCGGCCGCGGCGGTCATACAGGATCGTGCGGATGCCCGTAGTCCCGGCGTCGATGGCGAGAACGAGCGACGTGGACATCTCCATCCTCCTGGGGGTGCTACTCGTCCGAGGCCGGCTCGACCGGCAACAGGGACCCGGGGTTCATGAGACCGAGGGGGTCGATGGCGGCCTTGACGCGCCGCAGCAGCTCATAGGACGTCCCCAGGTCCCTCGGGACCCAGCGGGCGCGGAACCGGCCGATGCCGTGGTGATGGGAGATCGTGCCGCCGTGGGCGAGGGTCGTCTCCATCACGCGTGACCAGATGGCGTCGTAGACGCGCGCCGCGTCGTCGGGGTCGCGCCGCGGCTGGGCGCCGAGCACGAAGTAGAGGTTGGTGCCCTGGGGGTAGCTGTGCGACGAGTGGCCGGTCGCATGGACCATCTCCGGCACCTCGTCGACCAGCCGCCGAAGCACCTGCTCGTAGATGTCGGCGATCGACGTCCAGGCGGCGGCGATCTCGATGGTGTCGAGGATCACGCCGCGGCGGATGTACGTTTCGAACGCTGCGACGTCGTTGCGGACCTCGAGCCACGTCTCCACCGGCCCCGGCCCCAGCGGGCGGAGGCCGGCCGAGCGCGCCAGGGCGTCCATCGCGGCGCCTTCGGCCCCGGTGGACCCGACGGGGCCCTCGGACAGCAGGAGCAGGATCGATTCCTCCTCCGTCACCGTCCCGTGGTAGCTGTGGCTCGCCTCGGTCGCGTCGTGGAGGCGGACGACCGCCGGGCGCCAGCCCGCGCGCATGATGCCGCGGACGACATCCAGGCCCACCCGCATGGACGGCACGCCGTAGGCCCGCAGCGACCGCTCGGCCGGCGCGAGGACGACCTTCAGGGTCAGCTCGGTGATGACCCCGAATGCGCCTTCCGACCCGATCCACAGCTGGCGGAGGTCGGGCCCGACGGCACGGCGGGGCTGGGCATCGATCCGGACCACGCGGCCGTCCGGCAGCACGGCCTCCAGGCCCGCGACCATGTCCTCGATGCTGCCGTACCGGGTCGAGAACTGCCCGGAGCTCCGGGTGGCGACAAGACCGCCGACCTGAGCGAGGTCGATCGACTGGGGGTAATGCCCCGTCGTGTAGCCGCGCTTCCCGAGCCATCGCTCCAGCGTCGCGAGCGGCACGCCTGCGCCGAGCGTGACCGTCAGGTTCTCCTCGTCGAGGGCCTGGATCCGGTCGAGCCCGCCCACGTCGATGACCGCGGCGCCCGCGCCCGGCGCGGCACCACCCTGGACGCCCGACCCTCCCCCGTACGGGACGACGGGAACGCCCAGGCCGGTGAGGTACGCCAGGGCCTGCGAGACCTCGAGGGTGGACCGCGGCCGCACGACGCACCGCGGGGGCACCGGCTGGCGTCCCAGGGCCTGCTGGACGAGGCCGAGCGGCCAGGTGTCGGCACTCCTCGCCGCGAGGATCTCCGGGGCGTCGCTGACCGATCCGGGACCGATCAGCGCACGGAGGCCCTCGATGACCGGGTCGCGGTGGTGGGTCATGGACGGCGCTCCCTTCTCAGCGAGCCAGGGGGAGTCCGAGGCCCGACACCAGCACGTCGAGGCCCCGCTCGAACTCCGCGTCGTTGTCGAACGTGGTGATGAACCCGGCGATCGGCGCCAGGTTCGGGAGGTCCGTCGCGGTGAGCCTCCCCGCCTCCGTCGGCGGGATGATCCCCGCCGCCCGCGCCTCCGCGTGCCGGATCTCCCAGAGGACGTAGCCCAGCACGTAGCTGCGGAGCAGCAGGAACGTGGTGAATGCGGCCTGAGCCCCGAACCCGGCCCGCGCGAGCACGTCGAGCACCGCCTCGGTGTGCCGTCGGGCCGCGGAGCTCCCGAGACCGAGCGATCCGAGGAGCGTGATGGCGTTCGGATGCGCGAGCGCGTTCGTGCGAAGGGCGCGCGCGACACCCCTCACGGCCGTCGAAGGGTCGTCGGGATCCACGCTCGGGAGGTGGATCTCGGCCAGCACGCTGTCGGCGAGCCCTTCGAGGAGGGCGGCCTTTCCGGGGAGGTGGTAGTAGAGGGACATCGCCTCGACGTCCAGCTCCGCGGCGATCTTACGCATGCTCAGGGCCTCGAGCCCGTTCGCGTCCATCAGCCGCAGCGCCCCGGCCAGGATGCGCTCGCGGTCGAGTGGCAGCCTGTTCGCGGCGGCGCGCGAGCCAGCTCGCGGGTCGGATCGGGAAGCGGCCGGCTTCGTACTCACCCAGCGATCTTACGCCGTAAGGTCAAGCGGCCGAAGGATGCCGGCCCGGCTCCGCCCCTGCCGTGGCCTCGGCTGGACCTCAGTCGACGTGCGACCATCCAGTCGTGCGGCGGCGCGGAACGTCACGCCCGGCCCGGAACCCGGGAAGATGGCGAGCGTGGCGCGCCCGCTGGACTGCCCTCCGCGCCGACATAGCTCAGCGGTAGAGAGCAGCTGTTTCGTGAGTCTGAGCCGCTCAGCGTTGTGGCTTTCCTCGTCCAGAACGGGTGCGAGAGCCACCATTTCAGCCAAGGTATCTGCTGTACCGATCGACGCTGCCCGGGACGCTGCAACCGCTCATCAGCGTGCGCCAGACGTGGGCCTGGATCAATGCCCATGGTGTACGCCTGTTGTACGCGCGACAGGGCTCCGGACGCGCGACAGGGCTCCGGCGACGAGCAGCTCAGATGTGAGAACAGGCTGGCGATGGAGCTTTTGTCAACCTGCATGGAAACTCCCTTCCACGGTGACGTGATCAGGCGGCTCGCACCTCCTCCTCCTCCTCCGGTGGCCGCCTGACGAGGATCCCATCCCGGAACGTCTCGCCGCCGAGGACGAGGGCCATGAGGGTGGCGCCGCCGTTGAGGGTCCGCCAGTGCTGCCCCAGGCGGGTGACGATCTTGAACACGAGGTACAGCGCGTTCTCCCGGACCCGCGCCCGCTTGGCGACGTTCGTGCGCAGGCGTACTCCTGCGAAGACCGACTCGATCGCGTTGCTCGTGCGGATGTGGAGATGATGCTCGGCCGGGAAGTCATAGAAGGTGGTGAAGTCGTCCCAGTCGCGGTACAGGGTCTCGGCGGCCTGGTCCTGGCCCCGCTCGTGGAGCCAGATCGCGGTCTCGTCACGACGGACCTCGCACGCCTCGCGGGTGGGGGCGCTCCAGACCTCCCGGAGGCGCCGCCTCGCCTCGGGCCACCGGCGCTTGGGGAGCCGGTCGACCACATTGAGCGCCCTGTGGACCCAGCATCGCTGGTGGCGGGTGGTGGGGAAGACCTCGGCCAGGGCCGCCCAGAGGCCGAGCCCGCCGTCGCCGACCGCGAGCAGCGGAGCCGCCAAGCCCCGCTCGCGCAGGTCGCGCAGGACGCCGGCCCAGGACGCGGTGCTCTCGCGGTAGCCGAGGCCCATCGCGAGGAGCTCCTTGGTCCCGTCCTCCGCGCCCCGATCACGACGAACCCGTGGGGGGCGGAAACCCAGATTCGATCACGCCGCTCGCCGGCGTCGGCAGTGGGATCATCGTCATTCTGGCCCTCACGATCCTGTTCGGCTTGGACGTTCGCCTCGCAATCGGCGCGAGCATCGTCAGCGTCATCGCGACGAGCTCCGGAGCGGCGGCAGCGTACGTCCGGGACCGGATGACCGACATGCGGATCGGGATGTTTCTCGAGCTCGCCACGACCAGCGGCGCGGTCGGCGGAGCCCTCCTTGCCGCTGCCGTTGCGCCGTCGTTCCTGCTCGTCCTGCTCGGCGTCGTGTTGCTGTTCTCCGCCATCCAGCAAGTCCTTCGACTCGGCGAGGAGGGTGCCGGCGTTCACCGAGCCGTCGGGCGTGGCGGCCCGCCTCGGGCTCGCCGGCCGCTGCCCAGATCTCCAGCTCGGGCGCGACGTTCGGTACGCCGCACACCGCGTGCCGCTCGGCTTCGTCCTGATGGGCTTCGCCGGGCTCGTGTCGGGCCTGCTCGGGATCGGGTCGGGCGCGCTCAAGGTCCTCGCCATGGACGG
>JBBSCF010000073.1:0-15283 GCA_038250545.1 Candidatus Limnocylindrales bacterium | reverse complement strand
CTGGAAGAGCATCACCTGGGCGCCCTGCTTCGCGGCCTCGTGGGCATAGCCCTCGTGCTTCTGGATCATCGACTCCTTGTCGCCGGTCCAGGTTGCCTGCAGGAGCGCGCCTCGGACAGTACGGGGCATCGGGTCAGCCTCTCGGGTGAGGTCGGGGCGCCGTCGTGGTCGCCTGCCGTCTGGCTCCCAAGGGTCGAGCACCGGCGACGTGGGGCAAGGGCTGTTGTGCACGTCGGATTCGGGCTTGCCGGACCATCCATCCGGGGTTGCGCATGGTCCGAACGGCGCACATCTTCGGGACCGGAGGCCCTCAGTCGTCGGACGGCGCGATGGTGTCATGGGCCATCACTCGCGCCGCTCCCCAAGCCGAGGACCCCGATCGAGCCCGCGCGAACGCACACGACCGGCCGGCCTCCGGGCCCGTGGCCCGCTCGACACTCCGTCGGGCACCTCGCCCGGCGGCCCTCGTGTCGCCGACGGCTCCCGCGGACACGCCCAACGCGTCAGTATTCCCGGAGATCCGCCTGATGGGGTGCAGCGGATCGCCAGTTCAAGGTCGCAGGGAGCGACGCCCGATTCACGGTGCTGGGCACCGGCCAAACACCTTCGTGGAGGGAGGCTCATGGCAGTGGCGGAACAGACGATCTTGCCCGACGGTCGGGTGGAGCTGAGCCGGGAGGTCGATGCGGGCCTCGGTGGAGCGCTCCACAACGAGGACCTGGCTCCGGTACCGATCTCGAAGCGGAACTGGACCACCTACAACTACCTGGCCCTCTGGGTCGGGATGGCGATCAACATCCCGACGTGGCTGCTGGCCTCCGGCCTGATGATCCTGGGGATGGCCTGGTACCAGGCGCTGTTCACGATCTTCCTCGCCAACGTGCTGGTCCTGATCCCGATGCTGCTGATCAGCCACGCAGGCACCAAGTACGGCATCCCCTACCCGGTCATCGCACGCGCGTCGTTCGGCACATACGGTGCCAACCTGCCGGCGCTGATGCGCGCGTTCGTCGCGTGCGGCTGGTTCGGCATCCAGACGTGGATCGGCGGCACGGCGCTGTTCGCCGTCGTCGGGGCGCTCCTCAAGCTGATCACCGGCGACGCTGCCGGCTGGACGCAGGCCGCTGTCGTCTTCGACCATCCGTGGACCGCCTGGCTCAGCTTCGCCATCTTCTGGGCGCTCAACATCATGATCATCCTGTGGGGCATGGAGGCGATCAAGCGGTTCGAGAACTGGGCCGCCCCGTTCCTCATTGTCGTCTTCCTTGGCCTCATGGTCTGGATGGTCTCCCAGGCCGGCGGCTTCGGCTCCCTCATCGAGGACCCCGGCAAGCTGGGCTGGGGCGCGGACTTCTGGAAGGTCTTCCCCGTCTCGCTGATGGGCATGATCGCGTTCTGGTCCACCCTGTCCCTGAACATGCCGGACTTCACCCGCTTCGGCCGGAGCCAGCGTGACCAGACCATCGGGCAGGTCTTCGGCCTGCCGACCACGATGACGCTGTTCCCGCTGGTTGGCGTCCTGACCACGTCGGCCACCGTGATCGTGTTCGGCAAGGCGATCTGGGATCCGGTCGAGCTCACCAGCATGCTGGACAACCCGTTCGCCCTGATCATCATGCTGTTCGCGCTCGCGATCGCGACGCTGACCACGAACGTGGCCGCCAACGTCGTGAGCCCGTCCTACGACTTCTCGAACGCGTGGCCGCGCCGAATCTCGTTCCGCACCGGCGGCATCATCACGGGCGTCATCGGCGTGCTGATCATGCCCTGGAACCTGCTCGCAGACCCCAACCAGTACATCTGGACGTGGCTGGGCACCTACGGCGGAGCCACCGGCGCCATCGCGGGCGTCCTGATCGCCGACTACTGGTGGGTCCGCCGCAGGAACCTCAAGCTCGCCGACCTCTACCGGACCGACGGCGTCTACGGGTACGCCAAGGGCTGGAACTGGATCGCCGTGGTGTCGCTGCTGGTCGGCGTCGTCATCGCCATCGGCGGGGCGTACTCCCAGGTCGACCTCAAGCCCTTCCCGGCGGACGGCCTGATCCCGTTCCTCAAGCCGTTCTATGACTACAGCTGGGTCGTGGGCCTCGTCGTGGCCTTCGTCCTCTACGGCGCGCTCACGCTGACCGTGGGCAAGAAGCAGATCGAGGCGCAGCTGGCCTGATCCCAGCGGCCGGCTCCGCCGGCCAATCCCACCCGTGCGGCAACCCGAGGCCCCTCCACCGGAGGGGCCTCGCCGCGTGTGCGGCGCCGGCGGATCAGGACAGGTAGCGGACCCAGAGATAGGCCGTGCAGACGGCCATCGAGACCAGGACCACGAGGCTGCCGTAGCGCAGGAACTCGCCGAACCGGATCGGGTGACCGGCCCGGTCCGCAACGTTCGCCACCACCACGTTGGCCGAGGCCCCCACGATCGTCAGGTTGCCACCGAGGCACGCCCCGAGCGCCAATGCCCACCACAGTGGCTCGGCCGGGATGCCGCTCGCGGCGAGGTACTGCACGATGGGGATCGCCGTGGCCGTGTACGGGATGTTGTCGATGATGGCCGACGCCCCCGCCGAGAACCACAGGATGCCCAGGACCGCCACGGCCGGCTCGCCGCGGGTGGCCCCCGCGAGGCGCTCCGCGATCCCCTGCACGGTCCCCGTCGCGATGAGCGACTCCACGAGGATGAACAGGCCGACGAAGAAGAACAGCGTTCCCCACTCGATGTCCTGCAGCGTCTTGTGGACGTTCAGCCCGGCGACCAGCATCAGCACGACCGCGCCCGTCATCGCGACGGTCGCCGGCTCGATCCCCAGCGCCGAGTGGAACAGGAAGCCGACGATCGTCCCGGCCGTCACGATCAGGGCGCGGATCATCAGCGGCCGATCCTTGATCGTCTTCTCCTCGGTCCGCTCCAGGGCCGCCTCGCGGCGCTCGTCGGGGACCTTGAGCCGACGCCCGAACAGGAGCCGCATGATCACCGTATAGGCGAGGAACACGAGGACGACGACGGGACCGAGGTTGAGGAGGAACGCGTCGAAGCCGAGGTGGGCGGCGGACCCGATGAGGATGTTCGGCGGGTCGCCGATGAGCGTCGCCGTCCCGCCGATGTTGGAGGCGAAGATCACCGCGATCAGATACGGAGTCGGGGAGATGTCGAGTCGCTTCGCGACCGAGAGGATGATCGGCGTCATCAGGACGACGGTCGTCACGTTGTCGATGAACGCGGACAGGATCGCCGTGACCAGCGACAGGATCAGGAGCAGCCGGATCGGGTGGCCGTGCGAGAGCATCACCGACCGGATCGCGAGCCAGTCGAAGAAGCCGGTCCGCGCGAGGATCGAGGCGATCACCATCATCCCGACGAGGAGGAAGATGACGTTGAGGTCGACCGCGGCGAACGCCTCGGCCTGATCGATGATGCCGAGCAGGACGACGAGCAGGCCCCCGGCCATCGCGATGAGCGTCCGGTCCCAGCGGTCGATCGCGATCAGCGCATAGACCAGCACGAAGATGGCCGCGGCGATCCAGGCATCCATCGTCATCTGCGAGTCCAACCCATCCGATCCGCGACGCGTGCAGGGTGCGTTGCGGGCGGACGGCCCGCGGGGCCCGCGGGGCGGCCCTTCGTCACTGGCGCAGCATACCCACCGCCATCGGTCGCGTGGCGTACGGTATGCGGAGCTCGCCGGGCTAGCGCCCCAGGCGCCACTGCCAGCGGCGGGCAGCCCCCAGCCGGGCCTGGAGCTGGTCAGCGGTGGCCTCGGTCACGCGCCGGATGCCGGCGAGGCGGTTGAGCTCCAGGTTCACGGCCGCGAACGTCAGCCCGGACACGCGCGCGATGTCCTTGGCCGCCTCGGCGTTGGCAACTCGGAGGCGGTCCTTCACCTCGCGCCGCGTCATGCCGCTCTCGCCGTCCGGCGGCGCCATGAGCGGCGGCGGCGGGCCCAGCTCGACCTCGATGGAGGGATCGACCCCGTCCGCCCACTCGTCCGGAAGCGGCTCGTGCCACGGCGAAGACGCGCCGCCATCGCCCGCGACCACCGCGGACAGGGCCGCGAACAGGGAGAGCTGGTCGCCCAGCATCGGGGTGTCGTCCGGCCCGCCGAGGCGCTGTGCGTCGTCCTCGTCGTCACGGCGCACCTTGCGCAGCGAGTGGCGGCGCTGCTCGGCGATCTCGCTGGCACGGATCCGCAGGCGCAGGTCGTCCGGGAGGAACAGCCACGCGCGCTGGTCGCGGATCCCGGGCACCCAGCGGACGAACCGGCCGACGGCCTGGCGGAAGAACAGGTCGGTGGTGACGGTGGTCGCGTAGACGCCGACCCGGAGCCGGGGAATGTCGACGCCCTCGGACACCATGCGCACGGCGACGAGCCAGGGGTCGCGCCCCGCGGCGAACTCGCCGATGCGCCGGCTGGCCTCCGGGTCGTCCGAGGTCACGACGACCGCCGGGCGGCCGATCTCGTGGCGGAGCAGGGTCGCGATGCCCCGGGCGTGGTCCTGGTCCATGGCGATGATCAGGCCGCCGGCGTCGGGCTGCTGCCGACGGACATCGTCAAGGCGCGCCACGGCGTCACGGAGCACCGTGGGCAGCCACTCGCCCTCGATCGAGAGAGCCGTCCGCAGCCGCTGGTTGGCCAGCTGGTTCGCGAGCGGGTCGTCGAACGTCGCCTGGTGGACGGCCCCATCCGGCGCGCTCCACTCCATCTCGCCGCCGACCCGCGGGAAGTAGACAGGCCGCACCACGCGCCCGTCGCGCAGGGCGTCGCCGTAGCCGTACTCGAAGTCCGGGACGGCCTCCTCGGCCTCGTAGCGGACGAACGGGATCGCGCGGGTGTCGCTGCGGAACGGCGTCCCCGACAGCGACAGCCGCCGGCCGCTGTCGCCGAACGCGTGCCGCAGCGCGTCCCCCCAGGCCTGCTCCTCGCCGGCGTGGTGGACCTCGTCGAGCACGACGTAGGCGCCCCGGGCGAGCGCCCGCAGCTCCGGGGCGCTCAGCGCGACCTGCTGGTAGCTGGTGATGACGCCGTGCATATCGGGCGGCATGCCGCCGTCGGACGGGGACCAGGCCGGGTCCAGGTGCAGCCCCAGGCGGGCGGCCGCGGCGGCCCATTGGACCTTGAGGTGCGCCGTGGGCGCCACGATGACGACGTGCGCCGGCCGGCGGGCGAGGACGGTGCGGAGCGCCGTCAGCGCAAACGTCGTCTTGCCGGCACCGGGCGTGGCGACGGCGAGGAAGTCGGGGTGGGGCGACGCCTGGTAGCGCGCGAGCGCGGCGTGCTGCCAGGGGCGGAGTCGGACGCTGCGGAACATCGGAACCGGTACGGGGGATGGGAGGGAGGGGCTCGGACGGGAACGGCGGGGGTGGGACGGCGGGCGCCCGGACACGCCGGTAGCCGACGGTCGGGAGGCCCAGTGTCGCATGAGCCGGGCGGGCGGTGCGACCTAGGGGTGGCGGTGCGGGTCCGCCTCCGGCCGGAACGGCGCCATGCGGCCGACGGCCACCAGCAGACCGTGGATCAGCGCCTCGGGACGAGGCGGACAGCCCGGCACGAACACGTCGACTGGCAGCACCTCGCCGATCCCGTCACGCCCGGCGTAGGAGCCCGCGAAGACGCCGCCGCTGATCGCGCAGGCCCCCACGGCCACCACGAGCCGGGGCTCCGGCATCGCCTCGTACGTGCGCCGCGCCGCGTCCTCCAGGTTGCGCGTCATGACCCCGGTCACGAGGAGCAGGTCGGCATGCCGGGGGGAGGCGACGAAGTCGATGCCCAGCCGCTGGAGGTCGTGGTAGGGGTTGAGGAGGGCGGCGATCTCCCAGTCGCAGCCGTTGCAGGAGCCGGCATCGAGATGGCGCACGTGGAGCGAGCGGCCGAGTCGGCGCCGGACGGCGCGTCGCAGCTCCAGCGCCTCGGCGGCGCCTGCCTCCACGTCCTGCGGCCGGGACGGCCCGCTCACGAGCGCACCCCGGTCGTCCGGCGAGTCACCAGGTCCGCGCGCACGTCCGTGGCCAGCTCGATGCGCGCCCGAAGGCTGATGGCCCCCGTGGGACACGCCCTCGCGCACGCGGCGCACAGGATGCAGGCGCCCGCGTCGAGCGTCCACGCGCCCGGCGTCACGCGGATGGCGCCCGTGGGGCAGGCCGTGACGCACGCCGCGTTCCCGTCGCACCGGGACGCATCCAGCTCCGGCAGCCCACGGGCGGCGGGCGGCAGGTCCGGCGGCGCCGTTGGATAGCGCCCGGTGACCGGCCCACGACGGAGCGGACGAAGGATGCGGTCGAGGATGTCCATCGGCATGGTCAGCGATCCGTGCAGGCGTAGCAGAGCTCGAAGCTCTTGTTGATCAGGGGGAAGTCCGGGACGAGGTTGCCCGGCACGGCGGCCGCGACGACCGGCCAGTTGGCGAACGAGGCGGAGCGCAGCCTGAGCCGGTCGATGGTCCCGTCGGCGCCCGATCGCAGCCAGATCCAGGACGCGCCTCGCGGTCCCTCCGTGGCACCCAGCGCGGATTCCCCGGCGGACGGAACCCCGGCAAGCGGCACCGTCACCGGACCCCCGGGCAGGCCGGCCAGGGCCAGCCGCAGCAGGCGCAGCGACTCCCGAGCCTCCTGCGCCCGCACGTGGAACCGGGCCGCAACGTCACCCGAGGACGCGGTGACGACGCCGACATCGAGCTCCCCGTAGGCGGCGTACGGCCGGTCGCGGCGCAGGTCCGCGTCGAGCCCGCTCGCGCGCGCGGCCACCCCGAGGGCCCCCAGGGCCGCGGCCGTCTCCCCCGGGACCACGCCGGTCCCGTGCAGCCGGGACATCACGCCTTCGGAGCGGACCAGGGCGCGCACGGCGGATGCGAGCTCGGCCGAGGCCGCGGCGAGAACGGCGGGCAGGGCCGCGAGGCCTCGCGGGTCGAGATCGAACGCGAGGCCCCCCGGGGCCACGACCCCGGTCAGGTAGCGATGCCCGACGAGCGCGTCGTTGGCACGGAGCAGCTGCTCCTTGAGCCAGCCGAGACGCGCGACCCCGGAATGGAACCCGATCCCGGCACAGATGTTGCCGAGGTCGCCGACATGGTTGTAGAGGCGCTCCAGCTCGGCAAGGATGACCCGTGCCCAGCGGGCCCGCTCCGGGGCGATCGTCCCGGTGAGCGATTCCACCGCGCCGGCGTACGCGAGCGCATGGGTCACCGTGCAGACGCCGCAGGCGCGCTCGACGAGCGGGGCCGCCGCCGCCAGCGAACGACCCTCCACCAGCTTCTCGAGGCCCCGGTGCGTGAAGAAGAGCCGGGCGTCCAGATGGAGCACGCGCTCCCCGATCGCCGAGAACCGGAAGTGCCCGGGCTCGATGACGCCCGCATGGATCGGCCCGACGGGGAGCTGGTAGACGCCCTCGCCGTGGACCTCGAACGGGACGAAGCGCCGCTCCCCCTCGGGCGGGCGGACGCCGGCCGGGACGTCCTTGCGCAGCGGGTGGTACCCGCGTGGCCAGCGTTCGTGCAGGACGAGCCGGCGTGGGTCGGGGTGGCCGACGGGCACGATCCCGAGCAGGTCGCGAGCCTCGCGCTCGTCCCAGTGCGCGGCGGGGACCAGCGGGGTGATCGACGGGTACGCGGCGGCGGCGAGCGGAATCTCCGCGCGGAGGCGGGCGAGCGTGCCATCCGGCCGGACCGCGACCGCCTCGATGGCCAGCCCGTCACCGCCGATGGCGCGATCGTCGAGGCCGAGGAGCATCACGAAGCGACCGCCGGCGGCGAGCTCGTCCCCCAACTGCGCACCCAGCGCGTCCGCGGGCACGCGGTCGATCCGATCGATCGGCTCAGCCACCCCCACCTCCGAGGACCTGGACCACCTGGGCGAGCACCGCGGCGGCGGGCGACGGCGTCCAGAGCCCGGCGGCGACGACCACGGTGAGCGGGGCCGCCAGCAGGATGGCGTGGGCCACCACGGGGCGCAGGGGCCCCTGGCCGCCCTCGCTGCGCCGCCCCGGCGGCCCGACCGCGATCCGCACGACGTGGAACAGGAGGCCGGCGACGGCGAGCGCGAGGATCAGGGCCGCGAGGGCCGCCGCGACAGCCCATCCTGCCGAGACGCCGCCGAACAGGATCGCCAGCTCCGCCACGAAGATCCCCGACGGCGGCAGGCCGGCGAGCACGAGGGCGGCGACGACCAGGGCCCGGCCGTCGGCGGGCGAGCGGGCAAGGCTCCCGCCGAGCCGGCCGATCCGGTGGCTGCCCCGCTCGGCGACAAGGTGCCCGGCCGCCAGGAAGGCGGTCGACTTGGCGAGGCCGTGGCACACGAGGTGCAGGGTCAGCCCCAGGAGCGCGAGGTGGCCGCCGAACCCGAGGGCCAGCGTGGCCAGCCCGAGGTGCTCGATCGACGAGTACGCGAGCAGCCGCTTGAGGTCGCTCTGGACCACGATGAACGGGAGGGCGACGGCGAGGCTGAGGAGACCGAAGACGACGAGCAGCGTCGAGGAGAAGCCAGCCCCGAGCGTCCCGGTGGCGATCAGATGGAACCGCGCCAGGGCGTAGAGCGACACCGCCAGGGCGGCCCCCGAGAGCATCGCGGAGATCGGGCTGGGTGCCTGGCTGTGCGCATCGGGCAGCCACGTGTGGAACGGCGCGAGCCCGGCCTTCGTCCCATACCCGGCGAGGGCGAAGATGAACGCGAGGCGGACGAACGCCGGGTCGAGCCGCGGCGCGATGGCGACGAGCCGCGTCCAGGCGAGCGCGTCGCCCGTCTCCCCCAGGACGCCCACCGACGAGGCGTAGACGAGCAGGGTCCCGAGCAGCGCGAAGCCGATGCCGATGGAGCCGAGGATGAGGTACTTCCAGGCCGCCTCGATCGCCTGGGGGGTCCGGTTGAAGCCCACGAGCAGGGCCGACACGATCGTCGTCGCCTCGATCCCCACCCACACGAGCCCCAGGTTGTCCACGAGCGGAACGGCGGCCAGTCCGGCCGCGAACCACAGGAGCAGCGCGTAGTAGCGCCCCACGTCGCGCGGCCGCAGCCTGCCGGTGTGGGCCTCGTGGGCCAGGTAGCCGGGCGATCCGGCCAGGGCGATCCCCGCCACGACGAGGACGAGGACGAGGATGTAGGCGCCGAAGGCGTCGATCGCCACCAGGTCGCCGAAGGCGCGCAGGGGACCGTTCGCGAAGACGAGGACCGCCAGCGCGATCCCGGCCACGATGGCCGGACCGAGGCCCGCCACGGCAACCCAGGGCGCCAGCCGCGGCCCGCCGAACCACGCGGCGACGCCGGCCGCGATGGGCCAGGCGACGAGGAGGAGGAGCGGCAGCTCGGTCATCCGCGGAGGCTCCGCAGCTCGTCGGTCGAGGTGCTGCCGAACACGTCGATCATGCGCCGGGCGTAGATCCACGCGACGACCACGACGATCAGCAGGTCGAACAGGACGCCGAGCTCGACGACGAGCGGCATCCCGTACGACAGCGCGAAGGCCGTCAGGGTGATGCCGTTCTCGAAGACCAGGAGCCCGACCACGAGCGAGAGGGCCTTGCGCCGGGTCATCACGATCAGGAGGCCCATCAACACCTGGCTGATCGCCGCCGGCAGGACGCGGCTCGCCGCCACCGCCGCCCCGGAGGACATGCCGTCCGCGGCGGACGCCGACGCGAACACGATCGCCACCGCCGCCACGAGCAGCGCCCGGGTCCCGAGCAGCAGGTGACGCTCCGTGCGCACGGGCGAGCGACGGAGGATCGTGCCCAGGACCAGGGGCACGACGATCCCCTTGGCGCCAATCGCCAGCAACCCGCCGAGGACCAGGTGGCCCGCGCCGGTGGCAAGACCCACGGCAAGCGCCGCCAGGCCGACGACGGCCGATTGGAGGCCCACCAGCCAGATGGAGCGGCCGATCGAGCGCGTGGCCGCCAACAGCACGCCGAGCACCACGATCACGGCCGCGCAGGCGTCCACCACCTCTGCCGCGAACCGGAGGTCGAGCGTCATGTTGGCAGCCAGAGTCGGGCGGCAAGGCCGGCCACGGCGACGATCGACGCCGTGGCGAGCAGGCCCGGCAGCGCGAGGATCCTCAGCTTCGCCAGGGTGGCATCGAGCACGGCGAGCGCGACGGCGGCGGCGACCAGCTTGGCCAGTGTGGCCACGATGGCGATCACGATCGAGAGGGGCGCGAGGTCCCCGGCCATCCCGATCGGCAGGAAGGCGGCCGCGAACAGGCCCGCGACGAGGACGAGCTTGAGCTCGGCGGCATACATCAGGATCGCCAGCCGCGGCCCGGACGCCTCCAGGATCATGCCCTCGTGGATCATCGTCAGCTCGAGGTGCGTGTCCGGGTTGTCGACGGGCTCGTGGCCCGTCTCGGCCACCGCCACGACGGCGAACGCGCCAGCGCCCAGGAGGAGCGCCGGGGTGAACCAGGCCGGGCCGGCCGCCGATCCCGCCGTCGCGATCGCGCCGAGGTCGGTCGAGCCGGCCGCGAGGGCCGCGCCTGCCAGGGCCAACAGGAGCGCCGGCTCGACAAGGGCGGAGATCGCGACCTCGCGGCTGCTGCCCATCCCCCCGAAGGCGCTGCCCGCGTCGAGGGCGGC
Source organism: Candidatus Limnocylindrales bacterium (assembly GCA_038250545.1). Lineage (GTDB taxonomy): Bacteria > Chloroflexota > Limnocylindria > Limnocylindrales > CSP1-4 > CAIXZV01. Next base: position 4,732 of record JBBSCF010000073.1, on the reverse strand, counting down.
GAGGGCCAGGACGAACCGCGCGAGCGCCATCAGCCCGACCACGACGAGCAGATCGCCCCAGCCCTCGAGCGGCGGCCGCCGACCGACGATGGGGACGAGCAGCGTGGCGAGGACGACGGCGGCGAGGACGAGCGGTGGTGCCAGCGCCGTGATCGGGCTCGCAGCATCGCTCTCCACGGCCTCCTTGCCCCACCACTTGGCGAGGTCCCGGTACGGCTGCAGCACGGACGGTCCGCGCCGGTACTGGAGGCGCGCCTTGACGCCCTTCGTGATCCCGAGCAGGAGGGGGGCGACGAGGAGGACCAGGGCGACCTGGATCCCCCCGAGGACCACCATCGGACCGTCCACTAGCGCGCCAGCACCAGGAGGAGCACGAGGGTCGCCACCGTGTAGCCCAGGTACAGCTGCAGGCTGCCGTTCTGGAGACGCCGCGCGAGCTGCGCCGCCCCGACCGCCGTCCGGTGGAGCGGCCCATAGAGGCGCTCGTCGATGACGTGCCGTGCCTCCCCCCGGTAGCGCACGGTTCGCGGGAACGGCGTGCCGGCGTGCAGCTCCACCGAGATCTCGCGCGCCGGGCGCAGGATGGGACCGAAGTAGAGCCGGATCAGCTTGGCGTAGCTCGTGGCGGTGTACTCGAACGCGGGCTCCGGCACCACCCCGCAGGTCCACGTCGGGACGCGGCGGGCGGCCCGCGGACGGATCGCCACGAACCAGGCGGCAGACGTGATGACGAGGAGCAGCAGCGCGATGGACCCGGCGGCGTAGGCGGCACCACCGACGCTCGACACCACGGCCGGCGTGGCGGCCACGGCGACGGGACCTGCGGCGGTGACGCTCGCGGACGCATCCCCGACCACCCGACCCGCGATCCCGGCGATCGCGGCCCCCACCGGTCCCGCCGCCACGCCGACGGCGACACACGCCGCCGCGAGCGCGAGCATCGGGGCACCCATCCAGCGGCTCGTCTCGCGCGCCGCCGCGGCGCCCGGGCTGCGCGGGAGGGCCAGGAAGCCGACCCCGGTCGCCTTCACGAAGCAGGCCACGGCGAGCGCCGCGGTGAGGCCCAGTCCGCCGACCGCCAGCAGCGACGCGGAGCGGGCGACGGGCGAGAGGGCCGCGTCGGCACCCGCGCCGAGCAGGCCCTGGTACGTCAGCCACTCGCTCGCGAAGCCGTTGAGCGGCGGCAGCCCGCTGATGGCCGCCGCGCCCACCGCGAAGGCCAGGGTCGTCACGGGCATGAGCCGCACCAGCCCGCCCAGCCGGTTGAGGTCGCGGCTGCCGACCGCGCTCTGGACCGAGCCTGCGGCGAGGAAGAGGGCGGACTTGAACAGGGCGTGGTTGAGCGTGTGGAACAGGGCCGCCGTCAGGGCGACGCCGGCGAGGGCCAGCGATCCGGCGCCGGCGGCGAGCAGCGCGACGCCCAGACCGATCAGGATGATGCCGATGTTCTCGATGCTGTGGAACGCCAGCAGGCGCTTGAGGTCGTGCTCCATCAGCGCGTACAGCACACCCAGCACGGCCGACGCGACCCCGATCGCGAGGACGAGGATGCCCCACCACTCAGGGCCGGGGCCCAGGATCTCGAGGCCGAACCGGATGATCCCGTAGACGCCCGCCTTGATCATCACCCCGGACATCAGCGCCGACACGTGCGACGGGGCGACGGGATGGGCGCGTGGCAGCCAGACATGGAACGGGATCGCCCCGGCCTTCGTCCCGAACCCGACCACCACCAGCACGAACACGAGGTTCCGGACGAGCGGCGGGAGGCCCGCGGCGGCCACGCCGAACGAGGCGAAGCCTGACGAGCCGGCGGCGGTCGCAAGGATCGCGAAGCCGATGACGAGGGCGACCGTGGCGAGGTGCGTCACGGCGAGGTAGACGTAGCCCGCGTGTGCGACCGCGCGATCCGGGTCTGCGCCCACGACCAGCGCGGCCGAGCTGAGCGCCATCACCTCCCACGCGAACAGGAACGCGAACGTGTCGTTGGCGCCGAACACCAGGGCGAGGCTGGCGAGGAACAGCGGGTACGCGACGGCGGTCCGGTCGCGTCCGGCCGCGCCGTGGTCCGGATAGCCGATCCCGTACACGGAGGTCGCCGCGCCGACGATGCCGAGCGCGACCAGGAAGAGCGAGGAGAGCGCGTCGAACCGGACGTCGACGAGGGGGAACCCCAGGACCGACCCGGCCCGGGCCGCGGCGGGTTCGCCCGACACGAGCACGGCGACCCCGAGCGCCAGGATGCCGAGGGACGCGGCGGCCGAGAGCGCGAGCGACAGCCAGCGGGGCGTGAGGCGGGTTCGCGGCGCGAGGGCGGCGAGCGTCGCCAGTGCGAGGAGCGAGGGGACCCCCGTCATGAGCAGGGCCGTGGCAGGGGTGGCCGCGGATGGCTCGATGGGCATCCTCTGCGACCTCCTCCCTGGCGTGACGATGCCCGCGGCGTCTACCGCGGGCCGATGCTGGATGGTCCGATGCGCGGGTCAGCGAGCCCGGCGACAGGCCGCCAGGGCGGACCGACGGGCGGACCGGTAGCTGGCCGCGCAGCCGGCATGGTACCGTGTCATTCGTTATCTTGCAGTATTACGAAATAGTGTAGGATCGCCGGACGATTCGGATCCGGTGACAACCACTGAGGGGCGCGGTCTCCCGCCATGACTCCCGGCACCCTGCGGACGGACGACGCCGAGCGGCTCCGCCAGTTCAAGGCCGAGTTCTTCAAGGCCCTGGCCCACCCGTTGCGGATCCGTGTCCTGGAGCTGCTGCGGGGCGGCCCGTTGAGCGTCACGCAGATCCACGAGGCGACGGGGGCGCCGGCGTCCTCCGTGTCACAGCAGCTGGGCGTGCTGCGGGGCCGGAGCATCGTGACCACCGAGCGGCACGGCACCACCATCATCTACGGCGTGGCCGACCCCGAGCTGTTCGACCTCCTCGACGTGGCGCGCCGGATCTTCAATGCCCACCTGACCGACACGATCGACATGCTCCGCCTCGTGGAGGATGAGACGGCGGCCGGCACCGGGCGCTGAGCCGGGTCCTGACCCGATCGGGCCCGAGCGGCCCCCCGAGGTCGTGCCGGATCGACTGGCGGGACCGCCGCCGGGGCGGCATGATCCGGGGCACACGGAGGTCCCGCCTTGAACATCCAGCGCCATACCGTCCTGCGCGACTGGATCGCGCTCGCCCTGATCCTGGTCGTGGTGCCGTTGTCCGTGTTCGGCGGCACGAACATCGGGTGCATCAACCAGGGCGTCTCGCAGGGCTGCGCGCCGGGGTCGGCACTCATCTCGCCCCTGCTGCTGATGATCGCCGGGGTGATCGCCGGGCTCATCACGAGCGGCTGGACCGGCCTGTTCGTGGTAGGCGTCGGCCAGGTCACCGGACAGGTCGTGATCGTGGCCATGTCCTACATGGCCGGCCGGGTGGTCCCGATCGACCTGTTCTCCGGAATCGTGGCGACGCTGTGGTTCGGCGCGCCGATCGCCCTCGGCTACGGCGCCGCCCGGCTCGCCATGCTCCTCCGGCGGAGGCTCGGGGACAAGGGCACCCAGGGGCCGCCCAGGCGCTGAGCAGGGCCCGGCGCCGTGTCGCGATCCCGCGGCGTGGCGTCGGTCAGCAGATCCGGGGCAGCTGCTCCCCCACCAGCATGTCCACGATCCGCTCGGAGCCCACGATCGTCTTGATCGTGACCATGCCCGGGTGATCCGCGACCACGCTGCCGATGACCGCCGCGTCGGCGCCCTCGGGGGTCGCCCGCATCGCCGCGAGGACCGCCCCGGCGGACGCCGCCGGCACGATCGCCACGAGCTTGCCCTCGTTGGCGACGTGGAGCGGGTCCAGGCCCAGGAACTCGCACGCGGCGCGCACGGGACCCGGGATCGGCAGGGCCGGCTCGTCGAGGACCATGCCCACGCGCGAGGAGGCGGCGATCTCGTTGAGCGCCGATGAGAGCCCGCCGCGGGTCGGGTCGCGCAGGACGTGGATGTCCGGCTCGACCGCGAGCATGGCCGCCACGAGCCCGTTGAGCGCCTGGGTGTCCGATGTGATCTCCACCTCGAACTCCAGGCCCTCGCGGACACTCATGATCGCGACGCCGTGGAGCCCGATGGGCCCCGACAGGATGACCGCGTCGCCGGCCTGGGCGCGATCCGCCGCGGGCGCCACGCCGTCGGGCACGAGACCGATCCCGGACGTGTTCACGAACAGGCGATCGGCCGCCCCGCGGCCCACGACCTTCGTGTCCCCGGTCACGATCCGCGCACCGGCCTTCGCGGCGGCGGCGGCCGCAGAGACTGTGACGAGGCGCAGCTCCTCGAGCGGCAATCCCTCCTCGATCACGTAGGCGAGGCTGATCGCGATCGGGGCCGCGCCCATCATCGCGAGGTCGTTGAGCGTCCCGTTCACCGCAAGCTCGCCGATGTCCCCGCCCGGGAACCGGATGGGCGACACGACGAACGAGTCCGTGGTGAACGCCAGGCGCGCGCCCGACACCTCCACGATGGCCGCGTCGTTGAGGACGCCGCCCGGGGACGCCGCGGCGAGCGCGGGCGCGAGGACGTCGCGCATGAGCGCGGCCGACAGCTGGCCGCCCGAACCGTGACCCAGGATGACGCGCTGGTCCTCGGGGATCGGCGCGGGGCAGGAGACCCCGTCGGGGTCGATGGTGGCGGCGGGCTGGCCGCCGGTCTGGTTCAAGATCGTCATCGGGCGCCCTCCGGGGCGATCGGCGCGACCT
>JBBSCF010000072.1:0-15443 GCA_038250545.1 Candidatus Limnocylindrales bacterium | reverse complement strand
GCATGTCAAGCATGCGCTCTAACCAACTGAGCTAATCGCCCTCGGCCGCCGAGTCTAGCACGGCCCCGGCGCGCTCTGGCGCCGGCGGCAGAGGCGCCGTGACGGGCACGGCGTCGTCGCGGCCCGGCGCGCCGGCGGCGCGTTCCTCGACCTCCCGCCCGGCGACGTGGACCTGGCCGCAGTCGGGGTCGAGGCCCGTCACCAGGCTCCTGAAGCATCGGGCACATTGCATCCGCCGGGGCTCGTGCGCCATCCCGCACGCCGGGCAGAGGCGCGCGTCCGGCGGCGGCGCCCATCGCCCGAACGCGAGGAATGTGCCGCACCGTTCGCAGTACGCACGCTCCCGGCCGTAGGGCGTGCCGCACATCCCACAGAAGTCGGGGGCGGCCGCCCGGTCGCCGCTCAAGGCTTCACCGCCCACGAGACCCACTCCGTCTCCTTCCCCGGTTCAACCGGAAGGAAGCGCGCCAGCGCGGGTTCGTGGCCGGGCTCGGCCAGGAACAGCGTGCACGTCTCGAACGTCTCGCCGGGCTGCAGGGTTCCCTGTCCGCGGTCGGGACAGAGCTCGTACTCCGTACCGGCATCGTTGAAGATCGTGGCAGCCGAGACGAGGTCGCCGGCCGCGTCCTCGAGCGAGACGCGGATGTGCCGGTCGATCGCCTCACTGCCCGCGTTCCGGTACCGCTGGTCCACGTACCACGGTGTCATGTCGCGCTGGGCGGCCTCCTGCTCGAAGCCGCCGGCCGCCAGCTCGTCGACGGTTCCCCTGCGAACCGCCGTGACCGTGATGCCGAGGGTCGTCGCCGGCCCGAAGCCGTTGCCCTCCACGGGGGCATGGTTGACCGTGGCCTCCGTGCCGATCGCGAGCGCGGCCGGACCGGCGGACCCGCAGGCAGTGGTCGCGACGGCGACGAGCAGAAGCAGAGCCGACGTGATCGCGGGGCGCGACCTGGGAACCCACCGTGACGTGTTCATCGGGCAACCCCTTCCTGGACCAGGAGCCCGCGGGACGCGGTTCGCGAACGATACGGTCCCGCCACGCCCTTGTGGACGGGGCCGATTCGTCGGGCGACACAGCGGGGGCGGAAGGTGCGAGGATGGGGCCATGCCCGACCTCGAGCTCCTCGACTGCGGCGGCGGTCGCCGCCTCGAACGCTTCGGCGCGGTCCTCGTGGACCGCCCGGCCCCCACCGCCGACTGGGTCCCGCGCCTGCCCCCTGCCGAGTGGCAGAACGTCGACCTGCGCTGGGGCAGGGGCGGCTGGGTGCGCGGCGGCACGCGGGATCCGTGGCCGGTCCGCGTCGGCGGTCTCACGCTCGAGTGCCGGCCCGCCGCGGGCGGCCAGCTGGGCGTGTTCCCCGAGCACGTCCAGACCTGGGTCTGGCTGGACAAGGTCGTGCGCGCCTCCGCCGAGAAGCTCGGCCGCCCGCCGGAGGTCCTCTCGCTGTTCGCGTACACCGGGGGCGCGTCGCTCGCCTGCGCCAAGGCCGGGGCTCGCGTCGCACACGTCGACTCGTCGCGGCCGGCGGTCGGCTGGGCGCGCCGCAACGCGGAGCTGTCGGGCCTGGCCGAGAAGCCCATCCGCTGGCTCGTCGAGGACGCGCGGACGTTCGTGAAGCGCGAGCGCCGCCGGGGCAACCGGTACGACGGCATCGTCCTTGACCCGCCGACCTACGGGCACGGGACGGGCGCCTGGCAGATCGAGGAGCATCTCGCGCCGCTGCTCGAGGACCTCGCCGCCATCTCCGGGCCGCGCCCGGCCTTCGTCCTCCTGTCCGCCCACACCCAGGGCTATGACGGCGAGCGGCTCGGGGCGCTGGTCCGCGAGCATTTCGGGATCCCGGCGACGGGCGAGGACATGCTCGTGGTCAGCCGCGCCGGTTCGCGCCTCCCGCTGGGGGCCTGGGCGCATGGGCCCACACGCTGACCGCCTCGCCATGCCGCCCCTCCCCCACCCGGATGCGGTCATCACCAGCACGAAGAACCCCCGGGTGCGCGCGGCGATCGTGCTGCGCGACCGGCGACCCCGCGACGAGGCCGGCCTGACGCTCGTGGACGGGACGCGTGAGCTGGACCGGGCGCTGGCCGGTGGCGCACGGGTGGCAGAGGTGTTCGCCGACCCCGCCCGGCTCTCCCCCGAGGGCGATGACACGCTGGAGCGGGCCCGTGCCGCCGGGGCGGCAGTCGTCGAGGTGGCGGGCCCCGTGCTCGACCGCCTGGCGTACGGCGATCGGTCGGAGGGGCTGGTCGCGACGGTCGCGATCCCGGACTGCTCCCTCGCGACGCTGCGGCTCCCCGCCGCGGCGCTGGTGGTCGTGCTCGAGGGCGTCGAGAAGCCGGGCAACCTGGGCGCGGTCCTGCGCAGCGCGGACGGTGCCGGGGCTGACGCGGTCATCGCCGCGGACCCGCGCACCGACCTGTTCAACCCGAACGCGATCCGCGCGTCGCTCGGGACGATCTTCACCGTGCCCGTGGCGGCCGGTTCCAGCGCTGCCGTCCGCGAGCGCCTGGTCGCCGACGGGATCCGGATCGTCGCGGCGCGGGTCGACGGCGCGATCCCCTACACCGAGGTGGACCTCCGCGGGCCCGTGGCGCTTGTCCTGGGCAGCGAGGCGGACGGCCTGACCGGCGCCTGGTCCGGCGACGGCGTGACGGCCGTCAGCCTGCCGATGCTGGGCGTCGCGGACAGCCTGAACGTCTCGATCGCGGCCGCGGTGCTGCTGTACGAGGCGAGACGCCAGCGCGGTGCCGCTTGACCGCCGGGTGACGATGTCGGGCATGCAGACGTTCGATTTCGTGATCATCGGTGCCGGCCCGGCCGGCGAGGCCGCCGCCTACAAGGCCCGCGCCCTGGGCGCCTCGGTCGCCATCGCCGACGGCGGCTGGTTCGGAGGGTCGTGCCCGCATATCGGCTGCCTCCCATCCAAGGCGCTCCTGTACGCTGCCGGGCGCCACGCATCGGGCGGCGACTACCCGTGGGCGCGCGCCTCCGCACACCGCGACTTCATGGTCAACCGTCCGGCCGGAGCCGCGGAGCCGGACGATACCTCGCATGTCCGTGCCCTCGAGGCGGCGGGTGCCACGACGGTCCGCGGGACCGGCCGGATCACCGCCCGCGGCGTCGTGGAGGTGACGGCGGCCGACGGCACGGTGCGTGAGCTCCTGGGGCGGAACCTCGTCGTGGCCGTCGGGTCGACATCGCGTGTCCCGCCCATCCAGGGCCTCACCGCCACCGATCCGTGGACGAACCGCGAGGCAACCCTGGCCCGGGAGCTGCCGCGCTCCCTCCTCGTCCTGGGCGGCGGCCCCACCGGCTGCGAGCTCGCCCAGGTCTACGCCCGGTTCGGTGTCCCGGTGACCATCGTCCAGTCCGGGCCGCGCCTCGCCCCCACCGAGCACCCGCGCAGTGCCGAGGCGATCCGGTTCGGGCTGGAGCGCGACGGCGTCACCGTGCGGACCGGCGTGCGCGCGGTGGCCGCACGAGCCCATGAGGGTGTCGATGGCGCCCACGTCATCGTCCTCGACGACGGGTCCTCGGCCGAGGGCCACGCGATCCTGCTCGCCGTCGGCCGCGAGTTCCCGATCGCCGACATCGGCCTGGAGCACTACGGCGTGACCGCGACCGGGCCCGGTGCCTACCGTCGCGACGGGTCCCTGCGCCTCGCCGACGGGCTGTGGATCGCGGGCGACGCCGCGGGTCCCGAGCTGCACACGCACCAGGGTCACTACCAGGGCGAGCTGCTCGTGCGGATGGCGCTCGGTGAAGATGTGGCGCCCGACTACCGGGCGCTCCCGCGCGCGACCTACACGGACCCGGAGGCGGGCTTCGTGGGCATGACGCTCGGGCAGGCGCTCGACGCGGGCGTCGACGCGTTCGAGTGCGTCGCGGCCTACCCGACGAGCACCAAGGGCTATGCCGTCGAGGCGAAGACCGGGCACGTGACGATCGTCGTGGACCGGGCGACGCGGCAGCTCGTGGGCGCCGCCATGGCCTGCCCGGATGCGTCCGCCGCGATCCACGAGTGCGTGCTCGCGATCCGCGCGCGCGTGCCCATGGAGGTCCTCGCCGACACGATCCACGCGTTCCCGTCCACCTCGCGGATCCTCAACGGTCTGTACGCGGAGGCGCTCGCGACGCTGGACGCCTGACGGCGCGCGGCGACATGGCACACGGCGGCGGGGCGCCCCTCGGCACGCCGATGGACGCCCCTACCGCTCGGCCGCCACCTCGCCGTCGAGGAGCACCAGGCGCGGGCGCGCATTCCAGAGTGCCCCGCCGACCTCCACGGGCTCGGCGATCGCCGCGGCCGGGAGCACGACCACGTCGGCGCGATGCCCCGGGAGGAGGCGGCCGCGGTCCGTCTCGCCGGCGGTGATCGCCGGGTCCACGCAGCTCGCCCGGATGGCGCGCCACAGGCCCAGGGCGTTGTGCGGCCCGAACGGCGGCGTCCCATCGGGCCAACCCGGGGCGGCGCGGGTCACGGCACAGGCCAGACCCGTCCACGGGTCCACCGGCTCCACCGGGGCGTCGGTCCCGAAGGCGATCACCGCCCCGGCCCGGTCCAGCGCCGCGAAGGCGTAGGCGAACGCCTCCCCGCGGGCGCCCCACAGGCGGCGCGCCTTCTCCGCGTCCGACCGGACGTGGACCGGCTGCATCGACGCCGCGATCCCGAGCGCGGCGAACCGCGGGATGTCCGCCGCATCGACGAGCTGCGTGTGCTCGACCCGGGGCATGAGCGCGGTCCGGCCCACGGTGGGCGCCAGGACGTCGAGCGCCGCGCGGACGGCGGCGTCCCCGATGGCGTGGATCTGCGTGGAGATCCCCAGGTCCGCCGCACGCGTCGCCTGGGCGCGGAGCGCGGCGGGCTCGTCGAGCCACACGCCGTAGCCGCCGTTGGGCGGCCTCGGCTCCCCCGGCCGCTGCACCAGCGGCTCCAGCAGCGCGGCGGTCCGGGATCCCAGCGATCCGTCGGCGAAGGTCTTGAGCCAGCCCAGACGCAGGCGGTCGAGGGGGTCCGGACCCAGCGGCTCGCCGCTCCGGAGCCCCTCGGCGCCGGCAGCCTCGAGCTGCTCCGGGCGCACGCAGGCGTGGATCCGCATCCCGAGCGCGCCCGCGGCGGCCAGCCCCCGGTACGCGGCGATGGGCCCGCCGAGGTCCCGCCGCCCGGAGAGGCCGCCCGGGTCGTGGACCGCGACGACGCCCAGGCCCACCAGCTCGCGGACGAGCGGCACGAGCGCGTCCGCGACGTCCGCGGTCGTCGGCGGCGGGACCAGCGACGCCACGAGCCGGGCGGCGGTCTCGTGCAGGACCCCGGTCGGCTCGCCGTCGCCGCCGCGACGGATCACGCCGCCATCGGGGTCCGGCCTGGTCCGGTCGACACCGGCCGCGGCCAGCGCCGCCGGGCTGGCGAGCAGCGCATGGTGATCGTGGGCCCAGAGCGCCACCAGGCGGCCCGGCGCCGCCCGTTCGAGATCGTCCGCCGTGGGCCAGCGGCCGAGCGTGTCGGCGTCCCAGCCCGCGCCATCGATCCACGCGTCGCGCCCGGGTCGGGCTCCGGCGGCGTCCCGAACCCGCGCGATGAGCCCATCGATGGACCCGGCACCCTCAAGATCGACCCGCCGCCGCGCGAGGGCGGCCTCCGCGAGGTGCAGGTGTGCGTCCGTGAGACCGGGGATGGCGACCTCGTCGGGGGCGAGCTCGATCCGCCTGGCCCCGGCGGCCGCGGCGACCTCGACCTCGACCAGCGTCCCCGACGCGACGATCCGACCCGCCGCGACGGCGATCGCCTCGACCCAGCCGGGTCCGCGGGTGCCACCCAGGCTGGCGATCCTGCCCGTGATCAGCAGGCCCGCGCTCGCCACGGCTACTCGTCCTCGGCCGGATCGCCCCGACCTGGATCCGCTCCCGCGGGCGGATCGACGCTGGCGGCCCTTGCGGCGGCCTGCGCATCCCGCTCCGCGGCGTCCGCCGCCTTGCGCGCGGCCCGGCGTTCACCGGCCTCCATCTCGGTCGCCGTCGCGACGGCGACGGGATCGAGGCCGGCCGGTGCCGCGGGTCCCGTGGCGGTCGCCCGAGCCTCCGACGCGTTGAGCGGCCCGCGGCGGACGATGGAGATGACGCCGGACATCGAGATCAGGATCGCGACGGCGATGATCACGGTGGTGCTGCCCACGACATCGGACAGCGGCCCCACGATGATGATCGGCAGGAAGCTCGACACGGACACGAGCATGTTGAGCACCCCGAACACGCGGCCGCGCGTGTCCTCCGGGATGTCCTCCTGGAGCTGCGTCTGCGACGGGACGGCGACGAACGCGTAGGCGACACCCGCGAGGAGCGCGATGAACACGACGATCGCCAGCAGCGAGGTGAAGTCGGCGAGCGCCGTGGTCAGGCCGGCGGCGCGCTCCGCGTTCTGCAGGAACCGGGAGATGGGGCCGGCCGAGGCGATCAGCAGGACGAACAGGCCGAGGGCGATGAGGCCGACCTCGATGATGCGGCGGCGCGGCATGAGGTGCCCGTACGAGTTGAGGAGCAGGATGCCCGTCACGATGCCGAACCCGAGCGGCAGCACCACGACCGCGAAGTCCTTGTACTCGAGCCCCAGGGAGTCGGTGGCGAACTTCGGTCCGATGACGCCCAGCACGCCCACCAGCGAGGCGGCGATCCCCAGGTACAGCAGCGACCAGCTGATGGACCGGTGCGCACGGATGAACCCGATCCCCTCGCGGAGCTGGACGAAGGTGGACTGGACCGCCTGCTCCGCCTCGTGGTCGATGCCGGTGACCTCGTCGGCCCCGCCGACCCGCGTCGCAGGGACGGCCGGCGCCGGCGGCAGCGACCAGCAGAACAGCGCCGCGACCAGGTAGAAGACGGCCACGACGAGGATCAGGCCCGCCGCGCCGACGAGCGTGACGACGAGCGAGCCCATGAGCGCGTAGCCCACGGCGAACGCCGCATTGAGCGTGAGGGTGAACACGCCGTTGGCGGACACCAGCTGCCGACGCGGGACGAGCTGCGGGATCATCGACGCCTCGGCTGGCGCGAAGAAGACCGTCACGGTCGAGATCATCGCGTTGAGCAGGAGCAGGAGCAGAAGGAAGTCGCCCGACACCCAGAGCAGCACGAACATCGCCGCGCGCAGGACGTTCGTGGCCACCAGGACGAGGCGCTTGTCCAGCCGGTCCACGAACACGCCCGCGACCGCGGAGAAGAGGACGGCCGGACCGAGGAAGGTCAGGATGAGGATGCTGACCAGGGTGTTGGAGGATGTCGACTCCAGCACGATGACGGTCAAGCCGTAGAGGACCATGTTCCCGCCGATCTGCGTGAACAGCTGGCTGAGCCAGAGCAGCAGGAACGGCCGATTGCGGAAGACGTCGAAGGCGCCTTGGGGCTCGTCGGGCTCGTCGGCACCCCAGGCGGGGTCGAGGCCGTCGGCGGAGGCGTCCTTCACGGGCGCACCGGCCCCACGGCCGCGCTCAGGGCCGGGTCGCCTCGGCAGACGAACCCGGTGATGCGCCGCTCGAGGGCCGGCCGCTCGACCAGCACGTGGCGGCCACAGGTCTCGCAGCGCAGGCCGATGTCGGCTCCGAGGCGGTCCACGAGCCACGCGTCACCGCCGCAGGGGTGGGGTCGCCGGAGCCGGAGGACATCGCCCAGGTACAGCTCGAGGACGGGGTGGCCTGCCATCGGGCCGAGGGTAGCAGAGGGGGCCGGACGCGCACCGGAACGCCCCGCCGGGTCAGATCCGCGGGCGACCGAGGTGCGGCGCCAGGTCGCGGTCCGTGGGCGGAACCGAGACCTTGTTCGCCGAGTTGACCGTGATCACCACGTCCGGGTAGCGGGCCGCGAACTGGGCGATGGGCCCGCCGGCGCGGGTCAGGGACCCGCCCAGGGTCTCCGCCTGGCCGATCGCGATCAGCTCCAGCGGATCCGCGAGCGGGATCCCGGTGACCACCAGGTTGCCGGGCGGACCCGAGACCACGACACCCGGGACCACGCGGATCGCGCCGATCGAGATCGCCTCCGCGCCGGCGTTCCGGAGCTCGTTGAGCAGCTCCTCCACTGCGTCCCCGGGCAAGGATCCCTCGACCGAGACCGTGACGCCGGTACCGGTCACACCCAGCACGCCCGACCAGCCCAGGATTCGGGTCAGGTCGGACCGGATCTGCACGGCCGAGCTGTCGCCGCGTTCCACGGCACCCGAGACCGACTCGCGCTGGCGCTCCAGGCTCGCGATCTCGTCGCGCAGCTGGTTGTTGCGCGTCGTGAGGTTGGCCACGAGCTCGCCCAGCTCCTGCACCGACAGCCCGCTGAGATCGTCGGTCGCCGCCTGCGACTTCCACTGGATCGCGCCCAGGAAGCCGAGCAGGAGCAGGACCAGGGTGACCGGGATCAGCCCGCGGCGCGCCATCAGGGCGCCTCGGTTCCGGGCCCCGTCGGGGTCGGCGCGGGCGGTGCCTGACTCGGGTCCACGCGCCCGTGCCGGAGGATCACCGCACCCGCGTAGGCCGGCAGGTCGACGGCGTCCTGCACCGCGTATCCCACGCCGATCCCGAACGACTCCGATCGGGCCCGGATGAAGTCGATGAAGCCCTGCGAGCGGGTCAGCCGCTCGAACATGTCGGAGGGTCCGATCGCCGAGACGTCGTACGGCGGCGCCAGGTAGGCCGAGTTCACGAGCACGGACCCGCCGATGTCCACGATCGCCGTGGCCGAGGTCACGCGCTCCCCATTGACGGCGATCGCCTCGGCGCCGGCGAGCCACAGCTCCTCCACCACGGCGAGCACGTCCCGCCCGGACACGAGGTAGTCACGGTCGTTGCCGTCCGGCGGGACCGTGGCCTCGGAATCCGAGAGGCGGATGACGAGACCCGGGCCGGTCATGGCCACAAGCCCCGCGGCCAGGCGTGCCTGCTCCAGCTGCCGGTTGAGATCCTTCGTCACGGACGCGCCGCCCTCGCCGGTCGTCTCCAGGTCGCCGATGTCCGTCCGGATCTGGAGGATCTGCGCCTTGAGGCTCTCCTGCTGGGCCTGGAGGTCCAGCGCCGTCTCCACCAGCGGGGTGCGCTCCTGGCTGGTATACCGGATGCGGGGCCCCTCGGATGCGACCTGCGCCGCCACCAGGAAGCCCATCACCATGAGCGCGAGGCCCAGGGTCACCTGCCAGCTGGGGATCGCCCGGACGCGGGCGACGATGACGCTCACGACACGGCGGTCCGCCGCCGCGCGACGACGAGGCCGACAATCACGATGACCACGACGGCGGCGATCGCGAGGAAGAGCAGCGGAGCGTCGGAGGTGCCGTCGGACGGTGCGCCGTCGTCGAGCGGGGCCCCGGCGGCCGCTGTCGCGGCGGGTGTCGTGTCCGGACGCGCCGTGGCCGCGCCGGGCGAGCTGCCCGGTGCCGCGGAGGGCGCCCCAGCGTCAACCGGCGCGTCCCAGCCCGGCGGCACCGGGCCGGCCGGGTTCACGACGGGGCCGTACGCCCTGGGCGCGTCCGCGCCGAGCTCGGCCAGCCAGCCCGCCTGGAATGCCGCGACGTCCTTGCCGACCGCCTTGGTGAACACCTCGTCGTCCGTGAGGCCGTCCTTGTAGGCGCCGATGAGGGCGAACAGGGCCGGCTCGCCATAGGTGCGGACGAGGTGGTCGATCGCGGAGACCGCCTCGGCGTAGGCGAGGTACGTCTTGTCGGGGTCCGTCGGGAACTGGCCCGTGAGGGCCGTGAGCGGCAGCAGGTCCTGCGAGCGGACCGCCGCCCCCACGTAGGAGCGATCCGTCGGCGTGTAGCCCTCGGAGAGGTAGACGGCGAGCCCCTCGTTCACCCAGCGCGGGGGGAACCGGTACGGGTTCTCCACGGCCGTGTCGAACACGAGGTGGACGAGCTCGTGCGGGATCACGACGCCCACCCAGCTGTCGTTGATGGCATCCGGCGTGATGAGCGCGAACAGGGTCCGGATGTCGGCGTGCGCCTGGCCGCCCACGTTCTCGCGGGTGCCGGGCCCCAGGGCCGTCCGGAAGGCCGTCTCGTCGCCGTAGATGAAGAAGTCGACGGGCCTGGTCTCGGTGACGCCGAGCAGGTCGGCCGTCGCCTTGACGGCCTCGTCGCCGATCTTCAGAGCCTTGCGCGCAAACGCCTCGTCCCCGGCATACCAGTGCACGACGACGAGGTCGCCCTTGATCGTCTGCCAGGTCTCGTCGGTGTCGCTGTAACGGACCTGCGCGGTCGCCGAGAGCACCGGGGCGCCGCCGCCCGCCGGGACCGCGGCCCAGGTGGCCTCGATGACCGTGTTGGGGACGATGTGGCCACCCCCGCTGACGTCGAGCCGGTATGTCTGGGTGCTCCCGGGCGAGACCGGGACCTCCTCGACGAAGGGGCCGATGGCCCCCGGGTACAGGAGCCGGATCTCGAGCCGCGCCAGCGGCCCGATCGCGGTCATGGGCACCGAGAAGGTGATCCCCGTACCATAGGTCGCCGTGGCCTCGGGCTTGCCGAACGTCACGTCCGCGGCGAGGGTCGGGGCCGCTGCGGGCAGCAGCGCGGCCATGGCCAGGATGACCGCCGCGACGAGCCGGGCGACGCGCTGGAGACGGGTCACGGCGCTCACCGGCCGGCCGCCCAGGCAAGGCCCGCGAGGCGCAGGATGCCGGTCCCGGTCTGGTCGGCGCCCTCCAGGCCGTCGCGCACGAGCGAGAAGGACGTGCCGTAGCTCACGGGCACCGTCGGCACGTCGTCGCGGACAATCGCGAGGGCGTCGGCGTAGGCGGCGGTCGCGGTCGCGCTGTCGGCGGCCCCGGTCGCGGTCGCGATCGCGGCGTCGAACGCCGCCGAGGACCAGCCGCCCTGGTTGGCCGTGGAGCCCGTGCCGAGGAGCACCCCGAGGAAATCGTTGGGACCCGGGTAGTCCGCCACCCACGAGATGCTCCAGAGCATCGGCGGGTCCGTGGCCAGGCGCTCCTGGTAGGTACCGAACTCCATCGTGGCGTAGTCGATCGTGACCCCCAGGTTCTTCTCCAGCATCGCGATGATCCCGCCGTCGTAGCCGCCGCCGTTGGCGATGAACGAGATGGGGCCCAGGGCCTTGCCGTCCGCGTAGCCCGCCTGCGCGAGCAGCGCGCGTGCACCCGCCGGGTCGTAGGCCGGGACGTAGTCGCCGGCGGGCGTGCCCGGGATGCCGGCCGGGACCATGCTCGTGGCCGCGACGGACGAGCCGGGCTCGTCGAGGGCGGCGAGCCGACGCCAGTCCACCGCCTGCGCGAACGCCTGGCGCACCCGGACGTCGTCGAACGGCTTCTGGCGGGTGTCGAACCCGTAGTACGTCACCGAGAGCGACGGGTCGCCGCGCAACGCGGGCCCCAGCACCTTGTCGTAGGCGATCCAGCCGGCGTCGAACGAGCCGATGGGCGCCACGTCCACGTCGCCCGCCACGAACGCGTCGACCGGGCTCTGGCCGTTGAGCGTCGTGAGCATCCGGACCGTCTCGATCGCCGGCTTGCCGGCCCAGTAATCCGGGTTGGCCTTGAGCTGGAAGGCGTCCGCGTCCACGCGTTCGAGGGTGTAGCCGCCGCTGCCGACGAGCTTGCCCGGGTCGGGCGAGATCTCGCCGTCGCCCACGGAGGGCGGCACGACCGCGAACGGGGCGCCGGACACGATGGCCGGCAGATCGCCGCCGCCGCGCTCGAGGTCCACGACCACCGTAAGGTCGCCCTCGGCGCGGACGCCGAGCGTGCTCGTGTCGGTGCTGGCGCCGGTCAGCAGGGCGCGGGCGCCCACCACGTCTGCGATGAGCGAGGCGAGGGGCGACGGGTCGCCCGACGCGAACAGGCGGCGCCAGCTGTGGACGACGTCCGAGGCGCGCAGCGGCGAGCCGTCGCTGAACCGCAGGTCCGGGCGAAGGGTGAAGGTCACCTGCCGGCCGCCATCGGCAACGACCCACGATTCGGCGAGGGCCGGGCGGATGACGAGCTCGGGATCCACGGCCGTCAGCGTCTCGTACAGCTGGCTCACGAAGCTCGCGCTACCGAGATCGCCGTGCTTCGCGGGATCGATGGACGCCGGGGCGCCCGCGACGATGGTCACGAGCGCGGTGTCGGCGGCGGCCGCCGGCGTGGGCGCGACGGGGCGGGGCCCATCCGGCCAGGCCGAGGCGAGCAGGGCCACCGCGACGAGCACGGCGATCCCCCCCACGACCACGCGGCGCCTGCGCGACGGCGGCTCCTCGGTCGAGGGATCGATCAGGTCAGGTTCCACCAGGCCCCCTCCGGTAGCCCCGGGTCGGGCCGCCGGGGATCCAGCAGCCGCTCAACCGGGATGGGGATGCGGGTCCGGGCCGACCACGTGTAGTCCTGGCCGGAGAACCCGACCAGCAGAGCCACGATGCAGACCCATCGACGCACGCCGCGAGTATACGGGCGGGTCGATCGAAACCCTGCCGACGCGATCCCGGATCCGCGCGACCGGTGACGGGCAGGAAATGAGGCCTCGCCGTGCCACACCGCCGGGGGAACGATGATTGTCTGCGAGGCCTCTGCCTACATAACGCGACGGGGCCCGAGTTTGTTAGGGGCGTCGTCAGGAAATCGTCCGGCGGGCGGCGTTCGAGACCAGGAGGTCGCGGCGTGTCGCGAACCGCTTGAGCACGCGGTAGAAGTTCTTCCTCGAGAGGCGGTCGCGCTCGTCGTCCGGGACGCTGGACCAGCCCCGGTGGGCGTGGCGCGCCACGGGCGCCCCGTCGATCCGCAGGGCACGCCGGGGAGGCGCGTCATCGGCGGCGCCCTCGGCCTGGTCGCGGAGGACGAGGCTCCACCAGATGTCGAGGTTGCGATAGAAGGCGAAGTGCTCGTCGAGCGGGCCGCGCGCCACGAAGTCCGCGCGCCGGAACGCCTGCGCGTAGCCCTCGATCGCGTCGACGTCCACGTCCCCCGCGGACGCCTCCTCGAAGCGGCGCAGGTCCGTGGACACAAGCCCAAACGGCCCCGCGACCGCGACCGTCTCATCCTCGAGCGCCGCCGCCAGCGCCGACACGAGGTCTCCCACCGGCTCCACGCTCGTGTCGAGCAGGATCACCACCGGGGCGGCGGCGCGGCGGATCCCGGCGTTGAGCGCGGCGGCCCAGCCCAGCCGCTGCGACGTCCAGACCACCTCGGTCACGATGCCCGGGGCGCCCGGGTCCACGGCATCGAGGTTCGCAAGCTCCGCCGCCTGCCCCTCGGATGGCGCGTTGGCGACGACGATCACCTGGGTCCCGTCGGGCGCGTGCTCCACGAGCCCCCGGTGGGCGCGGGCGATGTCGACCGGCCAGTCGGTCGCGATGAGCACCACCGACGCCACCCCGACCGGGCTCTCGTCGAGCCGGGAGGGCACCGAGGCGCTGGACCCGTAGCGGACGGCGCCGTCCTCGGCGATGTCGGGCGCGGCAGCCCGCACGAGGTCGTACATCGTCCCGGCGTCGACCACCTTCCAGCCCGCGGCGAGGATCTGGGCCAGCAGGGCGTCCGCGCCGGACCAGTCGCGGGCCCGGCGGGCATCGGCGCGGGCGTCGGCAAGGGCGATGATCTCGGCGGGGGCGTCGTCACGGGGCATGCCCGGAGGATACGGCGCCACGCCCGATCCGCGCCGCCCGCACGCCCGCCTGCTCAGCCGCCAGGCGGCGTCCCGAACATGGCGGCCGCGAGGACCGCGGTCGCGAGGATCCACGTGTGGGCGAGCCCGCTCCACAGCACCGAGCCCGTCCGCCAGTCCAGCCAGCCATACAGGAGGCCGCCCCCCAGCGTGCTGAGCGTCTCGTACTCGGGCTTGCCCAGGTGGATGAAGGCGAACGGCATCGTGGCGATGACGACCGCGACCGGCCCGGCGATCCGCAGCAGCGCGAACAGGAGGAACCCCCGGAAGAAGAACTCCGCCGGGATGACCTCGAGGGCCTCGTGAGGACGGCCTGCGCCGGCGGGCCGGCCTGGGGGGCGTAGTAGGCGGCGAAGTCCGGCACCCGGGCGAGCGCGAGGATGACGGCGGTCATCGCGACGACCCCGCCCGCCGCCACCGTGAGGCCGGCACGCCAGTCACCAAGGCGCAGGCCGTAGCGGCTCGGCCGGTCCCGCAGCAGCAGCACCACCACGGCCAGGGGCAGCAGCCCCTGCAGCACGAATCGGCCGATCGACTGGATCCGCTTGGCGTCCGCCGGCGTGTCGCCGAACGGGCCGAGGAGCGCCGCAACCAGGCCGTCGATGCGGCCGTGGTAGTCAAGCAGGAGGACCAGGGACACCGTGATCACGGCGACCGTCGCGCGCACCGGGAGGTGCAGCCCCAGGAGCTCGACGGTGCGCCGGTCGCCGACGCTGGGAGGGTACGGCGGCGCATCGGCGAGCCACGCGGACATGCGGGCGGCAGGCCCGGCGTGGCCGGTTCGGGCGGTGGTCGCGGGGGTCTCGACGGCGTCGTCCACCCGCCAAGCCTACGTCGAGACGCGACCCCAGGGGGGCTTGCTGTTGTCCTCCCAATGGCCCATGCTAGACAGGCCATGCGGCCCGCAACGTGAGCCCCGGCTCGCGGGCAGTCTGGAGCCAGTCGATGACCCTGCATGAGGGCCCGCCGGTGATGGTCACCGGACGGAGGGGTCGAGGAGGTGTTGCCGTGGAGATCACGGGCAGGATCCACCAGCGTGGTGTCGCGCTGTTCCGGATCGCCGTTGGGATCATCTTCCTGTGGGCAGGGCTCGAGAAGCTCCTGGCCCCGGAAGCGTTCGACGCGAGCGGGTTTCTCAAGTTCGGGACGGCGGGCACCCTGGGCTGGCCGTTCGTGACGGGAACGCCCGCCGAGGGCACGGTCTTCAACCCGACCCACGACTTCTGGGTCTCGCTGGCCGGCAACCCCGGGCTCATGACGGTGATCAACGGCCTGGTGGTCCTCGGCGAGATCGGGATCGGCGTGGCGCTGGTCCTGGGCCTGCTGACGCGGTTCGCGGCGCTCATGGGCACCCTGATGATGCTGTTCTTCTTCTTCGCCGCGTGGGACTTCGCCTACGGCATCGTCAACCAGCACCTGACCTACGCCCTGGCCTGCGCGACCCTGTGGGGTCTCGGCGCCGGCCGCTACTACGGGCTCGACGGCGTCCTCGCCGCCCGAGTCCCACAGGGTGTGCGCGGCGCCCTGATGTCGGGCGAACCCAAGCCCGCCACCGCCTGACCTTCCCGTCGGGCTCGGCCCGGACGCGCGTGCCCCCGGACCGGCGGAGCGTCCCCCGCCGGTTCGCGCGTGTCCGGGGCCCGTCCGGATCAGTCCGCCAGGGTGGAGAGGTCCCCGGGGTCCTCGCCCATCTCGACCGCCTTGAGGTAGCGGCGGACGATGGGGAGCAGGTCCCGCACCTCGATCTCGGACGGCTGGGCGATGGGCCCCAGGTCCTGGCGTACGTGGTCCTTGAGCGAGGCGACGAGCCCGGGCCCG
>JBBSCF010000071.1:0-15569 GCA_038250545.1 Candidatus Limnocylindrales bacterium | reverse complement strand
TACCCGAGGAGGCTACCATTCGTCGGCACATCGATGAAACTGTGCCACATGGCCCCCCGCTCCTTAATTGGCCTGGTGGAAAGCGAGCTCTTCTTACCGAGCTGCGGCGGTATCTTCCTCGCGACTTTGGCTGCTATTTCGAGCCGTTCTTCGGTGGTGGTGCGCTTTTCTTTGCCACGCAGCCCGATGAGGCGGTCTTGTCCGATGTTAATGAAGAACTGATTGAGTGTTACACTGTTATTCGTGACGATCCCGATCGAGTGATCGACCGACTCCGGAGATTAAACAACACCGCGGTTGATTACTTGGCCGTACGAGCCTCTAAACCGAGATTGCCAGAAGCTCGAGCGGCGAGGTTCGTTTATTTATCGACCCTGGCGTTCAACGGGATTTATCGTGTGAACCTACGGGGCGAATTCAACGTCCCGTATGGGCGGAAGACTCACCTTGACGTCGTGAGAGCAGCGGCGATTGAGGCAACGTCGCAATCACTGAAGGGAAAGTCTCTTGTGTGCGCCGATTTTGCCCACGTTCTGGACCGCGCGGCGCGAGGCGACTTGGTGTACTTGGATCCACCTTACACTGTCGCTCATGGGAACAATGGCTTCTTGAAGTACAACGCCAAGGTTTTTTCTTGGGAGGATCAGGCACGCCTCGCGACCATGGCAAGAACGCTGGCGCACCGCGGGTGTTTGGTGCTTGCGACTAACGCCTGCCATGCGTCCATCAAGACACTATATTACGGGCTAAAACAGATCGTGATTCAAAGGCCGTCGCGAATCGCTGCCGACGCGAAGCATCGCGGCATCGTCAATGAGCTCATCATCACAAACCTAGCCAAGAAATGAGCGACCCCACCACCCCGAGGGGTGACCCGATGAGCGAGACGTCACCGCCTGAGCGCCCCGACGTGGAGACCGTGCTGGCCTTGGTCGCCGCTTCTCGCGACACGTCCTACATGTACGGCCGGGAAATGGCGACGGCCAGCATACTCGGACGGTTAGGCATCGACCACGACGTGAGCACGTATCGCGGACTGGACAGGGAGCGCCACGTTGCGGCCGAGGAAGCCATCCGGGCCGCACTGGGCCAGGCCGAGGAGTTTGACAAGCTGCGCGACCTGCAACGCTGGTGCCGGCAGTACATCCGCGCCCCCGGCCTCGATGTCGAGATCACCGGCCCCGACGACCCTCCCCAACGCTACCGCGTCACCGACGCCCGACTCGACGGCGACCGCCTGGTCCTCGAGGCGAGCGACGGGTGCGGGCTGTGACGCGCCGACCCTCACACAGACAGGAACCCCATGATCAAACGAGCGTGCGTCGTGGCGTCGCTGCTGGTGCTCCTGCTGACGAGCTGCGGTCAGACCACCGATCCCACGGAGGAGATGTTGCGGCATTGTGAGATTCAGGCCAACGGCCGGCTCCCACATGCCTGTCGGGCCTGTCCTGACTGCATCGTGCCCTAGTATGTCGGCGGCCGAGGGAGGCGCCTGGCGGGATCCGGCACCATTCGGCTGGTTCACGTTTACCGGCGTCGAGGCCCGCTGTACCGCCCTTGATCGTCGTTCCGGGGCGGATCGCCGCGGCAACCTACAGCTGCCGGCCGATGATCAACGGCGGATCCCGCGCCCATGCAACAACGCTTTTATCAAGTTCGCGCCCCCGGTCGTCGTGTGGGTGCGGGTCCAGCAGTCGTACTACCTCCCGCCGACGGGCGATCATCCCGTCGGCGTGCATCGCTGCAACAAGTGTGGCGCCTGGCTGGAGGTGAAGATCGTCTATGTGGCCGCGGTCGCCGGACGCCGTCTTGCCCAGACCGCCGCAGACCGCTAAATTGCAGGCGCGTGGCCCATTCGTGGCCCTCTCTCCCATCGTCGGGATTGAGGGCCACTTTCCGTTTGCCCGAGGCGCTGATGCCGCTGGCCCCACCTCGTCCCTGTCGGCACCACGGCTGCCCTGCGGTCTCCATGTCGGGGTTCTGTCCCGAGCATCAGCGCACCTACGATCGCCAGCGTGGCACGGCGGCCGAGCGCGGCTACGACGGGCGCTGGCGGGCCTACCGCGCCGACGTCCTCCGCCGACATCCCCTCTGCGTGCAGTGCCAGGCCGCCGGACAGGTCAGGGCGGCGACGGTGGTGGATCACATCACCCCGCACCGCGGCGATCCTGTCCTCATGTGGGCACCAACAAACCACCAGGTACTCTGCGCCTCACACCACAGTCGGAAGACGAGCTCGCTGGACGGCGGATTTGGCAACGCTCCGCGCCGTGACGGGGCCGCACGATGGTAGCGCCGCGCCGCGCGCGCTGGGGGAGGGGGGGTCAAATCTCTACCAGTCGCGGACATAAGACCGCAGCCCCCTCACCCTCGTGCGACCGCGAAATGGGAAGGTAAAAAGTGGCTGGACGGAAACCGACGCCGACGCATCTGAAGCTCCTGGCCGGGAATCCGGGGAAGCGTGCGCCGAATAAGCGCGAGCCGAAGCCGAAGCGCGGCATCCCGCGGTGCCCGGAGGACCTGAGCGACGTGGCGCGGGCCATGTGGGCGCGGATCGGGCCGGAGCTGGACCGGATGGGCGTGCTCACGGTCGCGGACGGCGTGGCGCTCGAGCTGCTGTGCGACGCCTACGCGGAGTACCGGGCGGCGCGCGAGGTGATCACGCGCGGCGGCATGACCTACAGCTGCGTCACCGAGGCTGGCGGAACGATGACCCGCCAGCGGCCGGAAGTGACGATCGCGTCGGATGCCTATCGCCGGGTGACGCGGATGCTGACCGAGTTCGGGCTCACGCCGTCAAGCCGGACGAAGGTGCAGATCACGCCTGACGCGGCCCGGGACCCACTCGAGGAGCTGATTGGCGCGGGCCGTTAAGATCGTCGATCCCGTCACCGGTTACGCCAGGGACGTGGTGCGCGGCAAGGTGGTCGCCGGGCAGCTGGTGCGGCAGGCGTGTCAACGGCACCTGGACGACCTGAAGACGGCCAAGGCGCGCGGGTACATCTGGCGCCTCGGCCACCCGAGTGCGAAAGGGAAGCCGGCGCCGGCCCGCACCGCCTGGCATGCGCTGGAGTTCTTCCGGCACCTGCGGCACTACAAGGGCAAATGGGCGGGCCAGCCGCTGGTGCTCGAGCCCTGGCAGCGGTTCATCGTGGGGAGCTTGTTCGGCTGGCGGCGCCGCGACGGGACGCGGCGGTTTCGGACCGCCTACTGCGAGATCGCCAGGAAGAACGGAAAATCGACGATCGCCGGCGGGATCGGGCTCTACATGCTGGTCGCTGATGGCGAGGCCGGGGCCGAGGTCTACAGCGCGGCGACGAAGCGAGACCAGGCCAAAATCGTCTTTGATGCGGCGGCGCAGATGGTCAAGCGGTCGCCCGGGCTCAAGCGGCTGGTCGCGGTCTATAAGGCGAATTTGTCGGTCCTCTCCACGGCGTCGAAGTTCGAGCCGCTGGGCGCGGACGAGGACGGCATGGACGGCCTCAACGTCCACTGCGCGCTGGTGGATGAGCTCCATGCGCACAAGACGCGCGGGACCTGGGACGTGCTGGAGACGGCGGTCGGCGCACGGCAGCAGCCGCTCATGTTCGCGATCACGACGGCGGGGTTCATCCGGGGGATCTGCTACGAGCTCCGGACGTACGCGGTCAAGATCCTCGACGGGCTCCTGAGCGATGTGAGCACGGACAGTGTGTTTGCATTCGTGGCGACGCTGGATCCCGGGGACGACTGGCGCGACCCGACCGTCTGGGTGAAGGCCAATCCGGGACTCGGCGTCTCGGTGGCGGTGGACGAGCTCGAGCGCCAGGCGGCGAAGGCCGCCGAGCTGCCGGCGGCGCAAAACAACTTCCGCTGCAAGCGGCTCAACCAATGGGTCGAGCAGGCCGAGCGTTGGGTCGACATGGCGCGGTGGGACGAATGCGGGGACGAGGTGGACCCCGAGGCGCTGGCCGGCCGCGAGTGCTTCGGCGGCCTGGACCTCTCGGCCACGACGGACCTCACGGCGTTTCTCCTGGTCTTCCCGCCGGCGGGCGAGGACGAGCTCTGGCGGCTCCTGGCCCACTTCTGGGTGCCGGAGGACCGGATCACGAAGGTGTCGGAGGGGCACCTGGTGGATCGCGTGCCCTACGACGTCTGGCAGCGGCAGGGCCTGATCGAGGGGACCGACGGCAACGTAGTCGATTACGACGTGCTCCGGGCGCGGGTCGGCCAGCTGGGGCAGCGGTACCGGATCCGCGAAATCGGCTACGACCCGTGGAACGCCACGCAGCTGGCGGTGCAGCTGCAGACCGACGGGTTCCAGATGGTCGAGATGCGGCAGGGCGCCAGGACCCTGTCCGCGCCGATGAAATACCTCGAGGGGTTGATCCTCGACGCGAAGCTCGCGCATGGGGCGAACGACGTGCTCCGCTGGATGGCCGGCAACGTGGCGGTGAAAGTGGACGACAACGGGAATATCACGCCGTCGAAGAAGCTCTCGACCGGCCGCATCGACGGGATCGTGGCGGCGGTGATGGCGCTGGGTCGGGCCACGGTGGCCGCGGATGCGACCTCCATCTATTCCACCCAGGGGATCATGACCCTATGAAGCCGGGATTCGCGGATCTCCTGGTCGTGGTGGGCGGGCTCCTCCTGCTCGTGAGTCTCTACGCGGTCGCGCCGTGGCTGCTCGGCGTGGTGGGCGGACTCGCGGCGATCGGCGCCGGGCTCCTGCTGGCGCGCCGTGAGCCGCAGCGGAAGGAGCCGGCATGAGTATCCTCGGCGGGCTCCTGGAACGTCGCGGCGGGTCGCCCGAGAACCCCTCGACCAACCTATCGAATCCGGACACCTGGCTCTATCAGGCGTTCGGCGCGTTCGGGGACGGCTCCGATGTCGCGGGGATCGTCGTCAACGAACGGCGCGCGTTGCAGTCGAGCGCGGTCTATGCGGCGGTGCGTGTCCTGGCCGAGACGGTGGCGTCGCTCCCGTTGCATGTCTACGAGCGGACGCCGGGCGGCAAGTCGCGGGCGGTGGACCATCCGATCTACAACCTCCTGCACAACACCCCGAACCCCGAGATCACGCCGTTCACCTTCTTCGAGACCACCCAGGCGCACGTGACGCTCTGGGGGAACGCCTACATGGAGATCCAGCGGACCAGGAGCGGGCGCCCGGTGGCACTCTGGCCGCTCCTGCCCGATCGCACCCGCCCGGACTACTCGACCGCCACCAAGCGCTATCTCACGCAGCTGTGGGGCGGGAACGGGCTCGGGGAAACCATCATCCTGCCGGCCGAGGACGTGCTCCACGTTCCCGGCCTCGGGTTCGACGGGCGGATCGGGTACTCGCCGATCGCGCTCCAGCGGCGGAACATCGGGGCCTCGCTCGCCACGGACGACTTCACGGCGCGCTACTTCGGGAACGGGAGCCGCCCCGGCGGTGTGCTCGAGCATCCGAACAAGTTGGACAAGGCGGGCCGGGAGAATCTCCGGGAGTCGTGGGAGCGGTCGCAGGGTGGGCTCGCCAACAGTCACCGTGTCGCGATACTCGAAGAGGGGATGAAGTGGAACCAGACGTCGATTCCGAACGACGACGCCCAGTTCCTGGAGACCCGGAAATTCCAAGTGAGCGAGATCGCCCGGATGTTCCGGGTGCCGCCCCACCTGATCGGCGATCTGGAGCGGTCCACCAACAACAACATCGAGCAGCAGTCGCTGGAGTTCGTGATCTACTCGCTGCGCCCCTGGCTAGTGCGCTGGGAGCAGGCGCTGAGCCGGTCGCTGCTGACGGCGGCGGATCGGCCGACGTTCTTCGTCGAGTTTCTGGTGGACGGCCTGCTTCGCGGCGACCTGCAGACGCGCTATGCCGCCTACGCGGTGGGCCGCCAGTGGGGCTGGCTCTCGGCGGATGACGTGCGGGGCATCGAGAACATGAACCCGCTGCCGAATGGCGACGGCGCGGAATACCTGAAGCCGCTCAACATGATCCCGGCCGGGGCCGTGCCGGCGCCGGTCGGGGCGCCACCCGCCACGGCCGACCCGGCCGCGACGGCCGCCCCGCCCGCCGCCCGCGGCGTGCTGATCGCGGCGCACGAGGAGTTGCTGGTCGACGCGGTGCATCGG
The DNA here is from genome assembly GCA_038250545.1 of Candidatus Limnocylindrales bacterium. Classification (GTDB taxonomy): domain Bacteria; phylum Chloroflexota; class Limnocylindria; order Limnocylindrales; family CSP1-4; genus CAIXZV01. The sequence goes on along the minus strand of JBBSCF010000071.1, from coordinate 9,468 downwards.
GCGCAGCGCCGTGAGACGCAGGTCGTCCGGGCCGCCGTCAAGAAGGGGCAATCGCCGGCGGACGCCTACGACGGGCATCGCGACTACCTGCTCCGGACCCTGCAACCGCCCCTGGCCGCGTTCGCGCGGGCGTATGCGGGACTTGCCGGTGCCACCCTGCCACCGGAGATCATCCGCGGATTCGCCGAAGCGGCGGCGGATCGGATGATGACGGCCAGCCGCGGGGCCTGGACCGATGATCCGGAGGCGCGCTGCGTAGAACTGGAGGCGGCGGCCGAGCCCGGCGTAGCCCAAGACCTCCTCGACCGCTTAGCCGCGCTCGTCGAGGGCGCAGTGCGCGCGGCCGCTTAACCCCAAGGAGAGCTGACCATGTTGACCATCGAACGACGCGCCTTTGCGGTCCACGAGCTTCGGGTGGCCGCACCGCCGGCCGGTCAGGACGGTCCTCGGACCATCGAGGGGTACGCGGCCCTGTTCAACGTCCGGAGCGAGCTCATCGATGGCGAGTTCGTCGAGCAGATCGCGCCCGGCGCTTTCACCGACGCGATTCAGCAGGACGACGTGCGGGCGCTCTTCAACCACGATCCGAACTTTGTGCTCGGCCGGAATACGGCGGGTACGCTCCGCTTGGAGGAAGACCAGCGCGGGTTGAGGATTTCCCTCGACCCCCCGGCCACCAGTTGGGCCAGTGACCTGTTGGTGTCCATGCAGCGTGGCGATGTGACCCAGATGTCGTTCGGGTTCATTACCCTGGACGACGCTTGGGAGACCGAGAACGGGATCATGGTGCGCACGCTCCGGAAGGTCCGGCTGTTCGATGTGTCGCCGGTGACGTACCCGGCGTATCCGGCGACCGAGGTCGGTGTGCGGTCATTGCAGGAGATTGCCGACGCGGGGCGCGAGGCGGTCACGCCGGCGCCGCCACCGGCGGTGGTCCCCGATCTCCGATCGGATCGGCTCCGGGTGATTCGCGCGACGCTCTGACGTTGACGCCGCCGCCGACGCTCGGTAAGTTGGAACCTCAGACGACGATGATTTCACCTGCCCACGGCACCCGGTCTCACCGGGAGCCCGGGCGGGTGGCGATAGCGACAGGTGCGTCTCACGCGCGTGGACCTATCCAGCGAACCGTTCACCAACGGTCCTGGGAGGTCCACGCGCTTTTGTGTGGCCCCCGACCCGACACTCACTCGCAGGGGGCACACCATGGCACTCAATGAACTCCGCGTAAAGCGCGGACAGCTCGCGGAGCAGATGAAGGCGCTCCACGAGAAGACCCACGCCGAGGCGCGGGCGATGACCGCCGACGAGTCGGCCGAGTTCGATCGGCTGGACGCGGCGCAGGACGAGCTGCGCGCCACGATCGAGCGGGCCGAGAAGGCCGACAAGCTCGCGGCCGAGCTCGAAGAGGTCCGCGGCACGAGGGCCGGTGGCCGCGATCGCGGCGAGGCCGCCCCGGCCGACGAGGCGCGCGCCGCCTATGCCCGGGCGTTCCGCACCTGGGTGCGGCGTGGCACCGACGAGATGACCGCCGAGGATCGCGCCATCCTGCGGTCCGGGTTCGACCCCGAGTCCCGCGCCCTGACCGTGGGCACCGGCTCGAGCGGCGGATACACGCTCGCGCAGGACTTCAGCAACCAGCTCGACGTGGCCATGAAGGCGTTCGGCGGGATGCTGGAAGCGGCGGACATCATCGACACCGACACCGGCGCCGCGCTGCCCTGGCCGACCATGACCGACGTGGCGCAGACCGGCGCGCTGCTCGGCGAAAACACGCAGGTCTCGAACCAGGACGTGAGCTTCGGCGTCGTGCAGCTGGACGCCTATAAGTACAGCTCGAAGCAGATCCTGGTCCCGGTCGAGCTCCTGCAGGACTCGGCGTTCAACGTCGACGGGTTCGTGTCCGGCGCGCTGGCCGAGCGGCTCGGTCGCATCACCAACACGCACTTCACCACCGGCACCGGCACCTCGCAGCCGAATGGCGTCGTGACCGCCGCGACGCTCGGCGTCACCGGCGCCACCGGCTCGACGCTCGACGTGAAGTACGCCAACCTGGTGGACCTGATCCACTCGGTGGACCCGGGCTACCGCCGAGGCCCCAAGGTCCGGTTCATGATGCACGACAGCTCGCTGGCCGTGATCCGGAAGATCGTGGACAGCCAGGGCCGGCCGCTCTGGCAGGCGGGCCTGACCGGTGGCGCGCCCGACACCATCCTGGGCTACCCGTTCACCATCAACCAGGACATGGCGGTGATGGCCGCCAACGCGAAGTCGATCCTGTTCGGCGACTTCTCGAAGTACAAGATCCGGCGCGTGAAGGCGGTCACCATGCTGCGCCTGGTCGAGCGGTACGCCGACTACCATCAGGTCGGCTTCCTCGGGTTCATGCGGGCCGATGGCGACCTGATCGACGCCGGCACGCACCCGATCACCTACTACAAGAACTCGGCGACGTAAGCCGACCAGCGACGGGGTGCCTCTCGGGGTGCCCCGCTCGCTGTGCCGTTCTGGGAGACGTATGCGCGCACGCCTCGCGGTCGAGATGTCCAGCACCGCCTATCACTACGCGATGGGCACGGTGGTGCGTGTGGGCGAGGCGTTCACGCCCGAGGAGGTGCCCGCCGTGGTCGCCCGGTCCTGGCTGGAGTCGGGCGTCCTGGTCCCGGTCGAGGAGGCGCCGGAGGCGGCAATGCTGGTCACCCCAGAGCGGGCGGTGCGACCGCGCGCGCGGGGGCGATAGATGGGGCTGATCCGGACCGTGGAGCCCGTGCTCGAGCCGATCGAGCGGGACGTGGCGAAACTCCACCTGCGGCTCGACACCGATGAGCAGGACGCCCTGGTCGATGCGCTGATCGCCGCCGCCCGGAGCCACGCGGAGCTGTACCTCGGCCGGGCGCTGATCACCCAGACATGGCGGCTGAGCCTGGACACGCTCCCCGTGGTGAATCCGGTGCGCGTGGCCCGGGAGGTGATCCGGCTGCCCTACCCGCGGCTCCAGAGCGTCACCAGTGTGACGTACGTGGACGACACCGGGGCCACCCAGACGATGGACCCGGCCGACTACCAGGTGGACGCCGACAGCGAGCCGGCCCGGCTGCGGCCCGCGTACGGGCTCACGTGGCCGAGTGTCCGCGGCACGACGCTCGGTGCGGTCCGGGTGACGTACGTCGCGGGATACGGCACCGAGCCAGCGTCGGTACCGGCCGCGATCCGCCATGGGATGCTGTTGCTGATCGGCAATCTGTATGAGAACGCCGAAGCCACCATCATCGGGTCTGCCGTGAACGAGTTGCCCTTCGGCGTGGCGGCGCTCTGGGGGCCGTACCGAATCCTGGAGTTCGCCTGATGCGCGGCGGCCGACTCCGGCGGCGGGTAACGATCCAGCAGATCGCGAGCCTCACGAAGACGGCCGCCGGCGAGGACGTACCGGTCTGGGACGAGTTCGCGACGACGTGGGCCGACGTGCTGCCCCAGGATGGCCGCCAGTTCGTGGCCGCGGACGGTCAACACGCCCGGGTGCCGATGCAGGTGAAGATCCGCTACATGGTGGGCGTGACCCGCAGGATGCGGCTCGTGCTGGGCGCTCGGGTGATCGAGCTGGAGTCGGTGACCGATTTGGAAGAACGGCACCGCGAGATGCTCCTGAGCGGCTACGAGGTGACCTGATGGCGGATGGCCTGGTGTTCCGGGTGGAAGGACTCGATGCGCTGGAAGTCGCGTTGCGCCAGATGCCGAATGCCACCGCCGGCGCGGTCCTGGAGCGCGCTGCGCTGAAAGGGGGCGACGTGATCGCCACTGAAGCGCGTCGCCGGGCGCCTCGGCACACCGGGGCGCTGGCCGACAGGGGGATCAATGTCCGGCTCGCCCGGATCAAGGAGGGCGTCCGGGTCACGATCGGAACGACGCGAACGTTCTTCTACGCCATCATCATCGAGTTCGGCTCGAAGGCGCACGTCGTCAAGGCCCGCGGCGCGCGCGGGAAGCGGGTGCTCGCCGATAAGGTCGCCGGCATCTTCTTCGGCCGCGAAGTGCAGATCCCCGCGCTCCCGCCCCGGCCGTTTCTCCGGCCGGCGCTTGACACCAAGGCCGAAGAGGCGGTCGAAGCGCTGCGTCAGGAGTTGGCGCTCGAGTGCGAGCACATCTTCGACGCCACCGTGCTGCATACCGGGGGGGCATAAGTGGCCGACGTCTACGCGGCCGTGTACGCGATCCTGGTCGCGGATGCCACCGTCACGGGCCTGATCGGCACCCGCTGTTACCCGGTCGACGTGCCCGAATCCGGCGACTACCCGGCCATCCGGCTGCAACTGGTCTCGGCGCAGCGTCCGTCCGCGATGGGCGTGGATACCGGGGATGTGCTGGCGCGGGTCCAGATGGACAGCATGGCGAAGACGGTCGCCGCCGCGACCGCGCTGCGCTCGGCCGCGCGGGCCGTGGTCCAGCGGTTTCGCGGGACCGCGGGCGGGGTCGTGATCCAGGACATCATGGTCGAGAACGAGCTCGACCTTCCCTACGTCGACCAGGCCGTGCTACACGTCTGTGTCCTCGACCTCATGATCGCCTACAAGGAGGCGTGATTCATGGCGACTCAGATTCTAACCGCCCAGAAGTGCTGGCTCGACGGCTACAACCTGAGCGGCGATCTCAACGCCATGGCACTCCGGCTTGCCTCGGACGTGAAGGACGATACCGCCTACGGGGATGCTACCCGTAGCAGCAAGCCTGGGCTGATCACCGTCGCGGCACAACACGAGGGCTTCTGGAACGACGCCGCAGCCGGGGTGGACCCGACGCTGTTCAATCTTGTCGGCGTCGACGACCGCGTCATGTCGCTGGCCCCCCTCACCGGGGCCGAGGGAGAAGTAGCCTACTCCTTCCAGCCCTCGATGGCGGCGTACTCGCTGACGGGCAAGGTCGGCGAGATGCTCGGCTTCAGTGTCCGCGGGGAAGCCACCAGCCGCGTGGTGCGTGGCACCATTCTGCTGAATGGTGCCAAGAGCGCCACCGGCGCCGGCGGCGTTCTGCAGTTAGGCGCGGTCGCCGCGACACAGAAGCTCTACGCGGCCCTCCACATACTGAGCGTGGGCGGCTCCGGGAGCCCGAACCTCACGGCGAAAGTGCAGAGTGCCGCCGTCGTGGGGTTCGGCTCGCCAACGGACCGCATCACGTTCGCGGGTGCCACCGCGATCGGCTCGCAATGGGCCACACCCGTCGCGGGGGCAATCAGTGATCAGTACTGGCGCGTGAGTTATACCCTCACCGGTACGACGCCGGTGTTCTCCTTCGTCCTCATCGTCGGCATCCAGTAAGGGGGTTGCACCATGGCGACAAAAGTCATCACCAACGGCTACCTGTTGCTCAACGCGGTCGATCTGAGCGACCACGTGCAGCAGATCTCCGTGCACTACGAGGCGGAGCAGCAGGACGATACCGCCATGGGGGACACGACGCGGAGCAACAAGCCGGGCCTCAAGGTGTACGGCGTCGATGTGACGTTCTTCCAGGACTACACCACCGGCAAGGTGGACGCCACGCTGTTCCCACTGGTGGGCGCTGCCGGGGTGGCGATCGAAGTGCGGTCCGACGCCGGCGCGCGGTCGGTGACCAACCCCGCCTTCACCGGCACCTGCACCCTGCAGAGCTACGACCCGATCACGGGGAAGGTCGGCGACATGCAGACGACCCAGGCCAAGTTTGTCCCGACCAAGTCCACGATGCAGCGTCAGACCTCCTGACCATGAGCCTCAAGGACCTGATTCTGGCGGCGCCCGATCTGCCGCTCAACCCGATCGAGGTCGGGGAATGGGGCGTCACCGCTTTCGTGCGGCAGTTCACCGGCTTCGAGCGCGAGGAACTGGTCGGACTCCTCGCGTCCACCCCGCAGGGCGAGGTGGCGCCGCCAACCTTCGCCGCGCGGGTCGTAGCGCTCGGGCTGTGCGATGACGCTGGAACCCGCGTGTTCGCGATGGACGATGCCGCGGCCCTGGGCGGCAAGAATGGCCGCGTCGTGGAGCGGGTCGCCTCCGAGATCCTGCTCGTCAACGGGATCGGCACGGTCGCGGAGGCGGACATGGGAAAAGACTCAGCGCCCACCCCGAGCAGCTCTACTACTACGAGCTCGCCGAGCGCCTCGGCATGACGAAGAGCGCGCTGCTCGCGCAGGCGAGTAGCCGGGAGTTGGGTGAGTGGTTTGTGCGGGACCAGCTCCTCGCCGAGCGCCGCCGCATCGCCGCCCTGCAGGCGGACTTGGCCGCGCGGGTCGCGGCCAAGATCGAGGCGCCGGTCCACGTGGACCGTCACCGGCCTACCATGCCGTAGGGAGAGGGGTTGTCCATGGCGCGCGCCGGATCACTGATTGTCGACCTCACCGCAAATACGGCCTCCTTCCGTCAACAGATGGGCGCCGCCCAGAAGACCCTGGGCGGCTTTCGCGCGTCCACGCTGCAGATTCTCGACCCGCTGGAGAAGGCGAAGCGGCCGCTGACCGAGCTGGCCCGCGAGGCGCTCGGCGTTCGAGGTCCCATCGCGCGTCTGGGCGAGAAGTTGCTGGAGTTCGGCGTCGGCGGCGGCATCGTGGGTTTGGTGGCCGCCGGCGTGGCGCTCGTGGGGTACGCCTTCGAGTCGATGCGCGAGAAGGCCAAGAAGGCGAAAGAAGAGGCGGACGCCACCTTCACGAAGCTGCAGACGGGATTCCAGCAGCGGTATGACTCCCAGCGTCCGGGCGCGGCGGCGACGCGCGTGCAACAACAGGCGGCGACGGCCATCAAGGAACTGGACACGAAGATCGCGGCCGCGCGGGCCACGCTGGCTGGTCCCGGACTTACCCCGATCGGGGTGGACCAGCTGAACACCCGGATTAAGGGCTGGCAGGACGAGATCGCGAAGTTCAGCCAGGGCGCGACGGAAGCGGGTCGCCGGTACATCGACGCCACGCGCACGATGACCAAGGGGTCGGACGACCTGATGTCGGCCCTTCGGCTGGAGGCGGCCACGCTCGGCCAGGGCGCGCACGCGGCGGAACGCTACAAGTTGGCGCAGGATATGGCCTTGGCGCACAATCCCAACGCTGCGGCCATCCTCGCCGAGTTTGATGCGCTCCACAAGAAGATCGATGCGCAGACGGCCGCTACCGCCGCCGCGACGCAGCAGGCGGACGCCGTCAAGAGCCTGATCGGTCAGCTCGAGCAGGAGGCGGCGACCACCGGGCAGTCCGCCGCCCAGGTCCAGGCCTATCGCCTGGCTCACCTCGGTGCCAGCGCGAGCGTTGTGGCCCATGCGAAGGCCTTGGCCGCCGAGATCGACGCCCAACAGCGCTTCAAGGACCGGGTGAAGGCCGCCGCCGACGAGATGGAGGCGATCAACAAGCCGTATGCCGACGCGATCGACAGCGCCACCACCATGCAGCACCAGCTGGAGGCGGCAATTGCCACCTGGGGCCAGAGCAGCGAGGCGGCACAGCTCTACCAGCTGGCCCTGATGGGCGTCAGCAAAGAGCAGATCGCGGTCCTGCAGGGGCTCATTCGGCAGCGGGACGCGCTGAAGGCAGCCAGCGATCAGACGAAACACACGGCGCGTGACACGATCGACGCCTTCGAGGCCACGCGCAGCGTGATTCGTGGGAGCGCCGACGACCTGACCACCCTCTTCGACGACCTGCCGACGAAGGGGTTGTCGGCGTTCGCCGACTTCGCGAGTGGGCTGCTCCGGACCTGGACGCACATGATCAATCAGATCCTCGCGCAGAAACTGGCGGCCGCCATTTTCGGGGATGGGAGTGGCCTGCAGGCGTTCTTCGGAAAACTGATCGGCGGCGCGGCCTCCGCGGCCGGCGGGAGCGGTGGCCTGGCCGGCACCTTCGACATCCCGATCGAGGGGTACCACACGGGCGGCATCGTCGGCCAGGACGGCACGCCGCGCACCGTCTCCGCGGCGGCCTTCTACCGGGCGCCCCGCATGCACGCCGGCGGTATCGCCGGTGACGAAGTGCCGGCCATCCTCCAGAAGGGGGAGCGCGTCATTCCGCGGGGCCAGTCGCTCCGCGGCGGCGACACCGTCGTGCACTTCACCTATGCGCCGAGTATCCAGGCCTGGGACACGACGACCGCCGTCGACATGCTCGAGCAGCACGGGCCGGTGATCGCGGATCAGGTGCTGCGGGCCGTCCGGAGCTCGCGCGGCTACCGCCAGGCCCTCTACCACGGGGGGAACTAATGGCGGCTTGGCCGCGGAACATCACTCCGGCGACGGTCACGCCCCTGGAGTGGCCGGGGGCGCTGCAGTCGAAGGGACAGACCGGCCGCCCCCAGCGGCGCTCGACGCTCCAGATCGGTGTCCACTGGACCGAGACCTTCCCCGTGTTCGATGCCGAGTCGGACGTCGGGAAAGAACTGCTCGCGGCTGTCAATTTCTATTGGCGCGGCGGCACGTCCTTCGACATCGAGCACTACCACCATACGATCCACAACGGCGGCGGGTCCGGGGCATCGCTGGTCAACGGCGCGAGCCAGACCGGCGGCTCGCTCGTTACCGACACCTGGAGCGGCTCGAACCCGGTCCTCAAGGCGGGCCAGATTTTCCGGGTGGCGGGCTTGGCCAACATCTTCCAACTGACCGCGAACGCCCCGAATCTCTCGGGCGGTGGCACGTCGCTCGCGATCAACCCCCCGATCTTCACGGGCGGCTCGCCGGCCAACAATGCCGCGCTCACCTACACCAACGTCCGGATCAACGCCTACCTCGCGGACGTGCAGGGGCTCGGCTCGTCGGATGCCTCCAAACTGATCGGCGGTCTGGTGCTGAGCTTCGAGGAGGCCATCTGACCCGGGCGCTGAACGCGGCACTGCTGGCGGACATCGCCCAGGGAACCGCCGAGAAGACCGAACTGATCGAGCTCCAGTTCGGTGGGGGGACCGTGCGCTTCACGACGGCGGCCCGCGACCTCTCCTGGAATAGCCAGACATGGACGGCGGTGGGCGGGAACATCGGCATCGACGCGATGGGGGAAAGCGCCGATGACGCCGCCGCTGGCCTCGCTGTGCAACTTTCCGGCGTCGACCAGACCATCCTCGCCTCGATCGTGGCAGAGCAGTACCGCGGCCGCTTGGCCAGGGTCTGGTATGCCCACTGGAACCAGAGCACCGGGGCGGTTGTCGCCAACCCATACCTGATGTTCTCCGGATTCATGAACGAGGACTGGGAGATCGACGACGTCCGGCCGGTCAACGGGGTCGGCACTGTCACGATCCGGACCCGCTTCACCTCCCGACTGGCACTTCTGCAGCAGACGCATGGGGTGCTCTGCAACGTGGATTCCCACCGCTCGAACATCGCGGCGGCGGCGTCCGTGGGCACCGAAGGTGACACCTTCTTTTTGCCGGTGCCGAACCTCGCCACGCGGAAGATTTACTGGGGCTCGGCCTCGCCAGCGTCGCTGGATCCGGTGCGATCGCAACAGTGGGCGGGCCGGGG